>NZ_JAENGS010000001.1:0-1004318 GCF_016595265.1 Undibacterium sp. 14-3-2
TTTTCCGCTTCACTCTTCCGAGTTTCGCTTCGCATCGTTGTGTGCGTCAGCAGCAGAGAAACGAGATTATGAAGTACTTCTCACTCACTGTCAACTCCCTTCGCCCTTTCGCTTCGCTTTTTCTTCTCAGCGTCCGCATTTTGTTGTGCGGCCACCAATCGGATCGCTTGGCCTTGGCTTGTTGACTGCCAGTGACTTCTTGCTTCACTTCACTTTCTTCCCCCGCTTCTCAGCGGGAGCCGAACTATAGCAAAACCTTCCTCAATTCGCAATCTAACAGGTAAATTATTTTAATGGATAAGGATTTAATGTTTCAGGCACAGAAGCCAAAGGGTAATCAGCTAGCTTGCTTCTCGATTATCTCTGCCGATTTAAGTACAGCCTGAACAGCTCTGTCTATCAGAGGAGCGTTTTCAACAAACGTCAGTGCTCCATTGCCAGAATAATGGGTGAAACTTTCGTAGCTGATAATGACGGGTTCAGCTTGTTGATTCATACTCAATAGGAGGTTGCTCATATTAGGGTTAACCCAGGCAATACAGCCTCGCTTAATGAGATTATCAATTGCAAGTTCTATCGGTGCGCCACTATATAAGCGCTGCAGGATTTCCGAAGATTTACTTTCGCCCTGCGTCGTTACTACAGATAAAACATCGTCATTTTTCAGGGGAACTTGTGTGTTGCTGGCCTCGATGAAAACAACGTTCAACTGCAATTCCGCGAGTACCTCATGCAGATACTTTTCAACTTCGTGATACTTATTTTTTTCGATGGAATCAGATAAAACTACTGCTGGTTGCTCCAAAAAATTTAAAAATATCTCCCGAGCCTGCACTAAAGTCTTAGATGTTGAAAATTCCTGCGTGGGAAGCAATACCCCACGATGCCTTTCATGCAGCCAGTTCAATAAGGCATTCTGTTTAAACTGAGTCCAATCCAACATCGCAATACCGCGCCTGAGATCAGTCAACATTCCAGGCAGCAGCGCGGAAAGCTGACTTTGTTCTTCCTGAGAATTTTTAGGCTGGATGCTCCATATCAGATCCGGCACAAGTGCTCGCAAATGGGAGGCCAGTGACGTGTCTGTTCGCTCGGCGATGTTAATTGCCCGCACCCATTCCGTCGTTAAAAAATTAGCGAAATGCTGGGGAACGTCCAGCTTCGCCAAGCCGTCCATCAGCAGCGAAGAAGTTTGTTCCGAGCGCAGATAACGGATTTGAGCTTCTTCTATCGACTTCACCGTACGCCTGATGAACTTATCCTGAGTTCTTAATTCAGTAGAAATAAACGTATCGAATCGGTTATATATTCGCTCAAACAGTTCTGGCACACGACAATCATGCCGGGATAAGGTTTTAAATACCCTGGAAATTTCTTCTTCAATTTTGCGCTGAGTCACGGGTAAATGCTGCGTTCCAAGCAATACGGATGCGATCCGGTTCAGCAGCAACCGGGCAGCTTGATGTTGGTTACTCAAAAACGTACGGTCACTCAAAGCCAACTGCAACAATAGAAATTGAAGGCGTCCCAACTGCTCTCGTAATTCTTTCGAAAGCAAATCATCGAATAATATCGACTCGAATAACATCGCCAGCACATCAATGATCATGAGCTCCTCGGTCGAGCGAGCTAGCGCTGAAAATGCCTCACGTTGTTCACGAATCAGATTACGGACGTCACCGCGTTCATTCAGAATACTCAGATCCGGCTTCATTGACAGGTGCAAATAACCGAGCGTACGAATCAAATCCTTTTCAATCAACAACTCCTCTAATTCTGGAGGCGCAGCGTTAATTTTTTCGGGAACAGGTAAATGACTAAAGCGCTCGACTAAACCGCGAATCACAGATTGCGCCATCTCTGCGCTTGGTAAAGGAGTCTCCTGTTGCGCTTCCTGGCTTGCAAGATCAAAATCCCTTCCGCGTTGGAAAGGACGAGATTGTCCAAAGGTTTTTCGCAAAAGTTCAGCCAAATCGGATGTATTGGCAAACCATGCAGGTGACGAAGAATTGTCTTGCGCAGCAACCGTTGGGCTATATGCTGAAAATGCCGTTTTTTCTCTACCGCGCAAAACCTGAAACAGCTGGTCTATGTTAATTGACGGATTACCAGACGGAGATGACGGCGCCGATCTGACATCTTCCGCTGCAGGAAAATCCAACTGATTAAATGCAGGAAAAGCGTTATTGATCTGTTGACTGCTAATAACATTCTGCTGCGTCCCAACGCTACTGCTACCTCTGGGATGCAACGTCTCTGCTGATTTATTTATTTTTAAGGAAAGGTGTGCGTGCACACCATGTTTTTCTAATTCGGCGTTGGTTTGCTGATAAATACCCGGAATATCCACCGTCAGGGTTTCGCCCAGCTGCATCGCCAGTATCGAAAACATTTCCTGAGTGAGGCGCAAACTTTCTACTGCGAGAAAAATACAACGGGTTATCAGATAAGGCCGGAAAGGATTTTCCCGCTCGCGTATATCGTCCTGACCGAACAAAACAGCGATACGGATATTCAGATCAATCAATTCTTGCTCTGCGACATTCCGGAACAGCTGTGTGACTTCATTAAAGCGCAGCGAACTCTCAAATGCAGATGAATCAAGCAGACTCAGATTATCGGCAGAGATGGAAAGGGCGGATAAATTGGGGCGAAAGTTCTGATAGGTCGTTTCCATGCTCCTATCAAGCAACTGTTGCATATTTTTCGTCAGTTGCAGCTCAATTTCGTGACGATGCTCCTGCAACAAAAGTTGAGCACGGACGATGTCAGCCTGTTCTATCGGGCTATTTTCTGAATTTACCTTAGAAAACAAAGCCTCCACTGTACGTGGAACCAGAGTTGCAGCGGCATTTTGAAAGGCATTAAAAAATTCTCTGCGTGCGCTCGACAGTATTTCAACCAATGCCATATATACCTTATTGCAAGAAAATCATTTCATACAATATACCGAAGGAATGGCATCTGCTGCAACTGAAAGCGGAGCGGATAAGCACAGTCAAAGCTGACTTCACGCAATATCAGGCGGTTTTTTTCTTTCTGACCGCTGCTTTTTTGACGGGTTTTGCAGCCTCATCAGCGGGTGCCGCCGCTTTTGCTTTGCTAGCGGCAGGTGCCTTGGCTTTGCGTTCCTCAAATTCGAAACTCACTTTGCCGTCTTTCGCCTTGACCAGAAATGCTTTAAACGGGCGACGTGTACGCTGAGAAATAAAGCCTGGCAATAAATCAGTTTTGCCGTCAACCAATAGTTTAGTCATCTGCTCGGGCAAAATCTCTTGCTGCAAGATGATGCGGCCGCTACGGAAATCACATGCTTTAGGCTTGGCAACGGTCTTTTCACAGACATAAGCGAGGCCCATTTCAAAAACGCCGCTGCCACATTTCGGGCAAGGGCCTAATGCAGTCTGACCAGTGAAATCAACGCCCTCACCATCCTCGCCGTCATCCTGATTCTGGCCAAAATCAAATTCAAGCTTTAAATTATTGTGTTCTGTATCCGGAACAATTTTCAAAATAGCTGCAAACGGTCTACCCATTTTCGAGCGGAAACCTTGCAGAGGGCCAATTTCGCGCTTACTTAATAATTCTTCGACTTCAGCTACCTCAAATTGACGGCTACCGGGCGTTTTGCTCATAGAGAATTCACACTTAGTGCAGGCAAAACGACGGTAGTTTTCTTTGACTACACCGCCGCAATGCGGGCATGGCGTATGTAAAGTCGCATAATCACCCGGAATCGTGTCGTTGTCGTACTCTTTTGCGCGTTTGACGATGATTTGTGTCATCTGGGCAATTTCGCGCATGAATTCCTCACGGCTGATTTTGCCCTTCTCCATTTGCGACAGCTTGTATTCCCATTCACCGGTCAACTCCGGCGAAGTCAGTTCATCCACACCTAAACCACGCAACAAGGTCATCAATTGGAATGCTTTGGCCGTCGGCATCAGCTCCCGACCTTCGCGCAGCAAGTATTTCTCGGTCAGTAAGCCTTCAATAATCGCCGCCCGAGTTGCTGGTGTACCAAGCCCCTTACCCGCCATAGCTTCGCGCAATTCTCCGTCATCCACCAGTTTGCCGGCACCTTCCATTGCCGACAATAAGGTCGCCTCGCTGTAGCGAGCCGGTGGTTTTGTCACAAGGCCATGCGCTTCAATTTTATCGGCAAGAACTTTTTCACCTTTGGCAACCGGAACCAGCGTGCCTTTACCTTCCGTATCTTTTTCTTCCAGTGCTTCTTTACCGTAGATCGCCAACCAACCAGCGTTGGTCATGACTTTACCTTCGGTTTTGAAGTGGTGCCCTGTCACTTCTGTGATGCGCGTTGTCACCTGAAATTCTGCCGCCGGGAAGAATACCGCCATAAAACGACGCGTCACCAGGTCGTAGAGTTTTTGCTCGGGTTCAGACAAATTTTTTGGTGCCTGACCAGTAGGAATGATCGCAAAGTGATCACTGATTTTCGTATTATCGAAAATACGCTTGTTCGGCTTGACCCAGTTATTTTTCAGAATCTGGCTTGCAAACTGATGATAATTATTACTTTCAGAAACCGTTTCCAGCGTCTGTTTGACGGTATCCAGATAATCTTCCGGCAAATGGCGGGAATCCGTACGCGGATAAGTCAGCACTTTGTGTTTTTCGTACAAAGCCTGGGCAAGGCCTAAGGTATTTTTGGCAGAGAAGCCGAATTTGGCATTCGCCTCACGCTGCAGGCTGGTCAGGTCAAACAGCGCCGGCGCCATCTGTGTTGCAGGCTTAGACTCTTCTGTGACATTGCCCTGACGTCCGCGGCATGCCGCGACGATGGACTCGGCGGCAAGCTTACTCCACAGTCGTTCCGCTTTCTTCTCAGGATCATGCTCGTCTTTTTTGAACTGCTGATCCATCCAGCGTCCTTCGTAAATGCCTGCGGCACAAACGAATTCGGCGCGAACTTCCCAAAAATCGCGGGAAACGAATTTTTTAATTTTTTCTTCACGCTCAACCACGATCGATAAGGTTGGCGTCTGCACCCGCCCGACTGTCGTCAGATAAAATCCACCTTCTTTGGAATTGAATGCGGTCATGGCGCGGGTACCGTTGATACCGATCAGCCAATCTGATTCCGAGCGGCAACGTGCAGCGTCGGCCAAAGGCATCATTTCTGCGTCACTACGCAGTTTTTTGAAGCCGTCCCGGATCGCTGCCGGTGTCATCGATTGCAACCACAAGCGTTGTACCGGTTGCTTGGCTTTGGCGTTTTGCGCAATCAGACGGAAAATCAGCTCACCTTCACGACCCGCGTCACATGCATTAATTAGTGCCGAAACATCTTTACGCTTGATCAGTTTATTCAGCACTTTCAGGCGTGTTTCGGTTTTTGCGATAGGGTTCAGCGCGAAATGTGGCGGGATCATCGGCAAATGCGCAAAACTCCATTTGCCGCGTTTAACGTCATATTCCTCAGGAACGGTAATTTCCAGCAAATGACCTACTGCGGAAGATAATACATACTCATCCGATTCGAAATAGTCATCATGCTTAGTGAAACCTCCAAGTGCTTTCGCAATGTCAGCGGCGACAGAAGGTTTTTCGGCAATGATGAGCGTTTTTGTCATTTCGGAATTCTCGAATGTTTTTTGCACAAAAAATGATTAACAAACAACATTTTTTGCTAAATAAGCGTAAGACTAACCTAAGTTAGTGCGGAATGATAAACGTGCAAACGCAAAACCCGCAACCAAGCTGCGATTTTTGCCAGAAATCTTCTGTTTATGAAACGATTAATGCAAAAGACGGGGCGTATTGTCGTCATCTGACAACAACAGTTCGTCAAACATCAACATATCTGGTTCGGCGCCCTGGCTCCACAACATCATCAGGACAATGATGCGCAGTTTATTGAGCGGCAGCGGTGACTCGTTCACAGCCAGCGCACGCTCGACAACGATTTCACGTTGCAAGGAGGATAACAATCCTGCCGATTCAAGAAACTGAATAAAACCAATCGCTTCCGTACCGAGGGCGGTAAGCTCAACTCCAGCATAGACCCGGAAACCGTTTGAACTTAATGGTGATGGCAACGACTGATCCGTTGTATTTGCCAGACCGGTCAGCCAATCCAGTGCCTCAGAAATTTCATCTTCAGGGAAACCAACAGCGGAAAGTTTTTTGACCAGAGCGGCGGTATCCGGACAGGCGTCAGGACGATAATAAGTTTCGTAGAGGTAAACAAGAATATCAAACATGTCGGTACTCTATCTGCTGAAACAGTTTCAAACAAGTCCCGTCCTGAGATATCCCCGCGGTTTTTTGAGATTTTTAACTATTTCGGGGCAGTATCTGCATTTTTTGCCAGAAAGTCTCTGTAAATACTGGGCTTTTAAATATACTCCCTAGGAGTATATTTAAAAGCCAACACCGGGTTTAACGCATGATTTGTACATAACCTAATGAAGACGGCGAAACATTCCGCCCGGTAATGATTCAATCTGCCCGCACAACTCAAGTTCCAGTAATTGCCCGGTTAAACTTGCGACATCCAGATCAGTACGTAATGCCAACACATCTAGCGGAACCGGATCATAGCCCATCAGCGCCAGCAAACCAGCCGATGCGTCAGCCGTTGCTGCTATTGGAAGCGAACCCGCTACAACAGTTGCTTGTGGTAGGCTGAGTTGCAACTCTTCTAATATATCCTGCGCAGACTCGACCAGTTTCGCGCCTTGCCTGATCAATTGATGACAGCCTTTTGCTAACGGCGAATGGATGGAACCGGGAATCGCAAACACTTCCCGCCCCTGATCCGCCGCCATCCTTGCAGTAATTAAAGAACCCGACTGCGCAGCGGCTTCCACCACCACCACTCCTCTCGTCAACCCAGAAATAATCCGGTTGCGGCGAGGGAAGTTAGAGGCAATTGCGGGAGTACCAAGTGAGTATTCACTGATGATGCAGCCCTCTGCTGCTATCTGATGTGCCAGCAGCCGATTTCTGGCGGGATAAACAATATCCGCACCTGTGCCGATCACAGCGATTGTCGAACCGATACCGCGAAGCGCTCCTTGATGTGCTGCAGCATCAATACCTGCGGCCAGACCGGAGCTGATCGTCAATCCGGCATGACTTAAAACTTCAGAAAATTGTTCCGCATTCCGTATCCCCTGCGCAGTCGCATTCCGGCTGCCCACCACACCTATCCCCGACTGTCGCAGTATTTCCGGCCTTCCTTTCACATACAACATCAGCGGTGGGTCGGGAATTTCCAGCAATGCCGGTGGATACAGCGTATCGGCAAGCGTGACAACATAGTTGCCCGGCTGCATAGCCCAGGACTGAGTAATCTCAGATAACCTGAGAAAATCTTCTTGCGGCGGGAGTAATAAGGCGCGGGCGATTTTTGGCGTGACGACAGAACACAAAGCCTCGTAGCTTGCTGTAAAGACATGCTCTGGCAAGCCAAAGCCAGCAAGCAACTTACAGGCAGTGCCAGGGCCAACGCCCGGTGTTTGTTCCAGTCTTAACCAGGAAAAGAAGTCCGGTAACAATTCCAGACCTCCATTTGATTATTGAGGCGATCTGGCGACGTCGCCAACTTTGACAAAATCAGTGACCTGCATCACCAAGCCGTAAGAGATATTGTCAAACAAGCGGAAAATAAACACATGACCATATTGCTCATCCGGTAATTTTACCTTGCGGTTACCATCAGTGCGATCCGTGATTACTTCCCCGTAGCGTTGCAGAGACAACACAGTACCAAGATCGAGGCCGTGCTCTTTGCCACGATTAATCGTAATAATCTGATTTTGTCCGGCGACCGACACACCGCCATAAACACTGACGACACGCGCACGGATCTCCTCTTCCGGCGGATGAGGCACGTAGCTGAGAATTGGTGTCGGTGTTACAGGTAACAACCTGTCACCGACAGACATTTCTAGTTTTGAATTAACGACGTTGAAAGTATAGACGTCGTTATCATCATCTGGCTCGCGCGCCAGCTTTACCGTGCCGACAAAAGCAGCCTCGTAGCCAATGATGTTGCCATTATCTGGGTCTTTCAATGGTACGCCAGGACGGAATACCTGAAATGAGGTGCCGCCATCAAGATCACCGCGAACATAGGTTTTTTCGCCCTGTCCCATATTCACTTTACTTTCCGGCGCCGCGACGATGCGCGGTGTACGTTCCAGTGTATTGACCTCGACGATCATCGGATGTACCAGAAACGGCTCAATCGCTGACGCAGGAATAGCTGGAATTGCATTCGCTCCCAATCCTTCAACACGGGATCTGGGAGACAATTTGACAGTAGGAACACCACCGACAACGCCATTACCTGAAACATTGCCCAGACGCAGGCGCTGATTCGCACGGTCAAAATAAACAATCTGCCCTGGATAAATCCAATGCGGATTACGAATTTCTTCTTTGTTCATGCCCCAAACTTGTGGCCAGCACCAGGGATTTTGCAGAAACTTAGAAGAAATTCCCCACAAAGTATCGCCACTGACAACGACATGTTTATCCGGAGCATCTGGCAGAAAAGCACATTTGCTGCTGCGAGCCACAACCTGAGCTTGCGCAATCGTCGCTTCTCCCGATACCGCAAACGCGGAGCTGGAAGCGAATGGCAGACTGCCAACGATGATGGCAGCGATTGTGCTAAACTTTTTCATAAACATATCCGATACGAGATGCTGTCATACAGCAAACAGGCAAGCAAGCATGCAATCTGCTTATAATAATTGCCAAATTGGATCAAATTCTGCCCATAAATCCTTGAACTAGCAAGAAAAACAGCGCAAAAGCTAAACCAGCTTGTTGCGAAATGTAATATGCCCATACTAAATATACTGCGGTATCCCGATCCGCGCCTCCACAAAGTGGCAAAACCGGTAACTTCCTTTGATGCACGCCTCAAGCAACTGATTGCGGACATGGCTGAAACAATGTACGACGCGCCCGGCGTCGGTCTGGCGGCATCACAGGTTGATGTGCATGAACAACTGGTTGTCATCGATATCTCTGAAGCCAACGATCAGTTACAAGTATTCATTAATCCCGAAATTATCTGGGCCAGTGAAGAAAGAAAAGTCTACGACGAAGGTTGCCTGTCTGTACCGGGCATTTATGACGGCGTTGAACGACCTGCCGAAGTCAAAGTCAAAGCACTGGATGCCGATGGCAAAGAATTCGAAATTCATGCCAAAGATTTACTCGCTGTTTGCATACAACACGAGCTTGATCATTTGAAGGGTAAAGTCTTCGTTGAATATCTGTCGCCGCTGAAGCGAAACCGCATAAAAACGAAACTGGTCAAGGAAGAACGTGAAATGCAACGCCATTCCGGGAATCGCAAATGAAAGTCATTTTTGCCGGGACGCCAGAATTCGCCGCCACCGCCTTAGCAGCCATACATGAGGCGGGCTTTGACATTCCTCTGGTGCTCACGCAACCAGACCGGCCGGCCGGCAGAGGCATGCATTTGCACGCATCGGCCGTGAAGCAATATGCAATGGAACAAAACATTCCCGTTGCACAACCTATCTCGTTGAAATTGAACGGCAAATATCCTGATGTTGCGGCAGAGGCGCACGACGTACTGCGCAACACAGAACATGATGTCATGGTGGTGGCGGCGTACGGCTTGATATTGCCTCTCTCTGTATTGACAATCCCCCGTTTAGGCTGCCTGAATATTCACGGCTCGCTCTTGCCACGCTGGCGCGGTGCGGCACCTATACACAGAGCGATTGAGGCTGGTGACGCCGAAACAGGTATCACGATCATGCAAATGGAGGAAGGTCTGGATACCGGCCCCATGCTGTTAAAACAGAGTATCAGCATTAACAACACTGAGACCACAGGCAGCCTTCACGACAAATTGGCAGCGATGGGCGGCGAAATGATAGTGCAGGCTTTACACCAGTTGGAACAAGGCGCCCTGGCTGCGACAGTGCAGCCGGAACAGGGTGTGACTTACGCCGCCAAAATCAGTAAAGAAGAAGCTGCGCTCGACTTTCACCTGCCTGCAGATGTACTGGCAAGAAAAATCCGCGCCTTCAATCCGTTTCCCGGCACACATGCTCAGTACGGCAGCAGCACGATCAAAATCTGGGCTGCGCAAATGGTCACAGCGAATAAAACTGGCGCAACTCCGGGGCAAATTCTGACGGCATCCGCACAAGAAGGCATTCTGGTTGCCTGCGGGGAAGGGGTACTGAAACTGACCGAACTACAAAAACCAGGAGGAAAACGTTTACCTGCTGCAGAGTTCCTGCAAGGCTTTCCCCTGATTCCTGATATGCAATTCAATCGAACCTGAACCGGCTGAGTGTGAAGCAAAAAAACGACAAATCGGGACACTTTTATACACAATTCCCACATTAAGCAGGAATTAGGCCGATTCACTGTTGGTTACAAGTAAATTCTTTGTTGCTCTGCGAGACTTGTTGTATTCTCTTACGCTAACTAATGGTGTGCGCTGGATTTTGCCGCCCAAATCCCTGACCCGAACGCTAGAAAAGGAAGTGCATGAAACAAATCGTTCCAGTTGTTGTTACCGTCATGCTGATGGCCGGTTGCTCAACTCCATTGAATAACACTAACACGTCTTATAATAACAACACTAAGACTGCTGCTCCGGAACTTCAAGTCGTCTCAAATTGGTTATTGATCGCGAAGGACGTTGCTGACCAGATCAAATTAGGCACCGACAAAATTGGTGCTCCAGTATTTGTCACTCCGCCGCAAAACCCGAGTAAATTCAGTCAGGCGTTTTACACTCAGGTAGTAACGTCCCTGGTCAATCAAGGTGTGACCGTCAGAAAAGTCAATGATGGTACAGCGCAAATCGTCGATATCGATACTCAATTAGTGCGTTTCTCCACTGATCGACAAGTTAACCGCCGTTTTGTTTTCGGTGGCACGTCAACGACTAGCACAACATCCGTCTATGAAGTAATTGTGACGACGTCACTGATAAAAAACGCACAATACGTAGCACGAAGGACCGATGCGTATCCCGTCAATGAATATGACGCGTCTTTATACAATAAAGAAACTGAATTTAATTTTAAAGTGATCGGGGGCTAATCATGGTAAAGAAAATTGCACTTGCAGTAAGTTGTGGTCTGTTGCTCAGCGCTTGCTCAAATATGAACCTCACCGGGGCCAGCACATCGACATCGACAGCCGCCTTGTCCTGGAAAGAAGCTGAAACGAACGAATTTATCCCAACCAATCAGAAAGCAGCAACAGCCCTGATCGCTGCTGCCGGTAATTCTCTGGATAAATCGCGCCCACTGATCGTT
Source organism: Undibacterium sp. 14-3-2 (assembly GCF_016595265.1). NCBI lineage: Bacteria > Pseudomonadati > Pseudomonadota > Betaproteobacteria > Burkholderiales > Oxalobacteraceae > Undibacterium > Undibacterium sp. 14-3-2. The sequence goes on from NZ_JAENGS010000001.1 coordinate 11,298, forward strand.
GCCACGCTGGCGAATATCAATGTGCTGGAAGAGTCCTCTCCATTCGGACGTATTGTCGCTGAACAAGTTTCCGGTCAGTTTTCCCGCGCTGGATATCAAATGCTGGAAATGAAATTCCGCGACAAAGTACTGATCAAGCAAAATGTCGGTGAACTGCTGCTGACGCGCGAAATTAAGGAAGTTGCACAAAATCATCAGGCACAGGCCGTCATCGTTGGTACGTATGCGGAAAGTGAAAAGCTGGTTTTCGTTAACCTGAAACTGATACGTCCAGTCGACAATATCGTCCTCAGTACGTATGACTACGCTGTCCCTATGGATCGTACTGTCAAATCTCTGCTGGGTCGTCGCTGATCGCATCAATATAAAGTATTGGCAACACAGCCTTAAAAAAGCACTGGATAAAAGCACCTGATTTTTCAGGTGCTTTTTTTTAGCCTCTTTGCGGCAGCGAACTCCATATGAGTTCAACACACGGTTCGCTTCAGGATTATTTTTCTGCTGAGAATGGTTGCACCCAGTTCTGTTGCGCAGCCTGACTGATGGCTAACACCGCGGGATGAGTCAATTTTCGCTGAACCGATATGGCGTAAAACTGTTCCTGAATCGCCTGCGTCTGGCCGATCAGCTCAACGTCATACTGGCGTATCACACGATCAACGATGACGGTCGGCGCGGCAAACACGCCGGCACCAGCCTGACCGAATGCACTCATCAACGCACTATCGTCAAACTCGCCGGTAATTTTTGGATGCAATTGTTGCTGATCCAGCCATTGCAACAAACGTCCGCGCAGCGCAGCGTCTTCACCAGGTAATAAGAATGGTGCGCCATCCAGCAGTGAAGGGAAAGTACTGGACAAGCTGGCACGCAAATCACGGGTGGCAAAAAAACTGATGCCGGATTCGGCCAGCAAATGACTATACCCACGAACATTCGCTGTCACCGGCATAGGGCTGTCGGATAACACGACATCTAACTTATGCATCGCCAACTCTGCTAACAGTAATTCGAGTTTGCCTTCGCGGCAATTAATCCGTAAGGTCTGCGGCAGAGTCATCGCCGGCTCCAGCAATTGATACGCCACCGTTTTCGGTACCGCATCTGACACTCCGACACGTAGCTGCACAGTGCGCGCGGTCGGCCGGTGATGCAGCACTTCTTCCAGCTCACGCCCGAGCGCAAAAATATCTTCTGCATAACTCAGCACCAAACGACCCGCCTCAGTCAGTTCCAGATTACGCCCCTGCTTACGGAACAAAGTCTCGCCCTGCATTTCTTCAAACAAAGTGAGTTGTCCGCTGATGGTTTGCGGCGTCAGATGCAATTGTTCACTGGCACGCGCAATGCTGCCTGACTTGGCAACCATCCAGAAATAGTGCAGGTGTTTGTAGTTCAGTGCTGGCATAAAGAGAGATCATCGACAAATCATCGATTTTTACGAAGTATTTATCAATTATATTCGACTTTTCTTTCAATTCTCTTGCAACTAGACTGTTTCCACCTTCTGTTGAGAAGGGGAAGTCCTGTGTCTTTTCGTCAGACTTCAACATTTCAGGAGAAAAGCATGAAAATCTTGAGTCGCTCTACTGCACATGATGTGCAAACCGTTGACTATATCGACACCACAGCCAGTGACAGTCAGAAAGTCTTACGCAACACGTATATGTTGTTGTCGATGACTTTATTGTTTTCTGCATTGACCGCAGGTGCGACCATCGCTTTCGCGATTCCGGGTCCCGGCATCTTTCTGACCCTGATCGGCTATTTTGGCCTGCTGTTTGCCACCAACAAACTGCGCAACAGCGCATGGGGTATTGCCAGTGTGTTTGCCCTGACAGGTTTCATGGGTTACACCCTCGGCCCTATCCTCAGTCATTATCTGAAAATGCCGGGCGGCACTTCCATCGTGATGACAGCAATGGGTATGACCGGTCTGATTTTCATGGGCTTGTCTGCCTACGTACTGATCAGCAAACGTGATTTCAGCTTCATGAGTGGTTTCCTGATGGTCGGTATGATCGTCGCACTGGTGGCGAGTCTGGGCGCGATTTTCTTCCAGATTCCAGCCTTGTCGCTGACGATTTCTGCGGTCATGGTGTTGTTGATGTCCGGCATGATTTTGTTTGAAACCAGCAATATCATCCACGGTGGCGAGACCAATTACATTATGGCGACAGTCAACCTGTACGTCACAATCTTCAATCTGTTCACCAGCCTGCTGCAATTGCTGGGCTTTATCGAAAAAGAGTAAATCATGTTGCATACCGTCGCTCAACCCTGGATGTGGGTCGCATTTATCGCATTTGTCTTAGCGATGTTAGCCATAGACGTTGTGGCGCTGGGTGGTTCACGCGCCCACAAAGTCAGCGTCAGGGAAGCGGCGGCCTGGTCGATTGTCTGGGTCAGCCTGGCTTTGGCATTTGATTTTGGTCTGTGGATATACCTGACAGAAACCGTCGGGCGCGAGATCGCTACCGCCAAAGCCATGGAATTCCTGACCGGATATGTCATCGAAAAATCACTGTCGGTCGATAACATCTTTATCTTCTTACTGATTTTTGGCCATTTCGCGGTGCCGCCGCAATATCAGCGCAAAGTGCTGCTGTACGGTGTACTGGGTGCGATCATCATGCGCGTCATCATGATTCTCGCCGGTAGCTGGGTTGTCACCCAGTTTGCATGGGTGTTGTATCTGTTTGGTGTGTTCCTGCTGATCACCGGTTTCCGCATGCTGGTATCGACGGAAAAAGAACCTGATCTCGACGCCAATCCGGTATTGAAACTGGCAAAAAAATTACTGCCATTTACCAATGAGTTTCACAAAGAAAAATTCAGTATCAAAGTTGATGGCAAGCGCGTCTTTACTCCGTTGCTGCTGGTCTTGATCCTGATTGAAGTATCCGATGTCATCTTTGCGGTCGATTCGATTCCAGCGATTTTTGCCGTGACGACTGATCCGTTCATCGTATTTACCTCAAACATTTTCGCGATTATGGGCTTGCGGGCATTGTATTTCCTGCTGGCAGATATGGCTGACCGTTTCCATTTACTGAAATTCGGTCTTGCGTTTGTGCTGATGTTTGTCGGTATCAAGATGCTGATCGTGAAATGGATGCATGTGCCGACCGATGTTTCGCTGATGGTGATTGGCCTGATTCTTGGCGGTTCTATTATTGCCAGCCTGATCGCCACCCGACATAAAAAGCATTAATCACACGCTTTCCAACGCTGCAGATTTAATCGTAATAAGTATTCCCTTTGGGCATATCTCTCGTTTGAGGATATGCCCTTTTTTGTTAACACTTACGCAAAAAAGTGCACCATTGATGCGATCAACATATATCGATCTAACCACAATGTATAAGCAAAAACCGGCAAACTCCCGCAACTTCGGAGTCAAGTCCTTGATTTGACGTATAATTTACGCTTCCCAGCGCCGATTTGAGATTCAGATTGCGGGCGCGTAATAAGTGCTGCTAAAAGGACGTCGCCCGATCCGCCTGCATGCATGAGCCGATCGGGTTTTGTTTTTTGCGAGTAAAGATCATGACCAGAACCCTGCCTGTCTCCGCCACCGAAACCCGTTTGCGCGAATTACTGCAACAACGCATCCTGATCCTAGATGGCGCGATGGGCACCATGATCCAGCGTTACAAGCTGACGGAAGAAGATTATCGCGGCGAACGTTTCAAAGATTTTGCAGTACCCGGCAAAGAATTATTCGTCAAAGGCAATAATGAATTACTGACACTGACGCAGCCTCACATCATTCAGGAAATTCACGAACAATATCTGGCCGCCGGTGCCGATCTGATCGAAACCAATACCTTCGGTGCCACCACCGTCGCGCAGGACGATTATCACATGGCGCATCTGGCGTATGAGATGAACGTGCAGGCCGCAAAAATCGCCCGCGCGGCCTGTGACAAATACAGCAGCGCCGATAAACCCCGCTTCGTCGCAGGTGCGTTGGGGCCAACGCCAAAGACCGCCTCGATTTCACCCGATGTGAATGACCCGGCAGCGCGCAATGTCACGTTCGATCAGCTGGTTGCTGCCTACCATGAGCAAACCCGTGGTCTGGTCGAAGGCGGTGCCGATGTGCTGCTGGTTGAAACCATTTTCGATACGCTGAACTGTAAAGCAGCCCTGTTCGCGATTGATCAGTATTTTGAAGAAACCGGCCAGACCTTACCGATCATGATTTCCGGCACCGTCACCGATGCCTCTGGCCGCATTCTGTCTGGTCAGACCGTGCCAGCATTCTGGAATTCCGTGCGCCATGCCAAACCGCTGACTATCGGCCTGAACTGTGCGCTCGGTGCGGCGCTGATGCGTCCGTATGCAGAAGAACTGTCGAAAATTGCTGATACCTTTGTCTGTATTTATCCAAATGCCGGCTTGCCAAATCCTATGAGTGATACCGGTTTTGATGAGCTGCCAGCGGACACCTCGACCTTGCTGAAAGAATTTGCCGAAGCCGGATTTATCAATATCGCCGGTGGTTGCTGCGGCACTACGCCACCGCACATCAAGGCGATTGCCGACATCCTGCAAACCCAGACACCACGAGCGGTTCCCAGCATTGCGCCGGCGTGTCGTTTGTCGGGCTTAGAGCCTTTCACCATTGATGAACAATCTCTGTTTGTGAATGTCGGTGAACGCACCAACGTCACGGGTTCTAAAGCCTTTGCGCGTCTGATTCTGAATGAGCAATACGACGACGCTTTAGCCGTCGCCCGCCAGCAAGTCGAAAACGGCGCGCAAGTCATCGACATCAATATGGATGAAGCGATGCTGGATTCACAGGCAGCCATGACACGCTTCCTGAATCTGATCGCATCGGAACCAGACATCGCCCGCGTGCCGCTGATGATCGATTCGTCGAAATGGAGTGTGATCGAAGCCGGTCTGAAATGCGTACAGGGCAAAGCCATCGTCAATTCGATTTCGATGAAAGAGGGCGAGGCAGAATTCCTGCGCCAGGCCAACTTGTGCAAGCGTTACGGTGCGGCGGTCATCGTCATGGCGTTCGATGAAAAAGGCCAGGCGGACACATATCAACGCAAGATAGAAATCTGCGAACGCGCTTATCGCCTGCTGGTCGATCAACTCGATTTTGATCCGCAAGACATTATTTTCGATCCGAATATTTTCGCGGTCGCCACCGGTATCGAAGAACACAACAACTACGCCGTGGACTTCATCGAAGCCACGCGCTGGATACATCAAAATTTACCCGGCGCAAAAATCAGCGGCGGTGTCTCGAATGTGAGTTTCTCTTTCCGTGGCAATGACCCGGCACGTGAAGCGATCCACACCGTCTTCCTGTATCACGCAATTCAGGCCGGTATGACGATGGGTATCGTGAATGCCGGTATGGTCGGCGTGTACAGCGAGCTTGATCCCGAATTGCGTGAACGCGTCGAAGACGTGGTGCTGAACCGCAGAGAAGATGCGACCGAACGCATGATCGAATTTGCGGCAACACTGAAAGCCGGCGGCAAGAAAGAAGAAGCCACGCTGGAATGGCGCAGTGAGCCGGTCGCCAAACGACTCGCGCATGCGATGGTGCATGGCATTACGCAATGGATTGTCGAAGATACCGAAGAAGCACGCGCCGCCATTATGGACAACGGCGGTCGCCCAATTCAGGTGATCGAAGGCCCGCTGATGGACGGCATGAATATCGTCGGTGATTTATTCGGTCAGGGCAAAATGTTCCTGCCACAGGTAGTGAAATCAGCACGCGTCATGAAGCAGGCCGTGGCGCATCTGGTGCCTTTCATCGAAGAAGAAAAAAAACGCAGCGGTGACAATAAACCGAAAGGCAAGATCGTCATCGCCACCGTCAAAGGCGACGTGCATGACATCGGTAAAAACATCGTCACCGTCGTTTTGCAGTGTAATAATTTTGAAGTCGTCAACATGGGCGTAATGGTGCCGTGCTCGGAAATTCTGGCGAAAGCCAAAGCCGAAAACGCCGACATCATCGGCCTCTCCGGCCTGATCACGCCGTCACTCGAAGAGATGGCGTATGTCGCTAAAGAGATGCAGCGCGATCCGCATTTCCGCATGATGAAGATCCCGCTGCTGATCGGCGGTGCCACCACCAGCCGCGCCCATACTGCGGTGAAAATCGCGCCGAATTACGAAGGCCCGGTGGTGTATGTGCCGGATGCGTCGCGTTCGGTATCGGTCGCGCAATCCTTGCTGACGCCGGAAAGCCGCGATCAGTACATTGGTGAGCTGGCGACGGATTACGAACGTATCCGCGTGCAGCATGCGAATAAAAAAACCACGCCATTGCTGACGCTGGCGCAAGCGCGTGCGAATAAAATGAAGCTCCGCTTTGACGGTGCGAACGCGCCTGTGAAGCCAAAATTCATCGGTCGCCGCGTGTTTAAAAACGTCGATCTCGCGACGATTGCGCAGTATATCGACTGGGGTCCGTTCTTCCAGACCTGGGATCTGGCGGGCCCTTATCCTGCGATCCTGACGGACGAGATCGTCGGTGAAGCGGCGAGCAAAGTGTTTGCCGAAGGCCAGGCGATGCTGAAAAAAATCATCGATGGCCGCTGGCTGACAGCAAACGGCGTCGTCTCTCTGCTGCCCGCCAATAGCGTACATGACGACGACATCGACATCTACACCGACGACAGCCGCAGCCAAGTCGCGTTCACTTATTACGGCACGCGCCAGCAAACTGAAAAACCTCTGGTTGATGGAGTGCAGCGTCCGAACCAATGTCTCGCTGATTTCATCGCGCCGAAAGACAGTGGTGTCGCTGACTACATCGGCATGTTTGCCGTCACTGCCGGTCTGGGCATAGAAAAATACGAAAAACGGTTTGAAGACGCACATGACGATTACAGCAGCATCATGCTGAAATCGCTGGCAGATCGTCTGGCCGAAGCCTTCGCCGAATATCTGCATGAACGCATCCGCACCGATCTGTGGGGGTATGCCGCCGATGAAAAACTCAGCAATCAAGAGCTGATCAAAGAATCCTACCAAGGCATACGCCCGGCACCCGGCTACCCAGCCTGCCCGGAACACACGGTTAAAACCGAGATGTTCAAGCAGATGCAATGCGAAGAAATCGACATGCATATCACCGAATCATGGGCGATGATTCCGGGTGCCGCGGTCTCCGGTTTCTACTTTGCGCATCCGGAATCCAAATACTTCAGCGTCGGCAAAATCGGCGACGATCAGGTCACGGACATGGCGGCACGACGTGGCGTGGCAAAAGAAGAAGTCGAACGCTGGCTGGCACCGAATCTGTAATCCTTTACCAGCAGAAAATGTGGAGTAAATGGGGAGTATATGGCGTTTTGCATCAATTCTCAGCGTATTTATTGGGCTTGAAAACATACTCCCCCCCAGTATATTTAGCCGCTGGGAAGCGCTCTGAGGCCTTTGCATGTGCCTTGTTCCAGTTTCACCGACATAAGTGCGAGGCGTTGAGGATTGTGACACCTGCATGAAATCTGATCGGCTGCGAAGTAAAAATGTCGGTATCGGCACAGGCGCTGTCTTACAATAGCGGCTCTATCGTTGTGCAGGAAATCAGATGGTGCTGGATAACTTATCGTATGGCTCAGATCAGTCTGGTTTAATCTGCGGCTACCTGTTTGCCCATGGTCAGGCAGGAAAAGCACTGCACACTAACGAAGCGCTGGCGTGGCTGCAAACGAACCGCGCCGCGAATGACAACAGCTTTATCTGGCTGCATTTCAATCTGACCAATGTGGCGGCAGAAAAATGGTTGCATGAGCATGTTTCGCTGCCGGAAGAATTCTACGAAACCCTGCACGAAGGTTCGCGTTCAACCCGGATTGAACATGCGGATCATAATCTGATTGCCGTCATTAACGATGTGCTGCATGACTTTGCATTTGAAGCATCCGATATTGCAACCTTGTGGCTGAGTGTGACCAATAACATCATGATCAGCGCGCGCCGCAAGCCTTTGCAATCAGTCGATCGTTTGCGCAATGCCGTCAATCACGGTGAAATTTTCCATTCTCCCAGCGAATTGCTGACGCACCTGTTACGCGATCAGGCCGACGTGCTAATCGGCATCGTGCGCAATGTGATCAAAAAAATTGATGACATCGAAGATCATTTGCTGGCAGATCGCCTCAACAAAAAACGCGCCAATCTGGGCGAAATCCGGCGTGTGCTGGTGCGCCTGCAACGCTTGCTGGCACCGGAGCCTGCGGCCTTGTTCCGCTTGCTGCAAAAGCCGCCGGTATGGCTGGCAGAAAGTGACGTGCAGGAACTACGCCAATCCACTGAGGAGTTTGCGGTCGTGCTGAGCGACATGGCGTCGTTGCAGGAACGCATCAAGTTATTACAGGAAGAAATCGCCGCCAGCGAAAATGAACAAAACAACCGCTCGCTGTTTGTGCTGACGGTCGTCACGGTGCTGGCCTTGCCTATCAATATGATCGCCGGTTTGCTCGGCATGAATGTCGGCGGCATTCCACTCGCACAGCACGAATACGGCTTCTGGATCGTGGTGGCGATCGTGCTGACATTTACGGTCATTGCCGGCTGGCTGGCGTTCCGAAAACGGGACGGCGATTAAAAAAACAACGCTCTTCTGCTACCATAGAACACGCAACAGTTGAGTCGTGTATTCGATAACAACATCGACAAAGAATTAAACCCGCACATGTCATTTTTCGGGAAGATTTCAGTTAGTATTGGAAAAAAATAACGTGGTATTTTTTACAAAAAGCTGTTTTCCGTTAAAAATTTCGCTTTTTAAATGATTAAAATTGAAAATACCACGGGGCTATCCCCTTCCATCTTGCCGGTCTTTTGTCAGCAAACGCGATGACTGACATTCATACCCAATTTATCGAACTATCCGAACTGCGGATAGGAATGTACGTCTATCTGGACGTGGGCTGGATGGATCATCCATTTCCGATCAGCAACTTCAAAATCAGTACGCAGGAACAGATCGACACCATACGCTCGCTGGGAATAGAGCGCATCCGTTATGCACCCGATAAAAGCTCTGCCGCCGATGCGGCCGCTGATAACGCACCGCCTGCCGATGCCATCGTCTCCGCCGTGACAGAAACGCCGACAGAACACGCTTTACGGCGACGCCGGGCCTTGCTTGCCAGTCAGGCCGCCAGTCTGCAGGTCTGTGAGCGGCAATTCAATCACGCCGCACAAACTTTTAAACAAGTTTCCGAGCATGTTCATGCGCAACCGGGGCTGGCAAAACAACTGGTCGAACAACTGATTCAGGGCTTCCTCGGGCAGATACTCAGCGAAGATGAGGCTGCCATCCGCCTGTTGTCAGAAAAAGCAGGGGAAAAGACTTCGCTACATTCGATTAATGTGACCGTCATTTCGCTGTTGCTGGGTAAAGCGATGGATCTGAATAAGACCGACATGCTCAATCTGGGTGTCGGTGCACTCATGCACGACATCGGTAAAATCGAATTGCCGGATCGGGTGCGCTGGATCGATGAACACTTCAGCGCATCAGAGAAACTGGCGTATCAGGAACATGTGATGCACAGTGTGAATCTGGCACGCAAAATGGATCTGGCACCCAACGCCATGCTGCTGATGGCACAGCATCACGAGCACCACGACAGCAGCGGCTACCCGAGCCGTATTCCGGGTGAAAAAATGTCGCCGTTGAGCCGCATCGTAGCGCTGGTGAATCAGTACGACAATCTGTGCAATCCAGCAAATCCGGCGCTGGCATTGACGCCACATGAAGCCTTGTCGCAGATATTTACCAAGTACAAAACCCGCTTCCACGAACTGACGCTGACGACTTTCATCCGCATGATGGGGATATATCCGCCAGGCTCAGTGGTGCAGTTGAGCGATGACCGATATGCGTTGGTGGTATCGGTGAATTCTGCCCGGCCGATCAAACCAAAAGTCATTATTCATGATCCCACGATAGACCGCGATGAAGCGCTGGTGATCAATCTCGAACACGAACAGCAACTTTGCATACACCGCAGCCTGAAGCCATTGCAATTGCCTAAGGCCGCATACGACTACCTGTCGCCACGCAAGCGTTTATGTTATTTCTTCGAACGCGGAATGGAAGCTCGTACAGGCAAGTCAAACAAAGGTCTGGTATGAAAGCGCACCAGCTTCAGGCGCTGATTGAGGGTATGCTGGAAGCCGTCATTCTGGTGGATCCGGTTACCTTACGCATACTTGCGGCGAATCGCGCAGTGTACGGACTATTGAAAGTGCCTGAAGACAGCCTGCGTGGCAAAGGTATTGTGGAATTGGCTGCGGCGCCCGAAGATGTATTTTTCTGGGAAGATGTCGCGGCGGGTCTGTCGGAAAATATTTACTCTGAAACGCTGCTCGAACGCGCCGATAAAACGGTGGTGCAGGTGGAACGCCGCGTGAGCCTGGTCAGAGTTGGTCTGGATAACTCGATTTTTGTAGTTGCAGTACGTGACCGCACCAGCCAGAAACAAACCGAAAATGAACTGGAAAAACTGATCGCCGAGCTGCGCGCGACGCTGGAATCAACTGCCGACGGCATCCTTGTCACCGATCTCGATGGTGCTATTCGTAGTTATAACCATTTGTTCGCCGATCTCTGGGGCTTGCCTGATGAACTGATGACGCAGAGAGACGATGCGGCCATCTATGCATGGATGGATAAATGCATGATAGACGCAGATCGTTATACCGAGCGCCTCGGCACGATCAGCCGTTCACCCTTGATGGAAGCCAGTGATGTGCTGGTACTGCGCTCCGGGAAAATTCTGGAGCGCGTGACCTTACCGCAATATGCGCGCGGACGTCCTATCGGCAGGGTATATTCGTATCGGGATATTACGCAAAAACTCGCCGATGAAGCGCGCTTGCAACTGGCAGCAAAAGTGTTTGAATCCAGCACCGACGCGATTTTCATCACCGACAGAGATCAACGCATCATCACCACCAACCCCAGTTTTGAACGTCTGAGTGGCTACACCGAAAGCGAAATGCAAAGGAAGACGCCGCGCGATTTTTTTGCCGCTGAAAGTAACGTTGATCTGATTGATCAATTGCTGGCAAAGCTGGAAAAAGACGGCTGCTGGGAAGGCGAACTCTGGAATCGCCGCAAAAACGGCCATGCCTATCTGTGCATGATCACGCTGGTCAAAGTGCAGGACGATCACAACAAAACTTTGCACTACATCGGCTTTTTTAAAGACAGAACCGAAACGCACGTCGCCAAACAAAAAATCGAGGAACTCGCTTTTTCCGATGCACTGACAGGCTTGCCGAATCGTCTGCTGTTATCGGAACGGATTAAGCAATCGATTATGATTTCAGGACGGGACAACAGCAGTTTTGCCGTACTGTTTCTGGATCTGGATCACTTCAAACAAATCAATGACTCACTTGGTCATCAATTCGGTGACCGGGTGTTGCTGGAAGTGACTGAACGCCTTAAAAGGTGTATCCGTCAGGTCGATACCGCAGCACGTCTGGGTGGTGATGAATTTGTCTTGCTGCTTCATGAAGCCGATGCTGCCGGCGCTGAAGTCTGTGCGCAGCGTGTGCTGGAAGAATTATCCGTACCAATCAATCTGGAAGGAATGAGCTTTACCGTGACCTCCAGTATTGGTATTGCGCTGTTCCCCGATGACGGCACAAACATGGATGACCTGATCAAAAACGCCGACAGCGCGATGTATCACGTCAAGGAACGCGGACGCTCGGATTTCCGCTTCTATCAGCGCCAGATGAACATCGGTTTGTTGTCGCGGATGAAGCTCGATCACGCCATGCGTCAGGCACTGGAACATCATCGCTTCCGTTTGCATTACCAGCCGCAGATTAATCTGAGTACCGGTGAGATTTTCGGTGTTGAAGCCTTATTGCGCTGGAATGACAAAGATCTCGGCGAAATAGGCCCGGCGCAGTTTATTCCGATTGCCGAAGAAACCGGCGTCATTGTTCCTATCGGTAACTGGGTCATGCAAACGGCGATCAGCCAGGCCGCACAATGGAATCGCGCTGGCTATTCGCTGCGGATGGGTTTCAATGTCTCAGCGCTGCAATTCCAACAAGCGAATTTTGTGGAATCGATAGCAGCGACGCTGGAAGAACATCAGCTAAGCCCAGATAAAATTGAATTAGAACTGACGGAATCGGTGCTGATCCGCGACGTCGAAGAGAATTTAAAGAAACTGGAATCGCTGGCAAAACTAGGCGTCAAATTATCGATCGATGATTTCGGAACTGGCTACTCCAGCCTCAGTTATCTGAAGCGTTTTCCGATTCATAAGTTGAAAATTGACCGTTCTTTCATCGATGAATTACCAACGGACGAAAGTGATGTCGCGATTGTGACGGCGATCATTCATCTGGCGCATGCGATGAAGCTACAAGTCATTGCCGAAGGCGTAGAAACCGAGGAACAGAAAAATTTCCTGCTCAATCTGTACTGCGATGAATTTCAGGGTTATCTGTTTTCACCAGCCATATCTGCCAGCGAATTTGAAGAGAAATTTCTGTAAGTGAGACTGAATTTGGTCATTCAGGATTTGAATTGCCAGTGACGGCTATCTTCCTGAATGGCGGCAAGTTGTTCGGCTGTCAGCCCGGTATTGACCAGATCCCGGCTATCGATCGCTTTACTACCGACATTGATGCTGGCCTTGAGTAAATACTGATATGCCAGCAAGATATCTTTGGGCACACCAGCACCATACAAATATTGACGACCAAGCTCAAATTCAGCAGACGATAGTTCCTGAACAGCAGCAAGATTGAGCCAGTACACGGCCTGCTTTTCGTCTTTCGGTACACCTGATCCGTTGAGATACAACATCGCCAGATGATACTGCGCACTTGCATTGCCCTGTTCGGCAGCATCCTGATACCAGGCAGCGGCTTCACTGTAACTATGCGGTAGCAGCGTTCCTGATTCATGTAATGAGCCCAATACTAACTGAGCTGCAGCGAAATCCTGCTCGGCAGCCTGATACAAAAGATCCACCGCCTGCTGCATTTCTTCTGCATTAGTATGACTGGATAAGTACAGCAGACCGAGATTGGTCTGCGCACCAGGATGTCCCTGTTCGGCTGCGCGCTTCAGCCAGAAGCGGGCCTCGTCCACATTCTGATAGCCAAAGTCGCCATTCAGATACGACAACGCCAGAGTATTTTGTGCCTGCATATCGCCGAGTACAGCCCAACGCTGAACCTGCAGTTCATCGTCGTCAAAATCATCATCGCCTGATGCCGTCGCACACGAAGACATGATTGCGAGCGCGCAAAACAAATGTCGCCACTTTTTCATGATTTTCTTCCACTATTGTCGGTAGTCGTGATGTTACGTCTTGACCTGACGGAAACATATTTCGCTTCTGTCGATTAAGGTAACAAAATGTAGTCATCCTTGATGACGTGTTCCTGTGCCGAGGTTACACTGACGGTCTGCCCTTAAGAAAAGGATGAACCGTGAGCTTTACCGTCGCTAAAAAATTGCGTATTGGCCTGATTGCAAACCGCTCTCATCAGGATGCACAGGATTCCGCCTTAGTTCAACTACTGCGCGGTTCACGTCAGGCTATCACATTCCTGCAACCGGAGTTTGTCGTCGTCGGCAGAACGCTGGATGCGATGGTTATGCATGGTCTGCTGGATATTTGCCAGCATGTTGAACGTTTTCCTTACGGTCGTGACGGTGGCCTGATGAAGCTGGTCTCACGCGTTGTTGACAGTGATCCGGCCAAAGCGGTGGATGCGGTGATTTATTTGATTGATCCGGTCGATCCATCGTCTGTTTTTCCAGAGGCAGTCGCATTAAAACGGCAATGCGTGATTCACAGGAAGCCATTTCTGGCCACGCTGGCAGGTGCCCGTGAATGGCTGGAACTGGAAGCGACCGTCAATGGCGCTCCCGCCGATCCAGCACTCAACGCCAGCTTCGCATTGAACAATGAAGGTATTGCGCTGATTGCACACGATGCAATGAAAGAAAAAATGCTGGCGCTGGCAGAAAAGCATTTCAATGTGCTGGATAAGTTTGCGTATCGGTATGCGACCGGCACCACTGGCGGTCTGCTGAACCAGTTAGCAAAAAAAATCAAAGGCGAAGCTGGACGTGACTGGGTTCAGCCCTTTCTTTCCGGCCCGCTTGGTGGCGACGCCCAGTTAGCGGAACTGGTACTAGACAGAAAAATACGGCGCATCCTGTTTCTGGAAGACCCGCATGTCGCCCGTCAGCATGAAGCAGATATCCAGTTACTCGAACGTGCTGCCCGCACCGTGACCGATTTCGCGCAAGTCTTCAGCGAAGTGGAAGGTGCAGATCGCTGGCTGACCTTCCTCAGTGAGCGATCCGCCGCGTGAGCGAAGAAAGAAGCTGCCACTGATATTTTCTGCGGTGGGCAGTGCCTTGATTACAACTGATTGATAAGCAGATATTGAATCAGTACAATCGCGTACCACTATGCTGCACCATGCGGCCTGGTCATGATCAATCTCCCGGCAATCAAGGACGCACGATGACACGTAAATATTCAGATATGAACCAGCACGATGCACTGTATAAAGTCGCGCGTGCATATCCGGGTGGGCTGGAAGCGCTGGCGCTGCGCATGGATATTTCCGTCAACGTCCTCAGAAACAAACTGGCCCCCGGAATTGACTCGCACTATCCTTCGTTTGAAGAACTGTCGATCATCATCGAACACTGTCATAACGCCGGGGTAAAAGAAGCGCATCTGCCATTGCACGCCTTGCTCGGACGCCACGGCATGGCAGCATTTGTAGTACCGGAACCAGATGAAGTGTTGAAAGATGATCTGTCACAAACAGTCTGCCGCGTCATGAGTCAGGTTGGCGATGTGGCAGAAGCCGTTTCCACTGCCTTGCTGGATGGCGTCATCACCGATGCCGAAGCTGATCTGATAGAGCGTGAATTTCAGGGTGCGTTAACCGCGCTCGGCGAATGGCGCGCCCGTATCCGCGCCCATAGAAAGTCTCAGGAGTGAGTCTCTGCGTTAGCTGCAGCTCTGTTTTACAATAGTGCTCCTGCTGACATTTCCAATACCATGTCTACCGAGCCACAACCTGCACGTGCACGTCCAACATCTTTAGCAGACATTTTCTTTTCATTCACCGTGCTGGCGTTGCAGGGCTTTGGCGGCGTCGTCGCGATCGTGCAAAGAGAAATAGTGGAACGCAAACGCTGGCTGACCAACGAAGAATTTGTGGAGGATTGGGCAGTTGCGCAAATCATGCCCGGCCCGAACGTCATCAATCTTTGTCTGATGATAGGCAACCGCTACTTTGGTCTGCCGGGTGCATTGATGGCGCTGGCCGGTTTATTGATGATTCCCTTGATCATTGTGTTGCTGATGGCCGTGGCATACGCTCAATTCGCGCAACACCCCGGCGTCGCAGGTGCCTTGCGCGGCATGAGTGCCGTCACCTCAGGGCTGATTTTTGCGACCGGTCTGAAACTCGTTCCTGCACTTCACAATCACCCGCTGACCCGGCGTCTGGCCTTGCTGTTCAGTGCGCTGTGTTTTGTTTGCGTTGCCCTTCTTAAACTCCCACTGGTTTATGTATTGCTGGGGCTGGGTGCGATCAGTTGGGCGCTGGTGTTCAGGAAGCTGAAATAATGAGTGACGCAATCCATCCGGTTTTACACATCAGCATGAATTGGGGCGACTGGTTTCATCTGTGGCTGCATTATCTGATGCTGTCCTTGTTGTCGATCGGCGGCGCGGTATCTACACTGCCGGACATGCACCGTTATCTGGTCGATCAGCAACACTGGCTGACGGATGCGCAATTCAATGCCTCGATCGCGATCGCACAAGCCGCACCAGGGCCGAATGTCTTGTTTATAGCCCTGATGGGTTGGAACGTCGGCCTTAACAGCGGCAGCATGTGGGCGGGCTTACTCGGTGTGCTGATCACGATGTCAGGCATTCTGCTGCCAAGTACCACGCTCACTTACATGGCTGCCCGCTGGGGCCATGAAAACCGCGATCTGCTCGGTGTGCGCAGTTTTAAACTCGCAATGACGCCTATCGTCATCGGTCTGCTGCTTGCAACAGGCTGGATCATGGCGAGTTCACACAATGTTGTGGTGCGCGACTGGCCACTGTGGCTGCTCTCGGCAGCATGTGCCGTGGTGGTCTGGCGCACCAGCCTGCATTTGTTGTGGCTGCTGGCGGCGGGTGCGCTTTTGGGTTGGTTCGGGCTGGTTTAGACGAAACCCAGAGTACGGTTGCTGGCGTTGTAATTCACCAGATTGGGCAACAACATCAGTAAATTACTGTCGGATACACCCAGCCATTTACCCAATGTTGCGGCGTACTGATCAACTGAAGTCGTCGGTAGCAAACGTCCCTGACCAACATCATCCGGCCCATTCGACGCAACAACAGGTGGTGTACCGAAATAGCGCTGACCATTCACCGCGCCCCCCATCACAAAATGCATACTGCCCCAGCCATGATCCGAGCCATCATTATTACCACTCAGCGTACGGCCAAAATCAGACGCGGTAAACGTGGTCACCCTGTCTGCGACGCCTAACTCTACTGTTGCGTTATAAAACGCCGCCATGCCATCTGCCAGCGTTTTCATCAGACCGGGATGATTAGCAACCAGACCGTCATGCGTATCAAAACCACCCATAGAAACAAAAAACACCTGACGCTTTGCACCGAGTGTCGTCGCGCTGGAAATCATACGGGCAACTAGTTTCAGTTGATCACCCAGACTGTTTTTCGTCGGGAATGGCGTGTTCAGTACAGGTGCGCTGGCCAAAGCCGAAGACAAAATGACATTTGCATCAATTGCCCGTTTCGTCACGCGGTTATATTCATTTTCAAATAAATGCGTACGACTTTGGGTGATTAAATTTTGTAAGGCAGCAGAGCATTCTTTCGAGCCAAACATCGAAGTCTGCAAGGCCGATAACGGCACTGATCCGCTGGTCGATACCTGATACTGCACCGCTGTATTTCCCGATAAATACACCGCGTTTCCGGAGACGTTGATACAGGTAAATGTGGAGTTAGTATTCGCAGCCTGAAACAGATCGCCCATGCGGCCTCCCCAGCCAGTACGCGCACCTTCGGCAGAGCTCGACTGCCATACCGATTGCTGATCGTTATGCGAAAACAGTTTCGGCGGCAAAGGCGCGCTCTTGTTTGTGTACTGTAATTTAGTGGTCGGTTGTACCAGCGTGCCCGTATTCAGGATCACGCCCAATTTACCGGCATTGAAGATCGGCATCAGCGGCGCAAGATTCGGTGCCAGCGCATATTGATGGCTGACCCCGGCGCTGTCTTTCGGATCGTTGAGCGAGCTCAGTGCCGTCGCCGTCAGCGTATCCCGCGCATACGCCAGAGTCAGGCGCAATGCTGAATACGCATTGTAGGAGCTGGTATCGTAGGGCACCAGGGTATTCCCGTAATCATTGCCGCCGTATAAAAACACGCAGACGATGGCTTTATAATCCGTTGCGGTGGCCGCTGCAGCCTCGGACATCGCCGCCAGATTTAAGGCCCAAGGTGTCGCAACACCTGCCACTGATAAAGCTGAAGCACGCTGTAAAAAAGCACGGCGGGATGCATTCATCCTGGTTTGATCGGTCATGATGAATTCCTTATTTAATGACGAGAAATTCTGGCGCAGCCAGAACCAGAGTCAGTGCGGCATAAATGCGATTATTCTTGCGCGCATCCGTACCGGTTGGCATGGTGTTGACCGCCGTGGCAATATTGTTCAGCGTTTCATCGCTGATTTGCCCCGCTGCCAGCACGATATTGATTTCTTTCAGCAGCGCCGGTGCATTTTCGGCTAAGGGCAACAAGCTGCTGTAATCGGGGATTAAATCAGTATTGCCAAGACTGACCAGGCGCTGCATAAAGTTTACATAACCGACCACAGTTGATTCATTGGTGATCTGAAATTCCGGCGCAACCAGAGATGCGGCACCGATCGCACTATTCGGCGGCAAATAACCGGGACGGAAAAAATTAAAGACGGATGAAGAGCGCGAAGGACTTTGCCCAAGTCGGGTCGCCGGATCGCTGGTATTACCGATACTCCAGTTACCACTGACGGACGATAACTTATACGCGCGCGCCCATGCCAGCAAACGCAATACCGGTTCGCGCAATTTACCGGATTGCGGATTACTGAGATTCGCTGCGTTGCGCGCCTCATCATCCAGCAGCAGCGCTTTGACCACCGCGCCCAGATTGCCTTTCACTCCTTTTCCATCGTTCAGGAATACACTCGCAACACGCTGCACATAGGCTGGCGTCGGGTTGCTGGTCACCAGTCGCTGTATCAGCTGACGGCAGATAAAAGGGGCAACATTCGGATGCGCAAAAATAATATCCAAAGCCGCTTTTAAACTTTGCGCCCCGTTTAAGCCGGCAGGCACCGTCGCACCAAGAAATGTCGATGCGCCTGTTTCATGGCGACTATCGACCTGCGTCATCGGACGCCTTAAAAAATCCGGCGTATCGGTTTTGCTGGTCGATAAATCAAAATCCCAGCCAGTAAAAACTCTGGCGAGACCGGTGATGTCGTCAAGGGTATAGGTTTCCTGCTGCACCCCGTTCACGGTCAGCGGTGTGCCGTCGGGATTGAGCTTGAGCAACCCGATAGAAAACAGTTGCATCAGTTCGCGGGCATAATTCTCGTCAGGCAGCGCGCCGGTTTTGGCATTGTATTTGGTGTTCCCGCGATACGTCAGGTATTGCCCCATTGCGGCACTGGTGGAGACGTTTTCCAGCAAAGTGCGGAAATTGCCAAAACATTGCGCTTCCAGCAAATCCAGAAACTGAGCTGCAGAAAATGCCTGCCAGCCAGCGCCAACCAGACCATCAATGCCGACCACGATAATTTCTGACAAGGCAAACGTGACGCGCTGACGTAAGGTATCCGGCGCGTTAATCAGCTTGTACCAGACCACAGAATCAAAACCGTTCTGGGTAAAAATATTCGCCGCAGCGTTAAAGCCTTTGGCTACCAGCCAGTCCCAGCGGGTCTGGGAAGGCGACATCGCCATCTGCTCGTCTATCCACGCCGCATAGCCAATCGCGCTGACGCGGGCAATCTGTTCGCGGGTCGCACCGATTGATGCCTGCGCCAGAAACCGCGATGCCTGAATTTCGGTGACCGGCGGGGCACTGATAACGGGAGCGGTGCTGCCGCTACCACCAGTACTTCCGCCACCACCGCCACAAGCACTCAACAGAGCGGCCGATGCCAGCGCCGCAGCAGGCAAGCCCACGCTGGAATTTCCATGCAGGCGGGACGGATCATCCCCGAGAACTATCTCATCTTCAGTTTGAACCAGCATGTATTTCTCCCTCTGTATGCATGCAATGCCAGACACCGTTGGCGAATCCGGAATAGCATAGAAGACAGCCGCTGGATTCGCACACTGAATTTGTATGCGCTCTTCACAAAATGAACACATAAAATCGCTACAAAACAAGCGATTTCATAGGAGAATAGCGCAGTCGCTGAAAACCACGACATTAATTCTTGTTACATATTCGTTTCCGAAAACAACTTCATGTAGAGGATGCCTGCTACCAAATCATCAATCTTTGTTACAGTCCGTGCCACAGATTAAGGTATCCTTGCCAACCTGCCATCCAGAAATTCTTGACCGCCATCCATGAAGTTGAGTATCGAAGCACCAGAAAATGACCTTGCCAAGTCTGGCGAAATTCATCTGCATATCCGGTTTCGACCCGCCAATTTCGTAGGTATCGTGATTGTTTTGATCATTCATGCCTTGCTGCTGTACTTCTTACTGAATATGCATCCGGTCAAGAAAAAAAAGCAGGGCGATGACGCAGCCTCACAAAATGCCATCGTTCTGATGCTGGATAAGGCAACCGTCGCAAAAATGGCAGCACCTGAACCAAAAAAGCCGGTTTCCAAGCCCGTAGTCATTCCACGTCCGAAAAAATCCGTCGTCTCACCGGTAACGCCGCCGGTAGCACCGGTTCAGATGGCGCAAACAACCGTCACACCGCCCACGCCCATCGTTCAGGCACCACCTGAGCAAGATATGATGAGCATGTTGAATGCTGCACGTGAACGACGCCGTGCGCAGGATCCGTCGAATCAGGAAAATGCGGCAAACCAGCCTGGACGCGGCATGAGTCCGCAAGAAGTCGCAGAAGCCAATGTGCGTCGCAGTATGCAGCAAGCAAATGGCCGCGAAGGTACGGGCGGAGTATTCCAGATTACAAGCAAAAGCTTACGCGTAGCAACCTTTACCTTCCGCGGTTGGAAACCTGATCGGCAAAACAGCTTCAAAAAAACTATCGAAGTGGATGCGGGTCTGGGGGGCGACATCGAGATCGCCATCATCCGGCGCATGATCATGTTAATCCGTGAGGAATATCAGGGCGATTTCAGTTGGGAGTCACATCGCCTTGGCCGGGTTGTTACCTTATCAGCCAGACCGCAAGACACCGCAGAACTGGAAAATTTCATGATGAAAGAGTTTTTTGGCAGCGGCCGTTAGCCCTTCAGACACAGTTGCGCGATCAACCAGGTACACGCCTGCGCCAACTGCGACGCCACCAGCGACGAGCGAGATTTTTTAAGGAACACCAGAATCGGACAGCCATAGTGGGTTCTGGCAGTTGCGTCAAAATCTCGCTACGACGCCGTGCCGATATCTGTATCCAACCGCTGTGCTCAACAGCATAGACAGCACCTTCCGGCATGTAAATTTGCGTTGTATAAGCGTAAGCGTCAACCTCAGGCGAGGGAATCCGAATAACGACCTGGCCGACACTTAAATGTAATAAAGTCCCGGCGGTAACATACACCTGAAGCGACTGTGTGGATTGCAAGGTAGTGATATGCATGCTGAGCTCTCATCTGAAGATATGCACACAGAATAGGTCAGGGCAAACAGCCATAACAGACACAAAAACGCACAGACTGCATCGGTGCAAACCAGAATTCCAGCATCTGTTATTGTGTCTATTCACGCTAACTGTATCTGTTCATCCTGTATGGCTGAGAGGATCATCGTCGTATGCCCAAGCACAGCACATTTCAACTGCACAACCCGAATCAAAACAATGATTTGCCTCTGCCTTTATACAGGAGGCTGGCCAACCATTATTTATCGGCGATGAAAACGGGCACGCTGGCAGTTGGCGACCGTATGCCATCGGTGCGTAAGCTGATGCAATTGCATACCGTGAGCTTATCAACCGCTTTGCAAATGTGCCGCCAGCTGGAAACTGAGGGATGGCTGGAAGCGCGCCCGCGCTCGGGTTATTTTGTGCGTCAGCCAAGACGCATTAATCTGGTGCCAGCAACAGAGCCCCCCGTCAATGCGCCGATTGACCCGGCACAGTTCGTCGGTATTCACGAAAGAGTGTCGGCCATCATCGCGCAGGGACAGCGTCCGGTGAATATCAATTTCGCCAGAGCCAATGGTGAACCGGATATGTATCCACAGGAAGAGTTAAAAAATCTGGCCATACGCTTGCTGCGACAGCGGCCGCAATTGCTGACCAAAGCGATCTCACCAGGCGGCAATAAAGAACTGAAAGCAGCATTGGCAAAGCGTGCTCTGGGTATAGGCATGAGTATCAAGCCCGATGATGTCGTTGTTACTATGGGTTGTATCGAAGCTTTAAATCTGGCTTTACGTGCAGTGGCGCAAGCCGGTGACATCATCGCAGTAGAGTCGCCGACGTTTTATGGTCTGTTGCAAGTGCTCGAGAGTCTGGGTATGAAGGCGCTGGAAATTCCGACCAGCCCGCAAACCGGCATCTCGATAGAAGCGCTGGAGTTGGCGATGCGCACCTATGACAATATCAAAGCCGTCGTTGTCGTGCCGCATTTGCAAAATCCTTTGGGCAGCATCATGCCGGATAGCCATAAACAAAGACTGGTTGCCCTGTGTGAAACGCAGCAAATACCCTTGATTGAAGATGATTCGTACAGTGCCTTAGTCAATGCCGACGCGACACCGGTCAGCGCCAAACACTGGGATAAAACCGGCAATGTGATTTATTGTGCTTCCCTGCATAAAATTCTGGCACCGGGTTTGCGGGTAGGCTGGATGGTCGCCGGACGCTGGCACGCCAGAATCAGCATGTTGAAATATGCCCAGACCCGGTACAACGAAGAATGGTCGCAAATCGTGCTGGCCGAATTTATTAACTCCAGCGCCTACGACCGCCACCTGCGGCGACTGCGCCATGTTCTGACTCAGCAACGCGAACGCACCGCCGAAGCAATTGCTGCCTATTTTCCTGAGGGTACGCGCCTGACGATACCAGATGGTGGCGTTTCACTCTGGATAGAAATGCCGCATCAGCTTTCGTCGCAAGCTGTATTTGAGGCGGCGTTAGAACAGGGGATATTAGTGTCGCCAGGTTTGCTGTATTCAAACTCAAACCGGTTCGATCATTTCCTGCGTTTAAATTGCGGCAAGCATTTCACGCCGGAACTGGATAATGCGCTGCGCCAGCTGGGACACATCATCACAGCCATGGCACAACAACGTCAACGTCAGCAACAGCACATCGCTGCTTAACATCGATCCTGCCTGAAAATCTGCTCAGGATTCAGCGCCGGTTTTCCGTACTCAGCTCCCCGCTTGGCAGATTGGCAATCGTGTGGAAACCCACAATTGCCCGGACTTGCCTATTTTTTGATAATGCTCCCGGTTAGAAATCATTGTGATTGTTATGGCGCATTCATTCTCGCCATCAAATTCCACAAAATTATCGGAGACGGCAAATGAATAAGCCACCAATTTACAAATCCCTGTATTTTCAGGTGATCAGCGCCATTATCATCGGCGTTTTATTAGGTCACTATTACCCTGATTCCGGCGCGGCAATGAAACCGCTGGGCGACGGCTTCATCAAGCTGATCAAGATGATGATTGCACCGATTATTTTCTGTACCGTGGTGATCGGTATCGCCGGTATGGAAGATATGAAAAAAGTCGGTAAAACCGGTGGTATGGCGCTGCTGTACTTTGAAGTTGTCAGTACGCTGGCGCTGATTGTCGGGCTGGTCATGATCAATCTTGTCCAACCCGGTGCCGGCATGCATATCGATGTGAATGCGCTCGATACCAAAGGAATCGCAGCCTACACTGCTCCGGGAAAAATGCAGACAACGACCGAGTTTCTGATGGCCATTATTCCGACCACCATCGTCGATGCATTTGCCAAAGGTGAAATTCTGCAAGTCTTGCTGATCTCGGTATTTTTTGGTTTTGCATTGCATCGTTTCGGTGGTCGCGGCACACTCGTTTTTGACTTTATCGAAAAATTTTCGCACGTCTTATTCGTCATCGTTGGCTACATCATGAAAGCGGCACCGATTGGTGCGTTCGGCGCGATGGCATTTACCATCGGTAAATTCGGCGTTTCCTCACTGCTGTCACTCGGTTATCTGATGGCGACTTTTTATGGCACCTGCCTGATTTTCATTTTCGTCGTCCTCGGCACTATTGCTAAGTTCCACGGTTTCAGTATCTGGAAATTCGTCAAATACATCAAAGAAGAATTGCTGATCGTACTCGGTACATCCTCATCGGAATCCGCATTGCCGGGGATTATCGCGAAGCTGGAAAAACTGGGCGTGAAAAAATCCGTCGTTGGTCTGGTTGTTCCGACGGGTTATTCATTCAACCTCGATGGCACCTCGATTTATCTGACGATGGCAGCCGTGTTCATCGCGCAGGCCACCGATACGCCGATGAGCCTGATGCAGCAAATCACTTTGCTGGCCGTACTGTTACTGACATCCAAAGGCGCGGCGGGTATTACCGGCAGCGGCTTTATCGTGCTGGCCGCCACCTTATCTGCGGTAGGCCACGTCCCGGTTGCGGGTCTTGCTCTGATACTCGGTATTGACCGCTTCATGTCAGAAGCCCGCGCTTTGACGAATCTGATCGGGAATGGCGTTGCAACTATCGTCGTGGCAAAGTGGGGAAATGACGTCAACATGCAGCAACTGGAAAACGGTCTGAATTCAGTCAACCCAGTGGACAATGATGATTACGAAGCGATGATGGATGTACCACGGCATCGCTGATCGGTTGATGATCAAAAAAAAGCGGACATTAGTCCGCTTTTTTTATGAGCACAAATTATCGTACGCAAATGATAATGCGCTATTTTTTCAGGTGACGCATCGCCAGCAAGAGCGCAAATAATTGTACTGTTGCCGCCATAAAAAAAGGCGCGCCAAGCATCCAACTACCGCGCGGAAAATGACTCACCTGTGCCAGCAAAGCAGTGCCAGTGAGTGTCGCCGCAACGCTCATAATACTCGCCAGAGCACTTAGTGAACCCATGGCTAAGCCTTGCGAACGCGCATTCACAGCACGGGAGAAAAAGGCCTGTAAAGCTGGCCCGGAAGCAAACGCCAGCATATTGCACAGGATCAGGACGTACATCATCCATCCCTGCGTGGCCACGCCGTAAAGACTCAGCGCAATACACGAAGACGTGAGGCCAAACAAAACAGCATTCGCATCACCGACACGCTGAATATAACGCGTCAGAAAAACACCTTGCATCAGCACACTGGAAATACCGACCATAAACAGGGAAAAACCATTTTGCATCGGTGTCCAGCCGAAACGTAATTCTGTCGATAAAACCCAGGTCGTTTGCAAAATAAACTGGGCAAACATCGACAATGCGTACACCCATACCAGCGGCCCGACGCTCTGTAAATGCGCAAGCCCGTTCAGTCCTGCAAATGGGTTGGCCGATAACAGTGAAAAGGCTTTACGGTGTTCCGGCGATAAGGATTCAGGCAAAGAGAAATAGCCGTAGACCACGTTTGCCAGCGACACAAGGGCAGCCAGATAAAACGGATAATGAATATGAACTTCACCTAGCAGCCCGCCTATCACAGGTCCGCAAATAAAGCCAAGACCAAACATCGCGCCAATTTTTCCCAGCGCCTTGCTACGATTTTCCGGTGCGCTGACATCCGCAATATAGGCCGTTGCGACTGACAGATTACCCGCAGTCACACCGCCTAAAGCCCGGATAAACAGCAGCCAGTAAATGGATGTTGCCTGAGTCAGTAAAACAAAATTCAGCCCCAGTCCAAATACACAGGTCAGCAACACCGGACGGCGACCAAAGCGGTCACTCAGTGCGCCGATCACCGGTGCAAAGAAAAACTGCATCACACCGTAGATGGCGACAATCGCGCCATACCAATATGCCTGCATATCGCTCTGCAGAGTAAACGACGCCACCAACCGGGGCAGAACAGGAATGATCAGACCGATGCCGAGAATATCCAGAAAGACAGTAATCAGCACAAAACGCACATTCGTCGACAAAGACGTTTGCTCAGAAGAATCCGGTGGAGGCATCTGCACTCTCTTTCGATACAATAAAAATTCAGGGATCAATTTGCGGTGTCGCCGTCTTACTTGCATTCTCAGGCGGAGGTTTGCATAGTATATGATTAACCCTGACAACATGCTTCACGGGAGTTAACATGGCCTTATTTGATCACTTTCTGGTGATTGCTTTACTGGTTGCGATCAGTGCATTTTTCTCGATGGCAGAAATTTCTCTTGCCGCAGCGAGAAAAATGAAATTACAGGTACTGGAATCAGAAGGGGAGTTGCGCGCAACGAAAGTACTGGAGCTGCAACAGGCGCCCGGTCATTTTTTTACTGTTGTACAGATCGGCCTGAACGCGGTCGCGATACTTGGCGGTATTCTGGGTGAACAAGCGCTGACGCCGTATTTCTCGACCGTATTCCACGCGATGTTTGGGAATAATAGTTGGGTCGATACTGCAAGTTTTCTGACATCGTTTGTCTTTGTTACTTCCATTTTCATTCTGTTTGCGGATCTGATTCCGAAAAAGCTGGCAATGATCGCACCGGAATCAGTAGCAATGGTGGTCATTACCCCGATGCGTTTGTGCGCCCGCCTGTTTAAGCCGCTGGTCTGGATATTCAATGGCTTATCCAATCTGATTTTCAAAGTGCTGAATTTACCAACCGTAAGAGATGAACAGATTACCTCGGACGAAATTTATGCGATGGTGGATGCCGGTGCTGAGGCTGGCGTGCTGCAGGCACGTGAACACCACATGATAGGCAATGTGTTTGAGCTGGAAAGCCGCACTGTTCCGAGCGCGATGTCACAGCGCGACAGCATCGTATTTTTTACCTTGCAAGACACCGATGCCGTGATACGCCAGAAAATTGCGGATAATCCGCACAGCAAGTTTCTGGTCTGTGACGGCCATATCGATAATGTCGTCGGTTACGTCGAATCCAATGATATTCTGAAGCGCGTCCTGACCAATCAGGCGTTTTCCAAAGTGCAGGAACTGTCGATCAGAACCGCGCTGGCAGTACCGGATTCACTGACTTTATCAGAGATGCTTGAGCAATTTAAAGGGACGCGCGAGGATTTCGCCGTGATCCTCAATGAATACGCGCTAGTTGTCGGTGTTATCACACTCAACGATGTCCTGAGTACGCTGATGGGAAATCTGGTGCATCCGTT
This sequence comes from Undibacterium sp. 14-3-2, assembly GCF_016595265.1. Classification (NCBI taxonomy): domain Bacteria; kingdom Pseudomonadati; phylum Pseudomonadota; class Betaproteobacteria; order Burkholderiales; family Oxalobacteraceae; genus Undibacterium; species Undibacterium sp. 14-3-2. Next base: position 37,856 of record NZ_JAENGS010000001.1, read on the forward strand.
TTTGGAAGACCAGATCGTCCAGCGCGACACGAACTCGTGGCTGATTGACGGTGCGACAACGATAGAAGACGTTTGTCGTGCCCTGAACATAGATTCCTTGCCCGGGCAGGGCAGCTATGAGACTATTGCGGGCTTCATGATGACGATGCTCAAAAAGATACCGAAGCGTACCGATTTCGTGATGGTAGACCGGTATAAGTTTGAAGTTGTCGATATCGACCATTACCGTATAGATCAGTTGCTTGTCGTTCTTCAGCAAGAACCGCCAGCAACACCGGAATAAAGGCTTCTGTATAGAGGTCACTCATTTTCAGCGCCGCCAGCATCAGGTTGACGGCGTTTTCGTTTTTTTATCAGGAAGTTTCATGTCGCAAGCTTGTGGAGTAGATTTTGGTACCTCAAACTCAACCGTGGGTTGGCATCGTGGCGCGCAATCCGTTTTGCTGGCGCTGGAACAAGATAAGCTGACTTTACCATCGGTCATTTTCTTCAATGCCGAAGAACATGAAGTCAGCTACGGACGTGCCGCGTTGGCGAACTATCTGGCTGGGTACGAAGGGCGCCTGATGCGCTCGATGAAAAGCTTGCTGGGCACCAGTCTGATCGACGGTCAAACGGAAGTCATGGGCAAGCCACTGGCATTTCGCGATTTACTGTCGCAATTTATTGGTGAACTGAAAAAACGTGCCGAACAATCCGCCGGACAATCGTTTGAACATGCGGTATTCGGTCGCCCCGTCCATTTCATCGACGATAACCGCCAGGCTGATCAGATCGCCCAGAACACGCTGGAAGATATTGCCCACGCGGTTGGTTTCAAGGAAGTACATTTTCAGTTTGAACCTATCGCGGCCGCCTTCGATTATGAGTCGCGCATAGAAAAAGAAGAATTGGTTCTGATCGCCGATATCGGCGGTGGTACTTCCGATTTTTCTCTGGTGCGTCTGGCACCGGAACGCGCGCATTTGCTGGATCGCCGTGATGATATTCTGGGTAATGGCGGCATCCATATCGGCGGTACGGATTTCGATAAATATCTGAGTCTAACGCACATCATGCCCTTGCTGGGTTTAGGCGGCAGACTGGCGAATCAGACCGATGTGCCATCGAGTTATTATTTTAATCTGGCGACGTGGCACACAATTAATCTGGCGTATACGCAAAAAGTCTGGCGGGAATTACAGGATGTATATCGCGATATACAAAGCAGCGATGTACGTCAACGCTTTGAACGCTTATTGAATCTGGTCGAAGACCGGGATGGACACTGGCTGGCGATCAAATCGGAAGAAGCAAAAATTTTATTGTCGGATCAGGATGCCATCAATCTGCCGCTGGAACGCCTGCGCAGCAAACCGGTATCTGTGCCCTGTTCACTGATACTGGAACAAGAAGGTTTGCAATCAGCCATCGGCCATCTGAGCCGCGATATTGCACAGGCTGTCGCCAAAGTATTGCAGCAGGCTGGTATTCGTCCAGATCAGGTGGATACAGTCTTCTTTACCGGTGGGTCGAGTGGCGTGCGCGGTTTGCGTCAGCAAATTGCTGCGATTGTTCCGAACGCACGTAAGGTGGAAGGCGATTTATTCGGCAGTATCGGTGCAGGTCTGGGCTTAGATGCAGCACGGCGATTCGCCTGACGATATCAAAGATACCGATTAAAAAAGAAAATGGGCACCCGATGAAGGTGCCCGTTTTATTTTGCTTCTGAATGTTTTATGGCTTGTCCATCATGCCGGGAGCATCACCGCGTTTATGCATTTGCCGCGCCATGTGGCTCTGCATTTTGTGCTGCAGGCGACGATGGCTTTCATCAAAAATCTTTTGCTGTTCAGGCGTCAATGTTGCATAGAAAGTCTTAGTAGCAGCCAGACGATCCTGCAATGCCGCTTGATGCTCTTTCATTTTTTCCAGCATTTTTTCCATGCGCTGCGGTGTGGTCAGCTTATCCAGCTCTTTAAAGTCTTCGCGCTGCGGCATGGCTTTAGGCGTGACCGATTGTATGAATGTTTTCCACGCGGGCTCCTGTGCTGCCGTAATCTTTAAGGTATCGTGCAGCTCTGCCTGATGCTTGGCAAAACGTTCTTTCATCTGCTCTGGATTTTTACCAGGCTCGCCCATAGGATGTTGCGGACGCGGAGGAACGTCCGGTGCGGTTTGTGCCAAAGCTATCGCACTGACGCCACAACAGGAAGTAAGGACAACTGCCAGCAAAGTTTGTTTGAAATTTTTCATCATTTATCTTTCTGAATGCACGGAAAAAGCTCAGACTTTGCAGATACTTATTTTTTAAACAGGACTGACGCAAAATTGCTCCGGCAAGGCATGGCGACAAAGACAGTACGAATAGTACGGCCAGGAGCCATAACGCCGCTGGGGCGGTTTTGCGTCAGTCCTATAAAATAAAACAACTGCAGTTGAGCAACATTAACCGTTACACATCTTGCCGGGGTAACAGTCAACGGCCTCATTGTGCTTGCGTCTTGTAACCGGTAAATATCAATTACGTTCAGGTTTGTATCTCTGTGTAACAACGCCGGAACGCGTGTCCGTCCGATGTTTCGTACTATGTCGGCAAAGCGTTATCATAACAAGACGATACAAACCCACAATGCCTTTCACGGAGACCCGGTTCATAATGAAGACCATGGATACCTCAAATAAAATACTCATTGTTGACGATGACCGCGATATCCGCAGTTTACTGGCTGAATATCTGGATCAGAACGGCTATTCCGCTGTCATGGCGGCAGATGGCACCGCGATGTGGGCGGCATTACAGGAACATCAATTTGAACTGATCGTCCTCGACCTTAATTTACCCGGTGATGACGGTCTGACTTTATGCCGGAATCTTCGCAGCAAATCGACGATTCCCGTCATTATGCTGACCGCGCGTGGCGAACCTTTAGACCGGATACTCGGGCTGGAAATGGGTGCTGATGACTATCTGCCGAAACCATTCGAACCACGCGAATTGCTGGCACGCATACGCAGTGTGTTAAGGCGGACACAAAATAATCAGCTGGGCTCGAATAACGACGGTTTGCAAAAACTGAAATTTGCCGGCTGGGTGCTGGATATGACGGCTCGCCATCTGATCGCCCCGGACGATATGGTCGTTTCCTTGTCCGGTGCCGAATACAGGATGTTGAATATTTTTCTCGAACACCCGAATCGCGTTCTGAATCGGGATCAGTTATTGAATATGACGCACGGCCGCGATGCCGATCCTTTTGATCGTTCTATCGATATCCAGATCAGCCGTCTGCGCCAGAAACTCCGGGAAGATGCGCGCTCTCCGCAAATCATTAAAACAGTTCGTAACGGCGGCTATGTGCTGGCGGTGACTGTAACGACAGAGAAGCACTGATGGCGATGTTGTCGTCAATGTGGGGACGGGTCTTTGGCGCGCTTCTGATCGGTGTTTTATTATCCGCCACCCTGACAGTATGGCTGGCCTTTGGTGAGCGCGAAAAAACACTGATGCAATACCGTGAATCACATTCTATCGACAGGATAGAACAGTTAATCAGTGCGCTCGATACCTTGCCCACAGCAAACCGCGAGAGTTTCCTGGCGACGGCTCCGAGGTTGGGGTTGGAGGTCACCACATTACCCGAAAATATCAGCAATACCGGGCCACGCTCGGATTACGCCAGAGCTGTCAGCGAACGGCTGGGTCGGAATTTCCGCGTACTGTCTCTGCCAACTGATCCGTCAACCTGCCCGCGTCCACCCAAAAATGCCGTGCTGATGCGAGTGCCATGTGAGGCGCTCAGTATTACCTTGCACGACGGCACCGTGTTACGTCTGACGGTGATGCCACCAAAAACACCAGCGCCACCGCTGCGTGATGATTTCATACAATATTTCTTTTTATTTCTGACCTTCATTGCAGTATTAGCCTTGATTATCGCCCGAATGACGATGCGTCCCCTGCGTCATATGGCAGAAGCGGCCACGGCGCTAGGGCAAGACATTAATCGTCCGCCCTTACCTGAAAAAGGTGCCAGCGAAATCGTCACCGCAACGCGGGCATTCAATGCGATGCAGGCCCGGATACGCCACCATATTTCACAGCGCACACATATGCTGGCGGCGATTACTCACGATTTACAAACGCCCTTAACCCGTTTGCGTCTGCGCTTGGAAAAAGTCAGTGATGCTGAATTACGCGAAAAATTGATCGGTGATTTATCCGCAATGCAGATGATGATCAGGGAAGGGTTGGATCTGGCACGCAGTATAGAAAGCAGTGAAGCGCGCCGACCGCTGGATATTGATTCACTGCTCGACAGTGTTTGCAGTGACGCCAGCGAGGCGGGGCAAGACGTCAGTTTTTCAGGATTGCCAGGAATAACCGTCCTGGCCAAACCTCAGGCGCTGCGCCGCTGCCTGACTAATCTGATTGATAATGCTGTCAAATACGGACACTACGCAAAAGTCAGTATGTCAAAAGAAAAAGAAGGCGGCAAAGACGTTTTACAGATTTTCATACGGGACGGCGGCGCAGGCATTCCAACGGAACTGCAAGAAAAAGTATTCGAGCCGTTTTATCGCATGGAAACATCACGCTCACGCGAATCCGGCGGTTCTGGTCTCGGGCTGACCATCGCGCAAAATATCGCACAACAACATGACGGACAACTGCAACTACGCAATCTGCCCGAGGGCGGTCTGGAAGTACGCCTGACCCTGCCCATTCAGAATCCGCAATAACTGTCTGCCAGAAAGCCCTATAGTCACATAGTCGCAGGCTTTCCGGCACTCGCCTCATGATATGAGGACAGTCATCATACTAATGGCACCGAGATCCATACCATCCACTACGATCTCGGTCTTGTCATGACCATTTTTACTTCCCATCACATACAGCAAGGGCAGAAAATGTTCAGAGGTCGGTACGGAGAGTGCCGCATCCTGACCGAATTGCTGGTAATTCACCAGCTTTTCAGTGTCATCTTCAAGAATGGCCTTGCGCATAACATTATTGAAGCGGTGCGCCCAGTCAAAACCGGGCGACTGAAAAGCCATACGGCGTAAATTGTGCACCACATTGCCGCTCGCCATCAGCATGACGCCCTCATCCCGCAAGGCCGCCAGTCTCTGTCCTAATTCGAAATGCCAGCCGGCTGGCTGGGTCAGATCCAGACTCAGTTGTATCACTGGAATTTGCGCCTGTGGATACATTTTCACCAATACCGACCAGGCACCGTGATCCAGCCCCCATTGCTGATCGAGTACCACCGGTAACGGTGCAAGATGTTGTGCAATATGCTGCGCCAGCGCCGGATCGCCGGGAGCCGGATATTGAATGTCAAACAAGGCTTGCGGAAAACCACCGAAGTCATGAATCGTCTGCGGCTGCTTCATCGCCGTTACCGCCACACCACGCGTCATCCAGTGTGCCGATATCATCAATATCGCTTTTGGCGCAGGAAAACGTTGCCCCAATGCCTCCCAGGCCTGGGTATAAATATTATTTTCGATGGCGTTCATGGGGCTGCCATGTCCGACGAAAATGGCTGGCATGCGCTGTGACTGAGTCATAAATAAGTCCTGACAGTGATCTGGTTTTGAATCTATCAACAATATATGTAACCTGAGGTCAATTATTGCAAGCACAAACCGGTATCAGGCAGGCACACAAGCTACAGATAGTTAACGGTAACGGGCTCTAGGATAGAATATTTTTGAAAAGCAGGTAGGGAAGAACATCAATGCAATTCAACCACAAGGTAGAATCACGCAAAAATTAGAAAGGAATTCCATGATCAGTCTTCAGCTTGGCGACGTCAGCCATATCATCCAACTCGCGATTGCCCCCGTTTTTCTGCTGACCGGTGTTGGCACGAAACTCGCCGTACTGACCAGCCGTCTGGCAAGGATTATCGACCGAGCGAGGGTGGTGGAAAATTTACTGCAGACAAACGCAACGGTGGGTCTCGAAGAGGAACTGGTTGAATTATTTCAACGCTCACATCTGATTAATCGTGCGATTACGCTGAGCACAACCTGCGGCTTATTGATCTGCCTGGTGATTGCGGCGCTCTTCGTCGGGGATGCAATGGGTTTAAACCTTGATAAACTGATTGCGGGTCTGTTTGTTGGCGGTATTTTGTCGCTGATCGGCAGCTTTGTTTATTTTATGAGTGAAATTATCGTTGCAACAAGAACGCTGGATCGCCAACATCAACGCGACAGAATCAGACATTTACAACGCTGATTCTGTCGTCGGCATATCGCTTTCAGTTCTTGGGCTGTACCTGCACCAGCAAATCGACACTGGCACTTCCGGGGTTGGCCACCGTAATCGGAAAATAATCTGCCGATACCCGGAAGCTCAGGGTTGTCGCGACAGATACGGTCGGTGCGATAAAACCAGCAATCTGGGAATTCGTACCAACCAGTGTCACCAGCGGCGTATTTGTCTGTGTCCAACTGAAATACAGCGGCGATGATCCGGTGTAATTCGGTGTTTCTGCTTTCAACTGTACGCTGGCTCCGCTCTGTACTACCTGCACCAGATTGTATGAAGTTAATGTAATCGGTGGCAGGGCACTGACAAAGAACACCACATCTTTTTGTTTAACGGTATCTGCCGAAGTACCATCCGCAGCAATCGGTGCAGTAGAGGCGTTCAAGGTAAATACATAAGTTGACGTGGTCGTGACGACGCTGGGAAAGACAACGCTGGCAACGCTACTGGTCGGGTTGTAGACCGTCAGCGGGGTAGCGCCCGCCGGACCGGATTTGAATTTCCACAGATAATAAATCGTACCGCTGACTTCTTTGCCATTAACGTCATACATCGTAGTTTTGCTGCCATCCAGCGCCACCGCAGCGCCGGGTTGCACGGTGCCGCCACTGTAAGAAATCGGGACGATCGTTGGCTTGAGAACAGGCGTGATCGTGATTTTCTGTGTCGCGGTACCGGTCTTTTGTTTATCGTCAGTGACACGGCATTGCAACTTGACGGTCGTGGCATCTTTCACTACGGGTGCGACAAAACTGCTGCTGGCACCAGTCGTACTGGCCAGAGAAATCGCCAGACCGGCTGCATCTTCGACCACCCATTGATAGGCATAAGCGGCGCCACTGGTGGCAGGCGTTCCGCCACTACCAGCGCAACTCAGGCTGACCTTATCACCGGAAGTCACGCTCGCGTCGGCACCGGTCTGCGCCACAGGATTATTGGTCACCGAAGCGGATTGCAGTACCTTTAATGTCGTCGAAGAGCTAGAGGTATTTCCTTTTGCATCAGTTGCCAGCAAGGTCAGCTTATAAGTATAGTCGGCAGTCAGTTTTGCGGGAGGCGTCAGTTGTAAGGTGCAACTCGCCGAATTGCCCGAGGTCTGCATCGTTTTACAGTCGGCATTCGTGATCGCTGTCAGCGGATTGGCCCCCAGCGTCAGAGCCTCGGTCTGCCAGGACATTTGCGTTATCTGTCCCGCAGAGCTGCTGGCCTGCCCGACAAAGCTGAGTGCATCGCCAACTGACACCGTGGATGCAGAGGGCACGCTGACAGCAACCGGGGTGCTGCCAGCGCTAGTGCTGCCAGTACCGCCTCCACCACAAGCGGACAACAGAATGCTGATGGCACTAAAAGTAATTAATCTGCTGAAAACCACGGTAACTCCGATATGAAAATTGAGACTGACGGCACATTGTAACGTCAGCAGTAAAACAGAATATGTTCAAAATTACAAAACTCAGAAATTAGTTCCAATTTTACGAACGATCATGCAATTCCAGCCGAAATATGGCACTCTAAATAAAACACTATTCCAAGGAGACTCTGAATGAATACCACTCACTACGTCCATTGGCCAAAAGGGCTGCCGCACCATTTGATCGTCCCCTCCATCAGTGTGTATGAAAATCTGCAAATTTCCGCGCAACGTTACCCGGATAAAGCAGCGATCATATTTTACGACTCCGTGCTGACTTATCGTCAGCTACATCAGGAGGTGCTCGCTTTAGCCGGATATCTGCAACAAGTTTGCGGTATTCAGCGTGGCGACCGGGTGTTGCTGGATATGCAGAACAGCCCGCAGTTCGTCATCGGTTTCTACGCGATTCTGCGGGCGGACGCGATGGTCGTGCCAGTCAATCCGATGCTGATGACGGACGAACTTGATTACTACATTAAAGACAGTGGCGCCAAAGCCGCACTGGTGTCGCAGGATGTCTTTTCACGATTAGCACCACTCGTCGGCAGCACGGCACTCCGGCATGCAGTAGTGGCGACATACTCAGATCATCTGACTTGCGACACCACGCTGACCGTTCCTGAGTTCGTTAAAGCCGCGGCCGATGTACCTGCGTCACCTCAGATCACGCCTTGGAAAACGGCGATTGCTGCAGCTCTGTCTCCCGCAGCACATCAGGCGACACCGGATGATCTGGCCTGCATGCCTTATACGTCTGGCACAACAGGGCATCCGAAAGGCTGCATTCATACCCATCGCTCGGTCATGTTCAATATTGTCGCCAGCCCGACCTGGTCCGGCCCTATCGTGCCGAATAACGTCGCGCTTGCGGTGCTGCCTTTCTTTCATGTCACCGGTATGCAATCCGTCATGAATGCTTCGCTTTACTGTGGCGGCACGCTGGTGATTTTGCCACGCTGGGACAGAGACGTTGCGGGGCAACTGATTACTCGTTACCACGTCACCAACTGGACACTGGTGCCATCAATGATGATAGATTTTTTATCGAATCCACGTCTCCCAGAATATGATATTTCCAAACTGACGCGCGTATCCGGTGGCGGTGCTGCGATGCCGGCGGCAATCGCACAAAAATTGCTGGATCTGTCAGGTCAGGTATATATGGAAGGTTACGGTTTGTCTGAAACGATGGCGCCATCACATCTGAACCCGCCGCAAAGAATGAAACAGCAATGTCTGGGCATTCCATTTTTCAACGTCGATTCCCGCGTTGTTGACCCCATTACGATGCAGGAAGTCAGACAAGGTGAGGCCGGTGAAATCTGGATACACGGCCCGCAATTATTTCAAGGCTATTGGAATGATCCGGAAAAAACAGCCGATGCGTTCGCTGAACTCGACGGTAAAAAATTTTTCCGTTCCGGTGATCTCGGCTTTATCGATGAGGAAGGTTTTTTCTTTTTTACGGACAGGCTGAAACGCATGATCAATGCCAGCGGATTTAAAGTCTGGCCAGCCGAAGTCGAATCCATGATGTATCAACATCCGGCTATACAGGAATGCTGCATCATCGCAGCACGGGATACGTATCGCGGTGAAACGGTGAAGGCGCTGATAGTCAAAAAACCTGGTGCAGTGATTCACCCGAAAGAAATCATCGCCTGGGCGCACGAGAAAATGGCGGCTTATAAAGTGCCGCGTCTGATTGAGTTTGTCGAGACGCTACCCAAATCCGGTTCGGGCAAAATCATGTGGCGCCTGCTGCAAGAAAAAGAAGCCGCAAATAACGCGGCTTAACAGACTGAGAAACTTCCGCTGAGATGGTGCACCGACTGTATGCACCATCTGCAAGCCAGCCTCATTTTGGATAAAGTATCATTTGCGTGCATCGGAATAAGGCTATCGTCTTTCCCTCGTATGTCACTTCGGCGTCCCATAACTGGGTCGTACGCCCGAGGTGAGATGCGCTCGCCACCACTTCGATTTTGCCGCTACGGGCAGTTCCCAGATGATTCGATTTTAATTCTATGGTTGTAAAGCTGTGCGCGCCTTCTGGCAAGCTTGCCATGCAAGCGTAACCGCAAGCAGTATCAGCCAGCGTGATCACGCTACCGGCATGTAAAAAACCATTCGGTGCCAGCAAATGAGGAAGCACTTCCAGCTCACCATGTGAGCGACCTTTTTCTACCGACAACATCCGTACACCAAGATGACCAGGTAAAAAACTACTGCCTAGCTGATTCAGTTTTTCGGCATGTTCTGCCTGATTTGATAACACTTGTTCCATCTTCATCTTTCTGTTTTTTTCATTCACCGGCAAACGATCGTTAATCGCCGCCGCATCCACCGCTGCATGATGAGCTGTCACCACCGCTATCAGCAACATCGCCAAAAGAGGTCGAATCGCCAAAATCAATGCTGTCTCCTACACTGCCCCCAGAATAAAAATCTCCGCCGCAGTACACCGTGCCATCGCCATTTCTGCGTAAGGCACTGCAATCTGGTTCATAACGAAAACCATCTGCAATATTCCACTTTGCATCCAGCGCAAACAGCAACGGTAAGCGTGTAGCGCTGCGTGGATTAATATTTTCTTCAAGGCAGGCAAACCACCAGGTGCGACGCAAACCAATATTACTACGCTGGCTCTCACCTAATACGGCCGCTGGTGTGTGGTGCATGTAACGGCCAAAAGCTTTTTGACAAAATGCATCGTAGTTTTTTGTGTACAAAATGAATTCGTGCCACAAATCATCCACCACTTGTGACGGCATAGAGATATGCTTGTATCCAGACTTCAGATACACCAAGAAGAATTGTCGCAGTGCTCTGGCCACCAGTTGTCTATCCTTTAATGATAAGTCTGGACGACGTTGATGCAAGCGTTCCAACAGGCCAGGCGGGAACATATAACTACGGATATAGTCGGCTCGCATAACTCGTCGTGTACGCAACCAGACAAAGAGCAATGCCGCAGCAAGAGCAGATATCAATACGAAAGTAACAACCAGGATCATTCTGACAAATTCCTATCTTAGAGGATATGCAACAAAGTGAATGGCGGACTCAGAAGCTGACAGGCTGGTATAACAACACGATGCTTCTGGCATTGCATTTGCTTAAAAGATTGGACGGCATTGAGTGAACGATAAAGTCCGGTCACAGGCGATACCTGAACCGGATCGATTATTTCACGGACGTTATTTTAGATGCAATCATTTGATTAAAATTACTCAAAGGACGCCAAAATGAATCTCCGCCAACTTCATATCGGAACACGTCTCGCAACTGGTTTCGGCGTTATCCTGGTTTCTTTGATTGCGATGCTCGTTATCGGCAGCGCGCTCAGTGCACGCAACCGGCAACAGATGCTGACAGGCATAGAACTGTCTCATAGCAAAACAGCACTGGCAGCAAAAATGAGAAGCAGCATGCTGGAAGGTGGTATGGCAATCCGGAATATAGGATTGCAGACAGATTTGGCTGAAATCGACAAACAAAAACTGATCGTCAAAAACCAACAGAACGCATTTAACGAAGCACGTCAGAAATTAACAGCGATGGGGCTCAACGATGCAGAGAAAAAAATTCTCGATAGCGTGCTCAGTTTAGATCAACAAGTCGATGGCCCGACCAAAGAAGCATTCAAAATGCTGCTGTCGTTTAATGGTGAAGAAGCAGTCAAAGTGATCTCCACGCAGATCGATCCTTTGCAACAAAAAGCACTGCAGGAAATTAACAAGCTGGTTGCATTGCAAGATGCCGCCTCGGCTGAACTGGCGGCGCAATCGGAAAGTTCTGCAAACAAAACCATAGGAACACTGGTGCTCATGGCGTTGCTTGTTTTATGCGCAGGCATCGCTTTTTCTGTGTTACTCACACGCAGTATCACTTCACCATTACGCGAAGCAGTGGCAATTGCCAAGCAAGTCGCCGCCGGTGAGTTATCTTTTCATACAGAACCTGAAGGCAATGATGAAATCAGCGAACTGCTGCTGGCACTGAAAGAAATGAACGACAATCTTTATCACATTGTCAGCGAAGTCAGACAAGGCACGGATGCCATCGCCATTGCTTCGGTCGAAATTTCAACCGGCAATGCCGATTTGTCATCACGCACAGAAACGCAGGCAGGCGCGTTGGAAGAAACGGCCAGCTCCATGGAAGAAATCACCGCAACCGTGCGCCAGAATGCCGACAATGCTCGTCAGGCAAACGCGCTGGTGACTTCGGCTTCGAATTTTGCGGTCAAAGGCGGCGAAGAGGTCGGCAAAGTTGTTCACACCATGAATTCGATTAAAGAAAGTTCGCGTAAAATAGTCGACATCATCAGTGTGATTGATGGAATTGCATTTCAAACCAATATTCTGGCGCTCAATGCTGCAGTAGAAGCTGCTCGTGCCGGAGAACAAGGGCGCGGGTTTGCCGTGGTTGCAAGCGAAGTCCGGAATCTGGCACAACGCAGTGCCAACGCAGCCAAAGAAATCAAAACCCTGATCGGTGATTCAGTAGAAAAAGTCGGAACTGGCGACAAGTTAGTCGAAGCAGCGGGCAAAACCATGGATGAAATAGTCCGTTCCGTTAAACATGTGGCGGACATCATGGCTGAAATCACCGCAGCAGGCCAGGAACAAAGTTCCGGTATTGAAGAAGTCAATCGTGCGATCACACAGATGGACGAAATGACTCAGCAAAATGCGGCGCTGGTAGAACAAGCCGCCGCAGCAGCAGAAAGTATGGAAGAACAGGCAGGCAATCTTGCGCGTGCGGTATCTGCATTTAAACTCGACACAGACGGACGTCACCATCGTCCCGTACAGCGGGTGCAGAAAGAAATCACCGACACTGCTACACCCATGTCTCTGCTTTCTGCGACGGCTGGAGCAATTGTAAAAACTCTAGGGATGAAAACATGACTCCCACCATCAGACGTCTGGAAAAACAGACGATAGTCAGCAGATATGAAGAAGTCAGCAGTTATAAAGTCAGAAGCATTACGTAATATCGTTGCACAGATCAGCTCGGGCGAACTGGTTTTTCCCGCCAACGTCCGGGCCACTTTAAAAATTCAGGAAGCGCTTGATGAACCGAAATACGGGACAGACGAGATCGCGAAACTGATTATTCAGGAACCGTTGGTCGCCGCCCGCGTCATTGCCGTCGCTAATTCCGTCGCCTACAGCCGTTTTGGCGGAGGCATTACCAATGTCCGCATGGCGATTTCCATTCTGGGATTCAGCACCTTACGTTCCGTTGTCGCCGCCGTGATCATGCGCCAGATATGTCTGGCAATTTCCGATAATGCCATCCGGGAAAAGATGGAATATCTGTGGGTGCATTCCGCAACCGTAGCGGCAATGGCGCATCTGTTAGCACGTAAAGTCAGCAAAATTGATCCTGAAACTGCGCTGTTTGCCGGTGTTGTCCATGAAGTTGGCGGTTTCTATTTATTGTCGCGAGCAGAAGAATTTCCTGCATTATTAGAAAGCGGAACAGAGATCGATTATCCATCTGCAGACCAATCCCACGAGCTGGAAATCGCCCGCGCAGTGCTGCAAAAATTACTGATTCCCAAGCGGGTCATGAGCAGCATAGAAAGCTGCTGGCATGGCGCCGCGGTATTTCCACCGGTCAGTCTGGGCGACACCTTATTGCTGGCGAATCATCTTACCGATACGGTCTCTCCGCTGACGCAACGCCATCAAACGAAGTTGACAGCGAACACCGGAAAAATCGACTTCATGGTCGGAGACAAATCTTTACAAGAGATTCTGGATGAATCGAAAGAAGACCTTGATTCCCTGACCGAGGCGCTGATCCACTGATTTTTTGCATAACCAGCCCAGTCAATCATAGCAGCCCACTAAAAATAGACTGGTCATCTGCAGGCTTTGCATTTATTCGGCATAATCAGCTTCCCATGTTTGCCCGACCAATGACTTTGAAGGAAGAACAAATGAAAGTTTCACATCTGTTATCTGCAGGAATCCTTGCTACTGCCAGTGCCTTGACACTCTCCGTCAGCACGGCCTATGCAGCCGCACCTATGGTAAAAACTGCTGCGCCGGGTTATTACCAGACGATGTTGGGTGACTTTGAAGTCACGGCAATTTCAGACGGCACGGTGCAACTTCCTGTCGATAAGTTGCTGACAAACACAACGCCGGCGAAAGTCAACAAAGCACTCGGTAAATTGCACCAGCACAGCCCGTTGGACACCTCTGTCAATACTTATCTGATCAACACCGGCAGCAAATTGATACTGATCGATACCGGCGCTGGCGCATTATTTGGTCCGACTCTGGGAAAAATGCAGGCCAACCTGAAAGCTGCAGGTTATCAACCAGAACAAGTCGATGAAATTTACATCACGCACATGCATCCTGACCATGTCGGCGGTCTGATGAACGGCGACAAAATGGCCTTTCCGAACGCAGTAGTACGCGCTGATCAGCATGATGTCGACTTCTGGTTGAGTCAGGCCAATCTGGACAAAGCGCCACAAGAAAGTAAAGGCTACTTTCAAGGCGCAATGGCATCACTGAACCCTTATGTCAAAGCAGGACAATTCAAATCATTCGATGGCGCCACCGAACTGGTTTCTGGTATTAAGGCAATACCAGCTCACGGTCATACCGCAGGCCACAGCACTTATAAAATCGAAAGCAAAGGGCAGACACTGGTACTTTGGGGGGATCTGATGCATGTGGCAGCGGTACAGTTTGAGAATCCATCCGTCACGATACAATTTGATTCTGACTCGAAAGCTGCGGCTGTTGAACGCAAGAAAAGCTATGCCGATGCAGCACAACAGTCTTATCTGGTAGGCGCGGCACATCTGGCATTCCCGGGTCTGGGTTATGTGCGCAAGGAAGGTAAAGGCTATGCCTGGGCACCATTAAATTACGCACCACAGCCATAATCTGCTTCGTGCCTGCGTCATAGCGCAGGCAACAACAAAAAAGGACGAATCGCCTTGCGGCTTTCGTCCTTTTTTCCATCCGCCGTATTTTTCAGCAACCGGCAATGCTGAGTGAAAATTTAATAATGCGGCGGTCTTTCATCGAGTACCGTATTTTTCTGACTCGCCATCACAGCCAGTTCACGGATACGGCCTGCCATCGCAGCACACAAAGCTTCCAGCTCATCAATTTTTTTCTGTTGACGATACACCTGCGTATTCAGGGTATCCACCAGATCATCCTGCCGTGACAAACGGATTTCCAGATCAATCAGACGTTCTTCGGTATTCATCATGCAACCACTTGATAGGAAAGGGGTCACAGTATGCCACATACTGGGGGCGACAAAAAATTCACGTTTCGGCATGTTTTCAAAGCAAAGCAATCCACTACAAAAATCAGGTGCATCACTTTGTTTTAAAAACGCACCCGTGCTAGTTAGTCGCAACCCCTGATTGCCCGCCATTTTTTAAGAATGCATACATCATCTGTGTTCATCCTCAGATCGCAGTGCGACGGTTGTTTTTCTCTGCGACAGATTGTTGCTTGAATTGATTTTGCTGATCTTGCTGATCCATAGCGAGTTTTTGCTCTGTCGTCAGACGTTTCGCAGAAATCACGACAGTTTGTATCCCATTTTGTTCAGCGTCGTAAGCCAGTTTTTGCGCTTCCGTCATCGCCTTCGCAGAGATGGTGACGGTCTGGATTTTATCGTGCGTCCCATGCTTAACAGTGTTGAAAGCGCTGCCGCTGATAAAGACTGCAGCACACATAGCAACTGCAAAAATTGTGGTGTTTTTCAGTGATGATTTCATTTTATTTCTCCTTCAGTGGTTGTTTGATGTGTGTACTGTAGAAGATCATTTGTCCAGCAGCGAGCGGTATGCGACGAACTGCAGAAACGCAGGATTGAAATTACAAATATCCGGAATAAAGAATACATCCTATGCTTTCCAACACCTCCGTTTCACTGCGGTTGCGGGTATGAATCCGCATCAACCACGAAAGCACGTGTACGCCAAGGCGACATTCATCGGGATAGCCCGCACCCAGCGTACAATAGCGGCTTTCCGCCCGCTTTCCGCTCCATGACTATCCTGCTGACGACCCTTAATGCCCGCTATGCCCATGCTTCACTGGGGCTGCGCTATCTGCTCGCGAATATGGGAGAGTTACAGGAACAGACAAAGATTCATGAATTCGTCATCGGTGCGCGCAGCACTGACGTGGTGGAAAAAATTCTTGCCTATCGCCAACCCGAACAAAAATTCATCGTCGGTTTTGGCGTCTATATCTGGAATGTGGTCGAGATTACCCAGATCGTTGCGATTCTGAAACGGGTGGCGCCTGAGGTCATCGTCATTCTTGGCGGGCCAGAGGTATCGCACGAAACTGGCAATCAGGAAATTATCCGTCTTGCTGATTATGTGATTACCGGTTGGGGCGATATCAGCTTTGCCAATTTGTGCCAGCAAATTTTGCGCGGCCCACAACCTTTAATGAAAATTCATGCCGGGCTGCAGCCACCGATGAATGATATCCGCCTGCCGTATCAGCTCTACAGCGATCAGGATATCCGCCACCGCACTTTATACGTCGAGGCCTCACGCGGTTGCCCGTTCAAATGCGAATTCTGTTTATCATCGCTCGATAAAACCGCGTGGCCGTTTGATATCGATGTTTTTCTGGCTGAGATGGAAAGTCTGTATCAACGCGGCGCGCGCTTATTCAAATTTGTTGACCGCACATTTAATCTGAATATCAAAACCAGCCTGAAAATCATGCAGTTTTTTCTGGATAAGCTGGCAGCCGCGCCGGATGATCCGGTGTTTGCGCATTTTGAAGTGGTTCCAGATCATTTACCCGACGCCCTGAAAGAAGGAATACAAAAATTCCCCGAAGGCACGCTGCAATTTGAAATCGGCATTCAGAGTTTTAACCCTGAAGTGCAAAGCCTGATCAGTCGCAAGCAAAATAATGACAAAGCGGCAGAGAACATACGCTGGTTATGCGAACACTCGCACGCCCATTTGCATGTCGATCTGATTGCTGGCCTGCCCGGTGAAACGATGCAAAGTTTTGCGGCGGGTTTTAACAAGCTGGTTGCGCTCGGGCCGCATGAAATTCAATTCGGCATTTTGAAACGCTTACGCGGAACACCCGTGATACGCCATACCGAAGCATTCGGCTTAGTATTTGATCCGCAACCACCATACACGATACTGGCGAATAAAGATGTACCCTTCGCCGACATGCAAAAACTGGTGCGCTTTGCCCGCTACTGGGACATGGTGGCTAATTCAGGACGCTTTGCAAACACCCTCCCTGTCATTCTGGCCGACGCGCCATTTGAAAACTTCCTGGCTTTCTCTGACTGGATTTACACGAGTACAGATGCCACCCACAGAATTGCCCTTGATCGTCTGGCCGGCCTGGTCAGCAAATGGTTACAGGAAGAACGTGGCATGGAAAGAGAAGCAGCGCTGGCGCTGGTATCCAGCGATTATGCTGGTGATGCGAAGCACAAACAAAGCAGCAGTAAACCCGTAGCAGAAAAAACGACGGCAAAAGCCACTCCGCAACGCCAAAGCAGACATATCGCTGCCTGAATACAGGCTCACAAACGCTGATGCTTCAGGCAGGCAGCGTCTGTGGCATTGGCAACATCAGGCGAATTTTTCTAACAGCGCAGCGAGGCGCTTGCTGCCCTCAATGGCTTCCGCCGTCGTCTTCGCTTTTTCAGCCTGAGTAACAACAGAATCCGTCAGCAAAGTCACGAAAGAACGATCCAGCGCCTTGCGCGCCGCCGACATCTGTTGGGCGATACCTTCACAATCGTCGGCTGTATCCGCCTTGGCAATCAGTTTCTGCACACCGCGCAACTGACCTTCGATACGCGCCAGTCTGTGCATCAGATCTTTTTTCTGTGCATCGCTTAACGCATTCCCTGGAACTATCTTTAATGGGGGAGTATCTGCCATCTTCGTTCTCCTGAGTAGTGTTTATATGAGTTATACGGGCATGATCCCCTATACTCTACCGAGTATGCTAACAGCATTCAAGCCAGACAAGGAAACTGTGTCGCCTCATGCGACACACGCAAAAATGCCGGACAGCATTCTGCACAGAAGAACCGATCAGACTCAGACAAAACCCGCAGCATCATTTTATTAGCATGATTCATTCCGCTAAGAAAGAGATACATCAAAAGAGAGACATCAGTTCTTTATGTCTGAACAAAAAATTCCGGCAATGTCCCAACTCAATTCATTGCCGTTATAACGCATAATAGCCAGGCTTAGTCATCATTCAATTTTCATGTTAAAGACGCAGAACCCCAGCTTGTTTGCCCGCTTCAGATCAAAGCAGTCGCTTCCCCGGATACTGTCAGTGATACTGATCTATTTTCTCGCTTGCAGCCTGGCAATCTCCATTACTTATCGCGATTCAAATCTCAGCCTGCTCTGGTTGCCTGCCGGTGTCGCGATTGCGGTTATTTTTCGCTATGGCAAAGTGATGATTCCAGCAATTTTCATCGCGATTCTGCTCACGGAGTTATGGTGGAAATTATCCATTTATCAAGCAATCTTACTTGCCATCGGTTCCACGACAGGGCCTGCGGCGACCTGCTGGATGCTTCATAAAAAAAATTTCGACCTGCACTTTGCGGCGCGCCGCGATGTACTGTGGTTTACGCTGTCTTCGCTCGCCGGCGCGATGATTTCTGCCACATTTGGCACACTGGCTTTAAGCATTCTTTCTGGTAAACCCTTCACCGTTAGCACCTGGTACATCTGGGTTGCCGGTGACATCGTGGGTGCTTTACTGGCCAGCCCGGTATTACTTGCAATATCGCGACACTCTTTACGTGCACTTGAGCATAAAAAAGAAATTTTGATGTTTCTGATTCTGCTCGTAGCTGCGAACTGGTTCGTTTTTTTGTCGCCGTATAACTATCTGCGTCTCAGTTTCGTGATTGTCGCCATGATGATCTGGGCCGCGATGCGATTCAGTCTGCTGACGGTCAGCAGCATCAGCCTGGCCTTGGCCATATTCTCGACCTGGGCCGCATCGAATAATCTCGGCAGGTTTTCCAGTTTCGAGGCGTCCGGTCTGGTTGTGGTCTGGGCGTATGTGAGCACCATTGCCTTGATTGCTCTGATGATCAACGCCATGCGATCAGAAAACGCGATCGCCAGTAAAAAAATAAACGAAACCTATCAGCGGCTCAATAAAGTGACGTCCCGCCTGCCCGGCCTGGCAATACAATACCGGGTACGTTCTGACAAAACCACGAGTATCCCTTACGCCAGTATCGGCATCTTGCAGATGTTAGAAGTCAGTCATCAAGACGTCAAAGATAACGCGCAACAGCTCATAGACAGAATCGATCCTCGTGATGTCGAGACAGCCAGACAACAACTCGCACAGGCAACCCGAGAACTGTCGCCATGGCAAACGGAATTTCGCTTTTATCGCCTTGACGGCAGTGTGCGCTGGTTGTTTGTCGATGGACTGCCTGAGCGCGAAGCCGATGGCGCTATGCTCTGGCATTGTTTTCTCAGCGATATTACAGACCGCAAACAAGCGGAAAGAGATTTGCATATCGCTGCCTGCACCTTCGAATCACAAGAAGGCATTTTCATCACCGATGCCAATTGGAAAATTCTGAAAGTTAATCAGGCATTCACCCGGATCACAGGATTCACCGCAGAAGATATGCTGGGAAAACGCCCCCCTGTTTACAGAAGCGATGAGCAGGACAGCGCTTTTTTTCAGAGAATTTTTGACTCATTGAAAGAGAAACATTTCTGGAACGGAGAACTGTGGAGCCTCCGCCGCAATGGCGAAGCGTTCCCGCAAATGCTGACACTGACAGCCATCATGGAAGGCCAGGAAATCAGCAACTATGTTGCCTCATTCACCGACATCAGTCTTTCCAAAAGTTATGAAGCGGATATCCGCAAACTCGCATTTTACGATTCGCTGACGCAGTTGCCGAATCGCCGCTTGCTGATGGATCGCCTGGAACATCTGATTTCTGTTCGTCAGCGCAACAGCAGTCACAGCGCCATCTTTTTCATCGATCTGGATAACTTCAAAAATCTGAACGACACCCGTGGGCACGATGCGGGCGATTTGTTATTGATAGAAACAGCAAAGCGTTTAAGCAGTTGCATACGCGAAAGCGACACCGTTGGCCGATTAGGTGGCGATGAGTTTGTTGTCATACTTGAAGAACTCAGTACAGACAGAAAAGAAGCGATTATTCAGGCAGATAAAATTTCAGAAAAAGTCCGCCAGATTCTGAGTGAACCATACCAGATTGCCGATTTTGAACATCATGGTTCCAGCAGCATAGGCGTATGCTTATTTCAGGGTGACGAAATCACGGTCAAAGATTTGTTCAAGCGGGCCGATACCGCCATGTATGAAGCCAAGACAGCCGGGCGAAATACCGTTCGCTTTTTCGATCCGGCAATGCAGGCGATATTACTGGTGCGCATGCTGCTGGAATCGAATCTGCGACTGGCATTATCACAGAACCAGTTCCAGCTTTACTATCAGGTGCAGGTGAATGCTGACGGTAAATTTCTGGGTGCTGAAGCACTGATACGCTGGTGGCATCCGGATCGCGGCTTCATCTCGCCGGCTGAATTTATTCCGCTGGCAGAAGAAACCGGGTTGATCATTCCTATCGGTCAGTGGGTGTTAGAAACCGCGTGTGCGCAATTGAAGCAATGGGAAAAATCAGCAGCCACTTCAAACCTGAGCCTGGCAGTGAATGTCAGTGCCAAACAATTTCAACTCGCGTCGTTTGTCGAAACACTGAGTGAGATCGTCGCACGGCATCAGATTAATCCAGCGCTGCTTAAAATTGAGCTGACCGAAAGCGCCATTCTCGACAACATCGACGCCACTACAGAAAAAATGCGCGAGCTGAAAAAACTCGGTATCGCTTTTTCTATGGATGATTTCGGTACCGGGTATTCTTCATTAGCCTATCTGCAGCGACTGCCGCTGAATCAGCTGAAAATCGATCAGTCATTTGTTAGGGATCTGAGCCACGATGAAAATGATGCGACCATCGTTCGCGCTATCATCGCACTTGGCATCAATCTCGGTCTGAACGTTATTGCGGAAGGTGTGGAAACCAGCGCCCAGCGTGCATTTCTGATTAAACACAGCTGCACGGCATTTCAGGGCTATCTGTTTTCCAAACCTTTGCCGATGGAAGAATTTATGTGCTTGTTAGAACAGGAACATTCAGCCCACACCAAGCAAGCGCAGATCGGCTTTACCGGATAACAGCGGCGGGCACCAGAAATAACTGCCGGTTTGC
Source organism: Undibacterium sp. 14-3-2 (assembly GCF_016595265.1). Lineage (NCBI taxonomy): Bacteria > Pseudomonadati > Pseudomonadota > Betaproteobacteria > Burkholderiales > Oxalobacteraceae > Undibacterium > Undibacterium sp. 14-3-2. The sequence continues at coordinate 58,837 of NZ_JAENGS010000001.1, forward strand.
GGCTGCGTGAATTGAAACAACGCATCGGTAATGCCATCTTCGGCACCAGACATCCGACGCAACTGTGCTTCAAATGCATCATAAGAAGTCGCGAAAGCGACGAAATACAAACCGCCGCGCACGCCATCTGCCCACGGCATAGAACGGCGCATCACGAAGGCTTCCGGCTCGAAATTTTCCTGCGCGGTGCGTTTCACATGCGCTGATTCCGGCGCCTCTTCCAATTCTTCATTGTCGTCTTTACGCCGCCCTATCATATCGTCCTGTTCCGCTTGCGGCATGGCCTGCAAACGTTCAAAACGGTGTTCCCATTGCTGTATCGCGACGTAGCTGCCGCCATCGGCTGCAATCGCTACCGCCAGCGCCTCATCGCCTTGCGGATTTTCTGTGCCGTCTTCGTAACCGCTGAGATCGCGGCCACCGGCATATTTGAACGCATCAGTTTTTTGCTGCAAAACAAACGCGCCTGCCAATGCCTGTTGCAAGCGGATTTGCTGATGCAACAACTCGCCGCGTTCATCTTCACGCAACCAGCACCACAACGCCGCCGGTGTCGCTGGCAAGCGTACTTTACTGCCTGCGATGCCGGTGAATTCACGTAAGCCAGGTATGCTGGCCTGTAAAAAGCCGGCCAGCGAAGCACCGATGCCGATCACCAGACGTTCACCGTCAGCGAGCGTTTGTAATCGCTGCAAAGCTTCGCGTACCGCGCTTTGGCTGACATTTTCCTGCAAATCAAAACTCAGATACACCGCGTGCAAAGGTAAATCCTGCACGATTGCTGCCTGATGCTGCGACATAATTTTCTCCGTCTTTCTGTCAAAATCTATCAATGTCCACAGCATAACGTATGCCTCTTTTTTTGACAGTAATCGCTTTACAAAAGCCTTGTGAACATATTGATTTGGTGGGTACAATAAAAAAAGGAAGTTCGCGCTTCCACGTCGCTCGGACGGTTCCGGGCGCTACGTTAACCACATACAAACTGATCATGACAAACACACTTACTCCGCCGGGCCGGGGTTCAACGGGTGAAAATACACCTGCATCCACGCCTGCTTCCTCGCCAAAATTTTCGTTCTCCCGCATCAATCGTCTGCCGCCTTACGTGTTCAACATCACGGCCGAACTCAAGATGGCCGCCCGTCGCCGTGGCGAAGACATCATCGATATGTCGATGGGAAATCCCGATGGCGCGACGCCAAAACACATCGTCGATAAACTCGTCGAAGTCGCGCAACGCCCTGATACGCATGGTTATTCGGCCTCCAAGGGCATACCGCGCCTGCGTCGTGCGATTGCGCGCTGGTATAAAGACCGCTACGCCGTTGATCTCAATCCCGATTCCGAAGCCATCGTCACCATAGGTTCGAAAGAAGGTCTGGCGCATCTGATGTTGGCGACGCTGGACAAAGGCGACACCGTACTGGTGCCGAATCCGAGCTACCCGATTCACATCTACGGGGCGGTTATTGCCGGCGCGGATATCCGCTCGATACGCATGAGCCCGGATGTAGATTTTTTCAGTGAGTTGGAACGCGCGATACGCGAAACCTATCCGAAACCGAAGATGATGATTTTCGGTTTCCCATCGAACCCAACCGCGCAATGTGTAGAGTTGGAATTTTTCGAACGCGTGGTGAAGCTCGCCAAAGAACACAATATTCTGGTAGTGCATGATCTGGCGTATGCCGATATCGTGTATGACGGCTGGAAAGCGCCATCCATCATGCAGGTGCCGGGAGCGCGTGACGTGGCGGTGGAATTTTTCACGCTGTCGAAAAGCTATAACATGGCCGGCTGGCGTATCGGTTTCATGGTCGGCAACAAGGAATTAGTCGCGGCACTGGCACGCATCAAGAGCTATCACGACTACGGCAGTTTCACACCGGTGCAGGTGGCCGCAATTGCCGCGCTGGAAGGCGATCAGACCTGTGTGCACGAGATTCGCGATCAGTATCAGAATCGCCGCGACGTGCTGGTCAAAGGTTTGCACGATATAGGCTGGATGGTCGATAAGCCGAAAGCGTCGATGTATATCTGGGCACATATTCCCGAACATTATCGCCATCTCGGCTCACTCGAATTCGCCAGACAAGTGCTGGAGAAAGCCAAACTCTGCGTCTCGCCGGGCATCGGTTTCGGTGAATATGGTGACGACTATGTGCGCTTTGCGTTGATCGAAAACGAATCACGCATCCGTCAGGCTTTGCGTGGTCTGAAGCACATGTTCAAAGAAGACGGTCTGATCGGCTAAACTATGTCTGATAAAAAAGTAAGGGCAGATATGCCCTTACTTTTTTCCTGCAATCAGCAACATCGGCAATACCAGCAACATCGCGAACACCAACGATATTTTTATCTTCACCAGATCAGCGCCAGGCATCTGCTGTGCGCGATCCCACATGAAAACATCATCATGAGCCAATACTGGAGCAAGCTTGTACACACCCTGACACCGTATGTGCCGGGCGAACAACCCAAGCTGCAAAATCTGATCAAACTCAATACCAACGAAAACCCGTATCCGCCGTCACCGAAAGTGCTGGCAGCGATTACGCAAGCCACATCCGGCGATCTGCGCCTGTATCCTGATCCGGGCTCAGACCGTCTGCGCGAAGCGATTGCTGATTATTACGCGGTCACACCGCAACATGTGTTTGTCGGTAACAGCTCAGATGAAGTGCTGGCGCACACGTTTCAGGCGCTGCTGAAACACGATAGCGCCTTGCTGTTTCCCGATATTACTTACAGTTTTTATCCGGTCTATTGCGGCCTGTACGACATCGCGTACAAAACCATTCCGCTGAATGCGCAATTTCAGATTGATGTTGAGGATTATGCACAGGCAAATGGCGGCGCGATTATTTTCCCGAACCCGAATGCGCCAACCGGCTGCGCGCTCGGTCTGGCAAAAATCACTGAGTTGCTGACGAATAATCCGCGCTCAGTTGTGGTGGTGGATGAAGCCTATATTGATTTCGGCGGCACTTCGGCGATCAGCCTGGTAGCGCAGTTTCCAAATCTGCTGGTGGTGCAAACCTTGTCAAAATCGCGCTCGCTGGCGGGCTTGCGGGTAGGGCTGGCGGTCGGACATCCTGATCTGATCGAAGCGCTGAACCGCGTCAAAAACAGTTTCAATTCTTACCCGTTAGATAGGCTTGCGGTTGCCGGTGCGATTGCGGCGTTTGAAGATCAGGACTATTTCAAACTGACCTGTGATGCCGTCATCAACACGCGACAAAAGCTCACGGCACGTTTGCAAGAATTAGGATTTGTGGTGTTGCCATCAGCGGCCAATTTTGTGTTTGCGCGTCACCCTGAATATGATGCGGCAACACTGGCGCAAGACCTGCGCGCGCGGCATATCATCGTGCGCCATTTCCGGTTGCCGCGGATAGAACAGTTCCTGCGAATTTCCATCGGCACCGATGCGGAATCGCAATTGCTGATCGAAGCGCTGGAAGAATTGCTGGCGTAATCATTCGCTACTGCATCTACCGCAACGAGCCAGCAAAAGACAATCCAAACAAAAGCGGCGTGATTTCCTTACTCAGAAATCACGCCGCTTTTTTTGCGATGGCGAACATGATGCCCGCCAATACTGATTTTTTTAATCCGGCCAGAGCGACATCACCAGTTCTTCGATGTTATCCGGGTTGCTGATTTTCTTTTTCGCAGCAGGCCAATCAGCTGGCTCGGGTACAGGTTTTCTGGTGAACACCGGCGTATCGATCGCCATCTTCATCGCAAACACAAAGATGCCGGTTTTTACATCTGGTGGCGGCAGTTTCTGCACGATATCGTAGATCTGATTATCAAAATATTCGTGCACCGTTGGCGTCATATCCAGCCACGAATACGTCGCGCCATCCGAGCGAATCGCGATCACGACATAACCCGTGCTGGGTGCAACTTTCGATTTTTTGAACGCTTTGTAAATCTGCGATTGCAGCGCCCGTGTATAACGGCCAAGGCTGTCCACATTGATGCCTTTTTGTTGCAGCACGCTTTCTGACTGAAAGAAATAAAACGCATCAAAACGCACATCTGCTGCCGACGCCAACGTCGACAAACTCAGCAATACCGCTGCCAGCAGCCATCTCATGATGTCATCCTCATTTATTCACAAACACGCCTGCCGTGCGGTTTTTTTGCACATCGTTCCACGGGAACACTTTGCCATTCATCGCCACATGCACACCAGGCGGAAGTAACTGAGCGGCTGCGCAGGCAAAACCCAGATTGAATAAGGCATCGGAATTCGCAATTTCATACGGAATCATCGCACCGGTAAACACAATGGTTTTACCCAGATTCGCCGCGCCCAATACTTCGGCAGTTTCACGCATGGTGTCGGTGCCGTGAATAATCACGATCGCTTTTTCCGATGCGGCCTGGCACGCCGCTAAGATGGTCTGACGGTGGCTGTCATCCATATCGAGCGAATCCATCAACATGCAGATGTCCAGCTCGACTGGCACCGTCAGCCGCGCGCGGCGTATCACTTCCGGCAAATGGCTGTCGGCAAAACTCAGCTTGCCCGCGATTTCATCATAATGTTTGTCAAAAGTGCCGCCGGTGGCGAGGATACGCAAGCTCATGGTGTGCCGGAAAAATGAAGTGTCAGAGGCTGTCATTGTAACGCGCCAGGCGGCGCGCTGAAAACTGCTACACTTGCGCCTCATCATCGCTGACCTGCTTTTTCTGTCCCACGACCATCATGAAAACGATCGCCCCCGGCACTGTTATCTTTCACCGTCATCGCGGCTACGGCGTGCTGACGACGGTGAATCTGCTGACCGGCTGGGTCGCCGCCCGTTTTGGCGATGAAAAGCGCAGCCTTGACCTGAACTTATCCACAGACGAGATTCACCATGCCGACGGCAGCGCCATCCTGTTTCGGCGCGACCCGCCGGAACGCATGCCGCAAGCGCGCCTGATGGCGATGGTGCGCGACTTGCACGCCGCCGGTTATCAACAACTGTATCTGTATATCTGGCCGAAAGCCTCCGGCCTGCATTGGCGCTGGCAGTTATTCACAGGCACGCGCAACTGGATGCAACGCCCGTGCCGCGAAGGCTGGTATGGCTCTGGGGCTGACTATATTTTTAATCCGGTAATGGGGTGGGGCGACGCGCCCGGTGCCAGCAGCGCCGAACTGAGTCAGGCGCTGGCCCAGTTCGACCCCGCCGGGTTGGCACAGGCATTGGGCCGCGACGAAGATCACAGCGCCTGGTTTGCCAGCGTCTGCGATGCGCTGCTGCCCGATTACGCCTACAGCCTCGGTGCCGACACCGCCGACAACCCGCTGCCGCTGTATCTGCCGGTGATCGGCGTGCGCCAACGCCAGCCCGCGCTGCAGCGGCAATTGCCCTATCCACCCGGCTGGGAACGCACCTGGAGCCCCGACAGCCTCGCCCGCCGCCACCAGCAACGCGCCGTCGTGCGCCACGATGTGATTCCGTCCGGCTGGAGCCTGCCCATCGATTTTTAAATAGTGTCGACAGATATACTCCCCCCTGTTTTTAAGGAAACACCCCAAATCTCAGCATGAACATTGGGCTGTAAAATATACTGGGGGGAGTATTTTTCAGTGCCTGTAGCAGCCTGATGGCCACACAATGACTGGCACTATCGGCGCCACCGAGTACACAACAATGAGCACAACAATGCGGGCCAACATGCAAGCGCGGCAAAAACTGCCGACACCGCCATCGCCGGTAACGCCGAATTCAGCAGCATCCCCGCCAGAGGACGACCTCTGCGGTTCCGATTTTTTGCAGGGACGACCCTGCCACCGCACAAGGAACACAACATGAACTGGCTTATCCTCATCACCGCAGGCTTGTTTGAAATCGTCTGGGCGATCGGCCTCAAATACACCGAAGGCTTTTCCCGCTTCTGGCCGAGTGCCTTGACGCTGGCTGCCATGGCAGTGAGCGTGGGCTTACTCGGCATCGCCATGAAAGGCCTGCCGGTCGGCACTGCCTACGCGATCTGGGTCGGCGTCGGTGCAGTCGGCACCGCGATTCTGGGCATCATCCTGTTCGGCGAACCCGCCAACCCGGCCCGCCTGCTCAGCCTCGCCCTGATCGTCTGCGGCATCATCAGCCTGAAACTCGCCACGCCTGCCTGAACTTATCTCGCCAAAATGCGCCTGTGCATAAGGCCGGATTTACGCACAGGTGGATCCGGCAATAGCGATTAAATCATTCTCTAAATGGCAGATGAACAGGCAGAATTCTGCATACTCCCCCTGTTTTTAAGAAAACACCTCAAATCTCTGCATAAACATTGGGCTTGTAAACATACCCAGGGGAGTATATTTTTGGCGTTTTGAGCGCATGGTGGATTTGAGCACAGATACTGGATGGTCTACTTCGGATTGATTCCACGCGCCAAATCTATCGAGTAATTTCTTGTACTTTGGGAAAGAGCCCATATACGAAGGGTTAGGCCTTCCAGTCGGCGTACGCAACGGAAACCTTGAAGCCTGCGTCGATAGCGAGTAGCTGAAACGTGTTGACATGATTTGCCCCGCAAACGAACAGAATCTGAGACGAGGGTAGTGCTTGCAACCGCCTAAGCCACTCCTCCTCACGAAAGCGGCAGCTCTCGTCAATTCGGCGTTGAATCTCTGTTTCATCTGGCTTCTTACTTGGAAAGCCAGAAAGGCGAATTGCATTATCGTCAAAAATTCCGAGAGTCCTTCTCTCGTCTCGATTTGGATCACAGAAGAGATGAACGAGACCGAGCCCTCTGGCAAGAAGCTGCGGAACAGATGCCGTTGCGCCTACTTCTGAAAGGGACTGCTCGCTAAGTTCTTCAGCGATCGCGTCAGCTTTGACTGACTCTGCAAGGCTTCTCAACATGGCAAGGAAGACTGCCTGATCCTCGAGTGTGCATTCATACGCACCAAACTTCATGCCGGCACCAAATTGGTAGTGATGGCCGGTGCCAACGATGTGGAGCTGGCTTGGCATGGGAGACCTAACGTTTATTTAATTTGACAGAAATGAAGCTTAACTTGGAATTTCAAAAAGACAATTTTCTTAGTCTGCCTTGAAAGCCGCATGCAGCCTCGTTGTAATTAGTGGTAGCGAATATCAATGCAGTATAACCAGATGAAAAAATATCACTTCACCGACATCGCCAACACCCCGTTTATTCGATCAGGCACGGGACGTTTCAATTATCCACAAGTGCATCGCCACTGAAAAACCATGTGTACCGGACACGTTCTTTCCTGCGCTGGTCTGTTAAAGCGCGCGGATTTTCTGTCTTTACACATGTCGTTTGGATGATGAACTTCGTATCCCGGCATCCCAAACCTGTCCCTTGATGGCGGTGTCGTGTCTGCTATTCGTTTTGATCTGTTTGCTCATCTTTTTCCTGATCCTCGTCATCGTCATACTTGCAATCGCAGGAGAACGCCTGTCCTCCGCAGCTTGGACACCTTTCCACATCGCATCCGATGACGTGGTATTGGCCTTTGATAACGGCGCAGTCATGGCAAGGGTGCTCATTGGCGCCCCAGTCTTCGTTCTCTTCGCCATAGCGAATGCGTTGTTGCTCTGCGCCAGCAATTGAATAGCTGTGCTGCAACTGCGACTCTTCGATTCGTTCCGGCCAGCCTTCGATGACCTGCGTGCCGTTATAGTCGATCAATTTTTTTTCCATCTGCATCGCTCATCCTTGTCTGAATCAAGCGTTAACGTGTCGGTGATGACGCGTGGTTATGATAGAAAGCATCGATTTCTCTGGCGATTCTGCCGATGGCTAACCACACGATGCTTTCCGGGTTGTACGGCAGCAGAGCCTCGACCCGGATACTTGTTTGTTCCAGACCGAACAGAATATTGCGTCGTTGATCGCCCGGGAGAATCGCAACATGCGCGCACTGTTTGCGAAATGCATTGAAGGGCAAGGTTGGATCAGTGGCCGCAATGTGATGAGGTGCAGCGTCAACCGAGGCAGCTCGCCAGGACAACGCTGAAAAAACAGGATCAATACTTTCCGCCAATTCTTTGTAGCCAACCAGAATGAGTAGTGCCGCATTACCGCTCGGCAAAACTAAGGAAAAAACCGAACCGATTGGTGCTGTGGTACGCACTTTTTGGGGTTTGGACGGCGTGAGTTTCATCGGCAATTCTGGAGGTTGAACGCGGTTCAACCGTGCCTCAAGTGCTTTCAGAACCTTGATTCGTGCGGCGACGTTTGCCGGCGCATCACGTTGCCACACAAAGATATCACCACCTGATTGCAATAAAGAAAGCGCTTTCGCCTTGAGCGACGCCGACAAGCGACCATATTTCCAGGCGGCGTCTGCCAAAGCAAAATAAACACAGCAGGCAATTTCTGGCTGTGCCAAAAGCGGGCCGTAACCATCAAGAATTTTTTGTTCAGCCTCTTCGCTTGCACAACCCTGCGTCAAATGCGTGACGTAGTCATCCCGCACATCGCAACTTGTGTCGTCCGAATAAAGACCCGTCCCCCACGCGCCCATCATCGCCTCTTAGATTAATTGAATTGAACAAAAGTAAAGCTTAATCAGGATTGTTCAAAAAGACAATTTGCTGCACCCACTTAAAACTCCATAGTGCCAGGTTGCGATTGCGAATGCCTGATACCAATACAGTTGAAGCACACCGTTAAAAAATCATCGCGTCAGCCACAGACCAACAACGCAATTTATGCATACTCCCCCCAGATTTTAAGAAAACACCCCATATCACTGCATCAACATTGGGCTTGTAGAGATACCCTGGGAGTATATTTTTGGCGTTTTATGGGCGTGGGAGGTGGTGGATTGGCAAACCAACGCCCCCTTGTGGCAGATATCGTTGATTCCTTGTTGAACATTAAATTAAGACGCATCGCCATCATCTCCTCCGACGTCAAAACCGTCCGTAGAACTTGTGCCCGAGATGTAATGCCGATCACCCCAATCACCTGGCACATCATCCAATGGATTGCGTAATTTTCGATCACGTGATGCATCCCAAATGAGACGTGTGCCAATGATCAATAAAATGCAGGCACCAAAGAACCATTCCAGACCCAGCAACCGATAGCCTATTGTCCCCAACGTGGCACCTGCGCCGCAGAAGATCAGCCCAACGATGTCTTTAATGGTCATAGCGTTTTAAGGTGTGAAGGCTCCCGACACAGACGCGGCATTATCGCGCGGCGTCCGGTGAACCTCAGGGTTAGGCTACATTTTTCGAGAGCAGTGGTTTAACAACGTCAGCCACCGCGCTACCAAGGGTCAAATGCTGTTCAAGATCAAGATGCACGCCATCGACCTTGCTTGATGTGACGACGCTGCCAGCATCGAAAAAATGGCAGCCCGCTTCTTCGCACACGATACGGTAGGCGGCGGACAAACCAACGCACTTAACGTCGCCACCCGCGAATTTTGGTGCAATCGGCCCTTTCGGTGTTCTGATCGGCGGCGGCGCAACGACAAGAATTTCTGGCACGGGCATACCGGGTTCGATAGGCGCGCTGCGGATGGCGGAGACAAGCGCACTGATACCCTGAGATGAATGCCAGGCGTTGTGCTCGTGCATAGACTGGAAATCGTTTGTGCCAAGCATCAGAACAACAAGCGCAAGCGGCGAATGCATTTCGATTCGTTGAGCCAGCCCGACAAGCCCGTTCCGCCCTGGCTTGTAGGGATCGTCCCATGCCGTACGCCGTCCGTTCAGGCAATCTTCGATGACACGAACCTTCGAACCAGCGGAACAGAGAGACATTTCCATGACGCCCGGCCAGCGCTGCTCAAACAGCAGGCGCTTTCGCGTCGTCGGGACTATGCCCCAGGACAAAGAATCAGAGTAGACAAGGATGTTTTGCATGGCGGGCCAGTGTAATTGATTGTCCAGTTAGGAATCTCTAGCCACATAGGGCACGGATTTTTTGCTCGAACTTTGGGAATTCGGATTGAGCATCTTTAATTATTTCCGAAACTTGCCTTCTAGGTGTTGTCGCGTGCTTATTGGCAAACGCTAGGAAGTCTTCGTTTGATGAGCGTTCGTCGTCCGGGTACGCAACCGCCTCATATGGGCCATGGTTGTTACCCAGAAGCCATAGATAATCGGAAAAATTTGAGGCAACTATCCCCAACTCTCCTTCAGAACCAAAAAATACAATGGGCTGTTCGATCAGACTCTTGTTCTCCCGAACAGGCCATATGGCGGCGTAACCACCAGTACCATCCTGCCCGAAGATCAAATAGTCATCACAGTCGGAGTTCTGGTTCCCGGTCCAAGCTTTGAACCAGTCTTGAACGTACATGCGCGAAGTGAACTCTTGGTATGGTTCGAAGTCGATGCCATCTCCATCGGCATAGTCAAATTCAAGCTTATGAAGCTCACGCAATATATCTGGGAATATTCTAGAAAGCGACATTTGACACCTATGAGTAATTGGGAACGCCTGACGTTTGAATTCAGCGGGCACCTAAGGCGATCCACGGGAATAATGGGTTAGAGCTCATTGTTCTCAATGTACCCTGCTGATTTTGCGAAGTGGTAAGTTAAAGCCACAAGACCGACATACCCATAGCCCGCGACAAGTATATAAGCGGCAAAAGGGAGTAAGGGGTCCCAATTGCCGATTAAGGCTGGGTTTGACAGACGTTCGAAATAGCAATTGATTAACCACCCGGCTGCTTGGAAAGGAATAAAAAGAACCGGCACCCATCGCGCTAACCTCTGAATACTCTCAGCGGATTTGAGGCGACCAATAGCAACATAAAGAATGGCTGCAAAGATGGCGTATTGAACACCACCGAAACCCAATGTAAAAAGCAAGAGTGCGCCGATTCCAAACGGTAGGAAGGGTAACGGAAGCAGTATTGGAGCAAGCAACGAGAGTCGGTAGAAGCGTACAGGGGTCATATTCACCATAACGTAGAGCTAGGCGCTGCGCGGCCTTTTCGCGTAGCGTCCAGAGAGCGAAGCGAACGGGGTTGATCGGTGGGTTAGCTCACACGAACTCAAGTTTTTTCGCCAAACAGATCAAGGCTATTGAGACATCGTTTCATGGCCTCGTCTGACTTGGTTTCGTCAAGTGATGTTATGACGACGACAATAATCGAATTGGCATCTTTCTTGGTGGGCTCATGAGAAACGGTCGCGTCATGATCAGAAAGGTAGCGCGGTAAGTCGTTTGGAAAGTTTCTCAGCGCCTCGGAAATTTGGTGGGGATTTTTCAACGAACGAAAAGGATCGTCATGCGACCAGCCATTGTATTCATAATACACGCGATAGGCGAATCTATTCACTTGGATTTCCTTTGAGTAACAGAAAAAGAACGTTGCCCGTGGTGGTTGAATCCCCAGCGGCAGCCATAGGCTGTCTCGACTGGACCGAGACAGCCTATGCAGTATTGCGACTTTCCAAGTAGCTACGAACACCCTGCGCGGAGTTAAACGGCGCTGGTGATTCAAACGTGAGCACCTCCTCCAGCGCTTCCGTCAGTATTGCATGGTGATCTGCTTCTGCAGGTACCAGATTGTAAGTACCGTTTCGCACAACGAAGAATCCTCGCTTGTTTGGAACTGTGAATTGCGGTTCGAGCAGTTGGCCACGGTCGCTCCAAAAAAGCCACACTGCAGCCTCCACATCAAGACCCTCACAGTATCCCACTGCGTCCAGCTCGCTCGGGAATGCGATCAGAGTTCGTTCCTCAGTTTCTATAGCGAAAATCATGCGGCATAACGTTAAGTTGAGGGACTAACGCAGGCTGCTTTGCGGCGTCCCGCTCGAACGTTAGGTTGGGCATCATTTACACCCTCCCTTTGATTTTTTGGTTCCGCATCCCGTCGAACAATCACCCACATTTGGCGAGGGCTGAATAGCCGTGATGCCAACTTGTTTGTGATTGGCTTTTCGAGCCCAGTTTATTATGGAAACGGCTTCGGCCTTTTCTTCCTCTGAATATCCAGTTATTAAGATACGGACGCCATTTTCATACATCCTGCGCGCTAATTTGGGTGCGATGACGTGCAATAACGGCCCATCTTGCTCAAGCAAAATGAAATACTCAAAGGAAATAACTGGTGCACCATTTACTTGATTCTTTGTCGGTTTTGGATTGATGCCAACCCAATTAATTTTTCGGTCAATTCGATCTGCGCGTGGGTCTGTACCAATGCCACCAACTCCGATTACCGCGTCAAAATGGTAGCCTCTAACTTGACCCATGCATCCATGGATGCCAAAGTGCCCACTACTATCTGGGTCGCCTGTGTGTGTTCGCTTGTAGGTCAGAATTCGCACGGATACGTTACCTTGATGCCCAACTTCTATTTAATCTAACGAAAGTGAAGCTTAACCCGGAATGTTAAAAAAGACAATTTTCTTCAAATGCCTTGAAACCACCGAATGTAGCTCAATTGCTTCGCTATTGTTCACTGTTCAGGTCAGGTGCCAATGGCGGGAGTATCTGGATGCTTCTGAGCCAGTGTTCAACCAGGGTCGGCCATGACGAAATGGGATGGGGATTGCGTCGCAGGCCGAAAGCGTGGCCGCCTTTGGCGAACAGGTGAACTTCTGTTGGAACGCCCGCTTCGTTCAGTGCTTTCGCATACAGCGTGCTGTTGCAAATCTTGTCCACAGGGTCGTCCCACGCTTGCAGTAAAAATGTCGTCGGCGTTTGCGCGGTGACTTTGATCGAAGGGTCGAACGTGGCACCAGCGCGGCAGAGGTGACCCGGATAAAGTGCAATCGCATAATCAGGCCGGCTGCTGAGTTGATCGGCGGCATCCACAGGCGTGTAGCTGGGCTTGACGATGTTGCTGGTTTGCGCGACGAGATAGCCACCGGCAGAGAAACCGATGACGCCGATCTTGTGAGGCTCGATCTCTAATTCCTTTGCCTTGGCGCGCACCAGCCTGATCGTTCTCTGCGCATCCTGCAGCGCCAAAGGAACCTTGGGTGTGATGTGGCAATTGCAGTCTTTATCCCAGTAGTGGTTGCCCTTAGGAACGCGGTATTTCAACAAAACACATGTCACGCCCTTGGCCGTGATCCAATCGCAGATCTCGGTGCCTTCCAGATCGATTGCGAGGATGCGAAATCCGCCACCCGGAAACACCACCATCGCAGCGCCGGTATTCACACCTTTGGGCGGGAAAATCGTCATTGTTGGTGTGCTCACATCCAGAATCTGCGTGTATTCACGCCCCGGTGCCACCTCGGGGGGCTGTTTGATTTGAACCGTTTCAGGCATGTGAGGCCGCTTTGACCTATCCGGCGCAGCATTCGGCCAGATCGCGATTTGCTGCAAACCAGAAGGCGGCTCCCACACGCTCGCCGCCGAGCCCGGTGCCTGACGCGGATCGGGCAAACCAGCATTCGCGCCGCAGGCGACGACAACGAAGAGCATCAACAAAAAGGGACAGTATCGTTTCATCGCAAAAAAACCTTCGTGTGAGTCTATCGTATGAGCAAAATAAGCCAGCGTGTTTTAACTTGGAAAATACGCCTGTGCATAACGCCGGATTTACGCACAGGCGCATCCGGCAAACGCGAGTACATCTGCCTCTAAAATACAAGCAAACAACCAGAATTCTGCATACTCCCCCCTGTTTTTAAGAAAACACCCTAAATTTCAGCATAAACATTGGGCTTGTAAACATACTCAGGGGAGTATATTTTTGGTGTTTTGAGGGTGTCGGACGCAGTGAATTCGATCACCGAGGGCAAATGGATAATGCCAGACTCAGGCTGATGCGATGGTTGTTGTAGGAAGAAGGTTGGGAATTGGGGTTCAACGTTGGCGTTAAGCGGCGGCCCGTCAGAGCCGTCCGCTTCAACGACTAGTTAGATGCTATTTGATGACACAGTCCTCTCCGAGGACATTCATCATGAGTCCTTTGATTGTGCAGACAACTGTGAGCTTCTGCCCTTTCCGGAGACTGCCAAGCTGACTATTCATTGAGTCGTCGAAGAACGCCTGAATCTGGGGAATTTCAAACTCCTTTCCAGTTCCAAGCGTAACGTACAAGTTATCCATGACGTCCTTCTTGATGTCACCGACGATTCCGGTGACTTGCACCTGATTTCCTTTATAGCGATTGTCAGCGGCCACCTCATTGCCTTCGTAATCGGAAAGAATCTGACGAATATCTACCTGTAGTGCGGTATCTGCAGGAGCTGCCGCCTCAACTGAGGCTTGCGACGAAACAGTTGGCGTTGGTGGATTCTTGCCGCCATCTTGTAATGCGAAGAATGCCAAGCTCACCGCAAGCCAAGTAAACGAAATCACCTTCGCCTTAGTGGAATAACCTTTCCGTAGGGTGAACCAAGCAAATATTAGTGGTAGCAGAAATATTCCGATGCCTAGAGGGATGCTTACTGAACGTTCCGTCGGCATTGCGGTGGGTACCGAGTTTGGGCGCCCACAACTCGGGCATGCCGGCGCGGCATCTGACATTTCCTTATTGCAGTCGGGGCAATTGATCATCGGCATTGGAACTCTCCTTTTGGTTGTACTTATACTTGCTATTGAACTCGAAACATTCTCCCCAATAGCATCGTGGAAGTAAGCGGACGCCGGAGCGCGAAGCGCTGAGGGAACCACAAGCGCAGCTTGTGGCGATCCGCTTGACTGTAGGGTTATGCGATCTTCGGCAGTAAGCTTGGGTATTAAACATCTTGCCAAAACGCGCGGTCGAACCAATGCGCCAACTCATTAACTGCACTCGATAGCTCCCGCTTTTCATCAACAGATAGTTGCTCTGCTTTGATGTGCCAAGTGCCAACACCATTCGGATCTTGAAGCCCATTGGTGCCCATTAACCCTTCAATTTTTTCGACCCACTGTCTGGAATTGTCATCGAGGCCCTCACGATCAATGTTGTGAAAGGCATTATGGCATTCGTGGAAGGCGGCAGCGATTGAAGCTGCCTCTCCCGTTGGATGCGGAAGCATAAGATTCCGTCTAGCAACCGACAACTTTTCAGCTTGGTATGAGAATTTCATTTTCTATCCTGGAGATTAGCAGGCCAATCGCCTAACGTGTTTTAATTCTCATTTTACAACATTAACCGTCAATGATCAAACTGTCAACATGTTGCAATCCTCTTGAAAACCGCATGAACATTGACTACTTTTGTTTATACTAATAATTAATACAGTATAAACAAATCGACAAAAACATCACCCCACAAAAACCGCGCTTGCTGGATCAGATGCGCGAACGTTTGCGTTATCAGCCTGACCGCTTATCGACTGAAAAAGTGTGCGTGTACTGGATAGACGTTTTTTCATACGCTCGTTAAAAATCAGACGTTCTGTCGCCACATCGCGCACCGCCGCTGATTGTGCATATCTCTAACCTTATCCACACCCCACCTTCACTCCCACAATAAATTGGTCGGCGTTCCGGCGGCGAAATTCAGGATGTTTTGAAATGCGGCGGCGAAATAGAGTTCGTAGCTGTCTTGTTCGACGTAGCCGATGTGCGGTGTCACGAGGACGTTTTCACGGTGCAGCAGCGGGTGGTTTTGCGGTACGGGTTCGGTTTCAAAGACGTCGATGGCGGCAAAGCCGGGTCGGCCGGCATCAAGCGCGTGGACGAGGGCGTCCGGTGCCAGCAGCTCGGCGCGGCTGGTGTTGACAAACAGGGCATCCGGTTGCATGCGAGCCAGATCGTCTGGCTGGACGATGCCGCGCGTGGCGTCATTCAGGCGCAGGTGCAGGGTGAGGATGTCGCTGTCGGCAAAAAATGCCTCGCGCGAAGCGGCGGCCTGATAGCCATCCTGCACTGCTTGGGCGCGGCTGGCTGCGCTGCCCCAGATGATGACTTGCATGCCAAACGCGGTGGCGTAACTGGCGATGCGTTTGCCGATTTTGCCATAACCCCAGATGCCGAGGCGGCGTTGCTTTAAGACCCTGCCGAGGCGGTTGTGCGCGGGCTGGACGGAGGATGCCTGCCAGGTTCCCTGTTGCAGTAAAGACGCGTAATTCGTGAGGCGGCGCGAGGCGGCCATGATCAGTGCCCAGGTCAGCTCGGCGGGGGCGGTGGCGTCGCCCACGCCTTCGGCAATGGCGATGTTTTTTTCTCTGGCGGCGGCGAGGTCGATGTGTCCGGCGACTTTGCCGGTTTGTGAGATGAGTTTTAAATTCGGCAGGCGTTGCAGCAGGGCGCGCGGAAAGCGGGTGCGCTCGCGGATCAGCACAAGTGCATCAAACGGGGCGAGGCGTATCGCCAGTTGGCCGACGCCGACGGCGCTGCTGTTGAATACTTTGACGTCATGGTCTTTGAGCATGGCAAAGCACTGGCAATGCCGCACGACATCCTGGTAATCATCGAGGATGGCAATCTTCATGATTTTTTTTCCTTATAGAGCGCCACTGTTGAAACAGTTTCACTTTCAAAAACGGTACTACTGTGATAATAAATCTGATGTGAACTGCACCCAAATGGGCGCGTCCGTGTAGAATATCCGGTTACGTAGCTTTTTGATTCTTCCGTCCGCCTACCGCGCCGACGCAAGCTGGCATCGGGATCATCGTCCCGGTGGCCTATTATCCGACAGAACCGCCGCCATCGTGTTCGCCTTGCTGGAGCTGGGAATTTCCCCATTCGTGCTCGCATCGCCTGACTTTCTAATGACGACCCTGCCGCGCTGCTACCCCGGTTTTTTATTGCAATCTTATTGGAGTCAGTATGAGTCAAACAACCACTAATGACATCGCGGCAATCAATGCACCAGCGTATGTCAAACATCAGAAGCTGATCAGCTGGATCGCTGATATTGCTGCGCTGACGAAGCCAGACAATGTCGTGTGGTGCGACGGCACACAGGAAGAATACGATCGCCTGTGCGCGCAAATGGTGGCCAGCGGCACCATGAAAAAACTGAATGATGCAAAACGCCCGAACAGCTATCTGGCGTGTTCTGATCCTACTGATGTGGCGCGTGTGGAAGACCGCACTTTTATCTGTTCTGAGAAAAAAGAAGATGCAGGCCCGACCAATAACTGGATGGCACCGGCAGAAATGCGCGCGACGCTGAAACCGCTGTTTGATGGCTGCATGAAAGGCCGCACGATGTATGTGGTGCCTTTCTCTATGGGTCCACTGGGTTCACCAATCGCGCATATCGGCGTTGAATTGTCTGATTCGCCGTATGTGGCAGTGAACATGCGCATTATGACGCGTATGGGCAAAGCGGTGTATGACGTGCTGGGTACGGATGGCGATTTCGTTCCTTGCGTGCACACTGTCGGCGCGCCGCTGGCCGCTGGTCAGCAAGACGTGGCATGGCCATGCAATGCGACGAAATACATTGTGCATTACCCTGAAAGCCGCGAAATCTGGTCGTTTGGTTCTGGTTACGGCGGCAATGCGCTGCTGGGTAAAAAATGCTTTGCGCTGCGTATCGCGTCCACGATGGGTCGTGATCAGGGCTGGCTGGCAGAACACATGCTGATTCTGGGTGTGGAATCACCGGAAGGTAAAAAACATTATGTGGCAGCGGCGTTCCCGTCAGCTTGCGGTAAAACGAATTTTGCGATGCTGATTCCGGCAATCAAGGGCTGGAAAGTCACAACCATCGGTGACGATATTGCGTGGATCAAACCAGGTAAAGACGGTCGCTTGTATGCGATCAACCCGGAAGCAGGTTATTTCGGCGTGGCACCGGGCACCAACACGGCAACGAATTCAAATTGCATGGCATCGCTGACAGCCAACACGATTTTCACTAACGTCGCGCTGACCGATGATGGCGATGTCTGGTGGGAAGGGATGACGAAAGAAGCGCCAGCGCATCTGATCGACTGGCAAGGTAAAGACTGGACGCCAGCCATCGGCAAAGAAACCGGCCGTAAAGCAGCGCATCCAAATGCCCGCTTCACTGTCGCTGCAACACAAAACCCTGTGATTGATGCCGCATGGGATGATCCGGCTGGTGTGCCGATTTCTGCATTCATCTTTGGTGGCCGTCGTTCAACGACAGTGCCATTGGTAACGGAAGCACGTAACTGGATCGAAGGCGTTTACATGGCCGCGACCATGGGTTCAGAAACCACCGCTGCTGCAGCTGGTCAGCAAGGCGTGGTGCGCCGTGATCCATTCGCGATGCTGCCATTCATGGGTTACAACATGAGCGACTATTTCCAGCACTGGCTGGATATGGGTAAGAAAATCGACGCGATCGGCGCAACTTTGCCATCGATCTACTGCGTGAACTGGTTCCGTACTGATGAAAACGGCAAATTTGTCTGGCCAGGTTTCGGCGACAATATGCGCGTGCTGAAATGGATGCTGGAACGTATCGAAGGCAAGGCGAACGGCATTGAAAACGTGTTTGGTGTAACACCGACATTCGATGATCTGAGCTGGGATGGTCTGGAATTCACTCAGGAACAATTCCACACCATCACATCAATCGACGTTGCTGCGTGGGAAGAAGAGCTGGTCTTGCATACCGAGTTGTTTGAAAAACTGGCTTATCGCCTGCCGGCAGAACTGGAAGCAACCCGTGTGGCGTTGAAAAACCGCCTGAGCATGTAAGTTTCTCAGTGCAATGAATTCAGCCTGGTAAAAAAGCGCGACGATGTCGCGCTTTTTTTATATCGATGCAAATCAAGCTGTGATAAGTGTTTATCCGTTTTGACCTGAGCAGCGCAGCAAAAATACTGACGCTAACAATCACGCCGACAGCAGCAGAGCACGTAAAAAAAGCCGCTACGAATCAGCGGCTTTTTTGAGACAAATCGGGTCGGTCAGCGTGCAATTAACGTACAATTTTCGGCAGTTGTGGTGCTTTGACTGTTAAGCCATTCTGCACGGTGACTTCATCAGACACTTGCTGTATCGCTGCAATAGTGATGCCCTGTGTACGACGCTTCAACACAGCAGGTTTGCTCAGGCTGCGTGAGATTTTCTGAATCACAGGCAACGCCATGTAAGCCAGTGGAAATGCGATAGGCCAAGTCGTCAGCCACGCTTCCATCCACGATGCGAAGAAGTCGTTAGTCAGACCAACCCACAACAAACGCAAGATGGCGGTGACGATCAAGGTCAGCAAACCTGTCATCAGCAGACTTGGCAGCATTGATGCCAGACTTCTGGAACCAGCGACTTCACGCGGTGTTGTACGCTGGTAAGCTGGGGTATAGGCAGACATGGTTAACTCGCTGTACACTGGGCTATGTTGCATTGCAAAATTGTTGATTAACCGCGAGCCGCAAGTGCGCGCAGCTCAGCGGCCATGTTAGGCGAAGTGCTGTCGAGTTCGTTGGCGATATTGCGAACGGCCAGCATGCTGCGCAAATTGCGCATGGCAGATTTTTCTTCGCGTGTTTTGTTTGGGAATACAGCCAGCTTCAATGCGCGCAACATGCCTGTAATCAATGGCTTAAAGACCAATAACATTGTGGTCAGGATGCTCAGGCCAATCAAAGGACGGGCAGCGGCAACCAAAGCGCTGATAGCAACTTCGGCAACAGGGAGTGCACTGGTGGCAGGGAAAGCGATATTGAGGAAAGTCATGATGATCTCTACTTTTATTTACATTTGGGAATAATCAGATCATATTGCATCGCAACATATAATTCTAATTTCGATTTCCTATAATCAATATATTGTTTGTGAATAATTGCAGATAACGATATTAACGGAGGCAAACAACATGAACTTTTTGACACTGGATCTGAATTTATTGCGGGTGTTTGATGCGGTAATGATTGAGCAAAACCTGACGCGCGCAGCAGATAAACTCGCAATGACCCAGCCCGCCGTGTCAAATGCATTAAAACGCCTGCGCCATTCACTGAACGATGAATTATTGATACGCACCGCATACGGCGTGAAGCCGACTCCGCGCGCCGAGGCATTGTGGCCGACCATACGGCAGGCCTTGTCCAGCCTGGAATCAGCCATTGCGCCCGGTGTTTTTGATGTCTCACAGGCGCAGCTGACGTTTCGCATGGCAATGGCAGATGCCACTGCAGCACTGTGGATGCCAACACTGGTGCGCTCCATTCAGAATGACGCTCCCGGTATTAACGTCAGGATGATGCCGCTGACAACACGCGAACCCCGCCCTATGCTGCTACATGGCGATATCGATATTGCGGTCGGTTTTTTTCCAGGTGTCGTCGCTCAGCTTTCCGGAAGCCAGACCGCTGGTAACAGCGCCATCCGCCATGAACGGCTGTATTCTGGTCACTATGTCTGCGTGATGCGGCAGAATCATCCACTGGCAGGGAAAACCCTGACGGTCGATGATTATTGCGGTGCCAATCACTTGCTGGTGAGTTTCTCAGGACGGGCCCATGGATTAATTGATGAAACTTTGAGCAAAATGGGCCGTGAACGACGCATTTTGCTGACCATCAACCAGTTTTTTACAGCAGGCCGCGTGGTTGCGAATTCTGACTTGCTGACGGTCTTGCCAAGACACCTGATTTCAGCCACCGGCATGACCGACGCGCTGATCTGGACAGAATTGCCGTTTGAAACCCCGGCGGTACATATCGATATGCTGTGGCATGAACGCGATGCCCGCAATCCCGCGCATCAATGGCTGAGAAACAATCTGATCACGATGACGCATTCCAATCTGATCCCGGAATTGCAGCAGGACAAACCGGAATAACTGAAAAGTATCTTATTGTTCTTTCTGATTGCTAAGCGGATTGAAACTTGTTAGGCTGCTTCATCTGTTTAACAGTTTTTTACATTCCGCGTTGATTTTTCGCTTCGTTTCCGTATAGCGACTTACCCGCCCAGAAAGATGCATACAGCCCGCTATCGCCGATTTTTTATTTTCGCCTTGTTGCTGTTATCTTTTTTAGTCAAAGGATTAACAGCGCAGGCGGCAGTGACTTTGCTCGAAAAAGGCGAACAGAAAATACCTCTCCATAATAATTTTCAATTATTTGAAGACACCACTGGCAAGCTTGATATTCAGGATATTCTGTCACCGGAGATCGCGCGCCAATTCAAACCACTGTCAAAAAATCTGAGCGCAGGTTATTCCGAATCGGCATTCTGGCTACGCCTGGATTTACAAAGAAGCAGCGCCGACAGCAATAAGATGTGGTTACTGGAAATGATGCCCATTATGCTTGACGATATCCGCATGTATCGCCGCGGCAAAGACGGCAGCATGGAAATTCAACGGGCGGGCGATCACATTGCTTTCTCGCAGCAGGAAATCCGGCACCACTATCCCATTTTTAAACTTTATCTGCAGGATACAGAAACGACGACAGTGTATTTACGGATACAAAGCACCAGCTCCGTCTTTTTCCGCGCAGTATTGTGGACACCGAATAAATTCACAGAGACCTCTGACTACATCGCTAGCCTGATGGGTATTTATTACGGTGTGATGCTGGCCATGATTATCTACAACGCGATATTGCTGATCACTTATCGCGATATTTCCATGTTCTATTACCTGCTGCTGTCATTCGGGACCTTGGCTGCCGGTATGAGTATCAACGGCCACATAGGCATGTTTATCGCCCCCGACTGGCCTTGGCTGGTCGACATCATGCCGGCACTGTTACCGCAATTAATTATTCTCGTCTCCTCGTTATTTATCAGCAGTTTTCTGCGGCTCAAAGAAACGATGCCATTTTTCTACAAGGCATTCAAAATCATGCAGGTCATGGTGATGATTTTTATTGCCCTTATTCTGGCTGGATACAACACGACCATTGCTGAGTTTGTGCAATTGGTCGGATTGGTTCAGGTCATCTTTTTTTTACCGATCTGTTTTATGGCAGGTCTGCGTGGGTACCTGCCGGGGTATATCGTTTGTGTTGCGTCTGTTTCCTGGGTCGTCAGTATTTTTCTCCTGCCTTTACGCAATCTCGGTATTCTGGAATCCAGCTGGATCACGGATTACGGTTTCCAGATCGGCTCTGCAATGGAAGCCATCTTGCTGGCATTAGCACAGGCTTACAGAATCAGTCTGATTAAAAAAGAAAGCGTCGATATACAGCGGCAGTTGCTGAAAATTTCGCAGCAGGCTGAGTATGAGCTGGAAGCCAAAGTGCAATTGAGAACCGCTGAACTGGATGATGCAGTTCAACGCATGAAACTGCTGGATAAAGAGAAAGACGACATACTCGGGATTGCGGCACATGATCTCAAAAACCCATTAACCAGCATTATTGGCATGAGTGATCTGCTGCGTAAGATGCGCCATCAGATTTCCGAAGAACAGCAGCATCAGTATCTTGAACGCATCAGTAACAGCGGTCAGCGGATGATGCATATCGTCACCAATCTGCTGGATGTGAATGCGCTGGAATCAGGACACTTTCATCTGTCGGCACAAACCGTCGATTTCGGTCAGTTATTAAGAGATATCATTCAGCAATATGAATCGGCACTGAAAGCGAAAAAACTGCATACAGTTGTGGATATCGACAGCAGTGTTTTTGTTACCGCTGATCTGAATGCCTGCATACGTATTTTCGATAACCTGCTTTCAAACGCGATCAAATTTTCTCCGGCAGAAAAAACAATCTGGCTGACAATCAGTCAGCACACTGGCATGGGCCGGTTCGAAGTGCGCGATGAGGGGCCGGGTTTATCCGGTGAAGATCAGCAACATTTGTTCACGAAGTTTTCAAAATTATCGCCGACACCAACGGCTGGCGAACATTCCAGCGGGCTGGGTTTATCCATCGTTAAAAAACTCAGCGAAGCACAAGATGGCTGCGTCCGTTGCGTCAGTACGCTGGGTGCTGGGACCAGTTTCATGGTCGAATTACCGCTAGCGGCGGTATCTCCGTCACAGGTGCAGGTTCTGACCGGCACTTGAACCAACGAATGAACTAGCGGATCAAATAACCGACTATCCGTGTAGCTGCATTTGTATTTGCAATTCGCCTTACAATCACGGCTGCTCGCCAATTTTCCATTTACTTTCCATTGTTATCATCATGTTCACAGGCATAGTACAAGGTATCGCCCGCATCGCCAACATCAGCGACAAACCGGGCTTACGCACATTTCAGATTGAATTTCCCGATGGCTTTGCGAACGCACTGGAAATCGGTGCCAGCGTTGCCGTTGATGGTGTTTGCCTGACCGTCACGCAATTGCACGGTGAGCGTGCAGCAGACTTCGATGTGATGCAACAAAGTCTCACGATCACCACTCTCGGCAGTTATGCTGAAAATAGCCGCGTCAACGTTGAACGTGCTGCCAGAGACGGCGCTGAAATCGGTGGACATCCTTTATCCGGGCACGTCGATTTCACAGCGCACGTAGCCCAGATCCGTGAACTGGAAAATAACTACGTGATCCGTATCGAGGTTCCGCCAGTCTGGTTACGTTACATCTTCGCTAAAGGCTACATCGCCATCAACGGTGCCAGTCTGACGATTGCTGAGGTCAACCGAGATGAAGCCTGGTTTGAAGTTTGGCTAATCCCGGAAACATTGCGCATGACAGTATTTGCAGAGAAAAAAGTAGGTGCTGCACTGAATATAGAAATCGAGCGCAGCACTCAGGTAATCGTCGATACGGTGCACAATATTCTGAGTGAAACGCTGGGGCCCTTGCTGCCAGCACTCGAATCGCTGCTGCAACAACAAGGCGTCAGCAGCGCACAACTACTGAACAGTATCAAAGCAGAAAAGTGACAGGCAAAACTCATTTCAACTGTCGCGGTGAAATGCGTTCTTTCGGTTAATGACGAATTCATCTTGCATAGATTCAGTCATCACACCATTTGCAGGTTAAGTCGAACAGACGACGCTTGTCACTATTTTTTCGGCGCTGCAGGTTTACTCAGCCATTGCACTGCAAGGATGCTTAACAGCACCATCAATAATCCAGCCAACGATAACCCGCGTATTGTTTGCCCGAGAAAAATCCACCCCAACAATACTGCAGTCAAAGGACTAAACAGTCCCAGCGACGATATGGCCACTGCCGGTAGTCGTGCAACACCGCGGAACCACAGCACATACGCGAACAAGGCACCGATCACACACAGATAGGCATAGCCGGCGATATTCACCGGCGTCAGTACCGGTAATGGCGGATCAAACAAACAGGCAAGTGGCAGCAATATTAAGCCACCCAGAAGCAATTGCCATCCGGTGAATGCCAGCACTGGTAAGGCAATGTTCCACCGCCGCGATAAATAAGTTCCCACTGCCATACAGGCCGTTCCTGAGAGTGCCGCTGCAATGCCAACCGGATCCCAAACAGAGCCTGGCCCCAGTAATAATGCAGCCATGCCGAGAACGCCGGTGATCGCGGCGAAAATCACTGGCATACCCGGCTTACGCTGATCAAAAACCCATACCAGAACGATCATCAGTAAAGGTTGCAAGGCACCGACCACGGCTGCTAAACCACCGGGTAAGCGGTATGCAGCGACAAATAATAAAGCCTGGAAAAATCCTATATTCAGTGCGGCCAGTAACAGTAATCGTGGCCAGGCAGAAAATTGCGGAAGACAACGCGTCATCAACAACAGCAAAATACCCGCGGGTAGCACCCGTATCAACGCTGCTGTAAATGGGCGATCTGGCGGTAAAAATTGCGTAGTGACGATGTACGTGCTACCCCAGATAACCGGCGCGAGCGCCGTAATTAAAATGTCGCCACAAGCGACAGAGTTTGCGGAAAATTTTTTCATTATTTATCTTCAATTCAAGATAAATAATCTTATCACAAAGAAGACAAAGAGAAGATATATAATCTTGATATCAAGATAAATGAAGGAACTAGAATGACTCAAATTCAATCAGATGCCGTTGATGCAGTATTGGAACAATGGCGCAATGAAAGACCTGATCTGGATGTCAGCCCCATGGCAATTATTGGGAGACTCGGGCGTTGTACAGCGCTGTTACGACCGCAGCTGGACGCTACATTTGCAGAGTTTAACCTCAGCGCCTGGGAATTTGATGTGCTGGCGACACTACGGCGTTCAGGTAAGCCATTTCGCCTGACGCCGACAGCCTTATTTTCCAGCATGATGATTACCTCCGGTACGATGACGCACCGCCTGCAAAGTCTGGAGAACCGCGCACTGATCAAGCGTCTGCCAAACCCGGCTGATGCACGCAGTATGCTGGTGCAATTATCTGCCAGTGGCCTGAAGCTGATCGATCGCGCTGTCGCAGCGCATGTGGAAAATGAAAGACGGATACTGGCACCGCTGAAAGCGAGCAGTCAGGCAGCGCTGAACGCGCGTCTGACGGAATTGCTTGCAGTGCTTGAGGAACTTAACCAGCAATAACAACGCAGCATGAAAATTGGCCACCTGCGTCAGGTGGCCAATATTTTTTACAGCGTTTGTATGTGGCGGGTTATCCACTTATCGTAGTGAACCCATTACCGGCATGATACCGGCAACAGCAAGCCACTTATTTGATCGGCAGACAACTGGTATTTTTAACTTCTTCCATCACCGCATAGGTATGCGTTTCGCGTACACCATTTAATTGCAGCAATGATTTACCGAGAAAGTCGCGGTAGGCGTTCATGTCTTTCACACGGGCTTTGACCAGGTAATCAAAACCACCGGCAACCATGTGGCATTCCAGTACTTCGGGAATGGCCTGCACGCCGCGGCGGAACGCATCAAATACATCGGGAGTGGTTCTGTCGAGCACAACTTCGATGAACACCAGCAAAGCCACATCCAGCAGATGCGGATTGAGTTGTGCTGTGTAACCAAGAATGTAGCCGGACTCCTGCAATTTACGCACGCGTTCCAAGCAGGCTGCCGGGGATAGGTTAACCCGTGTCGCCAGTTCTACATTACTGATACGGCCATCGTTTTGTAATTCGGCCAGAATTCTTTTACTGATTTTGTCTAGCATAAGAAGTCAAAAATTGATCAGAGTGGTGATTAATAATATTCGGGATTATTTTCTCACAAAAAAGAAAATTTCGATATGAGTTCTATTTTCCAGAATTAATCATTGAGCAGCGTCGATACAATGAAATCATATTTGTTTTTATTATTTCTATATGACTGCGACCTCTGTGACTACATCTACATCCCCGTTTGCGGCACTGCATGCCGAGCTGTTAGTGAATATCAGCCCACTCAGAAATGCAATTACCAACGCTTACCGTCGCAATGAAACCGAGGCTGTGCAGTATCTGCTGTCACAAGTTAATTCTTACCCCTCGTTACAAAATAATGTTGCAGAACTTGCGCAAAAATTAGTCAGCTCAGTACGTCAGCAACGCACGCGTGCATCCGGTGTCGATGCGCTGATGCATGAATTTTCTTTGTCGTCCGAAGAAGGTGTCGCACTGATGTGTCTGGCCGAAGCGCTGTTGCGTATTCCTGACCATCAGACCGCAGATCGCCTGATCGCGGACAAAATCAGCAAAGGCGACTGGGCAAAACATCTGGGCGAGTCTCCGTCGATGTTCGTTAATGCTGCCACCTGGGGTTTGCTGGTGACAGGCAAGCTGGTGGCAACCAATAGCGAACAAGGCCTGGGGGCTGCGTTGACGCGCCTGATCGCCAAAGGCGGCGAACCTTTGATCCGTAAAGGTGTGGATCTCGCCATGCGTATGCTCGGCAATCAGTTCGTCACCGGGCAAACCATAGAAGAAGCGCTGAAAAACAGTCAGGAAAATGAAAAACGCGGTTACCGCTATTCGTATGACATGCTGGGTGAAGCAGCACTGACCGCCAAAGATGCAGCCTATTATTATCAGTCTTACGAAACCGCGATCCACGCGATCGGTAAAGCCTCAAATGGTCGCGGCATCAAAGATGGTCCGGGTATTTCGGTGAAATTGTCGGCCTTGCATCCGCGTTACTCACGTGCACAACGCGAGCGCACGATGACGGAATTATTGCCGCTGCTGAAAAATTTATTGATGCTGGCAAAGCACTACAACATCGGCCTGAACATTGACGCAGAAGAAACCGACAGGCTGGAATTATCGCTGGATCTGATGGAAGCACTGGCGTTCGATCCCGACCTGAAAGGCTTTGAAGGCATAGGCTACGTGGTTCAGGGCTATCAAAAGCGTTGCCCGTATGCGATTGATTACCTGATTGATCTGGCGCGCCGCAGCGGCAGCAAATTCATGGTGCGTCTGGTGAAAGGCGCTTACTGGGATGCGGAAATCAAACGTGCGCAAGTCGATGGCATGTGTGATTTTCCTGTCTATACACGTAAGGTGTATACCGACTTATCGTATCTGACCTGTGCGCAACGTTTGCTGGCGGCGACCGATGTGATTTATCCACAGTTCGCCACGCACAATGCGCTGACGCTGGCGACGATTTATACCTGGGCAAAAGAAGCAGGTGTGACGGATTACGAGTTCCAGTGTCTGCACGGTATGGGCGAAACTTTATACGATCAGGTTGTCGGTAAAGATAAACTGAATAAGCCTTGCCGTATCTATGCACCGGTTGGTTCGCATCAGACTTTGCTCGCCTACCTGGTGCGTCGCTTGCTGGAAAACGGCGCCAACTCGTCGTTTGTGAATCAGATCGTCGATGAAAGCGTGTCGATTGAGTCACTGATCGCAGATCCGATTGCCATTGCACGCGAACTCGGTGGCAAGCCACATGCAGGCATCGCCTTACCGCGCGAATTGTTTGGTCATGAACGACAGAATTCTGCCGGGCTGGATTTTTCTAATGAAATCACGCTGCAGGAAATATCAAAAGAATTCAATAGCGCCGCCAGCCAGTTCATCGTTGCCACGCCATTATTAGCGAATGACAGCAGCGCCATCGAACAGCGCGATGTACGCAACCCGGCCTGTCTGTCTGATAACGTAGGTGCGGTGATTGAAGCCAATACGCAAGACGTGCAACAAGCCTTGTACACAGCAGAACACTACGCACTGGAATGGCAAACAACCGCCCCATCGATCCGTGCGGCCAGCCTGAAAAAAGCCGCTGATTTACTGGAAGAAAATACTCCTGAATTCATGGCACTCGCTATACGCGAAGCGGGAAAATCGCTGCCGAATGCGATTGCAGAAGTGCGTGAAGCGGTCGACTTTTTACGCTATTACGCAGCGCAGGTCGAATCACACGCCGATACCAAAGCGCTCGGTCCGGTAGTTTGTATCAGCCCATGGAATTTTCCGTTGGCGATTTTTATCGGTGAAGTCAGCGCAGCTCTGGCGGCAGGTAATGTGGTGTTGGCGAAGCCTGCAGAACAGACGCCATTGATTGCGTATCGCGCGATACAGCTGTTGCACGAAGCAGGCATCCCGCGTGCTGCATTACAATTTTTGCCTGGGACCGGCGAAATCGTCGGTGCGCAACTGGTTGCAGATGCCCGCGTCAAAGGTGTTATTTTTACAGGTTCAACCGAAGTCGCACAGATCATCAACCGCACTCTCAGCAAACGCGCGGTCGCTGAAGGCATCGATATACCGCTGATCGCAGAGACCGGCGGCCAAAATGCGATGATCGTTGATAGCAGCGCTCTGCCTGAGCAAGTCGTCAACGATGTCTTGACCTCTGCCTTTGACAGTGCAGGTCAGCGTTGCTCAGCACTGCGTATTTTGTGTCTGCAAGAAGATATCGCTGACAAAACGATAGAAATGCTGCACGGTGCGATGCAGGAGTTACGTATAGGTCAGACCGATCGCCTGGCAACCGATATCGGCCCCGTCATCGATGCAGAAGCGCAAAACAATTTACAACGGCACATCGATGCGATGCGTGGCCAGGGCAAATCGGTATTCAGCCTGACACTGCCAGAAAGCTGCCAGCAAGGCACCTTTATCGCACCGACGGTTATAGAAATCAGCAATCTGGCCGAACTGCAAAAAGAAGTATTCGGCCCGGTACTGCATATCCTGCGCTTCCGCCGCGATCAATTGTCCGAACTGATTGATCAGATCAATGGCACAGGCTTCGGCCTGACGCTGGGTGTGCATTCACGGATTGATGAAACAATTAATTTCATCACCAGCCGTGCTCATGTCGGCAATATTTATGTGAATCGTAATATCGTCGGCGCAGTTGTCGGCGTGCAACCATTTGGAGGTGAAGGTAAATCCGGCACAGGCCCGAAAGCCGGTGGTCCGCTTTATCTGAAACGTCTGCAACGCACACCGGATATCAGCCTTGGCGGCCACACCGTCTATGAGCGACAAGAACCTGCCGCGCTGAGCACCTTACTCGTGTGGGCGAAAACCCAGCACATGCAGGAACTGGGCAATCTCGGCGAACAATACAGCCACCAGACGCCATATAAGATCACGCAAGTGCTGCCTGGTCCAACAGGCGAACGCAATACTTTATCTTTTGTACCGCGTGGTCGTATCTATTGTGCGGCCAGCAGCCTGCCGTGCCTGTTGAATCAGCTTGCAGCGACACTGGCAACCGGTAACACAGCGGTTCTGCCACAACAGGCATTGATGCTGTTGCCAGCCAGTTTTCCGGCAGAACTGCGGCAGCAGATCATCAGTGCGGAAGTGCAGGATTGCGGCGCACAGATTGCATTGGTCGAAAGCAGCTTGCTGAATATTTACAAACCCGTCTTTGCGGCGCTTGATGGGGCGATTGCATCCGTGATCGAGACAACGCATGCCGCTGAGATTCCACTCTGGCGTTTGGTCGCGGAACGGGCTTTATGCGTCAACACGACAGCAGCTGGCGGTAATGCCAGCCTGATGGCGATGGCGAGCTGATTGCGGCCTGATCATCATTTGCAAAAAGCCCGCTGATGTGCGGGCTTTTTTTTTGAGCTGCATTTGCTTAGGATGTTGTTCAGTGCTTTGCTTTTTGCTTTGCAAATACGCGGCCAGTGACGTTTTGAGCGGTGCTGGCAGTCTCAGGACAAGCGATAGCGTCCACGTACCAGAAATTGTCCAAATCCCTGGCTAAGCCAGAACGCAGATGCCTGCGCGTCTTCGCTGAGCCAGTTGACTTCGATGCTGCCAAGTTTCTGCGTCTCTGCATACGCTCTGGCAGCGGCAATCAGTTTTGCGCCAAATCCGCGCCGCCGCTGTTGCGGATGCACATCCAGATCCAACAGGTATAAATACGGAACTTGCTTAAATTCAGCTTCGGGGGTGGCGATTTTTGCCGTCAGATAGGCCAGTAAGCTTGCTGTGGCGGCATCAAAGATCCCCCAGCCTATACAAGCCTCAGAGGCCAGATCGACCGCGAGCGTCGCCGCATAGGCTTGCTGAGATACTTGCGGTAAGTAAGCGGCTTCTGTTTTTCCACTTTCTGCTGCTCCCGTCAGCCAGAGGCCTGCAATATGTGTCGCGTCGGCAGCATCGAGAGATCGTAAATACATAAATTGTCAGCGAAATAAGCGTATTCCAACGGCCAGAACCGGCTTTCAGCGATAAAAAATACTGGGGGGAGTATATTTTAAAGCCCAGTATTGACGCTGAGATTAGGGCCGAAATTAATGATACTCCCCCGAAATGCATGAAAAACTGGAACAAATCAGGCATTTTTTTCTGATGAAGATTTTTTTGGCATCAGCAGAAAAATGAATTAACAAAAAAATTAACGATATTTAATGAAAATTAAAATAATTTTAAATGAAGATAAATCACTTTAATGATTTTTTCTTTTTATCGATATTCGCAAATTCTTCGTTTAATTCTTTTTGAGCCTGTTTCACTTTTTCAGCCATAGGCTTTAATTTTGCCTGCATTTGCATCATGGTTTGCTGCATGATTGCCGGAATTTTTTGCACATAGGCTTTGCCAGCAGGCGATTTATAAAATGCAGTAATGCCATCAACGTCTTCCTGCGTCAGCGAGCTGGCATAGATGCTGATCAGCATCGGTTCCATTTTTTCCCAGGAAAGTTCTTCTTTTTGAATCGCAATCATCTTTTCGCGGAATTTATCCAGCGCTTTTTGCTTTTCTTCATCGATTTTCGTACTGCTGGCAGCGTCACGCATGATGCCGGCGGTCATATTATCAATTTGCGATTGAACCGATTGCAGCAATTCTTTGCTCTGCGTTGCCTGCAATAGCTCTCTGATGGACGCATCGGTCGGTGCAGCAGCGTGAGCTGTTGCCACAAAAAGACTGAGTGACAGGCTAAGCGACAAGGTATGCCAAAGTTTCATCAATATCCCCAGAAAAAAAAACGAAGCACCTGTAGGAATGCGGTGCTGGATTTCTAAGTAACGGATTCTAAAGGAAATTTTTGCTTGTGGGGATTTAGCTTTTTTTGCCTGTGGATACCTTTAAAGATAATAACTTTATATATAAATAGTAGTAGTTGTTAACGCCATTCATGTGCTGTGGATAAGTCAGTAAACGTCCACAGAATCAATTATTTAAGCAATTGATAAGGCGGTGCAAAAAGTCTGTATATCCACAGGACAAAATTTGGATAGAAAAGTATCCGGCCAGCATTTACTTGTTTACGCACAATGTATGCAGTGGATATCAGTGAGCTTATCCACAAAAATATTTTCAAAAAACGTGGCTTTTCTGTCTTTTTGCGGCTGTTTTGATAAAAAAATGGTCAGCAATAAACTTGTTTTCCACTGGCATACGGCTTTTGTGGGTAAAAAAACTGGCTTTTCAACATGGTGTTATTCATTTTTTCGACGTTTAAAAAAAATCAGGCGTTCTTTCTACATGGATTGCTGATCTATTTTTAAATTGAGTTGAAACAGGATCAGATTTAAAAATTTTTAAATTTAAATCTGTTTGTGGTTTGCGATGAGCTGAAACTTTGAAAAATATTCAAAACCGGTTTACTTATATAACTTAGTTTATATATACATAGTAGTAATAGTTAACGGCGCGATATTTTGTGGATAAGTCCTTATTTATTCACATAAACAAAGACTTAGTGACTGTATATCTGTTCTGATAAGCCTTGTATCGTTTGATGACAGTTTTGGGATAAATAAAAACCTGGGGGAAAGTCTGACGGTTTTCCCCAAACGATACTGTGGATATGCAAAGCCTTATCCACAGGGTTTTAACTCTGATTCTGTGTTGATTTTTGCACTTGTTGCGGTTTTATAGGCTCAGCGTTGAGCTTGAATGCTTGCAACTGTTGTCTTTATTTTTATTCCGGTATTCAGTAAAACGGCGATGTCGTGCTGTTGATTGATGCAGATTGATACCGATTGATTATGAAGGACGATAAACACATTGCTGAAACAGCGCAGAGAACCACCGGTTGGCGATTTTCTGAGTAGCTGGCAAGTGTTGATCGTAAATGGCGGTATATTCAATCGCACTATGACTGTGGTCGGGAGCGATTTTCTGCTCAGTACCCCAGTGCAGGCGCAATTGTTTTTGCCGTGCTTCCCGGATGAATAAGTCATGCAGGAGGTGTTCCGGTTTTACTGACATAGGCAAGTTGTGATCCCACGCCATCAACGGGGCAGTTAGCCAGTCGCTGTCTGTTTGTGTATAAGTTCCCAGGATGCCGACCCAGTGTCCTTGCCAGCGCAGGCCAGTTAGTTCGACAAAGCCGGTTTCCAGACATAATTCAAAAAATGTCAGACTGAAATCTGTCTGCAGATGGTTTGTTTGCCCGACGTTAGATCGCTTATGCAGTTGATATAGCGCATGTAATGCATGCAGATCGCTATTGTTGAGCTGATCCTGATGGACAATCTCGACATCAGTGTCAGACCAGAAACTGGTTTGATGGGTTTGCTGTGGGTCAGACAGAAAGATGTGACGTGTCGGTATCATTTTCCAACCCAGATTACACAGATGTTGCATCAGTTGCGGACAAACTTCAGAGCTGAGATGTTGCATCATCAGCGGACGTTGCGGATGTGCTGTGTGCAATCGTTCTGTCATCAGCCGGATATCGTCTGCACCCCAGGCCGGATAAAGGCTGGTCGGCAGCAGGTAATTGGCGACCAAGGCAGCCTGATCCAGCTTGCCGGCGTGCATGAGTGCCGATAACGGCCCATAGACCAGACAAGACAGGGCATCAGCTATGCGGGCGGTGGCTGACGTCGATTGCTTCAGACGTTGACGATGTGCTCGCAGCCAAGCCGAACGCGGGCTGGACGCGGCGCATTCTTGCCAATCGCTGTGTTCAAGCAAGCTGACGGGATGGCTGTGTCCATCAAATTCTATGGTCTGGATCTGGCAATGGGCATTACTGACCCAGTGATTGCCACCGCGCGAACGTGCGGTCAGCAACCAGAGGGCATCAGCCACCAGACGCGGTGGGATGGAAGTATTCAAATCAGGAAAAGACTCAGGTTTTTTGATAGAGGTGCATGCCGCCGTAAATGGCCGAACGGTCAAGCGCGTGCAACGCACGGTTATGTCCGGTATCGGTATGCCATGTGGATAACAATGTGCTTGGTAATGCTGCTTCCAATGGCGACGATTGACCAGCGGTACGGAACACGACTCTGGCACCGGGGGCAGCAGTGCGGTTGACTTCTTCCCACAGGCTGGTGAGTTGTGATTGATCCATCCAATCTTGTGCATCGAGGAAAACATAGGCATCCATCGAAGCACGTGGCTGGGTACGCAGGAAATCGGTCATCGTCAGATGATGCGCATGCAGGCGGTCGATATTGCGGCGCAGGCTGAAAAAATGGGCCTGTTGAAGATACATGGGCAAGGCAGTCTGACGCCGTATATCATAACGCCGGCCAAATGCCTGTTGCGCGAAACAATTCTGGTCCAGTGGAAAATCGCAGGATAAATGCCGCATTCTTTCTTTGAACAAGACATGTAATCCTTCTCCGGCATCTTTTTTCAACGCCGCGAACTGCGAGAGTGGTACACCAATGCTATACAGCGCCAGCGGCTGTTGGGCCAGCAGTTTGAACAAGCCTGTATCAAATACCGGGGCAATGTAATGGTCGAATATATCGCGTTGTTCCTGCACGCTGCGGGCTTCGAGCATTTTGCTCATGTCGCCACCCATCAATCTGACAAAGCCGTGGGCGAAGCTGATGAAGCGGCCAAGCAAACCGTGTTGATATGCCTGATCGGTAAAGTAGTGATAACGTGGTTTGCCTGTGATCGTGCGGCTTTCCCAGAAGCTACTCGCATCTTCGGATAAATGCTGGCGGATATGACGTTTATACCGTTTCAGATTATCCGCATGATTCGCGTCACCGAGATATGCCAGCACGGCATCATAATCGGGCAGATGTTTGATCGCGGTCTGTTTGATGTTGAGCATCGCCAGATGGGCGGCGTTCAGATCAACTGCGTGCACAGCTGCCGGTTCGGCGGATAAATACGCCAGCGCATTGCAACCGCCGGAGGAAATAGTGACGATGTTGGCACCGGGACGTAATTGCAGCGCATGCAGATCGGCTTGCGGGTCTTCCCAGATCTGCGCATGGACAAGGCGGCTGAACCAGTGCGCGAACAGTTTGTCAGCGACGCCTTTACGACCCTGGGTCGTCGAGTTAAACACCGCGCTGGCGATCAGTGCTTTGCTGGACATATTGTTCTCCGATTATCGTTATTGATAATGGAGACTGTAGGCCGGGCAGGTGACAGGCTGGTGACAAACAGATGAAGTTTTGGTGAAAAACGAACAGCGGTAGCAGTGTTTCGCCAACGGCGGGCTCAGTTTTCTTTGCTATGCCGGATAGATAAGCGACGGCGACGGGCAACGATGAACAGATACAATTGATACGCAAAATAGAGCGAAGCTAAGACGGGCATTGATGCGACCAGAAAAAACAAACCACCCGACAGCGGCACCGGGCCAGACCAGACTTGCGCAGCAGTGATAGGGGCGGATTCTTTTTTCTTTTCCGGTTCAGGCATTTTCGGTGTGTCGATGACGACGCCGGTCGTTTGTTTTGGTAAATCTTCCGGCGCGACGACGAACACCGATTGCGAGACGGATGGGGCGATTGATTGTGACGTTGGTGAGGTTGGTGCTGGTGGCGCTGATGGCGTGGTATCAGCAGCAAAGACTGTGACGCTGAATAATTGCATTGCCAGAACCAGAGCGCACTTGAGTTTCATGAGTGGAGAGCAGTAAAAAGTACAGAAAAATATAAAACGCTGAGCATCAAATGCCGCGTCAATCGCAGGTGAAGCTTCGCTGCATTTCGCAAAACGAAGGCAGTTTCGGTTCGTTCATCGTCATTGCCGGTCACGAACCAGCCTGCATTTTATCCATAAACCGTGTTCATGGTGACCTTATCGCTGGCTGACTGCCTTGTGCGTTAATGTTCAGCGCACCCGGTTTACCGCCGTTTCCCATTCAGCCATCAGCGCTTGTGCCTGCGCGCGGCTCATGGTCGGGATAAATTGTCTGTCCATTCTCCAGGTTGCCGCGCATTCATCCTGATTCGCAAAAATACCGACACCGAGCCCGGCCAGATAAGCTGCGCCCAGAGCCGTGGTTTCCGTTACTTTTGGCCGGATGACGGGAATGCCGAGTAAATTTGCCTGAAATTGCAGCAACAGATTGTTGGCTGCCGCACCGCCATCGACGCGCAATTCTGTGATCGGGGATACCGCATCCTTCACCATCGCCAGCAACACGGCGGTGCTTTGAAACGCAATGGATTCAAGTGCTGCGCGGGCAATATGGGCGACTGTGCTGCCACGGCTCAGGCCGACAATCGCTGCTTTGGCATCGGCCACCCAGTACG
Source organism: Undibacterium sp. 14-3-2 (assembly GCF_016595265.1). Taxonomy (NCBI): domain Bacteria; kingdom Pseudomonadati; phylum Pseudomonadota; class Betaproteobacteria; order Burkholderiales; family Oxalobacteraceae; genus Undibacterium; species Undibacterium sp. 14-3-2. The sequence continues at coordinate 94,389 of NZ_JAENGS010000001.1, forward strand.
GTGCGCCAAGGCCGGTGAACGAAGGTACAAAGACCACGCCGCCGGAATCCGGCACGCTGCTGGCCAGTTGTTCAACGTCGGTGGAATGTTGTATCGCCTGCAGCCCATCGCGTAGCCATTGCACAACGGCTCCCCCAATAAATACGCTGCCTTCAAGCGCATATTGGCTGGTGACGCCCGTCTGACAAGCACTCGTGCTGATTAAACCATTGTGCGATGTCGCAACTTGCGGGCCGGTGTGCATCAGCATGAAACAACCGGTGCCATAGGTATTCTTTGCCATGCCGGGTGTAAAACACGCCTGCCCGAACAGCGCTGCTTGCTGATCACCAGCAATACCGGCGATGGGGATGGCGCTGCCGAGCAAACTGCAAGTACCAAATAGATGGCTCGATGGCGACACTTCGGGTAACACCGCAGCCGGAATATCAAACAGATCAAGTAATTCCTGATCCCATTGTCCCTGATGAATATTCAGCAGCATGGTGCGTGAGGCATTCGTGATATCGGTCACATGCAGCTTGCCTTCGCTGAGCTGCCACGCCAGCCAGGTATCTATGGTGCCGAATGCCAGCTCGCCGCGTGCCGCCCGCTGCCGCGCGCCGGGAATGTGATCGAGCAGCCATTTAAGTTTGCTTGCCGAAAAATACGGATCGAGTATCAGCCCGGTTTTTGCCTGAATTTTTTCAGCATAACCTTGTGCGCGCAGTTCTTCACAATACGCTGCAGTGCGGCGGTCTTGCCAGACAATCGCGTTGTATAAAGGCTGACCGGTTTTTCTATCCCATAACACCGTGGTTTCACGCTGATTCGTGATGCCGATGGCAGCGATGTCATTTGCCTGCAGACGTGCATTGCGCATGGCTTGCTGGCAGGTGAAAAACTGACTTTGCCAGATTTCATTGGCATCATGTTCGACCCAACCCGGCTGCGGAAATATCTGACGGAATTCTTGCTGTGCCGAGGCAACTATCTGACCCTGTTCATCGAAAATAATACTGCGTGAACTGGAAGTTCCCTGATCAAGTGCGAGCAAATAAGCCATCGATGATCCTGCTGTAAGGAAATTGAAAAAAGATGTAAAACTTTGGCTGAGACAAAACCATTATGTTATTTTGCTAATAATATAAAAAACAAAAGGTCAGATTGTGGCGGGAATGATCAGCTTTTCATTATCTTTATTGGTGATGCTGTTATTTGCGGTGGCGACTTTGCGTCGGTCGCGTTTGCTAATGAATTTGTCGTTCGTCGCGATGGTATTGTCTGGCCTGGTTAACTGGTACCAGTTTGTTTTCCCCCAGGGTTTAGAACCCTTGTTTTTTATAGGTACGCTGGCCACCGTGCTGGTGGTTTCTTGTTTTTTTTATGCGGTGTATACATTCGATCCACCACAGTCGGAACCCCGACAAACCAGTGACCGGGAATAAACTCGTTCAGCCAGGATAAGCGCCAGAAGAGCTGGCTTTTTTACCTTATTCCGACTAATTCCACATCAAAAATCAGGGTCGCATTCGGCGGTATGACGCCACCAGCACCGCGCGCGCCATACGCCAGTTCCGGCGGAATAATCAAGGTACGTTTGCCGCCGACTTTCATGCCGACAACTCCCTGATCCCAGCCTTTAATGACCTTGCCGGCACCGACTGTAAAACTGAACGGTGGTCTGCCGGAAGAACTGTCAAACTGGGTTCCATGTTCTTTCGCAGCGAGAGGATCATGCAGCCAGCCGGTGTAATGTACCAGGGCATTATTTCCTGCTGCAATTTCTTGTCCGGTCCCGGTTTTAACGTCGATTTTTTGCAAGCTGCTACCGACTGTCGCGATATCACTTTGCATCTGTGCAGTGGCAATATTGCCAGTTAAAAGAACAGACAAACCGAATGCAGCAACAAGCAGACGAGATTTCATCACTAAAACATCCTTTTTGAGTAAGCCATGACTGCAACCGAGAAAACCAACCGGCTCTCGATATGCGCGCCACGGCTATTAATTATTTTTTTGAATTTTGTAATTTCTGCTCAAACGCCAGATCGAGTTTGCTGACTTTTTTCGGCGCCTGTTTTTCGAGAGAATTGACGTAGGCGACGAAGGCATCGATTTCCAGCGGCTCATGTAATACGTCTGGCGTGTTGGTGCCGTTGGAGCGCGTCAGAAAAAAACGACCATCGGCCATGCTGACCATAGAATAGGCGGTGCCGTTGCTACGGTCTTTCAGTCTTTGCACTGCATTACTTGCTTTCGTCGAGCGTGCCATCAGCGGATTCCATATTTACGCATCAGTTTTTCCATCGTGCCATCGTTATCTAATTCGCGATTGATTTTGTTAAAGAGATCAATGCGTTGTTTATCCATGCGGATATTACACAACATATTGAGTTCGATGTTTTTGTAGCGGGCAGCGCGTACGATGTCATTGGCAAAACCCAGTTGTTGGGCCAACGACATGCCATGTAATTCGGAAACCACCCAGTAATCGATGCGTTTGTTGACGAGTAAACGCGGGTTGTCATCGTCTTCGCTGGCGAAAGCGATGCGATAACCTTGTTCTGTCAGCTGTAGGCCGGTCGCTGCATTTTTGTAGGAACCGATAGAGTAAGGTTTGGCATCTTCAAATTTCTTTAATACGCGGCTATCGTTTTTCCGCCCGTACAGAACCCAGTTATCATTGGTGAGCGGGCCTACCCATTTGAATAAATTTTCTCGTTCAGGTGTACGACGAAAAGCAAACAGGCAAGTGTTATCGTCGTTTAGTGTCGCGTTCAGCCCGCGTGCGAGTGAGGTGCTGTTGATATCCGGGGTTTCACCTGCCCGCTTCATGATTTCTATAATTTTGTCGGTGACGAAACCACGGATTTCTCCCGTTTTCGCTTCGGTATACGAGAACGGTGCGTATTCTTGTATCAGCAAATGCAGACTCTCAGCCAGTGCAATTGAGGGCATAGAGATAAGACCGGCGGAGAGAATAATAAGAGTCTGGGCTTTCAAAGCATTTACTTTCAGTGCGGCTTACAGGAACTACCGGCATCGAGATTTATTTTTATTTGCGGTAGTCCGGATTGTATACGTCTGCGACAAAAAATTGATGTTGAGAATGACAATAAAAGCTGCAAATACAACGTGAATTTGATCTGGGAAAAAAGCGAGGGCGACAGCAAATTTTTTTTGCCTCTTTCTGTTGTCGTCGGTTCTGTTGAAAAAGCTAAATTAATAATTGCCAGCATTGTTTGATCAATTCAAAACTGGCGGCGATCATCGCTTCGTTTTTCCGTTTTTCCTGACAAATAATACAAAGTTGCGTTTCAACGCTGACGGCGTCGGCGATGACTAAACCATGTGCGTGCGCTTCCCGTATCGCAATCGCATCGCGGATCAGACTCAGGCCAACACCCGATTTCACCAGATCCAGCATCGACGGTTCCTGGTCCACAAGCGCGACTTTATTCGGCGTCAGATTGAGTTCGGCAAAGATTTTCGTCAACAGACGATTGTGGGCCGATTCGGGCGGTGTCCATATCCATGGCAATTGCGCGAGGCTTTGCCAGCTCTGACCGAGCACACGCTTATTCCAGCCGCTGGGTGCGACCACGCGATAAGTAAAATTGGTCAGTACCACACTGTAAACCGGCGTTTTTCCATCGTCCGGTGCTTCGCCGATATAAAAGCCGACATCCAGACTGCCAGCGCGGATTTGTTGTAATACCGAGCCGGACATTCCTTGTTGCAGTCGTGTGGATAACTGTGGATAAGTTTCTACCAGCCGTTTCAGAAACGCACCGAGGCGGGTGAACTCAGGGTCGAGTATCGTTCCTATCGCCAGTTCGCCACTCAGCGTGGAGTGCAAGGAATTCGATGCCTGACGAAATTCAACGAGGCAACTTAAGACCCGTTCTGCATACGGAAGCAATTTTGCACCATCATTTGTCAGCGTCATGCCGCTGGCACTGCGGCTGAACAGTTGTAAATTCAGACTTTCCTGCAGTGCTTTGATTTGCAGGCTGACGGCGGGTTGTGTGACATGCAGACGCTCGGCGGCGCGTGTCAGATTACCTTCTCTGGCGACGGTCACAAAAGCGCGTAATTGAGTGAAATCCATGTTGTCTCCATCAGCGTGGGATATAAACTGGTGTTGATAACACTGGCACGCAGAATTTTTTGAATATTATAAGCATGTCTTATATTGCTATTGAAAATAATTAATTGGATTTGCTATGAGTAGTCCATTAATCTGCTATCGAACTTCCATTTCTGACTAAGGGTTTCTTATGACATCGTTGATACAGCATTTTATGAATGGCCAGGTAGTAAGCTCGGCCAGTGGCCGTCAGCAGGACGTGTTTAATCCGGCGACCGGCGCGGTTGTGGCGCAAGTGGTGTTGGCGAATCTGGACGAGGTGAATGCGGTGGTGGCGGCGGCGAAAGCGGCAGCACCAGCGTGGGCGGAGACCGCGCCACTCAAACGTGCACGCATTATGTTCAAGTTCAAAGAACTGCTGGATCAGCATCATAAAGAAATCGCCGCGCTGATCACGCGTGAACATGGCAAGGTCTTGTCGGACGCGATGGGCGAAGTCACCCGCGGTATTGAAATCGTTGAATTTGCCTGTGGTATGCCGCAACTGTTGAAAACCCAGTTTTCTGACAACATCGGCGGTGGCATCGACAATTACAACCTGCGTCAGCCGCTCGGTGTGACTGCCGGGATTACGCCGTTTAATTTTCCCTTCATGGTGCCGATGTGGATGGCGCCGTTGGCGATTGCGACCGGCAATACGTTTATTTTGAAACCATCTGAGCGCGATCCTTCCTGCGCATTGCTGATTGCGGATCTGTTGAAAAAAGCCGGATTGCCGGACGGCGTGTTCGGTGTTTTGCAAGGCGATAAAGTCGCGGTGGATGGCTTGCTGCAGCATCCGGATGTGTCCGCTGTTTCATTCGTTGGTTCGACCCCGATTGCCGAATATATTTACAGCGAAGGCACACGCCTGGGCAAACGCGTACAGGCGCTCGGCGGTGCTAAAAATCATCTGGTTGTGATGCCGGATGCAAATCTGGATCAGGCCGTTGATGCTTTGATGGGCGCGGCATACGGCTCTGCCGGTGAACGTTGCATGGCGATTTCAGTGGCGGTGGCGGTCGGTGATGTGGCCGATAAACTGGTGGCTGCACTGGTGCCTCGCGTAAAAACGCTGATTATTAAAAACGGCATAGAAGCCGACGCCGAAATGGGGCCGGTGGTAACAGCGGTGCACAAGGCAAAAATCGAAGGCTATATTGCCGACGGTGTGGCTGAAGGTGCGCAATTGCTGGTTGATGGACGCGGCTTTTCTGTGCCTGGTCATGAAGGCGGTTTCTTCCTCGGTGGCACACTGTTTGATCACGTTAAAGAAGGCATGAAAATTCATCGCGAAGAAATTTTCGGGCCGGTGTTGTGCATCATCCGCGTGCCGGACTTTGCGTCGGCCGTTGAGCTGATTAACCGCCATGAATTCGGCAATGGTGTGTCCTTGTTTACTTCCGACGGCAATACGGCGCGCGAATTTTCACGCCGTATTCAGGTCGGGATGGTCGGCATTAACGTGCCTATTCCTGTGCCTATGGCATGGCATTCATTCGGCGGCTGGAAACGTTCTTTATTTGGTGATCAGCATGCGTATGGTGAAGAAGGCATACGCTTCTATACCCGCTACAAATCCGTGATGCAGCGCTGGCCAGACAGTATAGGCAAAGGTGCTGAATTCACGATGCCGGTAGCGAAGTAATTTTCACTGTTCCCGGTGCGTTGATGTTGTAAAGACTTGCCGTGAGCCGCCCGAATAACACTCCGCACCCAGATTGCCTCTGCGGGATGGGGGAGTATCTTTCAGTTTGCATTTGATGTCCTTATAAATAAAGGGGATGACGGGTGCCGTAACTCATACTCCTCCCCAGTATGTGAAAGAACCACATTATGTTGACGATCAACACCTTATGCCAGTACCCGATTATCCAGGCGCCGATGGCAGGCGGCGCGACGACGCCGGAACTGGTGGCGGCAGTATCGGAAGCCGGTGCGCTGGGCTCTCTCGCAGCGCCTTTGCTGACACCGCTGGCGATTATTGAGCAAGCCGAACATATCCGCCGCCTGACGGATAAACCCTTTGCCATCAATCTGTTTGTACAGACGCGCCCGCAAGTCGATTTTGCCCAGATAGAGGCGGCCAAATTATTGCTGCAACCGGTGTGCGCCGAATTAGGCTGGACGACCTTGCCGACACCGACCCGCTGGTGCGAGGATTTTGAAGCACAATTAGATGCCTTGATCACCGCACGTCCGGCAGTTGCCAGTTTTACTTTCGATGTTCTGCATGGCAGCCAGGTACAGCGTCTGCATGAGGCCGGAATACTGGTGATCGGTACCGCGACGAATCTGGCGGAAGCAATCGTGTGGCAAGCGATCGGTGCCGATGCGATTTGCCTGCAGGGCACGGAGGCTGGCGGACATCGCGGCACTTTCATCGGGGCGCAGCAGGACGCAACGCTGAGCACCGCAGAATTGCTGGCGGTTTGCCGTCCGCAGATACAGATTCCGCTGATCGTTGCGGGCGGCATCATGGATGGCGCAGATATCGCTGCTGCTCTTGCTGCCGGCGCGCAATGGGTACAGATGGGAACGGCATTCCTTACCACGAAAGAGTCTGGAATTCATCCCGCTTACAAGCAGCGTTTACTGGCAGCGACCAGCGACACCAGTGCTACCACCCGTCAGACCCGCGCGTTTTCCGGCCGTTTTGCGCGTGGTCTGGATAACCGTTTCATGCAACTGATGGAATCCGTGGCAGATCAGGTGCCAGCTTACCCTGTGCAAAACGCGCTGACCGGAGTGATACGCTCGGCAGCGGCGAAAGAAAACAAGACGGAATTCATGTCAATGTGGTGTGGGCAGGGCGTTGCCCGCGCGCGTGATGTTCATGCCGCAGATCTGGTCGCCACGCTGGTGCAGGAAATGCAGACAGCGACTCGTAAAAGCTAAGGAAAATATCCATGGAATCAGCAGGACAGTTTGATTACATCGTGATCGGTGCCGGTACTGCCGGCTGTGTATTGGCGAACCGTTTGTCGAAGAACCCGGACAAGCGCGTGTTGTTGCTCGAAGCCGGTGGTAAAGACGATTATGTCTGGATACATATTCCGGTTGGCTATCTGTATTGCATCAATAATCCACGCACAGACTGGATGTTGCGTACCGAAGCCGAACCGGGTCTGAATGGACGCAGCCTGATCTATCCGCGCGGCAAAGTGCTGGGTGGTTGTTCATCGATCAACGGCATGATTTATATGCGCGGTCAGCAGCGTGATTACGATGAATGGGCGGCGCTGACCGGGGACGATAGCTGGCGCTGGAATCAGGTGTTGCCACTGTTTAAAAAGAGCGAAGATCATTACAGCGGCAATGCGGAATTTCATGGTCAGGGTGGTGAATGGCGCGTGGAAAAGCAGCGCTTGTCGTGGGAAATTCTGGATGCATTTCGCGATGCGGCGGCAGAAGTCGGTATCCCGAAAACCGACGACTTTAATCGCGGCAATAACGAAGGCTGCGGCTATTTTGATGTGAACCAGAAACGCGGCATACGCTGGAATGCGTCGAAAGCTTTTCTGAAGCCTGCAGCAACACGCGGCAACCTGACGATCATGACTGGCTGCCAGGTCCGGCGTCTGCGCATTGTTGACGATGAACACGGCAAACGTTGTACCGGTGTCGAATTTATTGGCGGTGGCCGCGAGTGGTTTGCTGATGCCGTTCAGGAGACCGTGCTGGCCGCAGGCGCGATAGGATCACCCGCGATTTTGCAGTATTCCGGGATCGGCGACGGCAGCCAGTTACAGCAAGCCGGTGTGTCTGTTGTCCACGATTTGGCAGGAGTTGGTGGTAATTTGCAGGATCATTTGCAGATCCGTTCTGCCTTCAAAATTACGGGTGCGAAAACACTGAACAAGATGGCTAACAGTCTGCTGGGCAAGGCGCGTATCGGTCTCGAATATGCGTTATTCCAGACTGGCCCGATGTCGATGGCACCGTCACAACTGGGGGCTTTTACCCGCTCTGACGCGTCGCAGGCAACACCGAATCTGCAATACCACGTGCAACCTTTATCGCTGGAAAAATTCGGTGATCCTTTGCATGATTTTCCGGCGTTTACCGCGAGTGTCTGTAACCTGCGACCGACGTCGCGCGGCTATGTGCGGATCACCGGGGCTGACCCTTTAGCGGCACCAAAAATCGTACCGAATTATCTGAGTACAAATGAAGACCGTAAGATTGCCGCAGACTCGCTGACGCTGACACGCAAGATCGTTGCGGCACCTGCGTTAAAAAAATATCAGCCGGAGGAAATGAAACCCGGTGCGCAATTCCGTACGGAAGAAGAATTGGCGAGAGCAGCCGGTGATATCGGTACGACAATTTTTCATCCGGTCGGTACTTGCAAGATGGGACGGCGTGATGATACCAGTGCAGTTGTCGACAGCGATTTACGCGTCATAGGGATCGCCGGGCTGCGGGTGGCAGATGCTTCTGTGATGCCGACAATCACTTCAGGTAATACCAATTCACCGACTGTCATGATTGCTGAAAAAGCGGCGCGGTCTATTTTGTCTGGAGAACGATAAACGAACTTTATTTTTATGTCAGCTTGCGTGAAACTACGTACAGTAGTTATACCGTATTGTTGAAAAATCCGTTTGATAGGTACTATCAAAAATTCAAAGAAACGCCAGTACTGTATTTGTCGGAAGTCGCATGGCATAACGCTTCAATGCGTTGAGCTGCGGCAACATCAGAGATGGTGACAGGTGCTTTTTGAATAAAAAATAATAAATACTTACTGCACGAACAGTAAGTTTGTCATGTTAAAAAAACTGGATCCCCAAAGAGGGCCTGAAGCAAGACAATAAGGAGACGCGATGACCAATGTCATCCTCGAGACTAAGCGCTTGACCAAAGAGTTCAAGGGCTTCACTGCCGTAAGCGAAGTAAATTTACAGGTGCAGCGTGGGCATATCCACGCGCTGATCGGGCCGAATGGTGCCGGTAAAACCACCTGTTTTAATCTGCTGACCAAATTCCTGGTACCGACATCCGGTGAAATTCTGTTTAACGGGCGTGATATTACGTCTGCGAAACCGGCACAGATTTCACGCCAGGGTATCATCCGCTCATTTCAGATTTCTGCTGTTTTCCCGCACATGACCGTGTTGGAAAATGTACGCATAGGTTTGCAACGCAGTTTGGGTACGTCGTTTCATTTCTGGAAAAGCGCGAATAGCCTCAGTAACCTGAATGATCGTGCGATGCAGTTGCTGGCTGAAGTCGATCTGACTGAATTTGCCGATACCATGACCGTGGATCTGCCATATGGCCGCAAACGCGCTCTGGAAATTGCCACGACGCTGGCGATGGAGCCGGAGATGATGTTGCTTGACGAGCCAACGCAAGGAATGGGGCATGAAGACGTGCATCGTGTTACGGCGCTCATCAAAAAAGTATCGGCAGGACGCACCATTCTGATGGTTGAACACAATATGAGCGTCGTCTCCGGTATCTGCGACAAAATTTCTGTGTTGCAACGCGGTGCCATGCTGGCCGAGGGCACTTATGCTGAAGTATCGAAAAATCCTAAAGTCATGGAAGCCTACATGGGAAGCACCAGCGGCGAATTGGAAGGAGCGCACGCATGAGTGTTTCAACGAATCAAGCCGGAACAAACCCAGCGCTGGAGATTTCGCATCTGCAAGCCTGGTATGGTGAGTCGCATATTTTGCATGATGTGAACCTGGTAGTGAATCAGGGTGAGGTCGTGACTTTGCTTGGTCGGAATGGCGCAGGCCGCACGACAACGATGCGCGCGATCATGGGGCTGACAGGCGCCCGCAAAGGCTCGATCAAAATCAACGGTGTCGAAGCCATCCATTTAGCTACGCATAAAGTCGCGCATCTTGGCGTTGGCTATTGCCCTGAAGAACGCGGAATATTTTCTTCCTTATCGACAGAAGAAAATCTGATGTTGCCACCGCTGGTTTCGCGTGATGCGCAAGGCATGTCGGTGGAAGAAATTTACGACATGTTTCCGAATCTGGCTGAACGTAAAAACAGTCAGGGTACGCGTCTGTCCGGTGGTGAACAACAGATGCTGGCAGTCGCCCGCATTCTGCGTACCGGGGCGCGTTTGTTATTGCTGGACGAAATTTCCGAAGGTCTGGCACCGGTGATTGTGCAGGCTTTGGCACGCATGATTACCACCCTGAAGGCGAAGGGTTACACCATCGTGATGGTGGAGCAGAATTTCCGTTTCGCAGCCCCATTGGCGGACCGGTTTTATGTGATGGAACATGGACAGATTGTCGAGACTTTTGCAGCCTCGCAATTGCAGGAAAAAATGCCTGTGTTGAATGAGTTGTTGGGCGTGTAAATTGATGGTGGTGGTTCCTGCAGCCATAGCAATGGCGTGGGCGTTTATAAAAACGATAGGAGAAGACAAATGAATACAAAATTTAAAATTGCCAGCCTGGCTGTCAGTACTGCACTCGCGGCTTTCGCAGGGACGGCCAGCGCTCAGGTATCTGGCGACGTCGTCAAGATTGGCTTCGTCACAGATATTTCCGGCTTGTATTCTGATATCGACGGTAACGGCGGTGCAGAAGCGATCAGAATGGCGATCGCTGATTTCGGCGGCACTGTGCTCGGGAAAAAGATCGTGCTTGTAACGGCCGATCATCAGAATAAAGCGGATATTGCGGCAAGCCGTGCACGTGAATGGTTTGACCGTGATGGTGTGGATATGCTGATCGGCGGTACTAATTCCGGCACTTCTTTATCGATGTCGAAAGTGGCTGCAGAAAAGAAAAAAGTGTTCATCTCTATCGGTGCCGGTACTGCACGTCTGACCAACGAAGAATGCACACCAAACACAATTCACTATGCTTACGATACGGTCGCGCTGGCCAAGGGAACGGGTTCAGCGGTTGTTAAACAAGGCGGCAAAAGCTGGTATTTCCTGACTGCCGATTATGCATTTGGTGCATCGCTGGAAGGTGATACGTCCAGCGTTGTGAAAGCCGCTGGTGGCAGTGTTTCCGGATCGGTAAAACATCCATTATCCGCGTCTGATTTTTCTTCATTCCTGTTGCAGGCACAGGCATCGAAAGCCCAGATTCTGGGGCTGGCTAACGCCGGTGGCGATACGATCAATGCGATTAAAGCAGCGAATGAATTTGGTGTCACCAAAACCATGAAGCTCGCTGGTCTGCTGATGTTTATTAATGATATTCACTCTCTGGGACTGAACCTGACGAGTGGCATGTATCTGACGGACAGCTGGTACTGGAATCAGAATGATGAAGCACGTAAATGGTCACGTCGTTATTTTGAAAAAATGAAAAAGATGCCATCGAGTTTGCAAGCGGCTGATTATTCCGCGACCTTGCAATATCTGAATGCAGTCAAAGCCGCTGGTTCAGATGATACAGATAAAGTGATGGCGAAACTGAAGGCCGCCAAGATCAACGATATCTATGCGAAAAATGGCTACATCCGCGCTGACGGCAGCATGATTCACGATATGTATCTGATGCAGGTGAAGTCGCCAGCCGAATCAAAAGAGCCTTGGGATTACTACAAAGTGGCGCAGACGATTCCAGGTGAACAGGCCTTCACGACGAAAGCCGAATCCAAGTGCGCTCTGTGGAAATAATGCACTGATTTCCCTGCTCCTGTCCTTGGAGCAGGGAAGTTCATTCTGCTTGTATTGACACATAAATTGATACGTAAGCCGGATGTACGTTGGCGCTGCTTGGCAATGATTTAGCGACGTTGAAGTACATCCTTTTCCTGACATCTGCCCGCTGGTTTTGCGGGTTATTTTCTAAAGAGTGCCATGGAAATATTTGGTATTCCGCTTCAGGCGATGCTGAGCCAGCTGTTGCTGGGCTTGGTCAATGGCTCGTTTTACGCGATGCTGTCTCTCGGACTGGCAGTCATTTTTGGCTTGCTGAATGTGATTAATTTTGCGCATGGTGCGCTGTACATGATGGGCGCATTCCTGGCTTGGATGGGCATGAATTATTTCGGCATCAATTATTGGATGATGCTGATTCTGGCTCCGGTGTTGGTCGGCTTGTTTGGCATCATCATAGAAAAGACGATGCTGCGCTGGTTGTATAAGCTCGATCATCTGTACGGCTTGTTGCTGACCTTTGGTATCACGCTGATGCTGGAAGGAGTCTTCCGTTCGGTCTATGGCGTTTCCGGGCAACCCTACTCAGTACCGGATGCATTGATGGGGGCGACGAATCTTGGCTTCATGATCCTGCCTAACTATCGCGCATGGGTGGTGATCGCTTCTCTGACCGTGTGTTTTGCAACCTGGTTTGTGATTGAGAAAACCAAGCTTGGCGCTTATTTGCGCGCTGGCACGGAAAATCCGAAACTGGTCGAAGCTTTCGGTGTGAATGTACCGTTAATGGTGACGCTGACTTACGGTTTCGGCGTGGCGCTCGCCGCGTTTGCCGGCGTGCTGGCAGCACCGGTGATTCAGGTGTCACCGCTGATGGGTTCGAATCTGATCATTACCGTTTTTGCGGTCGTGGTGATCGGTGGCATGGGCTCGATTCTCGGTTCCATACTGACGGGTCTCGCGCTCGGAATTATCGAAGGTCTGACACGCGTGTTTTATCCTGAGTTATCGGCGACCGTTGTCTTCATCGTGATGGCGATCGTGCTGATGATTCGTCCCGCTGGCCTGTTCGGTAAAGAAAAATAATCGGAGCTTCTATGAATAAGAAAATTGGCTATGGCATTGCACTTGCCGTATTGCTGGCAGCACCGTTTTATGTCTATCCCCTGTTTCTGATGAAGTTGTTGTGCTTTGCTTTGTTTGCCTGCGCTTTTAATTTGCTGATCGGTTTCACCGGCTTGCTGTCGTTTGGTCATGCGGCTTTCTTCGGCGGTGCCGGTTACATCGCCGGCTGGGCTATCCGTGATGCAGGCTTGCCGATGGAACTGGGCATCTTGCTTGGTGTCCTCGCCGCGGCTCTGATTGGTCTGGTGATGGGCGTACTGGCGATACGGCGGCAGGGGATTTATTTCACCATGATCACACTGGCGCTGGCGCAAATGTTGTACTTCGTGTTTCTGCAAGCGAAGTTCACCGGTGGCGAGGATGGCTTGCAAGGCGTTCCACGCGCGAAATTACTGGGGAGCCTGGATCTGACATCGGATCTGACTTTGTATTACGTGGTGCTGGCAATTGCGATTGCAGGTTTCGCAGTGGTCGTGCGGGCGATTCATTCTCCTTTCGGTCATGTATTGAAAGCGGTGAAAGAAAACGAACCGCGTGCCGTGTCGCTTGGTTACGATGTGGATAAGTACAAACTCGTGGCCTTCGTCTTGTCTGCCGCACTTGCCGGATTAGCTGGCGCGACTAAAACGCTGGTACTCGGTTTTGAGACGCTGACGGATGTGCACTGGACAATGTCTGGCCTCGTGGTGTTAATGACCCTGGTGGGCGGTTTAGGTACCTTGGTGGGCCCGATTGTCGGCGCCATCATTATCATCGCACTGGAGAATAAACTTGGTGACTTCGGCAATCTGCTGGCGGACTGGACGACGGTTGACTGGTTCCGTAATCTTGGTGATTCCGTCACGATCGTGACAGGGCTGATTTTTATTGTTTGCGTACTGGCGTTCCGTAAAGGAATTGTCGGTGAGTTGAGTGACCGGCTCCAGCGCGTACGTAAAGCGAAACTGAGTTGAGCTAGTTCAGATTTTGTCCTGCCGTAAAAAATACCCCGCAAAAGCGGGGTATTTCATTTATGACATCAATTTTAATATGATATAAAAATGACAATTAAGTTTCATCTTAAGACGAGCCTTCTCTTGCTTATTTTACGTGAAACACGGATGTTATCCACTGCCGGATAAACACAGCTCTTTGTAAAAAAACGGATGTCCAATATCCATGATCCCCGCAGCAGGATTATGTAGTGAAACCCGCGCAGCTATTCAGTCTTGTCTTTGCCGGTTTTTCAAATAGCTGCAGTTCACAGTGTTGCAGCATAAATTGCTCTTGCATCGACGAGGCTGACTTCTCTGGGGTTATTTCCCAGCAAACGTGTTTGTAGCATTGCGTCCGCCGCCAGGCGGTCGAGATCGCTCTCAGTAACGCCAACCTTAGTAAGACGGGTTTCGATACCGGTACGCTCAGCGAGGTCTTCCATCGCGGTAATAAGGGCATTGGTGCGCGCTTCCGCGCTACCCATGGCCTCGGGCGCGATAATTTCAGCGAGTTCCGCATACAGTTCTGCTGCCGCAGGCGCGTTGAAACGCAAGACGTGTGGTAAAACTAGGGAGTTTGATAAACCGTGTGGAACATGGAAGATGCCGCCTATCGGATAGGCGAGCGCATGAACAGCTGCACACGGCGCATTGGCGAATGACTGACCGGCCATCATCGCACCTACCAGCATGGCCTGGCGCGCCGCTAAATTACTGCCATTGCTGCAGGCCTGATCAATGTTATTCCACAATAATTTCAGTGCCTGACGCGCCAGCATGTCAGAAATCGGATTTTTTTTATGACGCGTTGTATAGGCTTCAATCGCATGCACCATGGCGTCAATTCCGGTTGCTGCGGTTACTTTTGCTGGCAATCCTGTCGTTAACGTTGCATCAAGAATGGCGATGTCGGCGTATAGCTGTGGTGCGACGACCCCCATTTTGGTAGTGGTGCCGGTGGTGACGATAGAGATCGGTGTTACTTCTGAACCCGTACCTGCCGTTGTCGGAATCTGTATTAAGGGTAATCGTTCACCTTTTACATTACCTATTCCATACATTGTCGATAATGGCTGCTCGCTTCCGGCGAGAACGGCGATCAGCTTGGCAACGTCCATAGAACTGCCGCCACCCAATCCCACAACCAGATCGATGCCGAGTTCGCGCGCGTTTGCAACCGCTTGGATGACGACAGCTTCCGGTGGATCGGCAATCACATCAGAAAACACGCTGACCCGGATTTGCTGGCTTTTTATGTTATCGAGAGCCGGTTGCACTAATCCCGTGTTTAGAAATCCGGCATCGGTGACAATCAACACATGACGGGCTTCTGGATAGTATTTACGTATGATGTCGCCGCAACGACTGGCCGCACCGGATTCACTGATGAGGTGAGGGACGGTCTGGAATTCGAAATTGTTCATGGCACATGCCTTTCTTGACGGGCAAAAGATAATTGTGTCGGTGTTACCTAAGACTGCGAAGAATTGTTATTCTCCCTAGCTTGCCAGATGTTGTCTGTATTTTGATTAAGGTTAATAAATTTCATGATGGATATGCTTTTGTTGGGGCTAGCTGCATTTTTCGCAGGTTTTGTTGATTCTATTGTTGGCGGCGGTGGATTAGTGCAAGTCCCGGCATTGTTTTCTTTTTTTCCAGGTACGCCACCTGCGACCTTATTGGGAACGAACAAGTTTGCCGGAGTATGGGGAACGACAGTAGCTGCACGCAATTATTTACGTCAGGTGAAGGTGCGATGGGCGATGTTGGTACCCGCAGCTGCCATGGCTTTCCTTTTTTCTTTTGGTGGTGCGTATCTGGTCACACATATTCCGCCTACCCATTTGCGGAAAGCATTGCCGTTTGTATTGGTTGCAGTTGCTATTTATACGTTTAAGAAAAAAGATTTTGGTTCGGCAGATAGGCCGCTATTTTCCGGAAATAAAGAAATCTGGCTGGCGATGCTGGTGGGTGCCGGCATAGGTTTTTATGATGGATTCTTTGGCCCGGGAACGGGTAGCTTTTTCATGTTTTTGTTTGTCAGATTTTTTGGCTACGATTTTTTGAGAGCATCGGCTGTCGCGAAAGTGTTAAACGTTGCATGTAATGCCGCCGCCTTGTCGTGGTTTGGCTTCAGTGGTCATGTCCTTTGGATACTTGGCGGTTTAATGGCGGTTTGCGGTATAGGCGGGTCGTTGCTTGGAACCCATCTCGCTATCAAACACGGTACTGGGTTTGTCAGAAAAATGTTTTTGTTCGTTGTTATCTGCCTGATTTGCAAAACAAGTTACGATGGATTTTTGAGATGATTGTTTCACGTGAAACATAATTTTTGAGGTAAAACGGATGTTTAATTATTTAGCCCGGTGTTTCACGTGAAACAATCGGGCTAATTTTTTGACTGTTTTGTTTTGTTAAAAGTGAGTGGGGCGTAAAACAAACTATAATCGAGCCTCGTGCAATCCTTGTTTGTCAAAAGCTAGCTATGTTTTATCCTAAAGAATTCGATGTAATTGTTGTTGGTGGTGGTCACGCCGGTACCGAAGCCGCGCTTGCCTCGGCTCGTATGGGTCAGTCCACACTGTTATTAAGCCACAATATTGAGACACTTGGTCAGATGTCCTGCAATCCATCTATTGGTGGTATTGGCAAGGGGCATCTGGTGAAAGAGGTTGATGCAATGGGTGGCGCAATGGCGATTGCGACAGACGAGGCGGGCATACAGTTTCGTATATTGAATTCATCTAAGGGGCCGGCGGTACGTGCGACAAGGGCGCAAGCCGACAGAATTTTGTACAAGCAAGCAATACGCAGTCGGCTGGAAAATCAGCCTAATCTTTGGCTGTTTCAGCAGGCAGTAGATGATCTGCTGGTGGAAGGTAATCGGGTTGTCGGCGCTGTAACTCAGGTGGGTATTCAATTTCGTGCCCGTGCAGTGGTGTTGACCGCAGGTACTTTCTTAGACGGCAAAATTCACGTAGGCCTGAATAATTACTCCGCAGGCAGAGCGGGTGACCCGCCAGCGATTTCTTTGTCAGCGAGGTTGAAAAAGCTAGCCTTGCCGCAAGGTCGCCTGAAAACAGGAACGCCACCGCGCATCGATGGTCGTAGTATCGATTTTTCAGTGATGCAGGAGCAACCGGGTGATCTGGATCCGGTGCCGGTGTTTTCGTATATGGGTAATGCGAGCATGCATCCCAAGCAGATGCCGTGCTGGATCACACATACCAATGAAAAAACGCATGACATCATCCGTGCTGGCTTAGACCGTAGCCCGATGTACACGGGTGTTATTGAAGGCGTTGGTCCACGTTATTGCCCATCGATTGAAGATAAAATTCATCGCTTCGCGAGCAAAGAGTCGCATCAGATTTTCCTTGAGCCCGAAGGCTTGACAACGAACGAATTCTATCCAAATGGCATTTCTACCAGTTTGCCGTTTGATGTGCAGCTTGATCTGGTGCGATCAATGCGCGGTATGGAAAATGCCTACATCCTGCGTCCAGGGTATGCAATTGAATATGATTATTTCGATCCACGTGGATTGAAATCTTCGCTGGAAACCCGGCAAATTCAGGGACTGTTCTTTGCCGGACAAATTAATGGCACAACAGGATACGAAGAGGCGGCCGCACAAGGAATGTTGGCGGGCCTGAATGCCGCATTGCAAACGCAGGGCAAGGATGCGTGGGTGCCACGCCGTGATGAAGCCTACCTCGGGGTGCTGGTTGACGACCTGATTACCAAAGGTGTACAGGAACCTTACCGGATGTTCACCAGTCGCGCGGAATTCAGACTAAGTCTGCGTGAAGATAACGCCGATATGCGACTGACGGAAATCGGTCGTCAGCTTGGTTGCGTCAGTGATGCGCAATGGCAGATGTTCGAGCAAAAACGGGAAAGCGTTTCACGTGAATTAGAACGCCTGCGTTCCACCTGGGTGAATCCACGCATTCTGGCTGATGTTGAAGCCGAGCGTGTGATCGGTAAAGCGTTGGAGCGTGAATATTCATTGGCTGATTTACTGCGTCGCCCACAAGTGACGTATGAAAGTCTGATGAGTTTGCAAGGTGTAGAAGGGCAGGCGCTGGCTGGGCCAGGTGTTGGCGATGAGGCTGTCCGCGAGCAGGTTGAGATTCAGATTAAGTACGCTGGCTATATTGATCGCCAGGCAAAAGAAGTGGAGCGCCACGCCCATTTCGAAAACCTGAAAATGCCAGTCGGTTTTGATTACATGGAAGTGAATGGCTTATCGATCGAGGTTCGTCAGAAACTCAATAAGCATCAGCCGGAAACCTTGGGCCAATGCGGGCGTATATCTGGTGTGACCCCGGCAGCTATTTCGCTTTTACTCGTCCACTTAAAAAAGCGTGGCTTCAAAGAGTTCGCTGCAACGCCGGAAATTGTCGCTGAGATCGCAACAGGGGAAGATGCATAATGAGTGGAGATATTTCAGCATTACGGAATATGCTTGTAAATGGTGTTCAGGAGTTAGGTCTCGACCTGAGTGATGCACAAATCGACAAAATGATTGCCTATTTAATATTGTTGTCTAAATGGAATTCTGTTTATAATCTGACCGCCATCCGTGATCCTAAAGAAATGGTGAAACAGCATTTGTTGGACTCCCTGTCTGCGGCACCAGCATTTAAAGACGCAAAAAACATTTTGGATGTCGGCGCTGGCGGAGGCTTACCAGGAATGATGCTGGCAATTGCATACCCTGATACCCGAATTTCCATGATCGATACCGTCAGTAAAAAAACGGCTTTTCTGACGCAAGCGAAAACTGAGCTTGGCCTAAGTAATGTGACGGTCTACACAGGACGGGTCGAGTCTTTGCAAGTGAAGGAAAAGTTCGACGTCATTACTTCACGTGCATTTTCCGAGCTGTGTAACTTCATTAACTGGTCTGGTCATTTATTGGCCGATGGCGGCCAGTTTATTGCGATGAAAGGCATCGCTCCTGCACAGGAAATTGAGCGTTTGCCAGAGGGGTGGGTTGTGACGGGTGTACAAGCTCTGTCAGTACCTGGTCTGCAGGCAGAGCGTCACCTGGTCTTTGTCAAGAAAATTACAGTCTGAAATTTACACGGAACCTCTATGGCAAAAATATTTTGTGTCGCAAATCAAAAAGGTGGTGTCGGCAAAACGACGACCACCGTTAATCTTGCCGCCGGTCTGGCAAAGCTTGAGCAGCGTGTGTTGCTGGTCGATCTCGATCCGCAAGGCAATGCCACCATGGGGGCGGGGATCAATAAGGCAAAGCTGACAGCGTCTGTTTATGAAGTGTTACTTGGCATGTCCGATGTAGTGACGGCTCGCCAGCGTTCTGAATCGGGTAAGTTTGACGTGCTGCCGGCGAACCGTGAGCTGGCTGGTGCCGAAGTTGAGATGGTCGAGCTCGACAACCGTGATAAACGTCTGCGTGACGCGCTTTCAGCCGTTGCTGATGAGTACGATTTCATACTGATCGATTGCCCTCCGGCATTGTCTATGCTGACGTTGAATGGCTTGTGTGCCGCACATGGCGTGATCATTCCTATGCAATGCGAATACTATGCGCTCGAAGGCTTATCCGATCTGGCAAATACCATTAAGAAGGTCTCCGCCAATCTGAACCCTGATCTGAAAATCGTTGGTTTACTGCGTGTAATGTTTGATCCACGCATGACCTTGTCGCAGCAGGTATCAGATCAATTGGAGCAACATTTTGGCGACAAGGTTTTTAAAACACTGATTCCGCGTAACGTGCGCCTGGCAGAAGCCCCTTCATATGGCATTCCTGGCGTGGTATTTGACCCATCGTCGAAAGGCGCGCAGGCGTATATCGCGTTCGGTGCAGAAATGGTTGAAAGAATTAAACAATTGGACAAATAAGCATGGTCACAAAAAAACAAAAAGGCTTAGGCCGTGGCTTGGACGCATTATTAGGTGGTGCAGGGGATTTTGCAGAAGCAGTACCAACGGTCAGCGGTGCACCGACGAGCTTGCCGGTAACGCAAATGCAAGCGGGTAAATATCAGCCGCGCACACGCATGGACGAAGGCGCACTCACAGAGCTGGCAGCCTCAATCAAGGCACAAGGGCTGATGCAACCGATACTGGTGCGTCCGGTGGGGCAAAGCAATGGTTTGATTCGCTACGAAATTATTGCCGGTGAACGCCGTTTCCGCGCCTCACAAATGGCCGGGCTGGACGAAGTGCCGGTACTGGTCAAAGACGTCGACGATCAGGCCGCCGCCGCGATGGCATTGATTGAAAACATACAACGTGAAGATCTGAATCCTCTCGAGGAGGCGCAAGGTATCCACCGTTTGATTACTGACTTTTCGTTTACGCATGAACAGGCGGCAACCGCAGTCGGTCGATCACGTAGCGCAGTATCGAACTTATTGCGCTTGTTGAACCTGGCAAAGCCGGTACAAACCATGTTGATGGCTGGTGATATCGATATGGGTCACGCACGTTCGCTGCTGGCGACTGACGCGGCGACGCAGATACAACTGGCGAATCAGATTGTCGCAAAGCGTATGTCTGTGCGGGAAGCAGAAAAATTAGTTGCAAAAACGACACTTGAAATGAGTACTGGCGCAAAGCCTCGCGATAAATCCGAAAAATCACGCGATATCACGCGCCTGGAGGAAGAGTTGTCGGATGTGTTAGTGACACAGGTAACTTTGAAGATGGGAAGCAAAGGACGTGGTCAGATGGTGATTGATTTCGCCGATCTGGATTCTCTGGATGGCATTATTTTGAAAATCCGAGGTCAATAAATTCAAAATGAAAATTTTTCTCCTGCCGGGCTTGTACAATTCTGGGCCCGGACATTGGCAAAGTTTATGGGAGACATCTTTGCCGGATGTCGAACGTGTTCAGCAAACGAATTGGGAACAGCCGGACCGTGATTTATGGGTGCAGACTTTATCCGCAGCAATCAATGCCTGTGACGACGATATTGTTCTGGTAGCCCATAGCCTCGGTTGTGCATTGACTGCATGGTGGGTTGCGCAGGATTTCCCCGGTGTTCGGGACAAAAGTAAAGTCAAGGCTGCTTTATTGGTTGCTCCGCCAGGCGTGAACCGGGAAAACTTTCCTGCTCCAAGTTTCGCGCCGATGCCGACGACGAGCTTTCCATTTCCAGTCAAAGTTGTAGCTTCTGAAGATGATCCCTGGTGTGAAATAGAGGTTGCTGAGAACTGGGCTCGACTCTGGAGGGCAACATTTCACAATATTGGTGCTTACGGTCACATCAATGGCGACTCAGGGCTGGGGGTCTGGAAGCAAGGCCAGGACTATCTTTCCAGCTTGTTGAGTGAAATAAGGGCAGGGCGGAAAAATTAAAAATGTCTCATTCTGATGCATTGCATCAAACGTTTGACGATGTTACGCACTACCACGTATAATTCCGTGGTTTTGATTGGCGAGGATTCGCGCTGCCTGATAATATTTTGTGGCAACTGCTTGAATATCAACAGTCATTTGTAAATAAGTGAGGAAAGCATGGCCCGTATCGTACTGTTGCAGATGGCAACAGCGTTGGTTGTGGCTCTGTTAGCCGGAATTTTTGGTAACACTTCCCTGGCTTTTTCTGCCTTTATTGGTGGGATGTGTTGCTCACTACCAAATGCGTTTTTTGCGTTACGCCTGTTCATGGGCACCAAAAAACCTGGTGGTGCGAACCCGATGACATTTTTCATCGGTGAATTTATCAAGATTGCACTGACAATTGCGCTGATGGCGGCGGTTGTCTACTGGTACCGCGATGTAAACTGGCCGGCATTTTTGATCGCCTTCATCGTAGTACTGAAAAGTTATTTTATTTTACTATTTAGACAACGACCATGAGCGCAACTGAGCACGCACCAACAGCGTCAGAATATATTGTCCATCACTTAGGACATTTCTCGACCCATCACCAAGATAAAATCGTTGATTTTTCTATTTTCAATATGGACACCATTTTTTGGTCCATATTTTCCGGTATCGTTGGCAGTCTGATTTTGTGGCTTGCTGCGCGTAAGGCGACTTCCGGTGTGCCTGGCCGTTTTCAGGCTGCCGTCGAAATTCTGGTCGAGATGGTAGAAGAACAATCGAAAGGCATCGTCCACGGTGACCGCAGTTTCATCGCTCCTCTCGCGCTGACTGTGTTTGTCTGGGTTGCTCTGATGAACTCACTGGATTTCTTGCCTGTCGATTTGTTCTCTGGCTTGTTTTCCTTGCTGGGCGTAGAACACATTTTTACTCATCACCGTGTTGTTCCAACCGCTGACTTAAACGGCACCCTGGGTATTTCTCTCGGCGTGTTGGCTTTAATGCTGTATTACAGTGTCAAGATCAAAGGTCTTGGTGGTTTCCTGCATGAATTGGTGTCAGCTCCATTTGGTATCAAAATGGCACCATTTAATCTGATTTTGCAACTGATCGAATTTGCTGCTAAAACCGTTTCTCTGGGTATGCGACTGTTCGGTAACATGTTTGCTGGTGAATTGTTGTTCTTGTTGATCGCTTTGTTGGGTTCGATGGCAACAGTATTTGGTGTGTTTGGTCATCTGGTGGCTGGTTCTATCTGGGCGATCTTCCATATTCTGATTGTGTTCTTACAAGCGTTTATCTTCATGATGCTGACTCTGGTCTACATCGGTCAAGCGCATGAACATCATTAATTGATTTTTGCAGTAATTGTTTCGATTTGGTTTTGTTAGTTTTAGTCTTTTATTATTTTTAACTTTTAAGGAAATGTCATGACTGATTTATCTTTTGTTGCTTTGGCTTGCGGTTTGATCATCGGCTTGGGCGCGATCGGTGCTTGTATCGGTATCGCTATCATGGGTGGTAAGTACCTCGAAGCGTCTGCTCGTCAACCAGAATTGATGAACACATTGCAAACTAAGATGTTCCTGTTGGCTGGTCTGATCGATGCTGCGTTCCTGATCGGTGTTGGTATCGCAATGTTGTTCGCATTTGCTAACCCATTCAAATAATCAGTTTTTCCTTCTACTGCCGGAAGCACTGTGCTTTCGGCTTGATCCATTTAGATAAGGAATTACCGTGAACTTAAACGCAACATTGTTCGTTCAGTTTGGGGTTTTCTTCATCTTGGCAATGTTCACAATGAAGTTTGTGTGGCCGCCACTGATGAACGCGCTCGACGAGCGTGCGAAGAAAATCGCAGACGGACTGGCTGCCGCCGACAAAGCGCGTCAGACTTTGCAAGATGGCGCAAAAGAAGCGCAAGCTGCATTGAATAGCGCCCGTGAAGAAGGCCAGAAACAGATCATCAACGCTGAAAAACGCGCTGCCCTGATCGTGGATGAAGCCAAAAATACTGCCGCTGCTGAAGCTGCCCGTATTATTGCTGCTGCAAAAGCTGATGCTGAAAACCAGGTAACTAAAGCACGCGAAGAACTGCGTGATCAGGTTGCTACGTTGGCAGTCAAAGGCGCAGAGCAAATTCTGAAACGTGAAGTCAATGCATCCGCTCACGCAGATCTGTTGAATCAACTGAAAACCGAGCTGTAATCATGGCCGAACTCGCAACGATCGCTCGTCCTTACGCAGAAGCGCTGTTTCGTGTTGCCCAATCCGGTAACCTGTCCGCCTGGTCGGATCTGGTTGCCGAAATGGCACAGGCTGGTGCGCATCCCGATGTACAAGCTCTTGCACACAACCCAAAAGTCTCGGCTTCGCAAAAAGCTGAGATTTTCCTGTCTGTGCTCAAATCTCCAGTGACTGCTGAAGCGAAAAACTTCATCAATACACTCGCTGACTATGATCGCCTGACTTTGCTGCCCGAAATCGCTTTCCAATTTCATGCATTAAAAAACGCCCACGAAGGTGCGGCAGATGCTGAAGTGACCAGCGCATTTGAATTGTCGGCAGCTCAGTTGAGCGACCTGGCGATTACATTGGAAAAGAAATTTGGCCGCAAATTGCATCCTACCGTCAAAGTAGATTCTGCTTTGATCGGTGGTGTGCGCATCGTGGTTGGTGATCAGGTGCTTGACACGTCGGTTCGCGCTAAGCTGCAAAAAATGCACTCAGCCCTGACCGCGTAAGAACGTATAAATATTAGGAGTTAGTATGCAACTCAACCCATCTGAAATCAGCGAGCTGATCAAGAGCCGGATTCAAGGCCTTGGTGAAACTGCTGAGATTCGTAATCAAGGTACGGTTATTTCCGTTACCGACGGTATCTGCCGCATTCACGGTCTGTCTGACGCGATGCAAGGTGAGATGCTGGAATTTCCAGGCAACACATTTGGTCTGGCATTGAATCTGGAACGTGATTCCGTTGGCGCCGTTATTCTTGGTGACTACGAACATATCTCCGAAGGCGACACAGTGAAATGTACTGGTCGTATTCTGGAAGTGCCTATTGGTCCTGAACTGCGTGGTCGTGTTGTTAATGCGCTGGGTCAGCCTATCGATGGCAAAGGTCCGATCAATGCGAAATTGTCTGCGCCTATCGAAAAAATCGCGCCTGGCGTTATCGCGCGTCAATCCGTTTCTGAGCCAATGCAAACTGGTATCAAGTCAATTGATGCGATGGTTCCTGTTGGTCGCGGCCAGCGTGAATTGATCATTGGCGATCGTCAGACTGGTAAAACAGCTGTTGCGATCGATGCTGTGATCAACCAAAAAGGTCAGAACGTTACCTGTATCTATGTAGCGATCGGTCAAAAAGCTTCTTCCGTTAAAAACGTTGTGCGTGCTCTGGAAGCTCACGGCGCGATGGAATACACCATCGTTGTTGCGGCGACTGCGGCTGAATCTGCAGCGATGCAATACGTCTCCGCTTACTCCGGTTGCGCCATGGGCGAATACTTCCGTGACCGCGGTGAAGATGCATTGATCATCTATGATGACTTGTCTAAACAAGCGGTTGCTTACCGTCAGGTTTCCCTGTTGCTGCGCCGCCCACCAGGCCGTGAAGCTTATCCAGGTGACGTGTTCTACCTGCACTCCCGTTTGCTCGAACGTGCAGCCCGCGTGAATCCTGACTACGTTGAAAAATTCACTGAAGGCGCAGTTAAAGGAAAAACAGGTTCTCTGACAGCATTGCCTATCATTGAAACTCAGGCTGGTGACGTTTCTGCTTTCGTTCCTACCAACGTGATTTCGATTACTGACGGTCAGATCTTCCTGGAAACATCTTTGTTTAACTCAGGTATTCGTCCAGCGATTAACGCGGGTATTTCCGTGTCTCGTGTTGGTGGCGCTGCTCAGACTAAGGTTATCAAAAACCTGTCCGGTGGTATTCGTACAGACTTGGCGCAGTACCGTGAGTTGGCAGCGTTTGCGCAGTTCGCATCTGACCTCGATGAATCCACACGTAAACAGTTGGATCGTGGTGCTCGTGTTACAGAATTGCTCAAGCAAGCACAATATGCTCCATTGCCGATTTCTCTGATGGCCGCTTCCCTGTTCGCAGTGAACAAAGGCTTTCTGGATGATGTCGAAGTGAAGAAAGTATTGTCTTTCGAAGCTGGTCTGCATAATTACCTGAAGACTAGCCAGGCAGCATTGCTCGCTAAGATTGAAGAAACCAAGCAACTCGATAAAGACGGCGAAGCCACTTTGTCAGCAGCTGTTGCTGATTTCAAAAAATCTGGCGCGTACTGATCTTAACTGGAGCTAAACATGGCCTCAGGCAAAGAGATACGTGGCAAGATCAAAAGTGTAGAAAACACGAAAAAGATCACTAAGGCGATGGAAATGGTCGCCGCATCCAAAATGCGCAAAGCGCAGGATCGGATGCGGGCGGCTCGCCCGTACAGTGAAAAAATTCGTAATATCACAGCGAACTTGTCACAAGCGAATCCTGAGTACACGCATCCTTTCATGATTCAGCAAGATCAGTCCAAGAAGGTTGGGCTGATCGTTGTGACGACAGATAAGGGTTTGTGCGGTGGCCTGAATACGAACGTATTGCGTTTGGTCACCAACAAGCTGCGTGAACTAGAAGCTAAGGGTTCAAAGATAGAAGCGGTCGCAATTGGTAATAAAGGTCTTGGTTTCCTGAATCGTATTGGGGCACCGGTGGTATCGCATGCGGTACAGCTGGGAGATACCCCTCATCTCGACAAACTGATCGGTCCGGTCAAAGTTTTGCTGGACGCGTATCAGGAAGGAAAACTGGACGCGGTTTATCTGAGTTATACCAAGTTCATCAACACGATGAAGCAAGAGCCGGTCATTGAGCAATTATTGCCGCTGACATCGGACAAACTGGCGACAGATAAAAATGCCCATTCCTGGGATTATCTGTATGAACCAGATGCGGCGACGGTCATTGATGAATTGCTGATACGTTATGTCGAAGCGCTGATTTTCCAGGCAGTCGCAGAAAACATGGCATCTGAACAGTCGGCCCGTATGGTGGCGATGAAATCAGCAAGTGATAACGCTGGTAACGTGATTGGTGAGTTGAAACTGGTTTACAACAAAACCCGTCAAGCTGCCATTACCAAAGAGCTCTCCGAGATCGTCGCCGGCGCGGCAGCGGTCTAAACTGAATACTAATTATTGAAGGAACGAACATGGCTAATGGCAAAATCGTTCAGTGTATCGGCGCTGTTGTGGACGTTGAGTTTCCACGCGACGCGATGCCTAAGATTTACGATGCCTTGAAAATGGAAGGCTCCGAACTGACTCTCGAAGTTCAGCAGCAATTGGGTGACGGCATTGTCCGTACGATTGCTCTGGGTACTTCCGATGGTCTGCGTCGCGGCATGATTATCTCCAACACTGGCAACCCTATCATGGTACCAACTGGCAAAGCAACGCTGGGTCGTATCATGGACGTATTGGGCAATCCTATCGATGAATGCGGTCCTGTCAGCCACGCGCAGACAGCATCCATTCACCGTAAAGCACCTGCTTACGACGAACTGTCTCCATCGCAAGAATTGCTGGAAACCGGTATCAAAGTTATTGATCTGGTTTGCCCATTCGCTAAAGGTGGTAAGGTCGGTCTGTTCGGTGGTGCGGGTGTAGGTAAAACCGTTAACATGATGGAACTGATCAACAACATCGCTAAAGCACACAGCGGCTTGTCCGTGTTTGCCGGTGTTGGTGAACGTACTCGTGAAGGTAATGACTTCTATCACGAAATGGCTGACGCTAAAGTGGTTGATCTGGAAAATCCAGAAAATTCCAAAGTAGCGATGGTGTACGGTCAGATGAATGAACCACCAGGTAACCGTCTGCGCGTTGCTCTGACAGGTCTGACGATCGCTGAAGGTTTCCGTGACGAAGGCAAAGACGTTCTGTTCTTCGTGGATAACATCTACCGTTACACACTGGCCGGTACAGAAGTATCCGCGTTGCTGGGTCGTATGCCTTCTGCTGTGGGTTACCAACCTACACTGGCTGAAGAAATGGGTCGTCTGCAAGAGCGTATTACATCCACAAAAACTGGTTCGATCACATCGATCCAAGCTGTTTATGTTCCAGCCGATGACTTGACCGATCCATCCCCAGCAACAACGTTTGCTCACTTGGATTCCACCGTTGTTTTGTCCCGTGACATCGCTTCTCTGGGTATTTACCCTGCGGTTGATCCACTGGATTCAACATCCCGTCAGCTGGACCCACAAGTGGTTGGTGCAGAACACTACGAAACAGCGCGCGCTGTTCAAGGTACTTTGCAACGCTACAAAGAATTGCGCGACATTATCGCGATTCTGGGTATGGATGAATTGGCACCTGAAGACAAATTGATCGTTGCCCGTGCACGTAAAATGCAACGTTTCCTGTCTCAGCCTTTCCACGTTGCTGAAGTATTTACCGGTGCTCCAGGTAAATATGTTTCACTGAAAGATACGATCAAGGGCTTCAAAATGATCGCTTCCGGTGAACTCGATCACTTGCCAGAACAAGCGTTCTACATGGTAGGTACTATCGACGAAGCAATCGAAAAAGCGAAAAAACTGGCTGCTGCTTAATTGTCAGCATAGTGGTGCGGCAGAGTTGAATCAACTGAGTCGCACCCCAGCTTTTAGCGAATAAAAAGGGTCGAACATGGCACACACTATTCACGTTGACGTTGTTTCTGCGGAAGAGTTGATCTTTTCCGGTGAGGCTGAATTCGTCGCGTTGCCGGGTGAGGCTGGTGAATTGGGTATTTACCCAAAACATACGCCACTGATTACCCGTATCAAACCGGGCGCAGTGCGCATCAAGGTTCCGGGCAAGACTGAAGACGAATTTGTATTCGTTGCAGGCGGCCTGCTTGAAGTGCAACCAGATACAGTGACTGTTCTGGCAGATACTGCGATTCGCGGTCATGATCTGGACGAAGCCAAAGCCGTAGAAGCCAAAAAACTGGCAGAAGAAGCATTGGTTAATCGTGATTCCAAAATTGACTATGCGCAAGCACAGGCAGAGTTGGCATCAGCGATCGCTCAGTTGGCAGCGATACAGAAATTGCGTCAAAAGCGTTAATTCGTTTGCGTTATTAACTATCGCGACGAAGGCAATACAACAAAAAGGCAGCTCTGGCTGCCTTTTTGTTTTACAGAAACACGGATGAATTCAGTCATGATTAACGACCCCGACGCAATTTCGGCATTACTTAAATCAAGCAAAAATATTGCTGTTGTTGGTCTGTCTCCAAAACAACATCGTGCCAGCTATATGGTCGCTGCTTATATGCAAGCGCATGGTTACCGGATTATTCCCGTTAACCCGGGTTATGCGGGGGAATTGGTCCTTGGTGAATGTTGCTATCCGGGTCTGATTGAGGCGAGTAGTGAACATGCTATCGATATCGTTGATTGTTTCAGAAATGCCGATGATATTCCGCCGATCGCCGAACAAGTGATCGCAATATCTGCGCCATGCCTTTGGATGCAATCAGGTATAGTCAACGTCGCCGCAGCGGCAGCATTGCAATCGGCGGGCGTATTTGTGGTGATGGACCGGTGTTTGAAAATTGAACACCAAATTCGTCCCAACCTTTTCTCTGACACATCAAACAGGTAATTTATGGCGGTTGCAGATCAATTCCGGGTGAAATCAGATTTTGTTTTGAAAGAGACCGACGCTAATCGTAAGGTGCTGGGTGCGGCGGTGACCGCGCAACCTGATGCGAAATCTATCGATAAACTCCAGACCTTTAATCTTGCTGAAAAGATTGCAGATTTGCAAAATGTTTTTGTCGCTTCAAAAGCGCCGAAATTACTGATCATTTTGCAAGGAATGGATACCTCAGGCAAAGATGGCACAGTCAAAGGCGTATTTGGACAGATTAATCCGCTGGGTGCGAGAACGGTGGCTTTTAAGGCACCGAGCCAGGCCGAAAAGGACCACGACTATTTGTGGCGCATTCACCAGGAGGTTCCGGCGAAAGGTGAAATTGTCATTTTTAACCGCAGTCATTACGAAGATGTGTTGATCAGCAAGGTGCACGACTGGATTGATGACGAAGAATGCGTCAGACGCTATGCGCATATCCGGGACTTCGAACGTATGCTTGCAGAGACGGGGACGATCATTCTGAAGTTTTTTTTGCATATATCTAAAGCGGAACAAAAGCGCAGATTGGAAGAGCGTTTAGCTGATCCTGACAAGCACTGGAAGTTTGATATGCAGGATCTGGCTGAACGCAAGTATTGGGATGCCTATCAACGTGCTTACGAGACCGCAATCTGTGCCACCGATAGTGGAACTGCACCCTGGTATGTCATTCCTTCTGATTCCAAGACGCAGCGTAATCTGGCTATCGCCAGTATTGTTCTGGAAAAATTGGAAAGTATGAAACTCAAATTTCCACCAGCTAATCCGGATTACGCAAAAATTAAGGTCGAATAAACCAAGCCAGGGTAACAACTCGTATTTGATCTGAACCTGGAGAAAATAAACGTAGCAACGAGGTGGAATGCATGCGGTGTACTGGGAAGTAATTATTTTAAAATCTCATTGACAAGCGGACTTATGCACAAGCTATTACAAACATGTTTTCGAAGAAATTTTTCTTTATAGCAAGCGATGAAAAATAAATTCAATGAAATCAATGAGTTGAAGGCATATTTTGTTAACTGTATTTAACAATCAAAGCTAAATACAAAAATAGATAAAGCTATCCACAAAGTTATCCACAATTTATATTCATGGCATTACGGCCCTGTTGAGTCAATTGCGCAAGATCAGATGCCGTTCGATGCAGCTTAGGCGATAATGTCAGCTATTCCGAGATTTGCAATGTTTTCCGCATCTTCACAAAATTAAAACAGTGTTCTGAAAGTCAACATGTCCCACAATTTTGCTCCACTCAAAAACGATACCTTCATCAAAGCTCTGTTGCGCGAGGAGACTGAATATACGCCATTGTGGCTGATGCGCCAGGCGGGCCGCTATTTGCCGGAATACCGCGCTACGCGCAAAGGCGCAGGTTCGTTTATGAGTCTGGCAAAGAATCCACAGTTCGCGACAGAAGTCACTTTGCAGCCGATAGACCGCTTTGCGTTGGATGCGGCTATCCTGTTTTCCGATATTCTGACCGTACCGGACGCGATGGGGCTGGGTCTTTACTTTGAAGAGGGCGAGGGACCGAAATTTGAACGGCCTTTAAAAGAAGAAAAAGATGTTCTGGCATTAAAAGTCCCTGAAGAAGGTAGCCTGCAATACGTATTTGATGCCGTGACGCAGATCCGTACTGCGCTCGATGGCAGAGTACCGCTGATCGGCTTCTCGGGCAGCCCGTGGACACTGGCTTGCTACATGGTGGAAGGGCAGGGTTCACGTGAGTTCCACACAGTAAAAACCATGCTGTATAAACGCCCCGATCTGATGCACCACATTTTGCGGGTGAACGCGGATGCTGTTGCCAGCTATTTAAATGCGCAAATCGATGCCGGGGCGCAGGCGGTGATGATTTTCGACAGCTGGGGTGGCGCGTTGGCGGATGCAGCTTATCAGGAGTTCTCACTGAGCTACATGCAGGACATCGTCAATAAATTACAAAAAGAAAAAGACGGAAAACGTATCCCAGCGATTGTCTTTACCAAGGGTGGTGGTTTGTGGCTGGAAAAAATTGCAGCAATCGGTGCCGATGCAGTGGGTCTGGATTGGACCGTCAATCTTGGACTAGCGCGTGCCCGGGTCGGTGATAAGGTAGCGCTGCAGGGCAATCTTGACCCCGCGATCTTATTTGCAGAACCAGAGCAAATTCGTCAGCGGGTTATACAAACACTGGATAGTTACGGTACTCCTGCAGCGGGTTATGGGCATGTATTCAATCTTGGCCATGGAATTTCACAATTTACTTCACCGGATTCAGTGAGCGTCCTGGTCGAGACTGTGCACGAATACAGTCGTAGCCAGCGCCAAAAAGTAGCATAAATGCCGTATCTTGACGCTCAAATTTTGACTTTGCACTTTGAGTACGCATAACAAAATGAATAGAAAAGCAGGCATTTAAAACGTCAATCAATTGACGACGTCTGCTTTTGCTGATCAGCTCAGCATGTTGCTTTGCAAAACGTTGTATACAAGCCCTTTTCAAGCCCAAAAACGATGGAAAACCAAGCTGTGTAACGAGAGTTATTGTGTAAAAACAAGCTTGATTTATCTTACTTATGCACAAATTCAGGGCAATTGAAAAAAACTTTAAAAAATATTTTTAAGTAAGCAAATGATTTTCCTAACTCATTGATTTTAAATGATAAATTAATTTGCCTTCAGAATAAGCATTTTGTTGAAACCCGCGTAAACCTTAGCAAAAAGCGATGTCAATAGACCTTTACCCACAAAGTTATTCACAGAAATTGTGGATAACTGGCAAACTACTCATAAAATCAATGCTTAACGTTATTTTTTACGACAAAAACTAGACACGTGAACGCCATTTTCCTGCGTGTCGCGTTAGATACACCGCTTGACACTTTCTTTGATTACCGCTGGGTTTCCGCGACAGAAGAGGCGAATGCATCCAATCAGCCATGCATAGGGCAATTGGTGCTGGTACCGTTTGGTCGCCAGGAAATCACAGGCATTATTGTTGATATAGTAGAAACAACAACGGTGCCTGCAGATAAGTTGCGCGATGTGATTGCTGTGCGCCATTCGCTTCCAGCTTTGAACACTGAATGGCTGGCTTTGATCAAGTTTGCGGCTGACTATTATCAGCGCCCTCTGGGAGAAGTCGCATTACCCGCCTTGCCTAAAAATTTAAAAGTAGCCAAAACCGTTTCTTTGGACAGGGCGCTGAAGAAATTAGGTAAATTGTCGTTCCCGCACGACGCTACTCCGCAAGCCGAACCTGCGCTCAATGCTGAGCAGCAAGCCGCCGTCAACACAATAACTCAGACCCGGGAATTCGCACCTTGTCTCTTGTTTGGCGTCACAGGGAGCGGAAAAACAGAAGTGTACTTGCAGTCTGCAGCCAGAATTCTCGCTGAGTCGGCAACTGGGCAGATATTGATTCTGGTACCGGAAATTAATCTGACACCACAATTTGAGGCGCGCATACGCGACCGTTTTCCCGGCTTACACTTATCAACCTTACATAGTGGTATGGCTGAGGGCGAACGCTTGTTGCACTGGCTGGCTGCGCATCAGGGGCAGGCTCGCATTGTCCTAGGGACGCGTTTGGCGATGCTGGCGTCGATGCCGGACTTAAGACTGATCATCGTTGATGAAGAGCACGACCCTTCTTATAAGCAACAGGAAGGTTTGCGTTATTCCGCGCGCGATCTGGCGATTTGGCGCGCACATCAATTACGGATTCCTGTTGTGCTTGGATCGGCGACACCATCCCTGGAGAGCTGGCATGGCGCGCAAAGCGGGCGCTATCGCTTGTTAGAGTTGCACGAGCGCGCGGTCAAAGATGCCGTGTTGCCCGTGGTTAAAATCATCAATCTGGAGCGTGAAAAGCCCAGTGAAGGTTTAACCCCGCGATTAATCGCCGCGATACGTCAGCGTTTAGAGAAAGGTGAGCAGTCACTACTATTTCTGAATCGGCGCGGCTACGCACCTGTACTAGCCTGTGATGCCTGCGGCTGGATCAGCAATTGCACTCGTTGTACTGCCAATCTGGTGTTGCACAAAGGCGACCATCGTCTGCGTTGCCATCACTGTGGGCTGGAGCAACGTATCCCCCGTTCTTGCCCGACGTGCGGCAATATTGATTTACAACCGCTGGGTCGCGGCACGCAAAGGCTGGAAGAAACGCTGGCAAGTATTTTCCCGGAGGCGAGGGTATTTCGCATCGATGCTGATTCAACTCGTCTGAAAGGTAGTGCAGCCGCCGCCTTTGAGCGCGTGCACGATGGCGAGGTCGATATTCTGATTGGCACGCAGATGGTTGCCAAGGGACACGACTTCAAGCGTCTGACTCTGGTAGCGGCTTTGAATCCGGATGCCGCTTTGTTTTCTCAGGATTATCGCGCCAGCGAGCGCTTGTTTGCACAACTGATGCAGGTATCGGGGCGTGCCGGCAGAACCGCACAAAAGGAGGGTGGCAGCATCTCTGAAGTGCTGGTCCAGACGTGTTACCCTGATCATCCTTTGTATCACGCGTTGATGGCACATAACTATCAGAGTTTCGCGACCGATTTATTGCAGGAACGCCAGCAGGCACAACTGCCGCCGTTTATGTATCAGGCTTTGTTGCGTGCGGAGGCGCGCGAGTTAGCGACGGCGATAGAATTTTTGCAGCAGGCTGCAAGCTGCACTCAACATATCGGTATCACGATCAACGATCCGATTCCCATGACCATGACCAGAGTTGCGAATGTTGACCGTGCGCAATTATTGGTTGAGTCTGTTTCTCGTCCGGCATTGCAGGCGTTTGTCAAAGAATGGATAGTGATTTTGCGGGCAATGAAAAGCCGGGTGAAGTGGTCGGTAGAAATTGATCCTGTGGATATCTGAGGCGCACTTTCCACGATGATGATGCGGTGAGAATCTATCGCCAGTTTTTTATCAGATAGCTGCTGAGCAGGCGTTCATGTTCAGCCGTCATAAAGAAAAAGCCCCCGTTATTGCTAACGGGGGCTTTTATTTGAAATACGCTTAACTCAATACATCAGAAGCCAAAGCGTAAATCCAGTCGGAAGCTATTGGCACGATACGCATTAGCGCCCATCGATCCCAGCCACGCGAAGTTTGCCTGGAAACCACGACGGTTTTTGAAATTCAGCCCTAAACCTAAAGACTGAACATCTTCCGGAATACCTGTCACGATCGCGTTATACGTTGGACCATTCACACCCGTGTCAGAGTAATACACGGATTGATTGATATCTCCGCTGGTACGGTGTGACAGTTGCAGCTTCACTGAAGGTGTTACCTGACCGCTGGCAAAGAAATAGTCTTTAAAGATATCCACACCACCGGTGACGGTCGAATTGGTAAAGCTGCTATCTTTAAAGGTTAATGCCATCGGACTGCCCTGTTCTGAGTAGCTATCCAGTTTGACGTTGATTACGTCGACGCGACCAAACGGATGCACACGGAACTGTTGCAGAATCAATTCGCGTGTCAGGCTCAGTGAACCGTAAATGATCTTACCTTTGCGGTCACCAGACAACATGACATTATTGTTACTGTCCCAACGGCGATTGTCGTAGGTCACATGACCGGCACCAAGTACGCCATCAACAAACCAATGTTTTTCTGGTTTGTAAGTTGCATACAGCGAGCCAGACCATTGTTTTGCTTTACTTTCACTACCAAGATTATCAAAAGTAGCGTTGTCTTTAGCGTAGCCTAACGAGCCACCGGCAATCAACTTAGAATTGACCATTACGTCCATACCCAGCGTCAGACCTGCACTGGAGAATTTAGTACGAGAGCCATCCTGTGCATCCAGAGAGCCGACGTCGATATTACCCGCAGTCCAGAAACCTGCCGGCATACCGGCAATACGTGGTACATCATCGCTGATGACCGGTTCCTGATCTGCTTCCTCGTCTTTCGCTATGCGTTTTTCTTTCTGATGGCTTGTACCGTCCTGAGCAAATGGCGCTCTTGCGCGGCGTTGATTTTCCGCAGTTTTCACTGTTCCGAATTCTCCGGCAAGAACATCTTTCTCTTGAGTACCGCTGAAATTATCCAGAATTTTTCCACCAACCAGACGCAATGTATCCAGATACGGCACATTCAGACCAGCCCCGAAACGGTTACGGATACTAAAGTCATTATGCAGAATCTGTACATGGTTATAGATGTTGGTCATCTGTGCCACCGTAAAGCGTTGTGTTGTCGTTGCTTGCGAAACGATATTTTGTTTCACCAGCGGATTGCTTACCGGATCTGGTCGGGCATTGACGTTCACAACAATGGCACCACTGGTGGAGCTGGCCAGATTGGCATCACCAGAATACAACACAGTCAGATTGTGGCTGCCGACGGAAAGGGTGCTAGTCGATACGTTCGCACTACCTCCGCTGATATTGACTTTCGCAATAAGCGTCGACCCATCCATAAAACTGGCGGTTCCTGTTGCCGCACTTGGGTTAACCGTCGCGGTCAGATTAACACTTTGCCCTACCATCGGGTTCAGTGAGGAGCTTGCCAGAGTGACACTGGATGTCGCCATACTCAAGACTTGAATACTGACCGTTGCCGTTGTTGCACTGTAGTTAGTATCTGCGGCCTTAGTGGCTGTGATGACGCAGGTTTCTGCAACACTGCCTGCAGTAACCACATTGCCAGCGACATAGCAACTACCTGTTGTGACTGCAGTACTGATGGCGCCGGTACCAGAGCCGCCAGTTGTGGTCAGTGTTGCTGTACCTGTAACCTTAAAGATGCTTGATTTATCGCTGACGACTCTGAGTGTCGCTTGCGCATTTTTACCAACCGTCAGCACGTAAGTCTGCGTTGCCTGAGCATTCACCCCGGCGACTGCTGCTTGCGTTGCCGTGATCGTACTCGTACCGGCGCTGACAGTAGTGATTGCGCCATTTGCACTCACGGTAGCCACGGCAGTGTTTGAACTGCTGTAGCTGATCGCTCCATAACTACCACCCGTCAGGGTTGATGTTGCAGGATTAGTCAGCGTACCTCCCATCACGACCGTTGCTGCATTTGGTGTGGTGAAACTCAGGATACCAACCGGCAGAGGTGCAACTGTCAGTGTATAGGTTTGTGTCGCCTGGTCATTCACACCAGGCACAGCAGCTTGCGTTGCCGTAATGGTGCTTGAGCCGGGGCTGACCGGTGTCACGACACCGGCCGCATTCACCGTTGCCACTGCATTATTTGAACTGCTGTAACTGATGGCACCAAAGCCGCCGCCGCTCAAAGTTGAGGTTGCAACGTTTGTGAAGCTCGAACCCATCGTGACCAGTGCAGAGCCCGGTTTGGCAAACGTCAGCACGCCAACTGGCAAAGGACTGATGGTGAACGATTGAGTCGCCGTTGCCGCTGCTGCGAAGTTCGTGTTACCAGCTTGATTAACATTGATGGTACAGACACCCGCAGAGATAGAGGACACGACACCTCCCGGGGTTACTGAGCAAACACCGGGTGTTGATGAAGTGAATGTCACCGTTAAGCCGGAAGAAGCGCTTGCTGTCAGCGTCAATGCGGTACCGAGAGTCTGTGTTCCCGGGTTAGCAAACGTGATGGTCTGAGGTGCTTTTGGCGTGACTGCGGTAGACGCCGTCGATGCCGCGCCAGTACCTGCCAGATTGGTTGCCGTGACTGTGAAAGTGTATGGCGTTCCGTTTGTCAGGCCAGTGACGACCAATGGGCTGGTCGCACCGCTGACAGACGCACCACCGGGGCTCGCAGTCACCGTGTAACCTGTGATCGCGCTACCACCATTAAATACCGGTGCAGTAAAGGCGACAGACACTTGGGCGGCTCCAGCAGTGCCTACGGCACCGGTAGGCGCACCAGGTACAACAGGATTTACGGCAAATGTTCTGCTGATCGTCGTTGCTACCCCATAAGTGCCATCTCCGGCCTGATCCGCATTAATTATACAAGTGCCAGTCGTGACGAACGTCAACGCACCACCGGAAGTAATAGTACAGACACCAGTTGTTGAGGAGGTGAATGTTGGTATCAGACCGGAAGAAGCCGTAGCGGACAAGGTTGGTGTTGTACCAAAAGCCTGACCGCCGGGAGGGTTAAAGGTAATGGTTTGCGCTGCCTTAGGCGTCACTGCCGTGGATGCGGTAGACGCCGCGCCAGTACCTGCCAGATTGGTTGCCGTCACTGTGAACGTGTATGGCGTTCCGTTTGTCAGGCCAGTGACGACCAATGGGCTGGTCGCGCCGCTGACATTCGCACCACCGGGGCTCGCAGTCACAGTGTAGCCTGTGATGGCGCTGCCGCCGTTGTAAGCTGGCGCTGTAAAGGCCACGGATACTTGTCCACCTCCGGCTGTACCAACGGCACCGGTTGGGGCACCTGGAACAGTCGCATTAACCGCAAATGTTCTGCCGACGGTAGTCGCTGCCAGGTATGTGCCGTTACCAGCCTGATCGGCGTTAATCGTACAAGAGCCTGCCGTAACAAACGTCAACGCACCACCGGAAGTGACTGTACAGACCCCGGTTGTTGTGGAGGTGAAAGTCACCGCTAAGGTGGAACTGGCGCTTGCCGTCAAGGTCGGTGTCGTGCCAAAAGTCTGTGCACCGGGAGGGTTAAAGGTAATGGTTTGTGCTGCCTTAGGCGTGACTGCAGAAGACGCCGTGGATGCCGAACCGGAGCCAGCCGAGTTTCTGGCGGTGACAGTAAAAGTATAAGCAGTTCCGTTTGTCAGACCAGTGACGTTCAGCGGACTGGCTGCACCGGTAGCCGTGGCTCCGCCGGGGCTGGCAGTGACCGTATAGTCAAGAATAGCACTGCCGCCATTGGAAGCTGGTGCGGTGAAGGCGACGGAGACCTGAGTGTCCCCTGGTGTACCGACCGCTGCCGTTGGTGCTCCCGGCACGATAGCGTTGACAGTAAAAGTTTGCGGAACTGTTGTTGCTGCTGAAAAGGCAGCATTACCCGCCTGATCGGCATTAATCGTACAAGAGCCTGCTGTAACAAACGTCAACGTACCACCGGAAGTGATCGTACAGACGCCGGTTGTCGTTGATGTGAATGTCGGTGTCAGACCAGAAGACGCCGTAGCTGTCAAGGTCGGTGTCGTGCCAAAAGTCTGTGCCCCGGGAGGGTTAAAGGTAATGGTTTGCGGTGCCTTAGGCGTGACTGCAGAGGACGCCGTGGATGCCGAACCGGAGCCAGCCGAGTTTCTGGCGGTGACAGTAAAAGTATAAGCAGTTCCGTTTGTCAGACCAGTGACGTTCAGCGGACTGGCTGCACCGGTAGCCGTGGCTCCGCCGGGGCTGGCAGTGACCGTATAGTCAAGAATAGCACTACCGCCATTGGAAGCTGGTGCGGTGAAGGCGACGGAGACCTGAGTGTCCCCGGCGGTGCCGACCGCTGCCGTTGGTGCTCCCGGAGCAATGGCGTTAACAGTAAAAGTTTGCGGAACCGTTGCTGCTGCCGAGTATGTCGCATTGCCTGCCTGATCGGCATTAATCGTACAAGAGCCCGCCGTAACAAACGTCAACGCACCACCGGAAGTGATCGTACAGACGCCGGTTGTCGTTGATGTGAATGTCGGCGTCAGACCAGAAGAAGCCGTAGCCGTCAAGGTCGGTGTTGTACCAAAAGTCTTTGCGCCGGGAGGGTTAAAGGTAATGGTTTGCGTTGCCTTAGGCGTGACCGCAGAGGAAGCGGTGGACGCAGCGCTGGAGCCATTGGCATTTCTTGCCGTGACCGTGAAAGTATATGACGTTCCGTTTGTCAGTCCCGTCACTGTCAGCGGACTGCCCGCGCCGGTAGCAGTAAAGCCGCCGGGACTTGATGTAACGGTATAGTCAAGAATGGCGCTACCACCATCGGAGGCTGGAGCCGTAAAGGCAACCGAGGCTTGCCCACTTCCTGGCGTAGCGGTAACACCTGTTGGTGATCCGGGTACGGGCGCAGTCACTGTGACGTTGACCGTATAAGGAGAACCGTTGAAATCGTAGAAAACAAATGAATCTGGTCCAGAGTAGCCGTTTGGCGGCGTGTAATAGAACGCATCAATATTTGTCGGTCCTGTGGGGCCGCCGATCGACATGATGAAAACGTTGCTGGTTCCATGTGCACTCGACGAGGGGAAAGTTTTGTTACCGGCGCTATTCTGGTTGCCAATTGCATCGACGTAAATACCCAGACTGGCACCAGTGCCATCCGTTTTTCCGCCCGGATCACAGTTTGCATAATCTGTCGCTGAAAACGTATATTTATATTCACTGCCACTTTGCGTGACCTGCCCACCAACAGTCGTTGAAAAACTGAGATTACAAGCAGCAGATGCTTGCCCATAGGCCAGCAAGGAAAAAATCAGCAGCATCAGTTGGATGAAGCTGCGCAGCATCTGTTTATGTAAGGTGAATAAAAGCAGGCTGCACCATGCGGGATAGCGCATTCTTTCTGCCTGGCTGGCGGGATCATGGCTGGGATATATCGTCATTTTTTCCTCGGGGATGTTCCGTGTTGATTGACTGGTAATGGGTGATGCCGATTGGGATT
The DNA here is from genome assembly GCF_016595265.1 of Undibacterium sp. 14-3-2. Lineage (NCBI taxonomy): Bacteria > Pseudomonadati > Pseudomonadota > Betaproteobacteria > Burkholderiales > Oxalobacteraceae > Undibacterium > Undibacterium sp. 14-3-2. The sequence continues at coordinate 133,729 of NZ_JAENGS010000001.1, forward strand.
GAAATATTCTGAAGCAGAGAATCGGATTGCTGATAGTTGCACTAAATAAACTTTTTCTTGACAAAAAAAGCGAATTCATAAGTAATTATCAGCCACGGTGACATTTTAGCCACATTGCACAAAAAAAAAGCAAATTAAAACGGAATTGCCTGTAAGTGTGTTCTTTTTGCCTCTTTAGTCTGAATAGATGATTGACGAAAAGTCTTTATCATTGAATCATTCAAAATGCAAAACGTAAAAATTTGTAAACACTATTCAGCGTCAGCACCCTCTTTAAGGAGAAAACTGTGGACCCGTTTTTAGGTGAGATTAAGATTTGCGCTTTTCCATTTGCGCCGAAAGGCTGGGCACTCTGTAATGGTGCCTTAATGAGCGTGCAACAGAACAATGCCTTGTTTGCATTGCTCGGTGTGCAATACGGTGGCGATGGAAAAAATACTTTTGGACTACCGGATTTACGCGGGCGCGTTGCCGTCCACAGAGATGGCAATACCTTTATACAAGGTCAAACCGGTGGTCAGGAAACGGTTGCCCTGCAGGCCGCGAATTTACCGCCGCACAATCATAATGTCGTGGTAGCCAGTTCGTCTGCAACTGTCCCGCGTGTCGGTAGTACGGCGCAGAATGTATTGGCGGCAACGGCGACCAACATCTACGGTGCTCCCACTAATCTGGTCGCAATGGAAGCTGGCATGACCTCGACAATAGGTGCCGGCGCTGCGCATGAAAACACGCAGCCGTCACTCGTCATCAATTACATCATTGCCACTACTGGCATTTTCCCATCCAGAAATTAAGGAGAACAAAATGGCTGATCCTTTTGTTGGCGAAATTCGTTTGTTTGCAGGCACCTACGCGCCACAGGGCTGGCTAGCGTGTGATGGTAGTCAGATTCAGATTTCAGAGAACGAGGTTTTATTTACATTATTGGGCACCACCTACGGCGGCGACGGCGTCCGCACATTTGCTTTGCCCGATCTGCGCAATCGCCTGCCCGTCGGGCAGGGTACCGGTCCGGCTCTGTCGCCACGCACCATGGGGCAGACATTTGGGGCGGCAAGTGTGCCACTGACGCAAGCACAACTCCCTGCGCATAGCCACACGATACAAGGCAGCGCGGATAATGCCACTACTGGTATTCCCGGACCGACGACGGTGCTGGCAACGCTGACCAGCGGTTCTTTGTATGACTCTGGCGTGCCAAATCCCACGCTGGAACGCAATCTCAGTCCACAATCGATTCCTGTTGTTGGTGGTAGTGTCCCGCATAGCAATCTGATGCCCACAACGGCACTGAATTACATCATCGCAACGGTCGGCATTTACCCTACACAGAATTAAGGAGAGCAGAATGGCAGATCCATTTATCGGAGAAATCCGTGCGTTTGGTTTCAACTTTGCCCCTTATCAATGGGCATTCTGTGACGGCGCGCTGGTACCTATCCAGCAAAATACAACCTTGTTTGCGATTCTTGGTGTCAATTATGGTGGTAATGGCACCTCGACTTTTGGCTTGCCAAATTTAATGGGGCAAGCAGTGATTGGCGCGGAAAATAATCAGGTAGGTGAGCAGCAAGGCGACAATGCGGTGAGTTTGACGCTGAGCGAAATGACGGCGCATACGCATGATTTGCATGTCAACGCAAATCAGCTTGTGTCGGCAGGCCCTGGCGGACATTTACCTTCTAAGCTGACAAGCGGCAATCTGTATGCCGCCACGACCGATACACCTGCGCCAACGCTGACAACCCTTTCACCACAGGGCATCAGTGTGATTGGTCAGGGGGTTGCGCATGAAAATCGCCAGCCTTTCAGCGTGCTGAATTTCTGCATTTCATTGTACGGCGTGTTTCCGCAGCGTCCTTAAATTCTTGCCAGAGCTTGCTCTGGCATTTTTTTGTCTGAACATTTCACGATATGACTTTTACCGCCGCACATTTTTTACCGCACGTTGGTTCTCAGTTTTCTATTCCGTTTGGCGATGGTCTGAGCCTGACTCTGACACTGGATGATGTCAAAGACAGCACGACAGCATCTTCCCCGTATCACTTTTTTTCTCTGAATTTTTCCAGCAATGCCAGCACGGCTTTGCCACAGGGAATCTACGCTTTACAACATGCCAGCTTAGCGACGCAGGAAATTTTTCTGGTGCCGTTTTCGAAAACAGAACGTGGCGTTTCTTATTCCGCGACGTTCAGTGTGGAGAAATAATCAGTGCCGTCGGCGATGATTTTCCGGCATCCGCAACTAGCCTTGCACGGGGTCAGCGACGCCGATCTGGCGTTTTTGCAACGCTTGTATGCATCTGTGCGCGAGGAAGAGTTGCGCCCGACGGGCTGGCCTGAAGAACAGAAAGCCGCTTTTCTGGCGATGCAGTTTCAGGCGCAACACCGTGCCTATGCGGCTTATTCCGATACTGAGTATTTTATTGTTCAGCGCGGGCAGCAAGACATTGGCCGTCTGTATCTGCAACACCAGCCTGAGGCGATATCGATAGTCGATATCTCGCTGATGGCGGACACGCGCGGCCAGGGCATCGGCACCGATCTGTTGCAAGCAGTTTTTGCCCAGGCGCGGGCAGCGCACAAAGCGGTGCAGATTCATGTCGAAAAATTTAATCCCGCGTTACGCCTGTATCAGCGGCTGGGCTTTGTGGAAGTCGAAGATAAAGGCGTGTATCTGCTGATGCGGCGTCCCGCCGAAACGGATTGAGCGGTGCTGAACGGTGCGGTGCCTGCGGCCTGAATTCGCAACGCGTTCTGCTGCTTGCACTGTACGGAAATCATCGCTACAGGTGTTTTTCAGGCATTTTTAGCCGTAAATATACTCCCCGGAGTATATTTACAAGCCCTTTGTTTATGCCGACATAAAGGCCAAAACGCCTGATACTCCCCCTAAAACAGCAAATTACAGCAAATTTCAGGGTTCAATCTCGTTGGTATCGTGGTCTCATGACGATCTGATGGAGTCGCTCAGTGGCAAGCTCAGGTTAAGGAATTACACCACGCCGCATCACACGCTGTCGATCAGGCGCATTTTGAACTGGCGACCTTTAATATTCGTGAAGCTGAGTTTGTCGACCGTTTTGGCGGCGATGTGGCGGTCGAGTGCAACGTAGGTCACAAACTCGGACACATTGATTTTGCCGACCTGTTCTTTTTTCAGGCCGATATCCGCCGTCAGTGCACCGAGTAAATCACCTGGACGTAGTTTGTCTTTTTTGCCGCCCATGATGCAGACCGTCATCATCGGCGCAGCCAGTGTTTGTTCCGGCGCTGCTTCGAGTTCATTGATGTCGGCCCAGGTAATAGCTTCGCCCTGATATTCCGCGATCAGTTTCACCCATTTTTTTTCATTCGGCGTCGCCAGACTGAGCGCCAGACCTTTTTCACCAGCGCGACCGGTACGACCGATGCGATGGATATGCACTTCCGTATCTTTCGAGACATCGACATTAATTACCGCGCCCAGCGTCTGGATATCGAGCCCGCGTGCGGCAACGTCGGTTGCCACCAGCACGGAACAGCTTTGATTCGCAAAACGGATCAACACTTCATCGCGTTCGCGTTGTTCCAGATCACCGTGTAAGGCCAGCGCGCTGATGCCCTGTGCCTGTAGTTCTTCGGTCAGTTCACGACAATGAATTTTGGTATTGCAAAACGCGATCGTTGATACCGGCTGGTAGTGATGCAGCAAACGCGCCACGGCTTCGTTGCGTTCTTCCGGTGTCACCAGATAAAACAATTGTTCGATATGGTTGGCCGCATGTTGCGATTCGACCTTGATTTCCACCGGATCGCGCAGCAATTGTTCGCTGGCTTTGCGGATATTGTCCGGGTAGGTCGCTGAGAATAACAAGGTCTGGCGGCGCGGTGAGCAGGCTGCAACGATGGTGTAAATATCATCGTAAAAGCCCATGTCCACCATGCGATCTGCTTCATCCAGCACCAGTGTCTGCACGGTATTGAGATTGATGGTGCCACGGCTGATGTGGTCGATCAGGCGCCCCGGCGTGCCGACGACGATATGCGCGCCGTGTTCGAGCGAAGCAATCTGCGGGCGCATCGCGGTGCCGCCGCACAAGGTCAGGATTTTCACATTCTCAATCGCGCGCGCCAGACGGCGTAATTCATTCGCAACCTGATCCGCCAGTTCACGCGTCGGGCATATCACCAAGCCTTGTACTGCGAAATATGTCGGATTCAGTTTTGCCAGTATGCCCAGCCCGAAAGCGGCGGTTTTGCCGCTGCCGGTTTTTGCCTGCGCGATCAGGTCACGCTGCTGCAAAACCACGGGCAGACTCTCCGCCTGAATTGCCGTCATGGTGGTGTAACCGAGGCTCTCCAGATTGGCGAGCATGGCGGCAGATAAAGGAAGTGAATTGAAAGCAGTAGCGTCAGACATGGGAATTTTTTCTTGGAACAGGTAAAAACAGGGGCGAAGCGATGACAAAAAACAGGCGCGATGCCAGCGTGGGTGCAGGTTCACGGCCTGATCGGGTTGACGCGTAATCACCATCTACCGGCTGTATCACCCGTATGCCAAGCTATCTGCCGGCCCATACACCGCAGGCGCGTGAAGGAATGTCGCTATTGTAGGCGATAAGCCGGGCGACCGCCTGTTTGTCGCATGCTTACAATTTTCTGATCCGATGACGCGAATACAGAAGACGGCGTTATACTCAATTATTGCCGTATTTTTTTGTCTATACCAATGCTGCGTTGCAGACCCAGATTGGAGCCGGTTTCAGCACTACGTGATTTCCACAAAATTTCCATAAAGCAACAAAATAATACTGAAAAATGTTGCGATAGGTTAAAATTTGTTTCATTTTTCATGATGAATTGATCACAGCCACAAGGAATTCATCTCCTGAACTTCTCCTCTTCGCTATGAGAATCTGTGCGCCCTTTTGAATCTCTTATCCAAGCGTGGTTAGCTCTCGGAGCTTACACGCGATTATTTGTCCCTATTACATTGTTGATATTCGTGGTCAGCGGGCTGCGTTACGACCTGTTGATTCATGCGGAAGTTGCCGGGGCAAAACAGCAGATTCTCACGCATGCCGAAAATATGGAGCACCTGCTGGGCCCCACTCTGCTGAAATTGAGCAAAACTCAGGATCAGACAGAGATCACCAACACCTTACGACGGCAATTGGCAAATGATCCCGATCTGACCCGTCTGACCTGGAACTACCCTCAAAGCAACGTTGACATGACAGGCACGTTCACCGTGCCCTTGCTCGCACCGCAATGGTTTCAGGCCATCTTGCAGATGCCGGCGACGCTGAGTAAGACCATCACGACCGCAGACAAAAATGCTGCCAGAGTCACCGTAGAAATCAGTACAAACAGTGCCGTCAACCGCATCTGGCAGAAAGTAGTGGTGCAGTTGCAGATTTCTGCCATGGCGATCTTTTTTATCTATTTTTTGCTGGGGCTGATATTGCGCGTCAATGAGCGCAGCTGGAAGCGGCTGGCGCTGGCAACGAACCGATTCAAGACCGGTGATCATGGCGTCAGAATGGAAGTTCGCGGCAGTCATGAAGAGCGTTTGCTGGCCACCACTTTCAATGACATGGCCGAAGAAATCGAAAGCATTTTGTTGACGCTGCAGAAAAGTCAGCGCGAACAAAGCGAGCAAATGCACTTCACATTACAACTGCTCAATGCGCTGCCGGTATCGACATTTTTTCAGGATAGTCAGGGCATCTGTCGGGGGGTGAACCCAGCCTGGTGCAAGATGTTTGGCATACATCAGAAAGACGCGGTTGGTCAGCCCATGCACAAGTTACTGCCTTTCTTAACGACACTCGATACGCGTCATATTTCTTCCGCCGGCTTAGCCATCTGTTCTCACAAAACCATTCCTGATATACCCCGCCAGGTTAATGGCGAACATATTTCTGCGCTGTATTATCAGGCGACGTATACCAGTGTTGATGGCAAAGCCTCAGGCATCATTGGCGCGCTGGTTGATATCAGCGAGCGCAAAAAAATTCAGGCTGCGTTGGAAGAACAAAAAGAACGTGTGGAAACGACACTGGATTCGATTGATGATGCCGTCATCAGCGCCGACATCGATGGCCGCATCCTGACCCTGAACCGCTCCGCACAAAAGCTGACCGGCTGGCGGCTTGAGGAAGCCTTGTCGCAAGAACTGGCCACTGTCTTCACCCTGGGCGACCGCAGACAACAAACCGCATTGCACACCTATCTGACGAATGTTGTCAGCACTGGTGCAACGTTTCAGGAACACAATCTGGCGCTGTTGTCCCGCGCTGGCAGGCAACTGGAAGTGGATCTCAGTGCTGCGCCAATACGGCAGCGCGATGGCACCGTCACCGGCAGCGTACTGGTGTTCCGTGATCTCAGTGAAACGCATTATCTGATGCGGCAAATCGCATGGCAGGCCGGGCATGATTTACTGACAGGATTAGCGAATCGCCAGTCGTTATCGGTCCATTTTTCACAAGCCATAGAATATGCGCGTGAACATCACAAACTGCTGGCGGTATGTTTGCTCGATCTCGATCATTTTCAGGAAGTTAACGACAAACACGGAAACGAAGTGGCCGACAAGTTATTACAGCAAGTGGCGCGCCGATTAGAAAGTTGCGTTGGTAAAAATAATCCGGTGGCCCGTCTTGGTGGCGATGAATTTGTGGTGCTGTTGCAGAATCAGAGCGATCTGAATGAAGTAGAGTTAAACATCGCTTTACTGTTGGGCCAACTGGCACAACCCTATGAATTCGAGCATAAAAAGATGACCATGCGCGCCAGCATAGGCGTTGCGATGTATCCGAATGATGAGCTCAGTCCCGACGTGTTGTTACGTTATGCCGATCAGGCGATGTATCAGGCCAAACTCAGCGGACGTAATCAGTATCATTTGTTTGACCTGCAAAAAGATGAAGAAGTGCGCACCCGCCACAATCAGCGTGCACGGATTCGCGAAGCGCTGCTGAAGGACGAGTTTGAGCTGTACTTCCAACCCAAAGTCGATATGCGGCATGGCCGTATCACTGGCATGGAAGCGCTGATACGCTGGAATCATCCACAGCGCGGCATCGTCGGTCCTATGGAATTTTTGCCGCTGGTGGAAAACACCAACATCATCATCGACATTGGCAACTGGGTGATACATCAGACCTTGCAGCAGATGAGTACGTGGATCGCCAATGGTTATACCTGGGTCGTCAGTGTGAATATCGCCGCGCGCCATTTTCAACATGCCGATTTTTTAGAAAATCTGCGTAGTTATCTTGCCCAGTTCCCCGATGTACCGCCCGAATATCTGGAAATAGAAATTCTCGAATCAGCGGCCTTGCAAGACGTGCAGCAAGTGCGCGAAGTGATGAGCGCCTGTCAGCAGCTTGGTGTGCGTTTTGCCCTCGATGATTTCGGCACTGGCTATTCCTCTTTATCGTATCTGAAACGTCTGCCAGCCAATATACTCAAAATCGATCAGAGTTTTGTGCGCGATATGCTGGAAGACTCAGATGATCTGGCGCTGATCAGCGCGATCGTCGGTCTGGCAAACGCGTTTAAGCGCGAAGTGATTGCCGAAGGCGTGGAAACCATAGAACACGGCGTTGCGCTGATGCGCCTCGGCTGCAATTTTGCGCAAGGCTACGGCGTTTCCCGACCCATGCCTGCGTCCCGCGTAGAAAAGTGGGCAGAAAATTATGTGCAGCCTGAGCAGTGGTTGCAACAAGCCTGACGCTACGCATTCCACTAAATCGAATGAATCCATTTGCATAGAACCTGATGCAGATGACATAAAAAAAACGGCGCTCATCATTTCAGATGTGCGCCGTTTTTTTTGTTGTTTGCGGTGTTTATTTTGCCGGGTAACGTATCGTCATTTCTTTCAGCAGATTATCTGCATGATCGACTTCTTTCATCACCCACAACATGTAGCGGATATCGACATGAATCGCGCGCGTGATGGCGCTGTCGAAGTACCAGTCTTTGGTGATCGATTCGTAAGTCGAATCAAAATTCAGCCCAACCAATTCGCTGTTTTTATTCATCACTGCCGAGCCAGAATTACCGCCAGTGGTATCCGCACTGGATAAGAAATTCACCGGCACTGTGCCCAACGCAGTGTCTTTAAAAACGCCGTAACGTTTTTCTTTGACAGCGGCCAGCAAGCTTTCCGGCGCATCGAATGGTGCTTTACCGGTATGTTTTTCAACGATACCTTCTACCGTTGTGAATGGGCCTTTGCTGATGCCATCACGTGGGCTGTATGGTGCAACGGTGCCGTAAGTCACGCGCAGCGTGGAGTTTGCATCCGGATACACAGGTTTGCCCTGCGATTTTTTCCATGCAATCACTGCCTGCATATATTGCGGAATCACGCGTTCCAGATTGCCATCAACTTCTTTGCGGCGTTCTTCGAGTGACAGGCCGATATCATGCAGCTTTACTGCCAGGCGGATAAACGCGTCGTCTGATTGCTGGAATGCCGCCACATCTTTTTTCAGCCACGCCAGACGCGTCGCTGTATTGCCGAGTTCAGACTGACGGTACAGCGCCGCGACCGATTCCGGTGTAGGCAGCAAAATATCTAAACCTTGCGGGCGGAATTTGCTATCGAGTTTGTTATACCGTTGCAGCGCCGCCGTATAACGCGCCTGATCCACATTGCTCACATACGATTGTTCCAGACGTGCGAGTCGTGCTGAGATAAACGAAATATCACGTTGCTGATAACCCGCTTTACGTTCGGCATCCGGCTTGCTGCTTTCCAGCGCAAGGCGATACAAAGTGCGCGCATTTTTCAGCAAATCGCTATTGGTCGCCACGCTCCAGGCAAATTCTTCTTCATTCAATGCCATGTCGCTGGCGATCACCGCATCGAGCTCCTTGAGCAAACCCTGGTCAGCATTGTGCTGACTGAACCAACTGCGGAATTCCGCATCCTGCGCGTCTTTAATTGCGGCGATATCTTTACGCGCAAACCCAGCAAGCAAACCCTCGGTTTTTTTCAAACGATTGTTGATGCTTTTCGCCACGCTCGCATAACGCACTTCGGCATTCGCATTACCTTGCGTTGCCGCCGCGATCACCGACAGATCGGATTTATATTCCGCCACACGCGCCGGATAGCTGGCGTCCCGCGCAAAGCGGATTTCTTCTGGCAATTTATAACGGCTGGTCGTGCCTGGATAACCCGCCAGCAAAATCGGGTCGCCATTTTTCAGACCCTGTGCCGACACCACCAGAAAATCTTTAGAGTGATAGGGCACGTTATTCGCCGAAGGATCCGCCGGGCGGCCATCTTTACCGACATACGCGCGCAGGAAAGAAAAATCGCCGGTATGACGCGGCCATTCAAAGTTATCGACATCGCCGCCATAATTACCGATCTTGTCCGATGGCGCGTACACCAGACGCACATCGCGTATCATCATCTGACGTATCCGGTAATATTCCAGCCCGCGATGAAAACTCGGTACCGAGCAACGATACGCCTTATCCTGCTCACAATCCGCGATCAGCGCTTTGATGCGGTTCTGCACATGCTCATGGCGCTGCTTGCCCGACATCGCTGGCGTGATACCGCTCAACACCTGCTCGGTCACGTTTTCCACTTTATCGGTGATATACATACGCGAATCCGGCCCGGCAGGTAATTCTTCAGCGCGGGTTTTCGCCAGAAAGCCATTGCTGATGTAATTTTTTTCGGCTGTCGAATTACGTTGCACCGCGCCGTAAGCACAGTGATGATTCGTCACCACCAGCCCGCTGTCTGACACAAACGAGGCCGAGCAACCGCCCAGTGACACCATCGCACTCATCGGGTGCTTAGACAAATCCGCCAGCTTTTCTGCCGGAATCGTGATGCCTATGCGTTTCAGCTCCGCTTTTAATTGCGGCAACTGATGCGGCTGCCATTGGCCTTCATCGGCATAGCTCAGCGGGCTGCTGGCCAGACTCAGCCCGGCCAGCGCCAGACTCCATGCATACGATTGTTTCAACTTACTCTCCGTCTATGGTCAAAAGCGCTGGCACAGTGTGCAGCCAGCGCATTGCAGGTGGGGGCGGGTAACCAGCGCCAAAAAAGTGTCAGGTGCGATGCGAAAACAGTGTCCGGAAAACACCCAGATGCACACACGCAGCAACACACATCACATCAGAACAGCGCCGTACTCCGCTCATTATTATCGAATTGCGACTCCAGAACCAGACCCGCCGCCGCAGGAAAAGTTCCGGCAAAGAATGAAATTTGACAGATATCTTTACGAGCGTAAAGAAAAATAGGAAAAATTATTTACATTTATGCGGTGTAGCGTTGGTCAGGCAGATGATTGCGGCGATAGCGATGAAGGTGGGTGAAAACTAAGGTGCCTGCTACGCGTGTAGTTCTTCCGTGACTAAGCACAAATTCCGATAAAGCAATCTTCCTGCGTCTGATCGGGTAAACGGGGTTTTGGTGATGTCGGTGATGTTTTTGGCAGTTTATTTATACTGTATGTTTAAACAGTATAACAAAATGTAGCTAATATCCATGCGGTTTTCAAGAGGATTACAACATGTTGACAGTTTTATCATTGATGGTTAATGTTGCAAAATGAAAATTAAAACACGTTAGCTTTACATTGAGATCACAGTGAAACAATCCACAACAAACACCTTATTAACTGCCAAATCAATATTCAATGAAGCAACCTCATTAATTTCCGTTGGAGATAAACATTCGTGTACAGCAGGCATTATCTTGTTGCAAGATAGTGTGGAGCTTATTGTGCTTGGAATTTTAGATGAGCTAGATGTTGAAGAGCAGCGCAGTCTTGAATCAAAATCATTTGATGAATTAATTGGTGAGTTAAAAAAACAAGATGTTCCCGTATATAAATCTGGAACACTAAAGGCAATGAATAAACAGCGCGTTATTTCAAAGCATTATGGCCAATTAGCAGAACCCGCTTCAGTAGTTAATTATTTGGGTACAGCGAGAGAATTTATTGACAAAGCCTTACAGCATGTTTCTGGCAAAACCTTAGGCCAAATTTTTCTTGTAGACCTTGTTAAGAACTGTCCCGCTAAAGAGCATTTATATCTAGCAATACAGCACGCGGAAAATGATAATTATCTAGAGGCCTTAATTGAAATAAGAAAGGCTTTTTATGTTGCATACGAAAGTAATTATTGCGTCTACAGATGGAGAGATCCGGATAACCAACCAAAAGGCCTTTTAAGATTTTTTGGTATGGGCGGGAATAAGGCTTACCACTGGACTAGAGATGCTGGGTGGATAAATAAGAATGTAAAAAAACCTTCTGACTTTGTCCAAATCAATCATGAACAGTTAAAAATTGACTGCATTGAATGGGGCTTAAGTACTAATGAGATCGACAATCTCCGAAGACTTACACCTGAAGTTGTTGAAACAGAGACGGGAGTTTGGCATGTGGACTATGATTTCTCCTACCCTGCAAATGAAGCAACGAAAGAAAATTTTAATTATTGTATGGATGTGGCTATAAATTTCCTTATTAAAGAGCAAACCTTTAATGCAAATAGAAAATGGCCGAGCAGAGACAAGGCATTCCCTGCGCCGCCAGTGTATATAGGAAAGAATATCTATGAAAACCCCACAAGAACTTCATCAATCGTTCATGTTGTACAAGAAGGTTATTTTTATAGTATTGAAAGAATTGTAACTGGCTTTAATCATTCAGAACGATATCAATACCTACATCTTCATCAGGTTGAACCTGATACAGGAAAGCATATAAATCACATTTGGGGTTATCTATATATAGATGATGTAGTTGAAAGCTAACAAGGCGCTCAAGCAAGGACGCGCTAAGGCGCGCCGCTTAGCTTGGCGTTATGTATCAGGACAACAATGCAACTAACTGATCCTTACCCCGCTACGAACCAACAGGAACTGTCGCAGATTGAGTCCTATTTCAATATTAAGCTGCCGATAGCATACAAAGAATTTCTCTTGCGGAATAACGGTGGATCACCAGCGTTTCATGATTACAAAATCGGGGGTGAGTATTTTGATGATGTTGGATCCTTCTTTGGCATTAGAAATCGTGATGCAACCTACGATCTCAAAACAGAAAATATTGAGATGAAAAACAGGATTCCGCATCATTATTTTTGTATCGGCGTATCGTTTGGCGGCAACATAATTTGTTTGTCACTCAAAGAAAAAGAATATGGATTTGTATATCGATGGGATCATGAAATCGAGAATTATGATGGTGATCCTTGGGAAGACAATATGCTGGCTATAGCTGCGAGCTTGCCAGATTTTTTGAACATGTTGTATTTAGAACCCAACCAACATAACTAGACGATCGACAGGGAATCGCGAATGATAAATTCAGCATCTTTTGAACCAATGAAGGCGATCCCTTCATCTCTGCGTTAGACCTCACAACCTATGCACCGCACCCAACCTCTCCTTGTCGCTCTCGTCGTTCTGCTCTGCCTGTTGGCCTGGTCTGGCTGGCATCCTTATGACCGCGCTACGTGGCTGATGGAGGTGCTGCCGATATTCATCGTCGTGCCTGTGCTGATCGCAAGTTACACGCGTTTTCCGCTGACGCACTTGCTCTACATCTGCATTTTCGTGCATGCCGTTATTCTGCTGGTCGGCGGTGCGTATACCTATGCCAGAGTACCTTTTGGTTTCCAAATCGCTGAGGCGCTAGGTCTGCATCGCAATCCATACGACAAGATCGGTCACTTTGCCCAGGGTTTTGTTCCGGCGCTGGCGGCGCGGGAAATTTTGCTGCGCGGTGGATATGTCCGTGCGGGAAAAATGCTTATCTTCTTGGTGACCTGTGTTGTTCTCGCCATCAGCGCATCGTATGAACTCATCGAGTGGGGCGCTGCTGTGGCAATGGGGCAGGGGGCTGACGACTTCCTTGGTACTCAGGGCGACCCATGGGATACACAATCCGACATGCTGTTCGCACTTATCGGGGCAGTTGTCGCACAGGCAGTACTGGCACGAACGCAAGACCGCCAGATTGGGCGCTTGCGAAACTCTACATTCTCTTCTGAGGCGAACAATGGCTAAGCACCTGGCATCTGAAAAAATATTATGGCTCTCCGATGTCGAGCCGCATGACTATCCGGCAGCCGATTCTTATCTGAGAATTATCTACAACGAAAAGAAAGTCGCTGACATGGTCGCCAGACTCAGAACGGCGGCCATCGTCGAGTTTAAATCCAAGGATATTTTCAGGGCATCGCAATTATCCTTGCTCGGCGTCAGTAATTCCCACGTAGAGAAGGACAGGAAGAAAATCGCGAACGGCGTTGCCCTGTCGCCGTTACTGCTGGTCAGAGATGAAAGCAACGGCAAAGTGATTATCGCCGATGGCTATCACAGGCTGTGCGCGATCTATGGATTTGATGAGGACGCCATCATTCGTTGCAAGATCATTTGATATGAGCGTAGGGTGCGTACGCGCCGTGCACTGCGCCGAATGCCTGTGTTGATTTTTAGCTGTTTGATTTCTATCGTTAATGCGCATGGCGTATGCTATGCCGTTTTATCGAGCCTTCACTACACATGATGTTCACTATCACGAATGAGGACCCGGCATCAGTTGCAGCCTTGCAGTTGATGGATGCACTGTCAGAGACACTTACACAGATCACGGGCGACAGCGGTCAATCTTCCTTCGATCCTAACGATGTTCGTGGAAGCCGGGCTCGTTTTGTTGTTGCTCGCACGCATAATGAAATTCCGGTCGGCTGCGGCGCTTTTCGTCCAATCGAAGAATCGATAGCAGAAGTCAAGCGTATGTATGCAATGCCAGGCACATCCGGCGTCGGGCGTGCCGTGCTTGCCCACCTGGAAAACGAAGCAAGACTACTTGGTTATTCCCAGCTGTGGCTAGAAACGCGGAGCGTTAATCACAGAGCGGTTTCATTCTATGAAAAGAACGGTTACTCCCGTATTCCAAACTTTGGCAAATATGTCGGCAAAGTTGAGGCCGTTTGTTTTGCGAAAAATTTGCTCACCTAAACTCTTACAGCAAGCGTCGGGTACACGAACTAATTTACCTTCTGATAGTCCACTCTTCTGTATTGAGTTTGAATGAAAGGTGTTGCCATGCAAAGAAAATGGGACAGGCATGAAATTCTGCAATTACTCACGCTGTCTGCCACGCTGGCGGGTTTGAGCATCACGGCACTAACCATCTTCAAAAAACAAGGCGCAGATAAATTCGCCGTGACGATTGCCGACGATATCCTGGCTGCGGTGTCACTTTGTTTTTTGTTGGCGACCTATTTATTTTTCTTTTCTTTGCGAACCAGAAATCCATCGCTGGCCACGAAATTAGAGTTAATCGGCGACGTCATATTTTTGGTCGCATTAACCGGCATGGTCGCCACCGGTTTTATCATTTTGTATACCGTCTGGTAGCGCTGTTCGTACGAGTAAGCGTCGCGTTTGTCAGTTGTGTCGGTTTATTGTCTCTGCTGTTTTGTCATTTGTTTTCCCCCGTTGATGTCCGTGGCCTTCGTGCCACATCAGAAAAAAGGAGTAACAAAAATGAGCAACGAAAACCTCTTCCTTCAATTCAATAACGGCGCAGCTGCAAGCTATGAGATTGAAATCAGGACGGCGCTGAAGAATTTCCAGAATGATTTTCTGACCTACCTGTCAACTGGAAAGCAACCACCGTCTTCCCTCAAACCTTATGAAGTGAAGCAAAACGGCGTTAAGCTTTTTCTGGCGATTGATTTTTCTAAGATCACATCTGTGGCGATCAAAGATGATGGCGGTCGGCCTGTGTAATGGAATAGTGGTCAGGATGTGAAAAAGCGGGCGCCTCAGATGCGCCCGCTTTTCAGAACTCTTCCTACGGATGAGATGCGTTCTGGTTTTACTCCGCCAGCATTTCACGTTTAACGCGGCGGGCGATTTCCCAGTCGAGTTCTTTATCGCGCTTTTTTTCCAGTGCGTCGATGTGGCGCAGTTTTTTGCCTTCGACAAATTCACCCGACAAAATCAGGCGTGGCTTGCTGTCGGCAGAGATCAGGCCTTGCTTGGCCCATGCCGAGCGTGGCAGGGTGGAGCCAGCGAAAATACCGTAGTCTTTGCCGCAGTGGATGCCTTTTTCACCGATCACCGATTCACCGGCCTTGATGTATTTCGCTGCGTATAACGTGGCGGCGGTGGCGATCCAGCGACCGGCGTGGATTTCACCAAACAGGCTGCTGAGTTCGCCTTTGGCGCGGATGCTGCCCCACGCGCTGATGTCGCCCTGACAGCCAATCGCACCGGCGGCGACATTGCCCTGACAGACGATTTCACCGGCAAACAGGCTGCCTTCGACGTCGATATTGGTTTCGCTGAACACTTCGCCCTGGCAATTGCAATCACCGGCAACGTGGATCGCGCTGGCAGCCAGATGGCCGCCGACGAATTGCACTTCGCTGGCTTCGAGGTCGTCATCGAGTTGCAGATTGCCCTGACAATCGAGATCGGCGCAGGACAAATAACCCAGCCCCTGAATATCGCCAAAGCCGCCGAACACATCGTTGTGCTGCTGGCGGTCGAGTATCGCCGGATGCACCAGCAGATCGATAAAGTTTTCACCTTCTTTGAGTTTGCGCTGATCGAGTTCGAGCACGCGCGCCATCCATTCGGCATTGCAGCCGGTTTTGACGAGGAATTCGACATCGATATTGCCGCCCGCATCGAGCGTCTGACCGATGTACAACGATTGCACCTGAATGTCGCCAGTGACGGTCAGTTTGCCGAGGCAAAACACTTCTTCGGCAATCAGGTCGCCATCCACCAGCAGATCACCGCCGACGATCAGTTGCGTGGTGATGGTCACATCGCCCTGAATGTGGACGTCACCGGTGCTGGCGAATTGCTTGCGTTTGAGCGTTTTTGCCTGAAACGGTTCGGGTGCTGCCGGAATCTCAGCAACAGGTTGGGCGGCAGATTTGGCGGCACGTTTAATCATGATGAACCTTAGAAGGTGAGGTTGGAAACAGAAATTCGCGCCATTATCCCAGAATCCGGCGGGCAGACGAAGAAATCCCGCCTGACACGCGCAGGCGGGACAACAAAGGGGATGGGAGTTTGGCCGCTGCTGTGTGCCTGATTGGTCATCGCTGCGCGCTTGCGACGTTAATGCTGAATCGCTGCGTTACGCTGTTTTAGCGCTGCTTAGTCCGCGTCTGGTGCTGGTGGCGATGCTGGTTGTGACCTTGTTGATGGCGGCCTGTTTTGCCTGCCAACATCCCGATAAAATCGAAAAAAGGGGGAGTATCTGCCATTTTACCCATTCATGTCCTTATAAACATTGGGCTTTAAAATATACTCCCCCCAGTATTATTTTTCCTTGCAGCCGCGTTTTTGGGCATCGCGCAAGCTGGTTCAGGCCAACGCAGGTCGGCGAGATCGCGGGCGGCGCTTAACTCGGCAAGGCGTTCAGGCGCCCGGCTTCGGCGAATTCGCGTATCAGCCGTATCGTGTCGATGTCGGCGGCCTGATAGGCGGAACGGCGATAGTCGTTGTACATCTCGTTTTCTTTGTCCTGCTCTTCGGTGGCACCATCGTCGTATTGAAAACGCACAAACAGCGAGTCTGGCTGCGGCTCTTCTATCGTCATACGCAACGATGACTGACGTATCTCGCCTTGCGCTGCGATGTCGTAATGCACATGTTCCAGACGCACAAAACGCACGGTGTCGGTGACGCTCAGTTCGCCATATTTCAGGGTGCGCGTCATGCTGGCTTCGGTGCGGTCTTCGATCAGCGCATCGTCAAGGTAAGACACAAACAGCTTCGGTGACTCGGCACGCAGCACCAGCCCGCGCCACAATTGTTCGCGGGTGATGACTTCGGCTAAGGGATTCAGGATGTCGTTAATCTCGATTAAATGTTCGAATTTCATGGCAATGCCTCAATGTGGAATGCGCGCTAGTTTACTCTTGTTGTCTGTGGTGGGGTAAACACCGCCTTCGCCATCACATGCGGCTACAATAGCGCTTGATTTGCTTTTCACCACACTATGTCCCACGGCCTGAATACTCCCCAACGCAATGCAGTTAACTACATGGACGGCCCTTGTCTGGTGCTGGCCGGGGCGGGTTCGGGCAAAACGCGCGTGATCACGCAAAAAATTGTCAATCTGATCGAGTTGCATGGCTACGAACCCAAGCATATTGCAGCGCTGACCTTTACCAATAAAGCCGCGCATGAAATGCAGGAAAGGATCGCCAAATTGCTGGCCGAGCCGCGTCAGGCCAAGCAACTGACGGTGTCGACGTTTCACTCGCTGGGCGTGAAAATTTTGCGGCAGGAAGCGCAGGCGCTGGGGCTGAAAGACCGCTTTTCGATTATGGACAGCGATGATTGTTTTTCGCTGGTGCAGGATTTGGCGATCACCACCGACAAGCAATTAATCCGCCGCATACAGACTGCGATGTCGCTGTGGAAAAACGCGCTGATCACGCCTGAGCTGGCGCTGAAGCAGGCCAAAGATGATGACGAAGCCACGGCGGCGCGCATTTATGCAAGCTATGTCGCCACGCTGTCGGCGTATCAGGCGGTGGATTTCGATGATCTGATCCGGCTGCCGGTTGAGCTGTTTCGCAGCAATGAGCAAGTGCGCGACAAATGGCAGCGCCGTCTGCGTTATCTGCTGGTCGATGAATATCAGGACACCAATACCTGCCAGTACGAACTGGTGAAATTGCTGGTGACGGGCGTCGGCAAAAAGCCGATGTTTACCGCTGTGGGCGACGACGATCAGGCGATTTACGCGTGGCGCGGCGCGACCATAGAAAATCTAACGACGCTGCAAGTCGATTTTCCTGATCTGGAAATCATTAAGCTCGAACAGAATTACCGTTCCAGTACCCGCATACTGCAAGCGGCGAATGCTGTGATTGGGAATAATCCCAAGCTGTTTGAAAAATCGCTGTGGTCAGAACATGGCCTCGGTGATCCGGTCAAAGTGCTGGGCATGCAGGACGACGAGCAAGAGGCAGAACAAGTCGCCATCATGATCTCGGCGCATCGCTTTGAGCGGCGTGCTAAATATTCCGATTACGCGATACTGTATCGCGGCAATCACCAATCGCGTGTGATCGAACAGGCGTTGCGGCGCGAACGGATTCCGTACACCATTTCCGGCGGCCAGAGTTTTTTTGACCGCGCTGAAATCAAAGACATCATTTCGTATCTGCGCCTGATTGCGAATGAAGACGATGATCCGGCGTTCATCCGCGCGATCACCACGCCGAAACGCGGCGTCGGTCAGGCGACGCTGGAAGTGCTGGGCGCATTCGCCGGGCAGTGGCAATGTTCGCTGTTCGCGGCAGTGTTTAAGGGCGGCATCGAAGCTAAACTCACGGATCGCCAGTTACGCCCGCTGCGCGAATTCTGCACCTTCATCAATCAGGTTGAAGCGCATGCCCACCGCGAAGGTCATGCCAGCGAATTGCTGGATGATCTGATGAAGGAAATTAATTACGAAGGCTATTTGTACGACAGCTTCGATGACCGCGCCGCGCAAAACAAATGGCAAAACGTGCTCGATTTTACGCAGTGGCTGAAAACCAAAGGCAGCGGCGGTAAAGACGGCACTGACGATCACCGCAGCCTGCTCGATCTGACGCAGATGGTGGCGCTGATGTCGATGATGGAAGGCAAGGACGAAGAGCCTGATGCGGTGCGCATGTCCACCTTGCACGCGTCGAAAGGGCTGGAATATCCGCACGTGTTTCTGGTCGGCGTCGAAGAAGGCATTTTGCCGCATAAAGGCGACCCCGATACACCGATAGAAATTCTGGCGGCACGCATAGAAGAAGAACGTCGCCTGATGTATGTCGGCATCACGCGCGCGCAGCGCAGCCTGCACATCACCTGGTGCAAGAAGCGCAAGCGCGCAGGTGTGCCCGTACATTGCGATCCATCACGCTTTATTAAAGAAATGAAACTCGACGAAGGCGACGCCGTCCCCACAGAAGCGGAAGCCCTGACGCCGAAAGAACGGCTCGCCAATCTGAAAGCTTTATTGAGTCAGCCTAAATCAGAGTAGTTGGTATTTCGGTGCGATATCGTTCGTTGCTGATGCAGAAGAATGCCGGACAAATGCCTTGAATTTTGTTGACTAAAATAAAACAAAAAAAGAGAATGCTTCAGCGCAATGATGTGCGCAGCATTTTTTAAAGGGCGCTATGTCGCAAGTGTTAACTGAAAATACAAGCCCCGCCGGTTCTGGCGATCATCAGGCTCAAGAAATGATTGTCGCCAGTAATGGCAGCGTTGGCCTACCTGGTCAGGCGGTGAAGCAAACAATAGCGCATACCAATGAGCAGGCAATAAGTTCTGCCGATTTTGACTGGCGTCGCGAATTGCGTGAACTGATCGCTTTTTTGCGTAAGCCCGTGCGCGGACATGCAAAGGTACTGACACTCAGACAAGGATGGCGGCGCATCGCATTGATGCTGGCGCTGAATTTCTGCTTTATCGTTATCGTGACTTTACCAATCGACGCAGCGCTATATCATTGGGCTGGTCTTGAGGAATCGGTAAAAACTGACGCAACAAAAATCTCCCAATGGGTGATCTCCGTCTTGATTGCACCTTTGGGAGAAGAGTTGGCTTTCAGAGCTGGTTTACGGCAGGTAAAGTACAGCTTGTTTGTTGCCCCTGTGCTGATAGCAATGCTGAATGCGGACAAAATGCTTTCCCTGATCATGGCTGGTATATTGCTGAGCATTGCCGCAGCGGATGCGATACGTTTGCGATACGCGGCCTCTGCTGTCAGTATTCGTTTTGCACGTAGCCGCGCATTTATCCGACGTTATCCCTATGTTTTCTGGATGTACGCCATCAGTTTTGGCCTGGTTCACGTCTCCAATTTTTATTCTACAAATGGTCGTGATTATTGGCTGATCTTTGCCGTGAGTTCACAGCTTTTTGGAGGTGCATTGCTTGGCTATCTGCGATTGCGACAGGGTTTGCGCAGCGCAATCGCATTCCATGCGTTGTTCAATGCAGTGTGTTTATGTACCGATTTATTGTTTCCTTAGTGCACATTCTGCCTGCGTCAGTTGTGCTGCACTTTGCAGTATTTTTTATGGAAAAATGATGATGAATTTTTTATTGTTGAATCAGAGCCTGAAGCGGGTCGCATCGGTGGTCGTTACAGCCCTGATTGCCACTCACAGCCTTGCGCAGGCGGCGGATGAAACGCCCGCCAATGGGATACTGTGGGAAGTGACATCGGCGACGAATACCGCGTATTTATTTGGTTCATTTCACCTCGCCAAAGCCAGCTTTTATCCTTTGCCTGCCGCAGTACAAAACGCGTATCAACAGGCCGATACGCTGGCGGTGGAGGTGGACGCCAGCGACCCGCAATTCAGTCGTAAGTTGATTCCTTTGCTGTCTTATGCCGCGCCGGACAAACTGGAAAATCATCTGCAGAAAGCGACCTGGGAAAGCATGCAGAAGTTGTTGGGGGCTTCTGCCGCGCAGTTTCAGAGCCTCAAACCGGCGATGGTGGCGACTGGCCTGATGATAGGCGTGGTGGCGCAGCAAGGCTATGATCCGGCGCAGGGCATCGACCTGCACTTCATCAAAAGGGCAAAGAAAGACGGCAAGCAACTGGTGGAATTAGAAAGTCTGGAATTTCAGGCGCGTATGCTGGGTGGCTTGAGTGATGAAGATGGTGATGCGATGCTGTCGCAGACTTTACACAGCCTCAGCAATGGCGATGCCGTGCGTGATACCGCGCTGATGGTGCAGGCATGGAAAGCCGGTGATGCCGAGGCGTTGGCGACGATACTGGAAGAAACGGCGAATAAAGATGCC
This sequence comes from Undibacterium sp. 14-3-2, assembly GCF_016595265.1. Taxonomy (NCBI): domain Bacteria; kingdom Pseudomonadati; phylum Pseudomonadota; class Betaproteobacteria; order Burkholderiales; family Oxalobacteraceae; genus Undibacterium; species Undibacterium sp. 14-3-2. The sequence goes on from NZ_JAENGS010000001.1 coordinate 154,567, forward strand.
GGGTCGCGCAAGATCATGAAGCTGTTGCTCGATGACCGCAATCCGGCGATGGCAGATCAGATCGTGGCCTTGATGAGCGCGGGAAAAAAAGTGATGATCGTGGTCGGTGCCGGGCACATTACCGGTAAAAACAGTATTACGGATTTGCTCAGGCAACGTGGTTTGCAGGTACGTCAGATGAAACCTGAAATCGCCGCATCGACAGCGTCATCTGCAGCAGTTTCCACGACAGCACAAAAAAAGTAAGGCATGACATTGAAGGCTTTATCCACAGAAAAAAATTATCCTGATCTGCCGTGGGTCTCACTGGAATCGGTCAATGATGTCGAGGCCTGGTTGGATTTGTATGATCGCGAATTGCAGCAACTCGCGGGTAAAAATCCACAGGCCGGTTATGGCGTGTGTTTTACCTTATTGCACGGTGGCGAAGTGTATCTGCACACCAATAGCGATGGCGATATTTTGCTCGATGTCACGCCGGATGCAGCATGGGTGACGCCGGTACTGACTGCCGTGACACAAGTGTCGCCCCCGCGTGGGCAGATCTGGCTGGTGCCGGGGCAGGTGCTGATGCAGTTGATACTGGGCTTGAATAGTCTGATCGCCACCAGCCGTCTGGTGGTGCAACATGAATACCGGATTGTGAAGCGTTGAGCTTGTAAGTTGAGCTTGTAATATGGTGTAAAAAAAGCCTGATCTGACACGATCAGGCTTTTTCATTTCTGCGTCAGTATCTTCGTTATAAAAATCAACTGACAACGCCGTTGCGATCCACCTTCACTACGCGTGAGCCGCCCGCTTTTTTGACATTCACCTGTGCTTCGCAATTGCCGGTAACTTTGACGCTGGCGGTATCGAGTAATAAGTCCTGCGCGCGCAGATCACCTGTACCGCTGAGTCTGGCAGTCAGTTTTTTTGCCGTGCCGTCGATCGTGACATCACCGCTGCGCGACATAATCAGCTCAGCCAGCGTCGCATTTTCCAGCGTGGTATGCAGATTGCCGGAGCCTGACAGGTCTGCCTTCAGACTTTGGCGTATGTTGTTAATGCGCAGGTCGCCGCTGCCATTGCTTTCGATGCGTACATCATCGGCGTTGAGCTGGCTGGCTTTGACCTCGCCGGAACCACGCAGATTAAGATTAAGCACTGCAATATGACCATGCAAGGCCAGATCGCCGGAGCCATTGAGCTGGATATTTGCCAGCGGTAATTGCGAGCTGTCGATATCGAGATCACCGGAGCCGGACGCATCGACCTGCAACTGTTGCATATCACCGTGCAGACTGATGTCGCCGGAACTGTTGCGGTGTATGTTGGCGGAGGCATTTTGCATCGCATCGACTTTCAGGCTGCCGCTGCCATGCACTTCGGCAACGAGTGCGCCGGTCAACTGATGCATTCTGACGTCGCCGGAACTGCGCATATTGACGTTGGCGCTGCCTAACTGTAATTGCCGCAAATCGATGTCGCCGCTGCCGCTGACGCTGAGATCGAGTTGTTTGATTTGTCCACTGACTTTGATGTCGCCGGATGACGTTTGCGTCAGTTCAAATTTCTCTGCCTGGATACTGTTCAGCTCGATATCACCGCTGCCAGATTGCAGCAATTGTTGCAGCTGATTGGCGCTGATGCGGATATTCCCTTGCGGGCTGCGGCCTATGGTCACCGTCGGATTTGTTTTACGCATGATGATCAGGCGCTGGTTTTCCACTACCGTTTCTATGTCCGGCAGCATTTTTTCATCAGCGGTGATTTCCAGCGCTGGTTGTCCGGGTGTAATCACGATGTCGAGAAAACTGCGGTTTTCTATGCTGGTAAAGGCGGTCAGCGTGCGTTTTTCGGTGACGGTTTTACCGTTGTTGATGGTTTTGCCGCTGCTGATGTGTTTGCCGTCAATCTGGATGTCGCATCCGGCGAGCATCAGGATGAACAGGCTGGTCCAGGTGATAGATTTGAGCATGATATGAATGTGATCAGTAATAAGTCGTACACAGGACATACGCAAAACTGTCCGCTGGCGTGACGGCTTGACGCTGCGCATCGGCGTTTCCGGTGCTGCTTTCGTCGCCTATTTAGTCGGATCAATTTTGCAACAGGATGAAGTGTAATCTGAAAACTCCGGAGCGCATCAGCTGTTTGCGACAGAATGCAGAATCAGGATTATCAACGGTAAATTTTACAGATAGATTCACATCTGCCAGCCAGAGAAGTACACTATATAGAACTCATCCCTATTGATGAAATGAGTTCTAAGAACTTCACCAACGGATTTATCAGGCTCATGACAACCCGCCGCCACATACTCAAAAGTAGTTTAGTTCTGACCACACTTGGTTTATTTCGTGAAACGGCCTTCGCACATGGCAATGACAGCAACGCCGGAAAATCTGCGCAATTAGCACCGCCGCCGGATTTATTCGATTCACAGGCACTCGATCTGGATTTCTGGGTCAAGCCGCGCACGCTCGATCTGGTGCGGCCACAATCCGGCGAGCGCAGCAAATTACTGTACTGGAAAGACGGCGAGATGATTGATTCCGCGTATCAGGAATTGTGTCACTTACTGCGCGATGTGAACGGCAAAAAATCGGCACCGATGGACCCGAAATTACTTGAAACGCTGTGGGCGACACAAGCCTATATCGCGCGTTTCGGTATGACCAAGCCGCTGGAGATTTTGTCCGGCTACCGCACGCCGGAATCGAATAAACGCCTTATAGAACAGGGGGTGCCGGCTGCGCGTAAATCCTTGCACATGGATGGCAAGGCGGCCGACATCCGCATTTCACAGTTGCATGAAGAAGTGCTGGGCGGTCTGATCAGCAGTTTCCGTCAGGGCGGCGTCGGCTTTTATTATCGTGCTACGGCAAACGGTGGCTGGATCCATACCGACACCGGTTTGCAGCGCAGCTGGAAAGGCTGAAACAAGGCTGATAGCGACAAAGATAGCAACAACGATAGCGTCTGGCTGCCTGAATGCAATCGTCACAGTTTAAAAAAAATCCCGGTACAGACAATGGTGGTCTGTACCGGGATTTTTTATTGTTGCAGCTTACTTCGCAGGTGCTTTTGCCTTGACCTCGTCCAGCGCAATAAACGTGCTGATTTTTGACGGATCGATATAGCGACGGAACGCCGCGTTCACCTGTTCCAGCGTCAGCGCCTGGATTTTGTCATCCATCGCCTGAGCATAAGACCAGTTACGCTGACGGTACAGATAGTGATTCCAGCCACCGGCGATACCTGCGTCGCTGGTGCGACTTTGCTGACGTTTTTGCAGAATACCGGATTTTGCTTTAGCGAGTTCTTCCGCAGTGAAACCGTCTTTCAGTGCTTTGCTAAGTTCTTCCTGTATCGCCTTTTCCAGTTTTTCCATATTCTGCGGCGCTGCTGTCGCGCTGATGCCGAAACTGCCGACCGGGTCGATATCGCCCGCACTCAGGCTGGAGCCGCCGCCATACGACAGACCATCTTTCTGGCGTATGCGCTCCATCAGACGTGAATTCAGACCGGCGCCGCCGAAGATATAGTTGGCGATACTCAGCGCTGGATAATCAGCATCATCCTCGCGCAAAGCCAGCGTCATTTTGCTGCTGTAAACCGCATTTTCCTTGTCCGGTGTGTTGAACACTTTGCGTATCGCCGGTGGATCAAGACGTTTGCTGACCATGCGGGTGTACGGTGCTTTGCTGACCCAGCCATCAAACATCTGTGCGATCACAGCTTTGGTACTGTCGGCATCGAAATCACCGACGACGGACAACTCGCCTTTGGACGCACCGTAGAATTCTTTGTAATAGGCTTTCACATCATCGAGTTTCACTGCCTTGAAATCAGCGATAGCCTCATCAAGTGTTTTTGCTTCGCGATAATCGCCTTTCGGATACGGATTGAAATACTGCGACATTTCACGCGAGAGTATGCTGCCTGGCTCTTTGCGCGAAGCTTCCAGACCCACCAGACCACGTTCTTTGGCCTGAGTAAATTCGTTTTCCGGAAAACTGGCTTCACGCAGCACATGCGCTACCAGCGCCAGTGCCCCAGGCAGATTGGCTTTGGTGGTCTGGAATGAGAAGATGCCGCCGCTCATTTTGAGTTTTGACATTTCATCAGAGAGCTGGGCGCGGCTGTATTTGCTGGTGCCAGTGCCTAACAAGCCAGCGGTGATGCCGCTGACGATGGCTTTGCCACGCAGGCTGGTTTCATCGCCCCAATGCAGGTTCAGCGCGACATTCACGGTTTCGCCGCGTGTTTTCTTAGGCAGTAGTGCGATTTGCAGATTACCGGCTTTGCTAACTTGCGTACGCTGATCAATATTCGCCGGAGAAGAATCAAACGCCTCACCACTCAGCGTGGATGGCTTGGGTTTGAAGTCTTTCATCACCTCGGCCATGTCCGGCGCTACCGGAATCTCGGCGCGTTGTGGCTTGTCTTCTGGAATGAACATGCCGATGGTGCGGTTGTCGCGCACCAGATAACGTTTTGCGGCAGCAGCGACGCGCTCGGCTGTGATCGCATCAACCGAATCACGCACTTTGAACAGATAGCGCCAGTCGCCTATGGCGACGAATTCCGACATACTGATACCGATGGCTTCGTGGTTGTTCAGCATTTTTTCAAACGCATTGGCCGTATCGCGTTTGATTCTGTCGATTTCTTCTTTGTTCGGCGGATTATTTTTAAAGTCCTCGATTCCTGCCAGCAGAGCCTCTTTGGCGGCATCGACGGATTCGCCTTTTTTGACTATCGCACCTATCGTCATCAGGCCTGGCGCTACCGCCCCGGCACCGCCGGAAAATACCTGCACCACTTTGCCGGTTTCCACCAGTTGTTTATGCAGACGACCATGTGGTGCGCTGGTCAGAATACTACCCGCAAAACTAATATCGTTGCGGTCGCTATGCAGACTCGCAGGGACTTTATAGCCGAGCAAGACGATCTGAATATCACCGCTGCGGCGCACGACGAAACTGCGTTCGCCATCCTGCGTCGGTTCGGTAGTCCAGAATTGCGGCAGTGTACGCGTTGGCTTAGCGATTTTTCCGAACGCAGCGCTGATCCATTGCAACACTTTATCGGTATCGAATTTACCGGCGACCAGCAGCACCGCATTATCCGGCTGGTAGTACATGCGATAAAACGCCTGCAGGTTTTCAATTTTGACGTTTTCGATATCGCTGCGATTGCCTATCGTCGAATTGCCGTAGTTGTGCCAGTCATAGGCAACGCTTTGCATGCGCTTTTGCAAGACATTGCCGGGTGAATTTTCGCCGCGTTCATATTCGTTACGCACGACGCTCATTTCGGTATCGAGATCTTTTTTCGCGATGAAGGAATTGACCATGCGATCAGCTTCCATCGTCAGCGCCCATTTCAGATTGTCATCGTCGGCTTTGAACAATTCAAAATAATTGGTGCGGTCGAGCGAGGTCGTGCCGTTCGATCGCATGCCGCGCTTGTTGAATTCATCGTCGATTTTCGGATTCGCCGGCGTGCCTTTGAATAACAGATGTTCGAGCAAATGCGCCATCCCGGTTTCGCCATAATTTTCATGACGCGAGCCAACCAGATAAGTCATGTTAACGGTGACGGTGGGCTTGGTCGCATCCGGCATCAGCAATACCCGCAGGCCGTTCGGCAGACGATATTCGGTCAGACCTTCGACACTGGTGATCTGGCTCACGCCTTTCGGCAGCGCATCGGCCAGTACGGCGGGCGTGGTGAACAGAATGGCACCGCCCAGAACCAGCGCGCGCAGTACCGGCGTGAGTGAAAACGGAAATGCAGCAGAACGAGATGACATAGTGATCCTGATAGCAGAAACGACAAAACAGGTGTGAAATATACTGGGTGGAGTATGTTGCACACGTCCTTTAAATATGCTGACAACTGAGCGGTTTTATTTAATCAGAGGGGGAGTATCCTGATTAAATGATAATAATAGCAATAAATGGCAATAATAATCGGTGGAATGATGTCCGCAAGCAAAATTATTTTGCGGCTGACTGTGTGTCGAAATTCACTTAACTCTGAATTTTGTTCATCTAATTCTGAACTTTTGGGAGACTTAGATGACATCTCCCGGCAAGCAGCTATGCCATCCACAAGCATTACTTGTGGGCGGCCCCTCTCGACATAATTGTTAGCCATATCTTTGCCACCACTGCTCGTTGTAGTAATCGGAGCATGTAATCATAAGAAAAGGTGTGCTGCCCGTTACATCAAAGTATTGCTCACTTGATCTTGTGGCGGTAGCTCTGAGCTTCTCGACCGTTGCATCGGTGCACTTCCACCAGAATGCATTTTCTTCTTTGACGCCTGAAGAGCTTGATGATGCGTAAAGCTTCGCTGGCTTTTGCGCGGCCACTTTGGCTATTTCGTGAACCGGAAAAACAAACTGGCCTCTTTCGATGGCCTGCTCAATACGATCAGCCAACAGCGAAAGATCCTTTGAGGACGCGGAGAGCAGCACGACATCGTCGTTTCTGAAGTAGAACAGGCCGAGCCTGAGGCTTTGACTCATATGCCTAACGTTGAAGCTGACCCGCGGACCGAGGCTTGCCGAGGGACGTCGGGTCGAGCGACCGGTTAGCAGGCACTAGCAATCCACACCACGCTGAGTGCTTCTTTCCATATCCGCTGCGCCATCCGGCTCAACATATTGACCATGAACACCCAGAAATGAACCAGCGGGGTGATAGCGGCCGTCCGTACCCAGGAACGCCCCGGCAATGTGATACCGACCGTCTTGTCCGAGGAATGACCCGGCATAGTGATAGAGCCCGTCCTGGCCCAGGAAAGAACCTTGCGGGTGGTATCGCCCATCTTGTCCGAGGAAGGCACCGGCGGGATGGTACTTTCCGTCTTTGCCGAGGAATGATCCGGCCGCGTGATATGTCCCGTCTTGTCCGAGAAAATTGCTACCTGGATGATATTTTCCATCCAACCCCAGAGTCTCACCCTTCCGGTGATATTTCCCGTCTAACCCGAGAAATGAACCTGCGGGGTGATACCGGCCATCGGTACCCAGAAATGAACCTTGGGGATGGTATTTTCCATCTACTCCAATAAATGAGCCAACGGAGTGATACTGCCCGTCCGTGCCAAGAAATTTATTCGCCATCAATCTCTCTCCCTTTTGTGCCTGCTAACGTTTGAGATGACCGGCCGCAACGCGGTCAGGGTCGATTGATTTGTTAAGTGATACATCGTACTTTATCATAGGCCAGCGTCCTTCCAAGATACGTAGCTCAACCTTTTCAATAGTCGACCAGAGAGGCCGCAACTCCATGCGCACATTTGAACTTGGCGATGACACTCGGGATGCTCGTGCCATATCTTTTCAAAATAATTCAAAAGCAAAAGATAAAACTCTGACTGATCTGCTTGTTTCGGGAGGCGCGTCATTAGCCCAAGTGTTGGCGAAATTTTTTGGCTTGAGACAATAGCTCTTTCGATTAATCTCAAGAGGATTGGCTGCTTCAATGCTACACAAGCCTGCGAAAAGCGATCACACCATGAAAGATCTCGCTCGCTCCATGCATCTAACAAACTTGAAATATCATCCTCTCCTAATTCTTCAACTAACTCTTCGGCGTGCAGAAACAAATCCTGATAATAATAATCTTCTTCGTCGGAAGATAGCAGATCGTCGAGTTCTTGGAATCGGCTCATGTCACTTAACGTGTTTTAATTTTCATTTTGCAACATTAACCGTCAATGATCAAACTGTCAACATGTTGCAATCCTCTTGAAAGCCGCATGGATATTGGCTATATTTGGTTATACTGATTAAATATACAGTATAACTAAATGGACAAAAGCATCACCCCACAAAAACCGCGCTTGCGGGATCAGGTGCCCGAACGATTGCGTTATAAATATGGTGGCTGGCCGCCTTTATGTCTTGTTACGTGATATCAGGTGATGGTCAGGCGCGCAGTCCGGCTTTGATCATGTCTGCCGCTTTCTCACCTATCATCATGGTTGGCGCATTGGTATTGCCGCCCAGCAGAGTGGGCATGACCGACGCATCGACGATACGCAGACCGTGCAGGCCTATCACTTTCAACTCTGGATCAACCACTGCCATGTTGTCTATGCCCATTTTGCAGGTGCCCACCGGGTGATACACGGTGTCGGCGGTCTGACGGATGACGGCGCGGATGTCATCATCGGTATGCACATTGGCGGTCTGGTAATCGCTGCTGCGGGCATTCGCCAGTGCTGGCGCATCCATCAGTTTGCGGGTGAGTTTGAAACCTTTCAACATGTCTTCCATGTCGTCGGGATGTTCCAGAAAGCGCGGGTTAATCAGTGGCGTTGCCATAGGATCAGGGCTGGCTAACGTGACTTCACCTTTGCTTTTCGGACGTAACAGGCAAACGTGGCACGAGTAGCCATGACCGAGATGCAATTTGCGCGCATGGTCGTCGAGCATCGCCATGACGAAATGTAATTGAATATCTGGCGCAGACAAAGACGGATCGGTTTTCAGAAAGCCGCCACCTTCGGCACCGTTCGAGGTCAGCATGCCGCGCCGTTGCGAGCGATAGCGCATCAGTTCGCGCAGCAGACGCAGGCTGCCAGCGGCAGAAACGCCAAGCAGATCAAGACTTTTCGCGCGATATTTGAACACGAAATCCGGATGATCCTGCAAATTCTGACCAACGCCGGGCAGGTCGTGTACCACAGGGATTCCCATGCTTTGCAGCGCATTCGCATTGCCGACGCCGGACAGCATCAGCAATTGCGGGGTCTGCAAAGCACCGCCTGCGAGTAATACTTCATGCCGTGCATGCAGAGTTTTTTTCTGACCGTTTTGCAGCATTTCTACGCCGACGGCACGCTTGCCTTCAAACAGAATTCTGGTCACATAGCAGCCGGTTTCTACGCGCAGATTTGGCCGCTTGCCCATGTGCGGCCGCAGATACGCGCGCGATGCACTCCAGCGTTCACCATTGTGCTGGGTCAGCTGATACAAGCCTATGCCTTCCTGTTCGGCACCATTGAAATCGGTATTGATGCGAAAGCCCGCCTGTTTGCCCGCCTCGATCAGTAATTGCTGATACGGGTTATCGGTGCGCAACTCGCTGACATGCAGCGGCCCGGCATTGCCGTGGTAGGCGTCATGATGGGTTTCATTATTTTCTGAACGTTTGAAATACGGTAAAACCTCGTCATACGACCAGCCGGTGTTGCCCAGTGCTGCCCAGTGATCGTAATCCTGCCGGTGTCCACGCACGTAAATCATTGCATTCAGACCGGAAGAGCCGCCCAGCATTTTGCCGCGCGGCTGATAGCCACGGCGTCCATTCAGGCCGGGTTGTGGCACGGTTTCAAACGCCCAGTTATTCAGTTTTCCTGGCAGCATGGCAACCACACCAGCGGGCGTATTCACCACCAGACTGTCGCCACCGCTGCCCGCTTCCAGCACGGTCACGCTGAGATCCGGGTCTTCAGTCAGGCGTCCGGCCACAGCACAACCGCCGGAACCACCGCCGACCACAATATAGTCGCTGATATTATTCATGTGTCTCTCTCTTTGGATGAGGCTGTACGCGATGGCATCGCCAGCGTCAGGCCTGTTGTTTTATTTTTCCGGTGTACGGTACGGTGATATTAGTATGCCGTTTCGGTTAAAGTAAGGACATTTACTGCCACGTTGTCAGACCATCACAGATGAACCAGCCTGCGCCCACCATATCAACACTCTTGTCGGTACAAGATGCGGTATTTCCTGCTCATCCGTTCAGCGGAGTGCTGGCGATCGCGCGTGAGCAGGATTGGCGTTGGCAGGATATGTTTCCCGCCTTTGCCGAGCATCACGATAACCGCATCAATTATACCCAGGCACGCGAAGGCTTGTTACAGGCGCGACACCGCGGTGGCGCTGATCTGGGGCTGCGATCCGGTACGCGCAAAGCCTTGCCGCAACTGGGGCAGATGGCCACCGGTATGCGCGCGCAGGAAACGCTGGCGCAGGCTTTGCAATTCGGTCTCGACTATCAACTGATCGCCGGCTCTATGGTGCATCTGCAACTGGAAGCGGGGCCGCAACAATCGGCACTGCTTGCCTTGCCTTTATTCGACGATGCGGAATTGCAGGATTTTCTGGAAGTCGATCATCTGGTCACCGCCATCAATGCGGCGCGCCAATTGTGTGGCCGCCGCTTTCCGCTGGTAAGGGCGGAACTGCGTTTGCAGCCCGGCGCGAGCCTGACAGCGTACGAAAAATTCTTTGCCTGCCCGGTGATCGCAGGTGCTGATGTCAGTCGTATTGTGATCGACAACCAGGTGTTGCAAATGGCGTTGCCGCAACCGGATGCGCTGCTGGCACATACTTCGCACGATGCCTGTCAGGCGGAACTGGCGGCGGTTGGTGTGCTTGGACGGCAAAGCCTGCTGCGCACCCTGACTGCGCTTCAGTGTGAATTGCACAGCGTGGCACAGACGGCATCTGTCCTGGGTACCAGCGAACGTTCTTTGCATCGTTTGCTGGCGCGCGAAGGAACCTCGTATTTCCAGATTGCCGAAACTATCCGCATCGGACGGGCGCGGCAATTACTGCAAACCGGCCTGAGTCTGGAACGCATTGCGGAAGAACTCGGCTATTCCGACAGTCGCAGTTTCCGGCGTGCATTCAGACGCTGGACGACGCAGACCCCGGCTGAATTCCGTCAGAGTCAGGCGCAGACACAGCTGCGTTGAATCCCAGATTTCAGGTGATGGCAGACGCTGGCGGTACGCACGCCGGTAAGCTGAACCAGAATGTCGAGCCTTCACCGGGGCAACTCAGGAAAAAGATTTCACCCTGCATTTTTTCGACCAGCGCTTTGGTGATGGCCAGCCCTAAACCGGTTCCCCCCTGGCGACGGGTATTGGTGCCGTCGGCCTGCGTAAACGGTTCAAATAATTGCGTCTGAAAATCGAGTGGAATGCCGGGGCCGCGATCACTGACGGCGATATGATGATGGCTCTGTTCCTGATAAATTCTGACGGTCACACTTTCACCTTCGGGTGAGAATTTAGCCGCGTTCGAGATCAGATTTGCCATCACCTGCATCAGCCTGTCGTGGTCACCCAGACTCCAGGCCTGCATCACTTGTTGTTCCATGATCAGCCCGACGCGTAACGAGCTGGTGTAGGCTTCGTTCGCTTCCATCGCATTGTGCAGCATCTCGATCAGATCGATAGGCTCAGAACGGATATTCATTTTGCCGTTGTTCAGTTTATCGATGTCGAGAATATCGTTGACCAGATTCACCAGGCGCTTGCTGTTATTGTGCGCGATCCGTATCAATTGCCGGGCCGCATCAGGTAAGGTGCCGCCGACGCCGGATTCCAGCAAACCAAGTGAGCCGCGGATTGAGGTCAGGGGCGTGCGCAGTTCGTGGCTGACCATCGACACGAATTCCGTCTTGAGCTGATTGATACGCTGGCGTTCGCTGATATCCATGACAAAGACGACCCACTCGCGCGGCGAATTTTCCAGATAACCCAGACCCACCAGCACCGGTATTGCCGAACCATCGGCACGTCGCAGCATGACTTCGAACGGCGCCGTGGTACCGGTGCTGAGCATTTCTGTATATGCCTGATGTACCAGATACTGATCCTGCTCTGACAACACGACTCGCCACAGAAACTGCTCTGCCAGCAGACTTTCACGCGAGTATCCGGACAACTGGCAAAACATGCGGTTCACGTCCGTCAGACGGGAGCCGTCACTGCCATACAAAATACCGATCAGGCTGGAATTCATGATGCGCTGCAAGCGGCTTTCGCTTTCGCGCAGCGCATCCATGGTCTGGCGCTGTTCAGTAATGTCTTCGACCATCCAGACTGCCCCTTTTTCGTAGGTTTCCGCGGGCAGGGCGCGACCAGCGACACGCGCCATGAATGACTCGCCATTGGCGCGCCGCAGATACCATTCAAGCTCTACCAGTTCATCGGCTTCGAGACGCGGTATCACTGCCTGACCGAAGGCGCGGTAGTCTTCATCGTTGTGGTACAGAAAAGTGGTTTTTACCCCTATCATTGATTTCGCATCAGGGAAGCGGCACAAATCGGCGAGAGCCTCATTGGCGCGGATGATGACGCCGTTGCTGACGAACATAATGCCTACCGGCGCGTTGGCGATCAGAATTTCCAGTTCGCGCGCCAATTCTTTATAACGGACATTATTCGAGCGCAGCAATTCCTGATTCAGCTGCAATTGTTCTTCTGTGCGTTTGCGTTCCGTAATGTCGATGTGGGTGCCGACGATACGCACGGCACGCTGATTTTCATCCCATTCGACAGCGGCCCCGAGTGACATAATCCAGCGCCATTCGCCTGCACGATTTTTCTGTCGGAATTCGGCGTGGTAATCGGTTTTGCCTTTCGAGGCAAAATGGATGCGATAGGCTTCTTTTATTCCGGCAACATCGTCCGGATGCACGCTGTGCTTCCAGAAGTAATCCCAGAATGCAAACGGATCGGCAAACTCTTCGATCGAGTGTTCGATCATGTTGCTGTATTCGGGACTGAAGGTGGCCGCGCCGGTGTTCAGGTTGATGTCGTACAAACCCTGATTCGAGGCCTGCATGACCAGTCGCCGCTGTTGTTCCGCCGTGATTAAGCTGCGCTCAGTCTGTTTGCTGCGGGTCTGATCCATAAAGCAGCCATGCCAGAGCAGACTGCCGTCGGCCTGCAGTTCCGGGCTGGCCTCGCCCGCCATCCAGCGCTCTTCGCCATTCTTGAGAACGATGCGGAATTCATGCGTCCAGACGTGCAGATGTTCAGCCGCCGTGCGGACGCTGAGCATGAATGCAGATAAATCTGCCGGATGCACTTTTCTGAACAGAATATTGACGTCTGTGCATAGTTCTGCGGCACTGAATTCAAACAAACGTTCAACCGCCTCGCTTGCATAATTGAAACAAAAGCGTTCGGCGGAAAAACGTTGATACTGAAAAAAAACTGCCGGCAGAAAGCGCGAGAAATTATTCAGCAAGGCTTGGCTGACTTTCAGCGCTTTCAGCTCTGCTGCCGTGATCTCTGCAGCAACCGGGTTGGGTGGCGTTGGTGTGACAGACATCAGCTTGCTTAAAAAAAACAGAAAAAATGTGCAGAAAATTGGGTGTTTAACGCACAACCGATATCATGCCCATGATCGGCAGCGAGCCGTTGTTGCTGCCGTTGCTGCGTATCTCAGATGACAGCAGGAAACCTGATGTTACGGGTGCTGCGTGATGATCTGATTGAAGAAATCATACACGCCTTGTTCACTCATTTTGCGAGCATTCGACAATTCACCACCTTTCGATGCAAACAAGACACTGTTATCTGCTTTTAAAACGACAGCGGCCGGAATACCCTTTTTAATCGGGTTGCCGTAGCTGTTTGCCAGCGCCAGATTTTTATCAAACTGACCAACATCGACTTTGACCAGCACGAATTTGCTGGCGATCAGGGCGGCGCTTTGTCCTTGCATAGAACGGTCGAGCTCCAGACAATCCTTGCACCAGTTCGCGCCGAAAATCACCAGCACTTTTTTGTTGCTGGCCTGTGCCTGCGTCAGCGCTTTGGCGACTGCGGCGGGCGCATCAGCAGTTTCGTCATATGGTCTGGCAACGTCGGCATGTGCAAGGTTTAACGCAAGACCAATCGTGCATGCGGAAATGAGTCTGGAGACAAAGGAGAAAGTTTTTTTCATGTTGAAGCCGCAGGAAAGGAAAACTTTCAGATAGTGACGTAATTTTTGCGCTTTGTCATCGCTGATATGGCGCAAAACAGGCTTAATTAACTGTATGTTTATACAGTTTTATGACAAAAAACAGATAGAATAGACATATTCAGGGCAATGGTACGCGGGCTTAAAAATTCATTCAGTGTGATTGCAACAAATGTATCCGGCACGGGAAAATCAGATGACCGGGATACTGATGTCCTGTTCATCGCAGCTGAAATCTTCTCACTGATATTGTCATTATGACGCTGACTCCTACGTTGATTCATACGCGCCGCATTGCGCATTTAGATATGGATGCATTTTATGCATCCGTAGAGCTGTTGCGCTATCCGGAACTGAAAGGACATCCAGTTGTGATCGGTGGACGTCAGGAATATGCGCCAATCGTTGATGAAGATGGCAGCCGCCGTTTTTTTTATCTGAAAAATTATGCAGGTCGCGGCGTCGCGACGACCTCCACATATGAGGCGCGCGCACTTGGTGTTTTTTCTGCAATGGGTCTGATGAAAGCAGCTCAATTAGCACCGGATGCTTTTTTATTGCCGGCGAATTTTGATGCGTATCGTCATTATTCCAGGTTGTTCAAAAATGCCGTTGCCAGCATTGCACCTGAGATTGAAGACCGGGGCATAGATGAAATTTATATTGACTTGACCGGTATTCCAGAGGAGTCGGCGACGCTCGCTGCAAGAATTAAACAAGCGGTTGTCGCGGCAACGGGCTTGTCCTGCTCAATTTGCGTCGCGCCGAACAAGTTATTGGCCAAGATCGGTTCCGAGTTAGATAAACCCAATGGTTTGACGATTTTAAATGAGGAAGATATCCCACTGCGGATATGGCCTTTACCTGTGAAGAAAATAAATGGTATCGGCCCAAAAGCAGCGGAACAGTTGCTGCGCCTGAATATCGTCACCATCGGGCAATTGGCCGAGGCTGATCCAGAATTACTGCAGAATACCTTCGGGCGAAATTATGCGTTATGGCTGTATAACAGTGCGCGCGGTATTGATGAGCGGGAAATTACAACAAGTTCGGACCCTAAAGTGATTAGTCGTGAGACCACTTTTGAGCGTGACTTGCATGCACATCGTGACCGCGAAACGTTGTCGGTCATCTTTACCGATCTCTGTAAACGCTTGAGCAACGATCTCAGAAACAAAGGCTATGTCTGTCGCACGATAGGGATCAAGGTCCGGTATGCGGATTTCCGTATTGCGACCCGGGACATCCGATTGCCCGCGACAACGGCAAGCGCAGAAGTGATCCGCAGGTATGCAGGTGAGTGTGTACGCCGCTTACCTTTGGATAAAAAACTGCGATTGCTCGGTGTGAAGGCCAGCAGTTTATCTAAAGCCGATACGGATGAAGACAAAACAAAGCAATTGCAAATTGATTTGTTCGACTGATCATCGTCATCCTTTCAGGATGAATGCGCATCAGACTACCTTACGAAAGCGTTGTATTGCGGCATTGACCATCCCTTCCGTACTACCACTTTCGTCATATTGATGACGAAGATAATGGGCGTCGTTGCCTTCGTGTGCAATTTGTTCTAAATGCGAGAGTGCTTCTTGACTACCGAGAGTTGCAGCATAAGGTTCCATGCGTCGCAAGCTGGTTAAAATATCTTCGCGTAATGAACACCCGACATAAGTCTTGGGATGTACCACGGTTCCGTCGAGGCCGAAGCGGCATGCCTGAAAGCGGTTATAGTTGTAGACAAGGTAGTCGTCTTCTTCTGGCGCTGCTTCGCGTTTTTCTAACAAATAGGCACACAGCATTTGCAGATAGGCGGCCAATGCTGCCGCCCGTTCCACTGTCAGCGGCGTATCGCAGACGCGGAGTTCTATCGTTCCGTATTCAGGTTTAGGGCGGATATCCCAATAAAAATCCTTCATGCTTTTGACGACACCGGTCTTTTCCATTTTTGCAAAATACTGATGTTCAAAATCGTCCCACTTCAATAGAAATGGCGCTCGCCCTGATAAGGGAAATGCAAAGACCGAGTTCAGCCTGGCTGAGTTGAACAGGGTATCGCCACCCTGGACATAGGGCGATGACGCCGATAAAGCGATGAAATGCGGAACATAGCGGCTCAGTGCATGCAATAGGAACAAAGCGTTGTCGCCGGAAGTGCAGCCGATATGTACGTGCTGACCGAAAATAGTGAATTGTTTGGCCAGATAGCCATACAGTTGGGAAACCTCTTTAAAGCGTGGCTTGGAATAAATTTTTCGGTCAGTCCATTTTTGAAACGGATGCGTACCGCCGCCGCAGATGCCGATATTGAGCCGGTCGGCTGCGGTTACGAGCGTGTCGCGTATCTCTTGCAGTTGCTTTTCTATACTGTTGTGGTTGTGTTGAACATCGGTACAGATCTCTATCATGCTTTCCGTAATTTCGGGAGTGACATTTCCGGGAAATGGTGCGCGTTTCAGGAGATGTAATAAATCAGGGCTGGCAGGCGTTAAATCAAAACTCGATAAGCTGATTAATTGCAACTCGAGTTCCACACCAACCGACAAAGCTTCCGAATCGTTGAATATTTCTAATGGCATGTTATTTCTCCGAATGTTCAGGTGTTTCCTGCGCCCAGATCAGTGCGCGTTGCGTTAACAGCGGGCCGACAATGTCCAGCATTAAGGTCATCGCTGCCAATGCGGTCAATTCGTCGACCAAAGCGATCCCCAGATAGCGTGTTTGTTCCAGCATCAGAATGACAAAAACAGAAATGGGGGAGAGCGCCAGACCCGTCAGCAGACCTTTGCGATAAGTGATTCCACTGACATGAGCAAACGCCGTACTGGCGACCGCTTTCGTGAGCAGGCGGGAGCAAACCAGCAGAATACCCAGGCCTGCACCTGCCCAGACGCGCGACCATTCCAGTGTTGATGCCGCATAAAAAAACAGCATTACCGTCAGCATGTCTCCCAGCGGGCCGAAATTGCGTTGCGCCTGATTCAATGTCACACGCCGATGACGTGCCATTAGGCCAAAACTCAGCGTGGCCAGGATAGGTGAAAGTTTTGCGACATGGGTCAGTGCCACCAATGCGACGACGGCAAAGGCAAATGCGATCGTTGCGTCGCGCGCCAGACTACCAAGCTCACGTAATACCAGCGGCAGTAAAATGCCAAACGCTGCGCCTAACAGGGCGGATAAAACTAATACCTGAAGGCTGCCGGTGATCGCTTGCAAGATGCTGCCGGAGCTCTGGAATATCCAGAAGGCGACGACTACCTTGAAAGTGAATACTGCGAGCACACAATTAATCGCGGTTAAATGCAAGACCCGTTCAGTGACCTGACCTGCACTATGTTGTTCGTTGATGACGCGCAGAATGCCGGCCGGCGAGGTGGACATCGCTAAGGCAGCAAGCAACAGTGCGGTGAAGTTGGCGCTACCGTACCATTGCGCGATGGCGAACACGACGATAAAGGTCAAGCCTGATTCGAGCACCCCAGTCATACCTATCCAGGGATTGGTACGCGACCAGCGTAAATTAATCCGATAGCCAAATTCAAACAGAATCAAGCCGAAGGCAACATTGGCCATCAGCAGTATGGAGCTGTTATCCGGCAGCGTTAAGATGCCCCATTGCACGTTAGCCAGAGCGAAGCCACATAAGCCATAGCTGCTGATACGGGGTAAGCCAGTCCAGCGATACAGAAATTCCCCAGCCAGCCACGTAAGGGCAATTGCTAAAGGCCACATGAGTTCGGGAGTCATAAAATTGATGTCGGGCATGCTTCCGCCTTTCTGATGTTTTATGTTGATCGCATCACTTCGCTGAACAAATGTTCAGGTATGGATGCGCAGAGAAAGTCACCGTGTTTCCCGCGACAAGATATGTGCGGATCAGCTTGTCGCTGAAGCCGCAGATGTTCAGTGTCTGTTGACCTGAACGTTACCTGGGCCGGTACAGATTTGTATCGGGAGTCCAGCCAGTGAGGTGCAGTTGCTTTGGTTTAGCCAGTTAAACAGAGATGCTCAGGCGGGTACAACAGAATTTAAAGTTAATAGATGGCAGCAGATTGCAATATGGTCTGACGAGCGTTGCGCTGACTACCTCGTCGCTGCGGTGAAAGGGATGCCGGAACAGACATATTCGTTTTCTCAAAAGCCAGCACGACATAATGGAAGCCGATTCACCAACTGCCAGACAAACAAAAAACACAAAATACATTCTGACAAATTATATTTGCGTAAATATATATATGATACACTTTAAATCGTTGGAGGTTCTTAATGACAAAAAAAACCATCTCAAAAAAGGCAAAAGTTTTAGCGGTAGAGGAGAGCGATAGCGATGCGCAGGCGCGTCTTGAAATATTAAAAAAAATGCGCATCGTGATTCGTGCTGCTCAACAGCATTCCTTATGGATAGAAAAGCAATGCGGTGTGAATGGCGCGCAGTTATGGTTGATGCAGGAGCTGCATGAAGAACCGGATTCGCGAGTGGGTGAGCTGGCAACAAAGCTGGCGATTCATCAAACCACGGCGAGCAATTTGCTCGACGGTCTGGAGAAGCGTGGTTATGTGAGCAAGATGCGTGATCCGAAAGATCAGCGAGTGGTCAGAGTCAGTCTGACTGAAGAAGGAATGAATGTATTTTTAAGTTCCCCCAGACCGGCACGCGGTTTGTTGCCAGAAGCATTGCGGCAGCTGGATACCGAAAAAATCCGGGAACTGAACAGCGGGCTGCAGGGGCTGCTCGACAGCATCGATGCTTTGGATGAAGGGTTTGCATTGTTACCGCTGCCTTTTACGATGTAGCGGCACAAATAAATAACAGCGGAAAGCCGAATTTTGTTTTCTTTGATCGCCTCCCCGTTGGGAGGATTTTTTTAGCTTTTTGAAAAATTTGTTAAGCATGGCGCCGGAAAATCAGGGGATGCCGGAGAACATGCTCATTACCCAAAAGCCCCGAATTTACTTCCGAAGGAGATTCAAATGCGCGTTCTTACCCTGGCAAGCAGTTTTACCATCGCGACTGCATTACTTGCCGGTTGCAGCACACCACCGAAAGTGGCAGAAAAACCGGCGGACGCTCCGGCAAAACCTGTGGTGCAAGACAATCGTGCGGTCGCGACAGTCACGGCACCCGTGATTGATCCCTTAAATGATCCAAAAAATATCCTGTCCAAGCGCAGCGTTTATTTTGATTTTGATGCGTATGTGGTGAAACCTGAGTATGAGAACATTGTCTCCGCGCATTCAACTTATATCCGCGATAGCAAAAGCCGCAAAGTCCTGATTCAAGGGAATACCGACGAGCGCGGTGGTAGCGAATACAATCTCGCACTGGGTCAGAAACGTGCGGAAGCCTTGCGTAAGGCGATGGTGATTTTGGGTACACCGGACGGCCAGATTGAAGCGGTTTCATACGGTAAAGAAAAACCTAAGGCCACTGGCCACGACGAAGCGTCGTGGGCAGAAAATCGCCGTGATGACATCGTGTACACCAGCCGTTAATTCATCATCGTCCGTGTTTCTAACGGGTCCCCTCTGCACCAGCGGCAGCGGGGACTTTGATCTTTAAGAATGTGCGTTCATCGTGTGCGTCAAGAGTGAGCTACATGTCGCACACTGCAGCAAATATAAAATGATGCGACTACGATATCTGGTGTGGATTTTCTTTTTTTGTGCAAGCAGTGCTTACGCGAAGTCATTTGATTCAGAACATATTCTGGTGGTCGATGATGCCAGTGGAAAAGTGATACTGGAAAAAAATGCGAATAACATTACACCCATTGCGTCACTTACCAAGCTGATGACGGCGATGCTGGTGATTGACAGCCATGCTGCCATGGATGAAAAAATAACGGTAGAAGAAGCCGATGTTGATAAGGTCAAGCACAGTTCCTCGCGCTTACCCGTTGGCAGCACTTTAACGCGCGGTGAAATGCTGCAAATTGCATTGATGTCGTCAGAAAACCGGGCGGCTTCCGCGCTGGCTCGTCATTATCCGGGTGGCTACGCGGCGTTTATGGCCGCCGCTACGGCCAAGGTGAAAGCGCTTGGAATGACGCAGACGGTGATCGTCGAGCCGACCGGTTTGTCGCCGGAAAACGTGTCCACCGCTGCAGATTTAATGAAACTGGCAAAGGCGGCATCTCAATACAAATTGATCCGAGAAGTGACCTCTGATGAGGCTGAGCAACTGCATGTCAGGCGCAGGGACATAGAATTTCATAATACCAACAGCCTGGTTGGTAAGAATGGCTGGAAGATTTTGCTGTCAAAAACCGGGTTTACGAATGAGGCGGGCAGTTGCCTGATCATGCAGATTCTCATCGCTAAAAAGAAGGCAACAATGGTGATACTGAAAGCCAGAGCCAAATCGACCAGGCTGCGAGACATTGTCAATATTCGCCGCCTATTGGAAGCCCGCGTTGATGACTGATATTCGCCTCAATGCACTCCTTACGTGATTCAGGGGCAGGAGTTCAGAACCAGCCAGCCCGTTGCGACGGTATTGCCGGGCTGATTTACCGATGATTTGGCCTGAAATATACTGGGGGGAGTATATTTTAAAGCCCTTTAAACATAAGGACATGAAGCATGTTTTATGAAAAAGCAGGGGGAGTATATGAAAATACCCGCTTTTTCAGCGTAGATTTCGGCTGAAGTATCAGCTTAGACGTATCAGCTTAGACATCAGCGCAGATATTTGAGCCGCAGCTTGTCGAATAAGCTGGATTGCTGCACCTTTTCAAAAGCTTTGCGTATCTTTTTCACCAGCTCTGGGTCGCTGTTTTTGCTCATCGCCAGATAATAATTGCTGCTGCCATCGATTAGGAGCAATGGTTCGAGTTCATCCATCGTACGGTTCTGCGATTTCATTAAAAATGCGGCGCTCCAGTTCTGAAAAATGGCCAGATCAACGCGGCCCATCAGAAATTTTTTCATGTTGGATTCGTCAGTCGGTGCGTAGTCGACCACGTAGTCAGGAAACTGACCTTTACGCATGAACTCTTTCGCTGACGCCATTTCCCGTACCAGCCCGGTTTTATAAGCACCGGCATCGGTCAGCGTTTTTACCTGTATGTCGGTGCGGGACTTCAATTTATAGAGATAAATCTGGCGGTTGCTGAGCACGCCTATCCACTCAAACTGCGCATCACGCTCGGACGTGCGGGTCATGGAATAAATCAGGGTATTCGGTTGTTGCAGCGCCCGTTGATACGCGCGTGCCCAGGGTATCAGTTCTATCGGGGCTGCCAGCTTTGCTTCTTGTAAAACCGCCTGCACAATTTCGGTGGAATAGCCGGTGACGCTGCCACTCTCTTCGAAATTCAGCGGTGGCAAACTCTCGGTGACCACGGATAACTGACTGGCGCAGGCGGTTGCGGGTGCCAGACTGCATGCGCAGAACAACAAACAACCAGTTAAAAAAGAATAAGCAAAGCGAGGCATGCCGGAATTTTAACAGTTGGATATGTGTGAAGGTGAGTATCAGGCCATCGTTGGCGGCTTTTATTCACATAGTCACATCACATCGCGTCACATCGTATTTCGTCCGGTGAAATACGATGATGTGCATTAAGCTGCGGCCACTTTTTGCATCGCTGCGAGTAAGGCATCAATATGTGATTCGGGAGTAAAAATTCCGGGTGTGACTCTGATGCAGCTGCCAGATACCAGGCCGTTGCGGGGAACCGTAAAAATGCCGTGTTGCAAGGCGAGCTGTGTTGCTAATCCCGTGGTGTCTTCCGCCCTGGTTTTTCCTTTCAGACGGAATGCGCTGATGGCGCTGCTCAGCCTCGCATCGGACGAGGCCAGCACAGCTACGCCCTTGATCTGGCGCGCGCCTTCGACCCAGCGATTGCGCAAATACTGTAGCCGCGCCTGTTTGTTTGCCACGCCGATCGCTGCGTGCAGATCAAGCGCTTTCGGCAGGCTCAGGTAAGCCGCAAAATTCAGTGTGCCGGTGTGCACGCGTGTGCTGATGTCGTCGCCATCAGGCTCACCCAGATAAGGGGCAATATCGCGCACGCGTCCCCGCTTGATATACACCGCGCCGACACCGACCGGCGCGCCTATCCATTTGTGCAGATTAATGCCGACGAAATCCGCTTGCAGATCCGGAATGCGCATGTCGAGTTGTCCAAAGCCGTGGGCGGTATCGACGATCACATCGATACCGCGTTCGCGCGCCAGCCGGGCAATGTGGGCGACGGGTAAGACCATGCCGTTGCGGTGATTGACATGCGTGAGCAGAATTAATTTCAGGCGTGGATGCTGATCCATCGCTGCCACATAGGCGGCGACCACGGCATCGTAACTGAATGGTTCCGGCATATTGATCGCCACAACGTTGACGCCACGGCGTTGCTTTAACCAGCGCATGGTGGTGATCATATTGTCGTAATCGATATCGGCATACAGCACGCTGTCACCCGCTGTCAGACGTTGGTAACCCGCGATCAGCACTTGCAAGGCTTCGGTTGCGCCGCGCGTAAATACGATTTCATCGTGGTGAACGCCGAGTGCGTCGGCGGTGCGTTTGCGCGCAGTCTCGAACTCGGCAGGAAAGTGCACCCGCCCGTACCAGGCGTTACCACGGTTGACCATCGCCAGTTGCTGTTGATAATCGGCCAGCACAGACTTCGACATCGAACCCCAGTAAGCATTGTCGAGCAGGATGACATCATCCGTGATGTCGTATTGTGCTGCGACTGCATTCCAGTAAGCGTTATCACGCGCCAGCGTCGCCGGTGTTGCGCCAACAGGGGCGACCGGCATAGCTGGTGCAGCTAGTGAAGCTGGCGATGGCTGCTCTGCCGCACCTGCGCTACCGGATGCCAGCGGCAGCGTTCCCAACAGTGCTCCTGAGCATAATAAATGACGGCGCCTGGCATCGACTTTGTCGTTGTTTTTCATACTGTTACCACTCAAAATTTCACCTTGTATTCAACGTAGAGGCTGCGGCCGTCCGTGTCATACGGTGCGTTACGTGAGTAAATCAGACCACGGCTGGCCTGGAAGCTGGCTTCGTCGGGGTATTTATTCAGCAGATTATCGATACCGGCGCGTATCGATTGCTTCTGACTGAGCTTGTAACTGAGGGCGATATCGAGAAACTGAATGCCGCCAAAGCGCTGGAAAATATCACCGGTCGCATTGCCGGAATTATCGGTCCAGGCACCGTAATAGCGAACGCGTGCCAGCGCATCCCAGTTGCCGCTTTCATAGTTACCGCTGATCGTCGCTTTCTGGCGTGGCAGACGTTCTTCGAATACCTTGCGTTGTGCCGCATTAGTCGCAACGCTGGATTGGCCGCTGTCAACCGTGGTTGTATTGTAGTTATATGCCAGTGTCAGATTGAGTTTGCCGTTGCCCAGCTTGCTCAGGTGACTGCCGACGATATCAATACCGCGCGTCGTGGTGTCAAAGTCATTGGTGAAATAACTGACCGAGGTGTAACGCAGCGGATTCGCGATACCTGCTGGCACTGCAAATGAAGCCGAGGTGCTGAAACGGTCTGTCACTTTAATGTTGTACACGTCGACAGAACCGGAAAAGCCCAGCGCATTTTTCCATGTCAGGCCGAGTGACAGGTTTTGTGATTTTTCGGGTTTTAATGGCTGTGCGCCCAACAGGATCGCGAGCGGATCATTATTCGCCAGACGCCCGCTGGTGAACAGCAAAAGCGTCTTTGTATCCAGACCCTGGCCGGTGCTGTTGGTATTCGATTGTCCCGGCGTTGGTGCGCGGAAGCCGGTGGAGTAAGAACCGCGCAAGGCCGTATCCGGATTCAATGCATAGCGCGCCGACAGCTTGCCGTTGACGGTATTGCCGAATTCTGAAAAATGTTCATAACGCACGGCGGCACCAAGATTCAGCGCTTTGCTGACTGGCGCTTCGATGTCAAGGTAGGCGGCATAGCTATCCTGCCCCCAACTGCCAGCCTGTCTGTCACTGAAACCCGGTGCGCCGTTAGAATTCGCATCCAGCCCGATCGCAGCGCCGGGGCCAACCGTATATGAGGCGACCTCACCTGCTTTGACGCCGTAGGTTTCGTTCCGGACTTCGGTACCAAACGCAATATTGAGCGGTTGTGCCATTGATGCAACTGGTAACTCGTAGTTGACGTTTGCATTCAGAATTTTTTCTTCCTGTGACAAACGTCCGAGGTAAAACGCGGTCGGGCTGGTTGGCCCCATTGAAGCATTAATAGAATTCGCCAGTTTATAGTCGATGCGGTTGCGGCCATAGGAGGCGCTGACATCCCAATTCATGCGCTCGCTCACCTGCCCGCGTAGGCCAGCGACGAACTGCACATCATCCTGCTCATTGGAATAGCTGGGGCTGAAACCGACAGGGTACAAACGACGCAAATCCCAGCCGGGGAACACGCTGCTGGTTTTGTACGCACCAGTGCTTGTGTCTGGGTTACGCCAGTTGAAATCAGAGGTGCCATCGCCGCTGCTATATAAGCCGTAGCTGTACAACGCGATTGTGTCGCTGAGGTTCATGCTGGCGTTGAAACCGATGCGCTTGCTTTCTAATTCAGGCTGACCCCAGCGTTGCACCGGATTCGGCACGTTCAGTTCTGGATGCGCCGCCTGAAACGCAATCGCATCGGCTCGCTGGCGCGTGCGTGAAGTAGGATCAGACTTGGCCAGCGCGCCGAAGATCGTCGCTTTTCCAGCGTCGCCGAATGTGAAGCCCGTTTTCAAATTCACTTCATTGCTCTTGCCATCGCCTTCAGAATATTGCGAATGGCGAACCGAGAATTCCGTACCCGGTGTATCGTCAAGAATGATGTTGATCACACCGGCAATCGCATCCGAACCATATTGTGCAGACGCGCCATCGCGCAGAACTTCTATGCGTTTGATCGCGCTGACAGGAATCTGCGCCAGATCTGCCGCCTGCGCACCGCGTGAACCGAGCAGCGCGCTGCGATGGAAGCGTTTGCCATTGATCAGTACCAGCGTTTGGTCGGGAGATAAGCCGCGCAAGGTAGCGGGTCGCACGAAGACCTGACCATCTGCCATCGGCAGACGCTGCACCACATACGATGGCACCAGTTGTGCCAGCACGTTATTCAGATCAGATGAATCGACGGAGCGGATATCTTCCCGGTTAAACACATCGACCGGCGCCATGGTGTCAAACTGGGTACGATTGCTGCCGCGTGTACCGGTGACGATCACCGCCTGAGCCCCAGCTTCTTCATTGCCGGCCGCGGACGGCGTAGTCAGATTATTTTGCGCTTGTGCTTGCGGGAGTAACAATGCATTCAGGCTACACAGTAATGCCACGGCTTGTGCGATGCGGGTACGGGATAAAGTCATTGGATACGTTCTCTGAGTTTGAGTCTGTCAGGCAACTCCGCGTTTGGCAAAAATGTTAACAAATTGCAGTAATTATCACGAAGTTAATTTTACTCACATTAAAAGCATTTAAATCATGCGAATGATGTGAAGCAGTCAGATACTAAGAACGAAATGTTTCTCTGGCGTGACATCTATTATCTATCTCTTTACGGATATCACGGATAGACAAATCAGAGGTGAAATGTTGACGTTTGGCAACAACGAGGTAGGTGATTTGCGTTTGGAACACATGTTCCGACCAGCTATCGGTATCGCAGACAGCAGATGCGTTCAGCCGGGAATATCAACGGCGATCAACACGTTTCAGTGTTTTTTTTGACAAGACGCGTTCAACTAGCTAATGCCGGAGAATGAATGAAAGGAAGTGTGGTGCGCCAGACACGAATCGAACGTGCGACCCCAGCCTTCGGAGGGCTGTACTCTATCCAACTGAGCTACTGGCGCGGTGAGGGTGTTGCAAGGCCAGCATTTTAACCTAATTTCCATCGTTTCTTGTAAATCACTTCGCGCTTTTTGTCGCAGATGATCAGCAGATTCGCTGATACTGATCAGAGAAACTCCGCTTTTCGTTCCAAACCCTTATCTTTCGCTCTATAATCAAAAACTTTGATACCAGCCACTTCCAGTCGCTGGCGGGCAACCGGAACGACCATTTCATTTGCAACGAGGACACCATGAGCGACGCGCACGACGAACACGAATCAGCGATTAAGACACCAAAGCAACTTATCGTTGCGATTCTCGCCGGATTTCTGGTCCCCATTATCGCTATTGTTTTATTGGTTCAATATGTAGCCAATGATAAAAAAGTTGGTGCTGGTTCATCTGCACAAACGCCGGAAGCGATTGCCGCACGTATTCACCCGGTTGCTGATCAGGGTTTTACGTTCCAAGACAACACTGGCCCTAAACAATTACAGTCAGGCGAAGCCGTCTATAAAATGGTTTGCTCCGCATGCCATGACTCCGGTGCGGCTGGTGCGCCAAAATTTGCCGATGCTGCTGCCTGGGCGCCACGTATTGCTCAGGGCTACGATACAGTGTTAACGCACGCGCTTGGCGGTTTGCGCGCAATGCCAGCCAAAGGCGGCAATCCTGATCTGGACGATGTCGAAGTTGCCCGCGCTGTGGTGCATCTGGCAAATGCAGGTGGCGCCAAATTTAAAGAGCCGGAAGTCAAAGCGGCAGCAGAGGCGGATGCTTCAGCGAAATAAACACATGCTGCGTCACTTGCACGATAAGCACTGTGACTGAGTGTAGTAATAAAAAAGCCCTCGTTTTTACGAGGGCTTTTTTGTTTGTTGCTTAGCGCGAAATAAGTCTCTCACGCCAACAGATACGTAAGACATTTATGCCGCGTAAGGGCGCTGGTCTTGAATAAGCAACTGCTTTTAACTCATTGCTTGCATGCTGATTTATACGAGGTCGGTGCTGCAACATTCCTAAAAATATGTCTACTCAGTTTGAATTGCAAAATTTCCACAAAATGGTGCAAAAATATTTTTTGCCACAAAATGGTGCAAATAAGTCAAATTATCTCTTCCCGAGATCTTTCATCGTTATAAAAGCAGTCTTTCCCAGAAGTAAATATAAGTAAATCTATTTGCTATTTTTTAGCTCCCGGCGGGCATTCTTCGGCTATTTGCGATGATTTGATAAATAAAATGCAGATTGAACAAAAAACGACAATTGATCAAACAATTTATATTGCTTTGCACAAAAAAAGCGCGAGTCTCTGAGGGACGTTTTTTTATTGAAAAATCGATGTTGTTTTTTTGCGAAGGCAAAAAAAAACCAGATTGACACTAAGAGTACCCAGATGTTTCTATGACGAATAATATTTTTTTGACAGAATTATTTACATAAATAGGTTCGTATGAATGGGCTTATTTACATAGAACAAAAGCTATAACAACGTGTAAAAATCTGCAAAAAATATTTAACGGGGTGTTGGACATTGTGTATTGCAGCAGGATTGATTCATTTTTAATCGTAAAACATACACAAAAATAACAAGCAACAGAGAACGGGGTTTTTCATCGTTTCTTGTTGCTTATTGTTTAATTGGATACTTAGGAACTCACATGTCAAAAAATATAGTTTTTAAAAAAACGCTGGTTGCCCATGCGTTGACGATGGCGTTTGGTGTTGCAGCATTGCCTGGTCTGGCAATGGCGCAAGAAGCACAACGCGTAGAAATTACAGGCTCCTCGATTAAACGGGTTGACGCTGAAACAGCGTTGCCTGTACAAATCATTACCAAGGCTGAAATTGACCGTTCGGGTGCGACTAGTACGCAAGAGTTGCTGGGTTCAATCTCGGCACTGTCCACTGCTGGTGCAACTGTAAATGCGACAGGTGCCGGCACATCTACCGGTGGTTTGTCTTCCATTTCCTTGCGCGGTCTCGGATCTGCTCGTACTTTGGTTCTGGTTAACGGACGCCGTTTAGCGTCATTTGCGGGTAGTGACGGTTCTACTGTCAATGTCAATGTTATTCCTTTGGCAGCTATCGACCACGTTGAAGTGCTGAAGGACGGTGCTTCAGGCGTTTATGGTAGTGATGCGGTTGCAGGTGTTGTTAACTTTATTTTGTCTAAGAAGGCAACTGGTGTTGACGTCACTGCAGGTTACGGTTCACCTTCTGCGAGCGGCGGTGGTCAGTCGCAAAAGGCCTCCATTACGGCAGGTTTCGGTAATTTGGAGTCCGATGGGTACAGTGCTGTTTTGTCTGGTTCTTATGAAAAAGATAAAACATTGTTTGGACGTGATCGTTCATATGCATCCACTTCAACAGTGCTGCCATACTTCAATGGTACGGCAACTGGTTTAGGTAATATTCAAGGTAGCTGGACCCCAGGTGTTGGTGCAGATAAAGGCTTCAGCTCAGGTGGTAGCGGTTATGGTAACCCGCTCGCAGCAGCAAATAACTGCGGTTCTATTAAGATGGGTTTGCTCCCTAATTCCGCCAAAGGTGCGCCATATTGCTACTATGATAGTGCGCCAGATGTTGGCCTGATTCCTGATCGTGAATTAGCCAATTTCACTGGTAACTTTACATATAAAGTTAACTCTGACATGCAATTGTTTGCGGATGCCTTGTACTCGCAAAGCAAAGTGACACAGACTTATCAACCGTCCCCCGCACGTGCAAGTTTTTTTGAGACAGACGGTTTGTTTGCAAAAAATAATGTAGTGCCTGCGTTGCTTTTGTACCCAAGTAATCCTGCATATCAAACGATTGCGGCACCTTATTTGAGAAGTAAAGGCTTTGGCTCGTTACTTAACGGTAATCCGCTGTCTATCACATCTCGCGTGTTTGATTTTGGCCCACGTCAGAATGTGGATACGGCAAAACAATCCCGTCTGGTTATTGGTACAAAAGGTACCTTCGCTAATCAGGATTATGAAGTGGCATTTTCAAGCAACGAGTCAAAATTAACCAGTGCTGTAACAACTGGTTATTTCTCACAAGTTGCTTATGCGAAGATCATCAATGATCCTGCAAATAATTGGAATCCATGGGCTCCAGGTGGTGTGCAAACCGGTGCATTAGCAGACAAGATTCAAACATCTAAATTTACTGGCGACTTTTTCGATGCAACTTCGAAAAGTAATTCGTTGGATGCAAAAATTTCCGGTGATCTGATTAAACTCGGTGATGTACAAACGCTGTACGCTGCAGGTGTTCAGTCTCGTCGTGAAAGCTATGTAACTGCGCCAAGTGCAGCGTATCAAAGTGGCGATATTGCTGGTTTAGGTGGTCAGCAAGTGCCGCTTGATCGTAGCCGTACCGTCAATTCTGTTTTTGGCGAAGTAATTGTTCCTGTATTGAAAACACTGGAAGCCACTGCATCTGTCCGTAATGACCGTTATAACGATGTTGGTGCTTCAACTACATACAAAGCAAATATCCGCTGGCAGCCAGTTAAGGAAGTGGTGCTGCGTGCATCGGTAGGTACAGGTTTCCGTGCTCCGACGTTAGTTGATCTGTGGACGCCACAAACATTGGGAACATCTGAAGCGTTTAACGATCCGGCGACAAATCAAACTGGGTTGCAAGTCAACCAAGTCAGTGGTGGTAATCCGAATCTGAAGCCAGAGAAATCTGATCAATATTCGTTTGGTATGGTGTTGCAACCAACGAATAACATCAGTGTCGGCTTTGACGTGTTTAATGTAAAAATTAAAGATATCCTGGCCACTCCATCTGCACAAGAAATCGTATCGCGTTTCCGTAATGGTGATAAAGCTTACGCAAGCTTAGTAACTTTACAAGGTAACGATGTTTCTTTGATCAGATCAGTGTTGTCTAATACTGGCGATGCTAGTGTGCAAGGTGTTGATGTTTTCGCTAACTGGCGCGATACATTTAGCTTCGGTCGTGTAGAAGTGGCTTTGAACGGCACTTACATGGACAAATTCGACCAAACTAGCCCTGGCGGAGATATTTCTCACAAGGTTGGCACGTTGGTTGACGGTACTGGTGCTCCAGTTATTGGTGCTCAAAATGGTGGTGTCGTATTACGCTGGAAGCACCAACTGGCTGGTACCTGGACAATGGGGCCTTGGGCGACAACTTTGATCCAGAACTACAGAACTGGATATGAAGTTGGTCACGATTTAAATGACAATCGTGTCTTCCTTGCCAGTGAATCTATTTTTGATGCTAATGTCAGTTACAAAGGTTTCAAAAATCTGGTGCTGGGTGTAGGTGTGAAAAATCTGTTTGATAAACAACCAGGCATCATTGGTACTGCTGTAACAAATCAGTTCCAAGCTGGTTATGATGTTACTCAATACGATCCACGTGGCCGTTTTGTTTATGTAACAGCAAACTATCGCTTTAAATAAGTAACTTTTGCGGCAGAGTTAGCTCTCTGCTGCATGGTTTATTCATGAGTAATAAAAAAGGCTGATGCAACGCGTCAGCCTTTTTGCTATTGCGACTAGCCGTATTCGTAACGCAAAATATTCTCGTCGACGTTAACGCGTTGCGGAAGTTATGTACGTTAAAACCAAAGCAAATCGCGCTCTAATTAATGTACCCGTTTACCCGCCGCATAAGTCGCCGCAATACTGCGGTCATCTCCCAATAACGCCAATGCGAACAGCAATTCTTCCAATGAATTACAACTGGCAGTACGCCGTTTCAGCAGCGGTGTTGTCTGTGGATCGAGTACGATGAAATCAGCTTCGGCGTTGGTGACAAAATTGCCTATACAGCCTTCCAGTTGCATACTGCGTGCGCCGCCTAAGGTGGCGAGATAAAACATCCTTGTTGCGGGCAAATAGGTGCCACCCATACGGGCTACTTTGTACGCGCCGTTCATCGTTTGCAGCATCGAAAACGAGGTGCCGCCGCCGACGTCAGTGGCCAGCGATAGCTGGACGTTTTGGGCTTCTGCACGCTGAAAATCAAATAAGCCGCTGCCCAGAAACAGATTCGATGTCGGGCATAAGGCGACGGCTGACCTTGTGGCAGCCATGCGTGCACGGTCTTCATCATCGAGCCAGATACAGTGGGCAAACATCGCACGTTCCCGCATCAGGCCATAGCGATCATAAATATCGAGATAACTGCGCGCTTCAGGAAACAGCGAGCGTGCCCAGGCGCATTCATCCTGATTTTCTGCCACATGTGTCTGAATAAAGGTATCGGGGTAGGCACGTGCTAACTCACCAGCGAGCTGCATTTGCGCCGGGCTGGAAGTCGGCGCAAAACGTGGTGTGATCGCATACAACTGGCGGCCATGTTTATGCCATTTTTTGATCAGGGTTTCGCTGTCGCGGATGCCGCCTTCTGCGGTGTCGCGTAAAAATTCCGGACAATTTCTATCCATCAGCACTTTCCCCGCGACCATGCGCAAGTTGCGCGCCGCGCTCGCTTCGAAAAAGGCGTCGACCGATGCTGGATGCACGGTGCAATACACCATCGCGGTGGTGGTGCCGCAACGCAGTAATTCATCCAGAAAAAAATTGGCGACTTCCTGCGCGTGCAGGGGATTTTCAAATTGTTTTTCAGCTGGAAACGTATATTGTTCCAGCCAAGGCAGCAGCCCTGGTGCCGGTGACGCAATGATGTCGGTCTGCGGATAATGGATATGCGTATCGATGAACCCGGGAGTAATGATTTTGCCGGGGAAGTGCTCAACCACGACGTGATCAGGCAGCGTCATTTTTAACTGTTGATAATCACCCGCTGCCTGAACGTGGCCATCATTGACGATCAGCAGGCCGTCTTCGTGCCAATGTGTTCCGTCCGGATTACGCAGTGGATCATCGGTAAAGTGCAGCAGGCTTGCACGGTAGGCTTGCATATTGTGGATAGTCATCTGGTTCTGTCGGACAGAGATTTGATGCGGCTCGCAGGGCTAATTTGCCCGAAAAGCCGCATCAATATTGGGTGATTGTTTGAAAAAATGTACTCTTGATCTGCGTATCTTAATCGCGAATCGCATTCACTGCGCGCAGAATTGCCTCACTGGTTGCGGGCGCACTTAAAAGCGGATGACGCTGATGATCAGCAACGCTGGCAATTGCATCGCGTATCGCAAAGAACACAGAAAACGGCAATAACAGTGGTGGTTCGCCAACGGCTTTTGACCTGTGTATGCTGTCAGCGACGTTTATATTTTTAAACAGGCTGACGCGGAAATCTTCCGGGCAATCTGAGATTGCCGGTATCTTATAGGTCGATGGTGCATGCGTGGTCAATTTACCGTTGGCATTCCACACCAATTCTTCCGTCGTCAACCAGCCCATGCCTTGTATAAATGCACCTTCTACCTGACCTTTGTCAATCGCAGGGTTGAGCGAATTACCCGCATCGTACAAAACATCGGCGCGCAATAATTTCCATTCGCCTGTCAGCGTATCGATGACGACTTCTGACACCGCCGCGCCATAGGCATAATACGAAAACGGATTGCCCGTCATCGATTTACCGTCCCAATGTAAATCCGGCGTCGCATAAAAGCCATCGGACCATAATTGCACTCGCGCCAGATAGGCTTTCTGCACCAGTTCTGCAAACAAAACGGTGTCGCCGCCTGAGCTGATGTGGCCATCAAAGAAGCTTACTTCGCTGGCGATGCCGCCAAGGGTCGCAGCCGCAAATGTGGCGAGCCGTTCGCGTATTTGGTGTGCTGCAGCTTGTGCCGCCTTGCCGTTCAGATCGGTGCCAGTCGATGCTGCGGTGGCTGATGTGTTGGCCACCTTCGTGGTATCGGTTGCCGTCACTTTCACGGCGCTCAGTGGTACACCAAGTTCGTGCGCCACCACCTGAGCCACTTTGGTGTTGAGTCCCTGCCCCATTTCGGTGCCGCCATGATTGACCAGCACTGAGCCATCCAGATACACGTGTACCAGGGCACCAGCCTGATTCAGATGCGTCACGTTGAAGGCAATACCGAATTTGTGTGGCGTCAGTGCCAGCCCTTTTTTCAGCACCGGGCTGGTCGCGTTGTATTTTGCAATCGCCGCCCGGCGTGCCCGATAGTCGCTGCTCTGTTCTAATTCTGCGACCAGTTCGTGTATCACGTTATCGACCACTTTCTGACCATAGTGCGTGATGTTTCTGCCTTCGCCGTCGTTGCGTCCGTAGAAATTCAGTAGTCGCACATCCAGCGCATCTTTGCCAAGATGGCGGGCGATGTCGTCGATGATATGTTCTATCAGTATCGCGCCTTGCGGACCGCCAAAGCCACGAAACGCGGTGTTCGATTGCGTGTTTGTTTTGCAGCACATGGCGCGGATATCGACGTCGGACAAAAAGTAAGCGTTATCCAGATGGCAAACTGCGCGGGTTGCAACCGGGCCGGACAGATCAGCGGAAAAGCCGGCGCGCGACAGCATTTGTACTTTGACGCCGAGAATCTGCCCTTCAGCGTTGTAACCGACTTCATAGTCGTAGTGGAATTCGTGGCGCTTGCCCGTGACCAGCATGTCGTCGTCGCGATCTGCACGGAGCTTGACTGGTCGTTGCAGTTTGAACGCGCACAGAGCAGCAACACCAGCCCATAACGCTGATTGCGATTCTTTACCGCCGAAGCCACCGCCCATACGCCTGCATTCGACTTGCACACTATGCGAAGGAATAGCCAGCGCATGAGCGACGACGTGCTGCATTTCGCTAGGATGCTGAGTTGAGCAGGCGACGTACATGCCCTGCGCTTCTTTTGGAATCGCATACGCGATCTGGCCTTCAAGATAAAACTGTTCCTGGCCGCCGACCTGCCATTCGCCACTGATGCGGTGCGGTGCGTCGGTAAGAGCTTGCTGCGCATTTCCACGCGCCAGTGACATCGGTGGCAGCACATACGATTGTTGCTCGTGCGCGGCGCGCGGATGCAGGACGGCCGGCAGTGGTTCGTACTCGACTTTTGCCAGGCGAGCGGCGCGGCGAGCCAGTTCATGGCTGCGGGCAACCACTGCGAACAGCGGCTGACCGACATACTCAACAACGCCGTCTGCCAGTATCGGGTCATCTTTGATGATAGGACCACACTGATTGCTGCCGGGGAAATCACGGGCAGTGAATACGGCAATCACTCCCTGCGCCTGTCGCACGGCATCCAGATCCATATTCCGCACCAGCGCATGTGCCTGCGCTGATAAGCCGAGTGCAGCATGCAGTGTTCCCTGCGTCTCAGGAATATCATCGGTGTAATTGGCGCTGCCGCTGACGTGCAATACGGCGGATTCATGCGGATGTGATTTGCCTACTTCCGCCCATGGTGTTGCGTTTTGTTTGCTCATACGGACTCCTCTGCTGAGCTTGTGTCAGCCGCAGCCGCAAATGGATTGAGTAAGGCGGTCGGTAGAGCATCGTCTGCGCGCGTTTCCAGCCAGAAGCGACGCAACAGATTTTGCGCGGTCTGCAGGCGATACTCTGCTGATGCGCGCATGTCGCTGAGCGGTGCGTAATCTTCGGATAAGGCCTGCATCGCTGCTTGCAATGTTGCTTCATTCCAGATTTGTTGCTCGAGTGCAGCTTCGGCATGCGTTGCCCGTTTCGGTGTCGCCGCCATTCCGCCGAAGGCGATTCTGACTTTTGACAGGATCCCGTTTTGCAACTGTGCTGAAAAGGCAGCACACACCGCAGAGATATCCTGATCAAAACGTTTCGCCAGTTTGTAGGTACGGAAAATTTTTCCGGTGTGTGGCAAAGGAATTCGTATCGCAGCGACGATCTCCGTCGGGCGCAAGTCCTTCTGCTGATAGCCGAGATAAAAATCTTCCAGCGCCAGCTCGCGTTCGCCATCAGCGCTTTTCAGGACGATACGACTACCCAGTGCAATCAGCCACGGCATAGAATCACCGATCGGTGAACCATTGGCGACATTGCCGCCGAGTGTGCCAGCGTGGCGTATCGGTAATGAGGCAAAACGTTGCCACAACTCGCTTAATTCCTGCGGATAATATTGACACAACGCGCGATATGCATCGTCCAGCGTAACTGCAGCACCGATTTCCAACGTGTCATGGAGTTCAGTCACCGTGCGCAGTTCTTTGACTTGTCCGAGATAAATAATATTGCCCAATTCGCGGAATTGTTTAGTCACCCACAAGCCAATATCTGTGCCGCCTGCGAGCAGACATGCTTGCGGATGGGCGGCTCGCAGGCGGACTAATTCCGACATCGTACGCGGCACAAAAAAGTGTTGACCCTGATAGACATACTCCAGTGTTTCACTGCGAACCAAGCCCGCCAGTATGGCTGCCAACTCAGCCTGATCGAAATCCTGACGTGGTAATTCTTCCATGCGATGCGCGGCGTCAATGATGGGGCGGTAACCGGTGCAACGACACAGATTACCGGAGAGGGCGATATCGATCTGTTTGCGTTGCAGCGGAGCTGACTCCGGGCTTCTTTGCAAATACAGATCCCATAAAGACATAACAAACCCTGGCGTGCAGAAACCACATTGCGAAGCGTGGCACTCCACCATCGCTTGCTGCACCGGATGCAAAGGTGCTCCCTGGCTCAGGTCTTCCACCGTGAAAATAGCCTTGCCATCCAGCGTCGGCATGAGCTGTAGACAGGCATTCACGGATTTCATTTCGACTTTGCCATCCCGCAGTTCACCGGTGACAACGGTGCAGGCACCGCAATCACCTTCGGCGCAGCCTTCTTTGGTACCGGTGCAATGCAGGTCTTCGCGCAAGTGCTGGAGCAGGGTACGGGTGGGCGGCAAATGATCTGCCTCGTGAATTTGTCCCTGGAAAAAATAACGTATCAGCCCAGACATGAGAATCCCGTGTAGAAGTGTTGTGAAATTGCACGCAGCAGTCGAGAGTGACGTGAACCGTGAAGGTTAGCATTCAGATAAATTAAATTTATATCGAAATGATGATGCTGACTATCAACAGCAGAATTTATGCCAGCGAATCGATAAAAAGAAGGGGAATAACAAAGAAAGTTCTGAGCACAGTGGCTCTTACAAAAGCATAATTAGTTTGCACAAAAATAGTGCAGACTGCATTAGTTGCCAACGAATAAATGGAAACTATTTATTTCGCAATAGTTATTGAACATGTGTGAAAAAAAAGTGTAAAAAAGTGTTTCCATCTGGAAAAATTACAGTATATTTCCTACCTGAATGTTACAAAGTGCGAGTTGATTCTGAACAAAACTAGGACTTGCAATCAGGGGACAGGCACATTAGTTGCTGAAATTTTAGCGCTTTTGAATGTTTTAATTCTTTTTCAAAGTAGTGGCGTAAATGAATCTATCAAAAATGACTGTTGGTAAACGCCTGGGGCTGGGTTTTGCTCTGGTTTTAATATTTTTGATCGCACTGACGATCGTCGGTGTTTTCCGGATGTCTCAAATTCAGGGGCGTCTCGAAAAGATCGTGAATGTCAGTAACGTGGAAACCCGACTGGCACTCGATATGCGGGCGATCGTCTATGACCGTATGGTGGCTTTACGCAACCTGACCTTGCTCAATGACGAGGGGGACATGGAAAAAGATCTGAAGAACATCGCCGAACAGTCAAAAAAATACGCGGAAGCGAGTGACAAACTGATCAAGCTTGCGCAATCGGCCGATGTCGTTTCGGGTGAAAAGAAAGCCATATTCGATAAATTGAAAGAGCGCGAAACAGCCGCTGCTTCTTTGCCGGAAAAAGCCAAGGCGCTTGGGTTGGCGAACGATCAGGAAATGGCGACCATCACCCTGATCAAAAAACTGCGTCCGGTTCAGCAAGGCTGGCTCGATACTCTGGATGAATTGGTTGCATTGGAAGATAAACTGAATTCTGAAGTCGCCAGCGAAGCAAACTCAGCATTTAAATCGGCGACCAGCCTGATGCTGATTCTTGGTCTGATGGCATTAGCAGGCGGCATCGCGGCGGCGTTTTATATCAGCCGCAGTCTGATCCGGCAACTAGGTGGTGAGCCTGATTATGCGGCACAGATTGCCGGTCAGATTGCTGCGGGCGAACTGAGCGCACCGATAGACGTCAGAAATGGTGATCAGTCCAGTCTGATATTTGAAATGAAAAACATGCGTGACAGTCTGGTCAATATCGTCGCGCAAGTGCGTTCCGGTACCGACACGATCGCTACAGCCTCCAGTGAGATCGCGACTGGTAACCTGGATCTCTCGTCCCGTACCGAGCAACAGGCGAGTTCACTGGAAAAAACGACTTCGTCTATGCGTGAGCTGACAATCACCGTCAAGCAAAACGCCGATAATGCGCGTGAAGCGAATCAACTGGCTGCCTCTGCTTCTGAAGTTGCTCGTCAGGGTGGTGCGGTGGTTGCCCAAGTGGTTGAGACCATGGGCGACATCAATACGTCCTCAAACAAGATTGTCGACATCATCAGTGTGATTGATGGCATCGCATTCCAGACGAATATTCTGGCGCTGAATGCTGCGGTGGAAGCTGCGCGCGCTGGTGAGCAAGGACGTGGTTTCGCCGTTGTAGCAGCAGAAGTCCGTAATCTGGCGCAGCGTAGCGCCGCTGCTGCGAAAGAAATCAAAACGCTGATTGATAATTCCGTCGAAAAAGTTGAAATTGGTGCGCGTCTGGTGGGTCAGGCTGGTGTGACGATAGATCAGGTCGTGACCAGTGTTAAGCATGTGACCGAGATCATGACGGAAATTACGGCAGCAAGTCAGGAACAGAGCGCTGGTATTGAGCGTGTGAATCACGCGATTATTGAAATGGATGGCGTGACACAGCAAAATGCGGCTCTGGTAGAGCAAGCTGCTGCAGCTGCTCAAAGTTTGCAGGATCAGGCCGCTGAATTGGCAAATGTGGTGGGTGTTTTCAAACTCGACAAAAATGAAGGTCTCTTATCGTTTCAGTCGGCACCAGCGAAACCGGCAGCACCGGTTGTCAAACGCATAGAGCCAGCAATGAGAGCGGCAAAATCCAAGGCAAAAGCCAGTCCGGTGAAATCTTTACCAGCCGCAAAACCTGCTGTGAAAAAAGCCGCATCTGCTGCCAGCGATGATGGCTGGGAAGAGTTTTGATTAATCTTCAGACCAAGCGGCAGAATCAGCAGCAGGTTTAGCAGCATTAAGACATAAGCACCACATTTTTATATTGATCAGAAATGAAAAGAAATACCATGATGAAATCTTCGCGTTCTTTCCTTATCTCAGCCATGTTGTGTGTGGCTGCTTCTTCGGTGATGGCTGCTGAAACAGCGCCCGTGATGGATAATAAATCCTGCGATCCACCAAAGTATCCAAAGGCTGCTTTGATGAACGAAGAGAGCGGCACGGTGACCATGGGATTTCTGATTTCTGCTGACGGTAAAGTCGTAGAATCGAAAGTAGAGAAGTCCAGCGGTTCCCGTAGTTTGGATAAAGCGGCTATCGGTGCTTTGAGTCAATGCAAATTCAAGCCTGGCACAAAAGACGGCAAAGCCGAGCAGGCTTGGGTGAAAACCGATTTTGTCTGGAAACTGGAATAAGTCAGCAATATATGAAAAAGGGGGAAGACGCGATGTCTTCCCCCTTTTTCATACGCAGGCAAGACCCGCAGGTCTCGCCAGTTGCTTGTTTTATTTTAAGCCGCGACGCAACAGTAATGGGTCGATTTTTGGATCACGCCCACGGAAGTTGCGGAACGACTCCATAGGATCGATACTGCCGCCGCGCGACAGTAATTGCTGACGGAACCAATCGCCATTTTTCCGTGTCAGCCCGCCATTTTCTTTAAACCATTCAACGGTATCTGCATCCAGTACTTCACTCCACAGATAAGCGTAGTAGCCAGCCGAGTAGCCGCCGCCGAATATGTGGGAGAAATAAGTGGAGCGATAACGTGGCGGTACCGGTGCAAAATCAACGCCGGCTTCTTGCAAGGCGGTTTTTTCAAACGCAATTGCATCGCTTGGTATTTGCGCCGGTGTCAGCTGATGCCAGCGCTGATCAAGCAAGGATGCCGCCAGATACTCGGTGGTCGCAAAGCCTTGATTGAACTTGTTGCTGGCGGTGATTTTGTCGACCAGCGCCTGAGGAATGACTTCCCCTGTTTTGTAGTGCTTGGCATAGTTTTTCAGGACTTCGGGCCAGGTCGCCCACATCTCGTTGACTTGTGAAGGATATTCGACAAAATCGCGCGGTACATTGGTACCGGAGAAGCGTGGGTAGTGTACTTGTGAGAACAAACCGTGCAGTGCATGGCCGAATTCATGGAACGCCGTTTTCACCTCATCTGCGGTCAGCAAGGTGGGTTCACCTTTTGATGGCTGCGGAACATTCAGGTGATTCGCAATCACAGGCTTTTTGTTGAACAGCGTTGATTGTTCGACATACGAGTTCATCCACGCGCCGCCGCGTTTGCTGTCACGGGCGTACATATCGGCAATGAACAATGCCATCGATTTACCATCGGCATCGAATACTTCAAACACTCTGACGCTGGGGTGATAGACAGGTAAATCTTTACGTTCTTTAAAGCTGATACCGTACAACTGATGCGCGGCAAAAAACACGCCATTTTGTAATACGCTGTCGAGTTCAAAATACGGGCGTAACTGGGTATCGTCAAACGCATATTTTGCGGTACGTAATTGCTCGGTGTAGTAGGCCCAGTCCCATGCCGCCAGCTTAAAGTCGCCATGGTTGGCATCAATAATTTTTTGTAATTCAGCGGCTTCATTTTTGGCATTGGCGACTGCTGCCGGTGCCAGTTCGCTCAGCATTTTATTGACGGCAGTGGTGGTTTTCGCCGTTTCATCTTCGAGGCCGTAGGCGGCGTAATTCGGATAGCCAAGCAATTGGGCACGTTCTGCGCGCAGGCGGGCTAATTGCAGAGCTGTATCGCGGTTATCGAAATCACCGCCGTGGCTGCCACGATTGACAGAGGCTTCCTGCAAACGCTGACGCACGGAACGGTCTTCGAGGCTGGCCAGATAAGGTTGTCCAGAGGTATTCATCAATGGAATCAGATATTTTCCATCCAGCCCTTTGGCTTTCGCCGCTGCGGCTGCGGTGTTGATTTCACCTTCAGACAAGCCTTTTAACTGCTCTTTATGTTCAACGATCACCGCGGATGCATTGGTTTCTTTCAATACATTCTGGCTGAATTTCGTGCCTAACGATGCCAGTTGGGCATTGATCGCTTTGAGTTTGGCTTTATCGCTGTCTGATAATTTTGCACCGGCACGCACGAAATCGGTGTAGTAACGATCCAGCAAGCGATTGGATTCGGCGTCGAGTTTCAGTTTGTCGCGTTGGCTGATGATGGCGTTGATGCGTTTAAACAGTTTCGCATTCATCAGAATCACGTCCTGATGAGCGGACAATTTTGGCGCCAGATCGGTGGACAGTGATTCCAGTGTCGGGTTGGTGTTAGTAGCGATCTGATTGAAAAAGATTGTGCTGACGCGGTTCAGCGACTGCCCTGCGCGTTCGAGCGCTACAACCGTATTATCAAAAGTTGGTTTGGCGGTGTTGTTGGCAATGGCATTGATTTCGGCCAGATGCAAACGCATGCCTTCTGCAAACGCTGGCGCATAGTGTTCGTTTCTGATCTGATCGAAGGCTGGATATTCATACGCCAGAGTACTGGCTGCCAACAGAGGATTGGCTGCAAGCGCTTTATTCATAAGGGGTTTGCTGGTCGGTGCTGAAGTGACGGAGGTATCTGCGGCAACGCTGGATTGTATTGCCAGCGCAGAACACAGCAGCATGAGCATGGATTTGTTCATGGGAATCAGATCTGAAAAATAGGAGTTGAAAAGAATAACATCAGACTTCGTGCTGAGAAAATAATTCCTTAAAATTATCTAAATCGATCAGATCAACCGAATACTCATTTATTCAACAAAGCACAAAGCGATTCGCCAGATCAAGCACAAAACCAGGCTGCAGATAAGCCAGAAACGCTACTGCCAGCACGAGCAGCAGCAACAGGATCAGTGACAGTTTCAACAATATCTGGCGTAATTTCATCATGATCATCATGCCGTCGCCGTCTGACGTGACACCGGGCTTTCATTGACCGGCAGATTAATCAGTGCTGCGAAAATACCGAGTGCCAGCGTAATGCCCCAGACAAGGTTGTAATTGCCCATCAGTGTATAGATATAGCCACCGAGCCAGACGCCCATAAAACTGCCGACCTGATGCGAGAAAAATACAAAGCCAGACAACATGGAAAGATATTTCAGTCCAAAGATGCTGGCGATCACGCCGTTAGTCAGCGGTACGGTCGATAACCACAGCAAGCCCATACCGGCGGCAAAAATATACACCGAGTAGGACGACAGTGGTGCCAGCAGAAACAGGCTGATCACAATCGTCCGGGACAGGTAGATAGAAGACAGCAGGTAACGTTTCTGGAACATGCCGCCGAGCTTACCGGCGTAATACGAACCGAAAATATTGAACAAGCCAATGAGGGCAAGCGCCGACACCGCCACGTTAGGGTCGAGTATGCCTTTGTCCTTCAGATAGGCTGGCATATGCACGCCGATGAAAACTACCTGAAAACCGCAGACAAAATAACCTGCGACTAAAAACAAGAAAGGCTTATGTGAGAACGCTTCGTGGATAGCTTCTTTGATGCTTTGCTGCGGGCCATGACTATGATCAATCGCTGGCTCGCGCAGCTTCCATGCCATCGGCAACATGACGATTACCAGTAGGGCGGCCAGCAGATAAAACGCGGTTTGCCAGCCGCTGTGAGTAATGAGTTGCTGCTCAACCGGCATCATCACAAACTGACCAAACGAACTCGCTGCGGATGAAATGCCAAATGCCCATGAACGCTTATGCGCCGGTGCAGTGCGCCCGATTATGCTGCTGACAGCACCAAAAGCGGTACAGGCGAGTGCCCCTCCTAATAAAACACCGGAACCGATGACAAACAGCAGCGGATGACTGACCGTTGCCATCCACAGCAAGCCAGCCGCATACATCAGTGCGCCGAAGATCACGACGCGGGCGGTGCCGAATTTATCGACCGCCATACCGGCGAATGGCCCGAACACGCCCCATAACAAATTCTGGATTGCCATCGCCATCGAATAGGTTTCGCGGGTCCAGCCATGCGCTTGCGAAATCGGCTGTAACCAAAAGCCAAAGCCATGACGTACGCCCATGGCAAGCGTTAATACAAAGCCGCTGGCGATGAGGACGGTTTTCAGATCAGGAGATTGCTTGACGGTCATGGCTTATGCTTTCTGCGCATATATTTATAAGATCAACGCACTAGTGTAGTGGAAACGTCTAAATCATGTGGCCTGCCGGTTTTACCATGACGGCTGTGGCGATGTTGGTCGCGGCCACTCTTCCTGCAACAATACGCATGTCCGGAAATGGCTAGATCTGGTGCCGGTCAACGCGTATAAAGTGCACATGCAGACCGATAACGACATCACGATGAATAAACCTGAGACCAACTCAGGCAGACTGACGCGCGAGGCACATCAGTACTATCGTGCGCTCGCCGCAAAAGACAGCCGCTTTGACGGCGTCTTTTTTACTGGCGTAAAAACAACAGGTATTTATTGCCGCCCGGTTTGCGCGGTCAGAACGCCG
This sequence comes from Undibacterium sp. 14-3-2, assembly GCF_016595265.1. Taxonomy (NCBI): domain Bacteria; kingdom Pseudomonadati; phylum Pseudomonadota; class Betaproteobacteria; order Burkholderiales; family Oxalobacteraceae; genus Undibacterium; species Undibacterium sp. 14-3-2. Next base: position 196,661 of record NZ_JAENGS010000001.1, read on the forward strand.
CGAGAAAGTTCCTGCGAGTTCTTTTCGACAGCGGCTGCAGCGGAAGCGGCGGGCTATCGTCCTTGTCTGCGCTGTCGTCCCGAGCTGGCGCCGTATGCGATACAACAGAATCTTGCCCATGCGATCTGGAAGAAGATTGCTGACGGCGCTTTGAATGCAATGAATGTCGAAGATTTCTCGCAACAGATAGGTTTGTCATCACGCCAGCTCAGGCGAGTGTTATTGCAGGAATTCGGTGCCAGCCCGGTCGAACTCGCACAAACCCAGCGTCTGCTATTCGCCAAAAAACTGCTGCAGGAAACTAGTCTGCCGATGGCTGATATCGCGTTTGCCACTGGTTTTGGCAGCGTCCGGCGTTTCAACGCACTTTTCTTGCAACGTTATCAGATGGCACCCGGCTCGGTGCGGCGCGCGGCAGATGGGCGTGGCGAAGGTATTTTGTTGCGCCTGGCGTATCGTCCGCCGTATGCGTGGGATGCAGTAATCAGCTATTTACGCGGACGTGCGATGCCAGGGCTGGAAGCCGTGATTCAGGAAGGTCAGGACGGTGATCTGGCCGCCTACGTGCGCAGCGTGCGCATACAAGGGATCTCTGGCTGGTTGAAAGTCAGCCATTTACCGCAGAAAAACCAGTTATTGTTACAACTCGCGCCACAACTGACGCCGGTATTGATGCCGGTGCTGGCGAGAGTGCGGCAGCAATTTGATCTGGAAGCCAATCCCGCATTTATTCAAAGCCACTTGCAACAAGATGCCTTGTTAGCAGCGCAGATTCAGGCAACGCCGGGTTTGCGTGTACCGGGCGCTTTTGACAGCTTTGAACTGGCGATCCGTGCGGTGCTGGGGCAACAGGTCAGCGTGGCGGGTGCAACGACCGTTGCCGGTCGTCTGGTGCAGCGCTTTGGTGATACGGTGGAAACTCCGTTGGCGCCGATTACGCGTCATTTTCCGACACCGGAAACGATTATCGGGCTGCCCATCAATGAATTGGCGGGAATAGGGATTCCGGCAACACGCGCCCAGACCTTGCAAAATGTCGCACGCTTCGCGCTGGCGGGCGGCTTTGAGCGTTTGCCGGATAGCACTCAGGCGACGATGCTGGACAACATGAAAAGCGTACGCGGTATCGGTGAATGGACGGCGCAATATATCGCAATGCGTGCGCTGCGTTTTCCCGACGCTTTTCCTGCCGGTGATCTCGGTTTGCAAAAGGCGGCGGCACAATTATCAGGACAGGTAGCGTTGCCCGCACAGACGCGCTGGACAGAAAAGCAGTTGCTGTTGCAGGCACAAGCGTGGTCACCGTGGCGCGCCTATGCCGCCATGTTGCTGTGGCAGTCGCTTAACACGACGGAGAGCTTTAGTGGGCACAATGCGGCAAGCAAAGCAGTACAGAAAAATAAGGTGTAGCGATGAAATATACAGAATTCAACAGCCCGCTCGGCATGCTTTGTCTGGCCGCGAGTGACACGGGATTGAGCGGCGTTTACTTTGAACAGCACCGCCATTTCAAAGGCATACAGGGATGGCAACTCGCACCGGAACATCCGGTATTACAACTGGCGACACAACAACTGCAAGAATACTTTGCCGGTCAGCGCCAGCATTTTGATCTTCCTCTCGACATGTCGTCGGGCACGCCATTTCAGCAAAGAGTATGGCGGGCGTTGCAGCAGATACCTTTCGGGCAGACTTGCAGTTACGGGGCTCTTGCCGGCAGCATCAACAAACTATCGGCAGTTAGGGCGGTTGGCGCAGCCAACGGACGCAATCCCTTGTCGATTATTGTTCCTTGTCATCGGGTGATCGCGACGAATGGCGCGTTGACTGGCTATGCCGGTGGCTTAAAAAATAAGCAGGCCTTGCTGCAATTTGAGGCAGATAAATCTCGGCATCAATCCCCGCTATTTACCTGAGTCTCAGCCCGGAATAGGCTGGAAAGCCTGATGGATATTAGGGTTTGTATTTTTAAAATGATATCATTTACATCATTTTGTTGCGATGCACAAAAAAAGCTTGACGTACGAAATATGCCGTGTAGAATTGAACTTGTTGCGGTGCACCATTTAAAGAAGTTGTGGAAGGCGCTGCCGATTATTAATCCCCTTTAACGGAGAATGCCATGTCTACATCACCAGAACAATTTATTGCTGCAACTAAAGCTAACCTCGAAGCGCAGTTTGCTTCCCTGACTGCATTGAACAAAAAAGCGTTTGAAGGTCTGGAGCAATTGTTCGCCCTGAACGTGAATGCTGCCAAAGCCAGTATCGAAGAAGGCACTGCTGCTGCGAAACAACTGTTGAGCGCAAAAGATCCTCAGGAATTTTTCACTCTGACGACAGCTCAAGCGCAGCCAACTGCAGAGAAAGCACTGGCATACGGTCGTCATCTGGCCAGCATCACTACCGCTACTCAGCAAGAGTTCACAAAAGCAGTGGAAGCGCATATCGCTGAAACAAATACTAAAGTGATTTCCCTGATCGATGAAGTCACAAAAAATGCACCAGCTGGTTCCGAACAAGCAGTAACAGCGTTGAAATCTGTGGTTGGTAACATCAACGCCGGTTACGAGCAATTGTCCAAAACGACCAAGCAAGCGGTAGAAACGCTGGAAGAAAATCTGGCAAAAGCAACACAACAGTTCACACAAGCTGCTGAAAAAGCGACACCAAAGAAAAAATAAGTAACTTAAGTTACTTAAGTAAAGCAAGAACAAGTTCGATATGAACTTCGCCTGAACCAAAAAGCTCCCTTCAATCGGGAGCTTTTTTTTGCTCAAAATTTCAGCAGGATGAACATCAACAGGCAAGCTGGTGTAATCTGACCGTTACCGTATCAGACAGAATATGCATTTTTGTCTGACACATCTTTTTTTATAACAGGAGATTCAACATGCAAGACGTCGTCATTGTTGCTGCTGGTCGTACAGCGGTAGGTAAATTTGGTGGTTCCCTGGCTAAAATCCCAGCCGCCGAATTGGGTGCGATTGTGATTAAAGGCTTGCTCGCCAAAACGGGTCTGAGCGGCGACCAGATCAACGAAGTCTTGCTCGGTCAGGTGTTGACGGCCGGTGTCGGGCAGAATGCTGCGCGCCAGGCCGTCATCAAAGCGGGTTTGCCTGTGATGGTACCAGCGATGACGATCAATAAAGTCTGTGGCAGCGGTTTGAAAGCAACGCATCTGGCGGCGCAGGCTATTAAAGTCGGTGACGCCGACATTATCATCGCTGGCGGTCAGGAAAATATGAGCGCTTCGCCACATGTGCTGAATGGCTCGCGCGATGGCTTCCGTATGGGTGACACTAAACTGGTCGATACCATGATCGTGGATGGTTTATGGGATGTGTACAACCAATACCATATGGGCATTACCGCCGAAAACGTCGCTAAGAAATACGGTATCAGCCGTGAAGAGCAGGACGTATTTGCACTTGCCTCACAAAACAAAGCAGAAGCGGCACAAAAAGCCGGTAAGTTCAAAGATGAAATCATTCCGGTAGAAATCGTGTCGAAAAAAGGCACGGTCGTCTTTGATACCGACGAATTCATCAAACATGGCGCCACCATGGAATCCTTGTCAGCATTGCGCCCGGCCTTCGACAAAAATGGCACCGTCACGGCTGGCAATGCTTCCGGTCTCAACGATGGCGCTGCCGCAGTGATCATGATGTCGGCAAAGAAAGCGGAAGAGCTGGGATTACCAGTGCTGGCGCGGATCAAAGCGTATTCGTCGGCAGGCGTAGACCCATCCATCATGGGTATGGGGCCGGTGCCTGCAGCACAGCTCTGCTTGAAAAAAGCGGGCTGGACTCATGCTGATCTGGATTTAATGGAAATCAACGAGGCGTTCGCGGCGCAGGCCATAGGCGTGAATAAGGAAATGGGCTGGGACACCAGCAAGATCAACGTGAATGGCGGCGCGATTGCGATTGGTCACCCTATTGGTGCTTCTGGTTGCCGTATTCTGGTCAGCCTGATTCACGAAATGATACGTCGTGACGCAAAAAAAGGTCTGGCGAGTTTGTGTATCGGTGGTGGTATGGGCGTTGCGCTGGCAATCGAACGCTCATAACAAGTCTGAAGCAGAATTCCAACGGAATTTGTCGGAAATAGTAAAAAAAAATCCCCGCTTTTGGCGGGGATTTTTGTTGGGCCGGATACTCTTGATTAGTGAATACCGTGCATTTTCTTTGCCATCCATTTGTTCATCAGCATCAGAACAATGCCAGCAGAAATAGGAATGATGGTGAAGATCAGGAAGAAAGTCGACATCGAATACGTGTTCGAAATTTCGTCAATATAACTACCAGTCAGACCAGCCAGTTTATTGGCGATTGCTGTATTCAGGAACCACAAACCGAACATCAGACCGAGCAGACGCGGAGGTGCGAGCTTACTGATGTATGACAAGCCGACTGGCGACAGGCAGAGCTCACCCATCGTATGAAAGAAATACGCGAGAATCAGATAAACCATACTGATAGACGCTGTCTTCGCACCGGCAGGGATAGTAGATGAACCATAAGCCAGTGCCGCAAACCCGATGCCAAGCAGAACCAGACCCGTACCGAATTTAACCGGGCCGCTAGGATCCCAGTATTTGTCCCACATTTTGGAAAACATCGGTGCCAGAATCACCAGGAAAAACGAGTTCAGCACACCAAACCAGGTCGCTGGAACGCTGGACTGATCCAATGCAAATTCACGCTGCAGCATCCACAGCACTAAGGCCCAGATCGTACCCAGACAGATGACCAACAACAGATTGGATACCAGATACTGCTTTGCTGTCCCTGCGAACAGCTTCACCAGCAGCCAGCTGAGAATCATGGTTGGAATCACCGTCATCAGGCTGTTGATAATTTTAAAGGTAGTACCTGCTGTCCCTACCAGATTACGGTCGGTGTAATCGGCTGCGAAGATCGTCATTGAACCACCGGCCTGTTCAAATGCGAACCAGAAGAAAATCGTGAAGAAAGAGAAAACTGCAATTGCTTTAATGCGGTCAGCGACGATGTTGGCCGCTGGTTCTTCGACGACGACTTCAACAGTATTGGTCGCCGCTCTCTGGTCTTTCGATAAACCGATGTTGCCGAAAATGCCTTGTCCCAGATAAAACTGGATTGCGCCTAACAGCATAAATATACCGGCGAGTCCAAAACCATAAGACCAGGAGATTTTTTCACCGATATAACCGCACAGCAAAATACCGAAAAACGCGCCGGAATTCACGCCCATATAAAACAGGGTATAGCCGGAATCGCGCAGGTGTTCGTTATCTTTGGTATACAACTGACCGACAATCGCAGAAATATTCGGTTTGAACATCCCGGTACCTGCGACGATCAGTGACAGACCGACGTAGAACATGGTTGGCGTATCAAACAGCAATGACGCATGACCAGCTGCGATGATAAAACCGCCGAGTACGACAGCACGACGGCTGCCGAGGAATTTATCGGCAATATAGCCGCCGATGATTGGCGTCAGATATACGAGACCGGTGTACCAGCCATACAGATTGGCGGCATCTGCGCGGGTCCAGCCCCAGCCGCCTTTGGCCGTTTCTGTGACCAGAAACAAGACCAGCAATGCGCGCATGCCATAATAAGAAAATCGTTCCCACATTTCTGTGAAAAACAAAACAAATAAGCTATCGGGGTGTCCCAGGATAGTGTTCACCCCTGGATTTTGAATTTTGTTCAAATTGCTCTCCGTTGTTGGTTTAATTGGATGATGATTCGCCAGCAAATAAATTTTCAAGCCTGAGGCAAGAATGATTTGAATTGAATCAATTCGGCGCGTAGCTTACCACGATGAAAAACTCATATAGAAAGACATATTGTGCGTCGCAGCAAATGTTGTGCCACCGTAGGCGAATGAGTGTGGATAAGCCTTTGCGACACCATCCGGGAGACATCCGGGACGTGGTTCTGAGAATGGCGGGTTTGCCAGCACGCCATTTTGTGCGATCCTGATGCACATTTCTAATAAAAATGCAGGCGATGCCGCTCGTTTTGGTGCGGCTTTTTAACATAGTGAATATACGAATGATGTTTTTTTCTTCCCGACTTCCTTCCACGGTGATCATCGCAGGCGCGGTGACACTGTTGTCCGGCATCCACATCCCGGCATTTGCCACCTCAAGCGCAGTGCCTCCTGCCGCTACCGCGGAAGGCAGTTATCGTTTGCCGCCGGCAGAATTGCAGGCAATCGTCGATGCACCGCGTGGACCGGTGTTTAAACTCGGGCCGCAGCGTAAAACAGCATTGCTGGTCAGCTTGCCGGGTTTGCCGAGTATTGCCGAAGTCGCGCAGCCAGAACTCAAACTGGCTGGTTTGCGTATTAATCCACGTACTCATGCTGCCAGTCATTTTGATTTTGGTAATAGCCTGAGCTTGCTGGACGTGGCAAGCGGAAAAATTCGCGAAGTCAGCGGTTTACCAGCGAAGCCGCGGATTGCTGAAACACTGTGGTCGCCGGATGAAAAATGGCTGGCCTTCAGTCGCTGGACCGATGACGGCGTGGAACTGTGGTTGCTGGACGTGAAGAAATCCCATGCGCAAAGACTGATGGACGAAAAGTTAAACGCCGTCGCCAGTGCCGGATTCGCCTGGAGTAATGGTTCTGAGCAATTGCTGGTGCGCTTGTTGCCCGCACGTCCGAAACCCTCACCGAATCTGACGCAAAAGCCGTTGGGGCCAAATATGCTGGAAAGCAAAGGCGGCAAGCTGACGCAAAACCGCACTTATCCGGACATGCTGAAAACAGCAGCGGACGCTGATATGCTGGATTGGCAGTTACAGACGCAACTGGCGTTTGTCAGCATCAGCGGCGACGTGCGTCGTATCGGCCCAGTCATGACACTGACCAAAGCACAGGCTTCGCCCGATGGTAATCTGATTCTGACCACACAATTACGCCGCCCTTATTCAACGATGCTGCCCGTGGATCGTTTTCCGCAACTGATCGAATTGTGGGATGAGAATGGCAAGAAAGTGAAAACCATCGCAGAACGTCCTATGCGTGAGCGCTTGCCCACCGGGAATGACGCGGTACAGGCTGGGCCGCGTGACTTTGCCTGGCGCAACGATAAACCCGCCACCTTGTATTGGTTAGAAGCACAGGCCGGTGGCGATCCTGAAGCGCCCGTCAAAGTACATGATGTTTTGATGCAACAGGCAGCACCGTTTGATGCGCCGCCACAAAAATTGATGGATCTGGCGTGGCGCTTCAATAATGTTCAATGGGGCAATGACGGGCTGGCGCTGGTGACAGAAAGCTGGTGGAAAACCCGTGACACCCGCATCTGGCGTATTCGTCCCGGCGTCGCCGACAGCAAACCGGAACTGTTGTTTGCCCGTAAATCAGAAGACCAGTATGCCCATCCGGGGCAGCCCGTGATGACGCAAAATCAGTACGGCCGCGCGGTGCTGCGCGTGGCACCGGATGGCAAGTCGATTTTCATGACCGGCAATGGTGCCAGCCCGGATGGAGATCGCCCGTTTCTGGATCGGTTTGATCTGACCAGCAAGCAAGCGGTGCGCATGTTCCGCTCGCAGGCGCCGTATTACGAAGAAGTGCTTGGTTTGTTGAACGATAAAGGTACCAGTATCGTCACCAGCCGCGAATCGAACGAGGAACGCCCTAATTATTTTGTTCGCGATCTGGCGCACAATGAGGCTGCGCGGGCGCTGACCCAGTTTCCGCATCCTTTGCCACAATTCAAAGGAGTTAAAAAGCAGCAACTGCGCTATGAACGCGAAGATGGCGTTGATCTGACCGCAACCCTGTATTTACCGCCAGGCTATGACCCGAAACGCGATGGTCCGCGCCCCATGATTATGTGGGCGTATCCGCGTGAATTTAAGACGGCCGAGGCGGCAGGTCAGGTGAATGGTTCGCCGTATAAATTCAACCGGATTTCCTATAACGGCCCGCAAGTCATGCTGGCGCGTGGTTACACCGTGCTGGATGGTCCGACCATGCCGATTATCGGTGAAGGCAAGAAAGAGCCGAACGACACTTACCTTGAACAGTTGAAAATGAGTGCCGAAGCCGCGATCGATGAAGTCGTGCGACTCGGTGTTGCAGACCGCAACCGCATCGCGATCGGTGGTCACAGCTATGGCGCGTTCATGACCGCGAATCTGCTGACGCACACGCGTTTGTTCCGCGCCGGTATTGCCCGTTCCGGTGCCTACAATCGCACGCTGACGCCGTTTGGCTTTCAGTCAGAAGAGCGCAATTTCTGGCAGGCGCGCAAGACGTATCAGGAAATGTCACCGTTTAATTTCGCCAATCAGATCAAAGACCCGATACTCTTTATTCACGGTGAACAAGACAACAACCCCGGCACTTTCCCTATCCAAAGTGAACGCATGTATCAGGCGTTGCAAGGTCTGGGCGCGGTCACGCGTCTGGTGATGTTGCCGAATGAGAGTCACAGCTACCGCGCGCGGGAATCTGTGCTGCACATGTTGTGGGAACAGGATCGCTGGCTGGAAACCTATGTAAAAAATGCGAAAGGCGAAGCCGGAGAGAAGGACTGAATATCTGCCAATGAGGGTGCCTGACGATGCCTGGATTACACGGCACCCGCATCGCCGGATGTGGCTTTTTCCGCCTTTTTCCTCTTACTTAATGTTTTACATTAAAGTTTTGCATTAAGATGCAAATTGCTTTTATCTTGTCAGGTTTTCTATGCTCAAAGCCGTTATTCTGGACGCGAATGCGATTGCCCGCAATTTACTGACTTCCGTACTCAATAACGGCGGCCATGAAGTGATTGCTGACGCGAACCTCGCGCCAGCCAGCCTTGCACGCGTGATCCGGCTCAGACCGCAAATTGTTTGCATCGATCTTGGCGAAACAAATGAAGCTGGATGGGCCATCATCACCCAGCTACGCACTGAACTGCCGAAGTCGCTGCTGTTTCTGGTGTCTTCCGGAATTAACGCCGGGTTGATTCAGGATGCGCAGCAGCGCGGTGTGCATGGTTTTATCGTTAAACCTTTCAACTCCGTCGCGGTTCTGACTTCCATCCGCAACACCATCCTGCGCATCGCCAAACAACAGCGTGCGAATGCAGAAGCCGCCAGCAACGGTGGCGCTGAATCCGCCTGAATCGTTTCATCCGGTACGACACCTGTTTTATCCGCCCTGATCTGCATTCGTCGCATGCTCACCCAATGCGATGACGTCCGCGTAGACTGCCTTCGTCTGTGAAAGGGAAGATCATGTCAGCCACACCTGCAATCGATATGCCGCCATCGGTAAATGAAGAAATATTGCCACCGGAAGTTTCAGCCAGAAGCGAATCCTGGCTGACCCGTGCGCGCAATTATCCGGTGTTTTCCCGCACCTGGTATCGCTATCGCGCACGCGCCTGGATGGGTACGCTGATTCCCGCGCTGCTGTTGATTTTTCTGATCGATGCTGCGCGCGGTGCCGACTGGCGTACCTTCTTTGTCGTCTGGATACCGCTGTCTCTTGCCGGTACCGCGATGCATCTTGGTGGTGCTGCGCTGGCGGTCTGGGTGCGACAACGCGGCTATGCGGAAAAAAAAGAATGGCCTAGTCTGATCACGGTCTTATGTGCAGGATTATTGTGCAGTCTGTTGCTATTTTTTGCAGCGAGGCAGGCGACACAGCAATTATTGCATTACGAGGCACCGATGCTGGCCGCGCTGAAATTGCATTATTCTGGTTCGCCGGATTTCGCAAAAACAACCGCGGCCACGCCTGCCGGAAACTGGTTATCTGAATTCAAAGCCGGATTTGAGCAGGGCTTTCAGGAAGGCAAACAAAACCGCGCACCACATTCTCCTGATATGTCAGGCGCGGATTTCTGGAAAGGCTTTTATATCGGTTTGGTATTGTCTTCCGTCTGTATTTACCTCAGCGGTGGTTACGATCTCTGGCTGTTTTCTCGCCAGCGCAATATGTTAAAAGTCGCACAGAGTAAGCGCGCATCAGAACAGGCGCAGGCGATGCAAAGAGAAACCGAATTACGCTTGTCGGTATTGGCTGCGCAGGTGGAACCACACTTTCTGTTCAACACGCTGGCCGGTGTGCGTTCAGCCATCAACACGGAGCCAGTGCGGGCGGTCGCGATCGTCGATCATCTGGTCGATTATCTGCGCGCGACCATACCACAGATGCGCGATGACGGCGGCTCGGTGCAGTCGCGTTTAAGCAAACAACTTGACGCCGTGCATGCGTATCTGAGCCTGATGCAAGCCCGCATTCCGCGCCTGAGTTTCAGTGTCGAGTCACAGATTGCTGACGCCGCAGTGCCGCCGTTGATGCTGATTTCTTTAGTCGAGAACGCAATCAAACACGGCATAGAACCGAAGGTTGGCGCGGCGCACATCGCCGTGACAGTGCGTGTCATCGAAGCACAAAAAACGCAAGAAACGCAAGAAACTCCAGAGCCGCGCATGCTGGAAATGCGCGTCGAAGATGATGGCGTTGGGTTCGGCGGTCACAACAGTGGCTCTGGCATTGGCTTGGCGAATATCCATCAGCGGCTGGCGGCGATGTACGGCGAACGCGCCAGCCTGCTGTTGAAAGCCCGTCCCGAGGGCGGAGTTGCTGCCATCATCACGATTCCTTTAGAAAAACAGACGGAGGCTGCATGATCACTGCCATCATCGCTGAAGATGAAGATTTACCACGTAAAGAATTACGCCGCATGCTCAATGAGTTGTGGCCGGAACTGCAGATTATCGCCGAGTGCGAGCATGGCGCTGATGCGCTCGATGCGATTTACACCCACCAGCCAGACATCGCTTTTCTGGATATTCGCATGCCCGGCATGTCGGGATTGGATGTCGCAAATGCGGTCAAAGGGCGTTGTCATGCGGTGTTCACCACCGCTTACGATAACCATGCACTCGATGCGTTTGCCGCCGGTGCGATCGATTATCTGTTGAAGCCAGTGGCGCAGGCGCGTTTGGCGGAAGCAATTGCGCGTCTGAAAGCACGTCTTGCCAGCAAACAGGCGGCACCCGATCTGAGCCAGCTGATGTCGGAACTCGACAAGCGCATCCGTGGCAATGCGACCGAGCGCATACGCTGGATCAGTGCCAGCGTCGGCGATACGATCAAGATGTTCCCGATAGAAAAAATTCTGTTTTTCAGTTCCGATGAAAAATATACCCGAGTGGTGTGCGGGCATGACGAAGCACATGTGCGCAAGCCGCTGAAAGAATTGATGGAAGGACTCGACCCCGATATCTTCTGGCAGATCCATCGCGGCACGGTGGTGCGCGCCGATGCGATTGCGCGCGCGCAGCGCGACGACATGGGGCGTTATCTGGTCGAGCTGCATGGCAGCCCGGAAAAACTCAAAGTCAGTCAGGCCTATGCGTGGCGCTTTAAGCCGATGTAGACACCGATTAAATGCCGGTTCGACGATGAACGCTGGCACCGCGTCGGCATGTGATGACCGGAAATAGCCAGCGGCGATCACGCTAATTTGTTAAGCTGGGCGTTTTTCATCGATACGGAAAACCGCATGCGCAGTGTTGATCTTCTTCGCCTTTTATCGCTGGCTGCGATCTGGGGCGCTTCGTTTCTGTTCATGCGGGTGCTGGCACCCGTCCTGGGTGCCTTATGGACCGCAGAAATCCGCGTCGGATTGGCGGGGCTTGCCTTAACTTTATTGATGCTGGCAACGCAAAAGCCCGTTGATATCCGGCGTCACTGGCGGCAATATCTGGTGCTGGGTCTGGTGAATTCAGCGTTGCCTTTTGTCTTGTATTCGTTTGCCGCGATGCGCATGCCCGCCGGTTATTCTGCGATCGTAAATGCCACCAGCCCCTTATGGGGTGCGGTGATGGGGGCGATTTTTCTGAGTGAACGTTTCACTGGCCGCAAAATGCTGGGCATGTTGTGCGGCGTGGTCGGCGTCGGCTTTCTTGTGCGTCTGGGGCCGGTCGCTTTCACCAGTGATTTGTTGCTGGGCGTGCTGGCTTGCGTCGGTGCGACGATCTGTTATGCGCTGGCGGGCATCTATTCCAAAAAAGTATCCGGCGCGATGAATTCCATGCAAATGGCGACCGGCTCGCAAATCGGAGCCGCATTTGTGTTGCTGCCGTTTCTGCCGATGGTACCAGTGCAGGGCGAAATCACCAGTCAGATTCTGTTGCTCGGCGCGGCGCTGGCGCTGTTATGCAGCGCAGTCGCCTATCTGATTTACTTCCGCCTGATGACGGATGTGGGGCCAACCAAAGCGCTGACGGTGACGTTTCTGATTCCCTTGTTTGCCTTATTGTGGGGACATTTATTTTTGCACGAAGCAATCACCATGAGCACATTGATCGGCTGCGCAGGCGTGGTGCTGGCGACCTGGCTGGTGGTGTTTGCTCCCAAAAATGCCTGAAAACGCCGCAAAAACACGAAAATATACTGGGGGGAGTATGTTTTAAAGCCCTTTGTTTATAAGGACAATCAGCATTTTTTGACACATACTCCCCCGAAAACGTAAAAAAGCCCGGAAATTCCGGGCTTTTTTTATTGCTACGTGTATTGCTGAAGATTTCGCTCAGTGTCGCTGCCTGTATCACTCACCCAGCGCAGGCAAGACCTTCACCCGCAGCGCACTCGCCTGATTGCTGCTGTGATAAACGCGATGCGTGGCCTTAACAAAATCGCTGTCTTTGGCCGCGTAAATATTCGGCACAAAGGTTTGCGGATTGCGGTCAATAAACGGGAACCAGCTCGACTGCACCTGCACCATGATGCGGTGGCCGCGCTGAAACGTATGCAGCACATCGTTGATATTGAATGCCACCTTCGTCACTGCATTTGGTGTGAAGGCCTTCGGCGTTTCAAAGCCATCGCGGAAGCGCGCGCGGAAGGGTTCGCCGCGTACCAACGTTTGCTGATTACCGCGAAGGATTGGCCCGTCTTTCGCATCGGCTGGCGACACGTCGATCAGTTTGACTACAAAATCGGCATCGGTGCCAGTGACGCTGACAAATAAGTCGGCATTCAGCGGCCCCGCCAGCGTCACATCTTTATCCAGCACCTCGGTTTGCCAGGTCAGCACATCCGGGCGGCGGCTGGCAAAACGCTGATCGGCAGCGATATATTGCTTGCTCCAGCCGTTCAGAATCTCAGTTGTATACGGCACTGGCTTGGCTGGATCGCTGATGTATTCATCAAAGCCGCTGTCGTTTGCCGCTGGCGCTGTGAAACTCAGTTTGCCGTTCGCATGGAAATACAAAGCCTGTTCTTTGCTTTCTTTTGGCGGCCAGGCATCAAAACCACGCCAGCGATTCGCACCGGTTTCAAACATCCAGGCTTCCGGCAACGCAGGATTCTCGCCGCCTTTCAGATGGTGTTTGAAGAACGCAAACTCGACTGGCTGATAATTGTGCACCGTCTTGAAACCGAAAGTCGCATCGCCGACTTTATCGCCGTCGCCACGCGTCCAGCCGCCGTGCGTCCACGGACCGATCACCAGCGTATTTTGTATGCCCGGATTTTGTTTTTCTATCGCGCGATAGGTTTGCAGCGGGCCGTATAAATCTTCGGTGTCATACCAGCCGCCAACCGTCAGCACGGCGGCTTTAATGTTTTTCAGATGCGGCAGCAGATTGCGGCTTTGCCAGAACTGATCGTAATCCGGATGGGCGACGATCTCATTCCAGAACGGAATGCCGTTTTTAAAATATTTGTCGTTTGCATTCGCAACCGAACCGAGTTCCAGAAAAAACTGATAACCGTCAGGCGTGCCGTAATTGAATTCTTTCCAGTTGCGCTTATCGGTTGGCTGCGGGCGCGGCTGACCAAAGCTGTTAAAGAAGCCGAAGGCCATCTGCAGATTAAACGCGCCGTTTCTGTGCATGTCGTCGCCACGGAACCAATCCGCAATCGGCGCCTGCGGCGAAACCGCCTTCAGCGCTGGATGGGAATCAATCGCGCCAGCCGAAGTGTAAAAGCCCGGATATGAAATGCCCCACTGACCGACCTTGCCGTTATTGTGCGGCAGGTGTTTGATCAGCCAGTCTATGCTGTCATAGGTATCGCTGCTTTCATCAATATCCGCCGACGTTTTTTTCACATCCAGATGCGGGCGCATATTGACGAATTCACCCTCCGACATATTCGTGCCGCGCACATCCTGAAACACAAAAATGAAACCCTCTTTTTCATACTCTGCTGTTGGCCCCAGATTGGTTTTGTAATTGTCCGCGCCATACGGAGCGACAGAATACGGCGTGCGCACCAGCAGTATCGGATACGTCTTTTTCGCACTCGCATCGTTAGGAACAAACACCGACGTGAACAAAGCCTTACCATCGCGCGCCGGAATCCGGTATTCAAATTTACTGTAATGCTCGCGAATATAGTCGGCACGCTGCTTCATAGGATCGACGCGCGCTTCCTGATTGACAGCAACTTGCTGCGCAGCGGATACCGGCAATGCCGCACCGGTCAATACAAAAGCGGCCAGCAAACTGGCCAGCAGGGGAGTGAGTTTCATGGATGATTTTGAATGAGCTGAGGCATGAACAAGGTAAGTGCAACTGCGTTGGAAACACCACACAGCTGGTACAGATTTAGTACGCGATATTTGTCAGAAGTTCCGTGAACTGTTGGGAAATGTTTCCAAATGATTTGAGTTTCAGAAAACAGGCTTATTCATCGTTTTCCGGGTTGTATTCCGGCAGCGGTAATTCGACTTCCGCGATAGGCAATTAAAGCCTCGTCATTGTTATAACTTGATGAGACGTGAAATTTCATTGAAAAGTATCGATGAAAATAACGGTATTGTTAATAGCATGAACGAAAGTTACATCAGCTACAGCCCAGAAAAAACCATTTCTTTTTAATCGATATAAATACATACCTGAAAAAAGCACTCCTGCAAAAATCGCAGAAAAAACAACGATCAAATAATGCGATCCCATGAAATGTACTAAGCCAAAGATTAGTCCTGAAAACAGGATGATTTTCATTTCTTTGATCTCAAACAATTGCAGTACCCAAATAGCAGCTGCTTGAAAAATCAGGGTCTCAAACAATGGAGAGAGAAAAATTGGCAAGAGAAGTGGTATAGAAAAATCGTCAAAAACTGCTTGACTATTATCCCTCTGGTTCAATGCTGGTGCCAATATTGAAGAGATCGTGAAATTCTGCAATAAAAGTATGCAACACATCAAACTCAAGTAAAGCAAATGGCTACGAGCATCAACGTTTTTGATCGCTTGGAGAATTTTCAATACGACTGGAATAGCCTTCATGATTTAGGTTCCTGAATGCGCAATGCTGATTAATATTACCTAGTTTCACAAACCAATTTTTTTACTTATTCATATCGACCAGCGATGCTGGGGATTTGTATTGTTTATTTATTACTATTAAAACCGTCACTAAATCCGCTTTTAATCCAGGAATTTCATGTCACACCTTGAGTTTCCTGAATGGCGCTTCTGGCGCCGCCATCAACTACTGCGGTCTTAATGAAGACAGAAGCTGCTGAGTGTGGCTTGGTCATGCTTATACATAGTGGCGCAGTCGCACAGAACGTACTAAAACCTGTGAACCCAAACTGATCAGGGATCTCGTCTGCCTATATTCAGACAAGCCTGTTCTGGTTACTCATCGTCTTCCGGGTTGTATTCCGGCAGCGGTAATTCGGCTTCCGCTATGCTGTCGCTGCCTTTGGCTTTGGCGGTCTGCAAGGCCGAGGTGGCGCGCGCCAGCATGATGTCTGCGGTGTCTTTGATGGCGTTGGTTGTCAGGCCGGTTGAAAACGTCACTTGTAAGCCGGGGGCGACGGTATTCCAGTCGCAGCCCGCGACGCGTTTTTTGAGGCGGGCGATGGCTTTCAGGCTTTGATCCAGCCAGGTGGTTGGCATCACAATCGCAAATTCATTGGCGGCAACGCGACCGAAAGAATCAAGTGTGCGCAGCATGTCCAGCGCTTCTTTGGCGACCATTTGCAAGACCTGACGGGCAACGGCTTGCCCGTGTTGCTCCAGAATTTTTTCGAGATGATCGACACTGATGACGGCAAATGAAAAAGTGTGGCCGGTACGATATGAGCGCGCTAATTCACTTTCCAGCATGCTCAGCAAAGTACGGCGGTTGAGTGCGCCGGTCAGCTGGTCGTGCTTGGTCAGACTTTCTAACTGAGTCAATACGGTTTGCAGCGTGGGCAGCAGATTGTCTTGCTTGCCGTTTTCTTTAATTTGTTTGATTAACTGTGTCAGCTGTTGTCTGGCGTTCACCAGTGGCTGATCTCCGTCTGCAGGCATGTACTCTCCAACTTCATTGAATAATTCAGTGCGGCCAGTGCGCCGGATGTTCGCCGTGACATAAGTCATCCCGGATGCTGGCAACGGGCGATACAATAGGGCTTGGGGCTGGCGTTTTACTATGCGTATGCCTTCATCACCACATCTGGCTGAAATCATTTTACGTCAGTCCTGACAATATAATACTTTACCATCAGGCAATAAAAACAATATTGTGTTTTCTGCTCCATTTTCTCCTTGCCAACCAATACGCAGCAGCTTGTTTCCGCACATGAATTTGTGGATCAAGCGCGATGATCTGCTGCATCCGCAGGTATCGGGCAATAAATTCCGTAAGCTGAAATATCCTTTGCAGGCACTGGCGGGTCAACCGGTGCATCTGGTCAGCATGGGTGGTTTATGGTCGAATCATTTGCATGCACTGGCACATGCTGCTGCGATCGCCGGGTTTCCGGCGACGGCGCTGGTGCGCGCTGCGGAAGGCATGAACAGTGCGATGCTGGACGATTGCCGCGCGCTGGGAATGCAAATTCGCTTTGTTTCGCGCGAGGCGTATCGCGCTTTGCGGGACGATACTGAGGCCTGGCGCCAGCATCTGCCTGATAGCAGCGCGCAGCATGTCTGGCTGCCCGAAGGCGGCAGTGCGGCGACCGCATTACATGGTGTTGCCGAGCTCGTCAGCGAGTTGGAATTTACGCCGGATCTGATGGTAATGGCTTGCGGCACAGGCGCAACGATGGCGGGCGTGCTGGCCGGATTGCGTGGACAGGGTAGGGTGATCGGGGTGGCGGCATTCAAAAATGCGGATTATCTGCATGCCGAAGTTGCCCGCTTATTGACGGCGGCGGGCTACCCCACACATCAGAATTATCAATTGTTAACTACCTTCCATCACGGTGGATACGCTAAAGTCAGCGCGGAGCTCAGCGCGTTTTGCGAGAATTTTTTCGAAGATACCGGGATATTGCTGGAGCCGGTGTACACCGGAAAAATGTTGTTTGCCCTGCGCCAGTTGTGGCTGAGCGGGCAAATCGCTCAGGAAAGTAAGGTGGTGGCGGTGCATACCGGTGGCTTGCAAGGCTTGCGTGGCTACGGGAAAACACCGTGAGATCAGAACATACAGAAAGCAGATGCAGTGACACGAGTCGTAACAAAAAAAGTACTACCAGCGGCAGCAAACCATGGCCGTTGTGTTTTTCAGATGACATGTTTGGCAGTGACTCTGAGTGTCGCGTCGCAAGTGCAGGCACAGGATCAACTCAAAATTGCGGGTTTCGAGACCCTGAGTGATCCGCTGATCATTTTTGATCAACGGCATCAACTGGTCGGTGGCCTGTTGAAAGATTACACCGATGCGATCGCCAGAGGGTTGGATGCGAAGCCGGTTTATCTGCCATATTCCCGTCGCCGGATTGAGCCTGCTGTCGTCAGCGGTGAAGCTGATCTGGTCTGTTATCACAGCCCGCAATGGGTGGATCAGCCGACTGATTTTGCATGGACTATTCCAAATCTGCCGCAGACAGAACGTGTGGTGGTCCGCAAGGAAACGGTCGTGCCAAATGAGTTTCCTGACGATTTACAGGGAAAAAAAATCGCGACGCAGATTGGTTATCACTATCCTGCTATTGCACCGGATCTGGCTGCTGGCCGGACAACCCGCGTTGACATGACCGATGTGCCGAGTATGTTTCGTTTACTCGCGCTGGGTGGTGCCGATGCACTGATTACCTCGGAGTCTGAAATTGCCGGTTATTTCAAAAAATTTCCCGACAAGCATGCTTTGTACAGCGTGTCGAAAACCCCATTTTCAGTCGTGTATACCCAATGTGCTTTGTCGTTGAAATCGCCGTGGAAGATAGAGCAGATCAATCGGATAGTGCATCGCTTGCAAGAGAACGGCACACAAGACAGGTTGATGCGCAAATACGGTTTGTCTGAGAAATAAGCGATCTGTCAGATCAGCAAGCGGACTGCCAAACCGCTCACTAACTGGTCTGACATTGCCGAAAAGAACAGAGGCATTGCATGCCTGTCATCAGTGCTTAGCTTTTTATCTTCGCTTTGCTTAAAAATTGTGCAAAATTCCCCGTGGTTTCTCCCTGAGACGATGACAACAGGGTAAACTACGCCCCAAATCTAGTCGCATCCTGCGATATGAGTGAAATAAGCGAGCATCGCATGTCTGAATCTACTTCCCCCATCTCTTTTTCCGATCTGCAACTGAGTGCGCCTTTGCTGCGCGCCTTGCAAGATGTCGGCTACGAAACCCCGTCACCTATTCAGGCGGCGACCATCCCTTACCTGATGGATAACCGCGACGTCCTCGGTCAGGCGCAAACGGGCACCGGTAAAACGGCCTCATTTGCCTTGCCTATTCTGTCGCGTATCGATATTCGTCAGACCACGCCGCAAGCACTGGTGCTGGCACCGACCCGCGAGCTGGCGATTCAGGTTGCCGAAGCATTCCAGACCTATGCGCGGCATATTCCCGGTTTTCACGTGTTGCCGATTTACGGCGGGCAAAGCTATGGCCCGCAATTGTCGGCACTGCGCCGTGGTGTGCACGTGGTTGTCGGTACGCCTGGTCGCGTGATTGATCACCTCGACAAAGGCTCACTCGATTTATCTGCGCTCAAAACGCTGGTGCTTGATGAAGCCGATGAAATGCTGCGTATGGGCTTTATTGATGACGTGGAACGCATTCTGCAGGAAACACCGGAAAATCGTCAGACCGCCTTATTTTCGGCAACGATGCCATCGGCCATCAAACGCATTGCCCAGACATATCTGAACAAGCCTGCCGAAGTCACGATTGCGGCTAAAACCGGCACGGCCGACAATATCCGCCAGCGTTACTGGCTGGTATCCGGCATGCATAAACTGGATGCTTTGACCCGTATTCTCGAAGCAGAAACCTTTGACGGCATGATCATCTTTGCACGTACCAAACTCGGTACCGAAGAACTCGCCGCCAAGCTTGATGCCAGAGGCTTTTCTGTGGCCGCGATCAATGGCGATATCAATCAGCAGCAACGTGAACGCACGATCCAGCAACTGAAAGACGGCAAGATCGATATTCTGGTGGCGACCGATGTGGCCGCACGTGGTCTGGACGTTGAGCGTATCAGCCACGTGATCAACTACGACGTGCCGTATGACCCTGAAAGCTATACGCACCGTATTGGTCGTACTGGCCGCGCTGGTCGCAGCGGTGAAGCGATATTGTTCATCACACCGCGTGAGAAAAATCTGCTGAAAGCGATAGAACGTGCGACCCGCCAGCCGGTATCGCCACTCGAATTGCCAACGATACAGACCGTGAACGATGTCCGTATTGCCCGCTTCAAAGATCAGATCACTGCGACATTGGCGCAGGACGGCTTGCAAGAATTCACATCGTTGATCGAAGCTTACGAACAGGAACACAATATTCCTGCCATCGAAATCGCAGCCGCATTGGCGAAAATGGCGCGCGGTGATGAACCATTGCTGCTCGATAAAAATCGTCGTGAAGTTAAAAACGATGATAGCTGGCGCGATGAACGCCCAGCACGCAGCGATCGCGGTGAACGTCCTCATCGTGATCGTGGTGAACGTGGCGAGCGCGGCGACCGTGGCGACAGATTTGAGCGCGAAGACCGTGGTGCACGTCGCGAACATAGCCCGCGCGTTGCCGAACCTGGCATGCAAACCTACCGCATCGCGGTTGGCCATGAGCATGGTGTAAAGCCCGGTAATATCGTTGGTGCGATTGCGAACGAAGCCAATATTGAATCGAAATTCATCGGCCGCATTGATATTTACGACGATTACACTATCCTCGATCTGCCTGATAATTTGCCAGCAGATATGCTTGATCATCTGAAATCGGTACGGGTAGCTGGTCAGTCTTTGCGTATCAGTGCCGAAAAAGCGGGTGTCGCCGCTGCACCTGCCGCGCGCCCTGCACGTGCTGAAACTCGTGACGAACCGCGTGCTGAGCGCGCACCGCGTATCGTTGACAGCGCACCCGGCAGCCGTTTGAATCAGGTGGTCGATCGTGCTTTCACTAGCAAAGAAGACGACGAGCCACGTCCGGCTAAATCGAAAAAAGACAAGGAAAAAGTCAGCATTCCTATGCAGACTTATCGTATCGAAGTCGGCAAGGCGGATGCTGTCACGCCAGCGAATATCGTCGGTGCGATTGCCAACGAAGCGGGGCTGGAAGCGAAATACATCGGTCGCATTGCTATTTTCGACGATCACAGCACACTCGATCTGCCGGATGGGATGCCGAAGGAATTATTGCAGCAACTCAAGGATGTCTGGGTTGCCGGTAAACAAATACGGATCAGCGCAGTTGGCTCATCAAGCGGCGGCATTGCGGCGGATTTTCCATCCGGCCCGAAACGTGGCGGCGGCGATCGTCGCGTTGCTGAAAAAGCGCATGGCAAACCGGGTTCTAAATCCGCGAAACCAGGCGAACGCCGTCCATCCAAGTTCGATAAAGACAGTGGCACCACGCGTCGTAAGTCAGCTAAATAAGACTGTCATTGTTGCGATATGAAGGAATAAAAAAAACCGCCAAAATGGCGGTTTTTTTTATCGCTGACCAGAGTGTCGCAATTATTTCTTTGCTGCTTCTGCTGGCGCTGCAACCGGTGCTGGTGTTGCAGCTGGGCTGGCTGCCGCAGCGGAAGCTGGCGCGGCTGGCACTACAGCGGTGATTTCAATTTTTGCTTTGGCTTTCAGATCATCAAAAGTCTTTTTCAGATTTTGCTGTTGCAATTGCTGAGTCAGAGGTGCTTTGACATCGTCCAGCGCAGGCACTGCCAATGGGCGACTGTCATCGAGAATGATGACGTGGTAACCAAATTGGGATTTGACTGGTGTTTCAGTGAATTTCCCTTTTTCCAGTTTCGCGACGGCTTCACCGAATTCCGGCACCATGCTGCGTGGATTAAACCAGCCCAGATCGCCGCCTTTGCCTTTGGAACCAGGGTCTTGTGATTTTGCTTTTGCCAGACCGTCGAATGCTTTCACGTCTTTCTTGATTTTGGCGATGATGTCTTTGGCTTCTTCTTCGCTGGCGACCAGAATATGGCGCGCCTTAAATTCTGTGCCGCCGGCAGTAGTTTTGAATTTATCGTATTCCGCTTTCAGTGCTTCATCGCTGACGGTCGCGGTTTTCATGTAGTCTTTAACGTAGGAATTGGCGAGGATAGACAAACGCGCCATGTCCAGTTGTTCTTTCACTTCAGGTACTTTATCCAGACCTTTGTTCGTCGCTTCCTGCGCGACCAGAATTTGCATTGCCAATTGGTCGATCACCATTTTGCGTGTTTCTTGATTATCCGGCATGCCTTGCGCTGCCTGCTGCTGCATGATCTGATCCAATTGTTTTTTGCTGATAGGCGTGCCATTTACAGTCGCGGCGACTGCTTCTTTGCTTTCCGCAGCGGCAGAAGCCGGGGCTGACGCTGAAGCGGCTTTATCCTTATCATTACAAGCGCTGAGCGCGAACAGAGCAATAGCGCTACCCAAAACTACACGGGATTTGATCGACATGAAAATTTCCTTAAATGTGAACTGCGGTTGAAATTCGTTTCAGCTGCGACGCAGCATTATCACGATTTTGCAGCAGACGATAATGTCTGATGCTTCCAAAATAAAATTGCCGCTGAATTTTACCCGCAATGCGTGGTGAGTTGTAGAACTCATTTCATCAATAGGGATGAGTGCGAGCAAGGCGATTCGGGATGCAGTGCAAGGCGTCGTCGCGCAGCTAAGGCTGGTGCCTTAGCAAGCGGCGCAACGCTGCAATGCGCCCGAATCGCCAGCTCCCGGAGGGTTTGCCTCATAATGCGTGCCGGACTGCGTTGGACTCGTTATCAATAGCACCGCTATTGACTGCCTCGTCCGCCTTGCCAGCCCACGTTATGAGACAAACGCATCTCACCCATATTGATGAAATGAGTTCTGGTTATTCATTTTTCATGACTTTCTCAGGATTTTCTTCTTTGAGCAATGTTCTGCCAACGGCACAGAAATGCAGATAAATACGTCCATTTCACGGCGTATTGTTTTCCAACTGCGCGGCAGGCAGCATACAATGCAAGCTGATTCTATACAGTGAGCATGCACCATGAGTGATACCAGCAAAGATACGGTTCCCGACAATCTCGCCGGGATGCTGCCGGTCGGCATGATTAATGGCGGCGGCACCGCAGCGGCGGCGATGGCGCAAGTCGCGCAGCGTAAGCGCGGTGTGCCGGGCTGGGAGGCCTTTCATTACGAGCGGATTTCACCGACAGAATTTGAAGTGACAGGTGGCGTTGCCGTGAATATCGGCGGCGTCAAAAAATTTCAGACCACGGATGACGCATTGACGGTGACAGAAGCAGAAGTGCTGGCCGCGATGCGCGCGGCGCAGGAAGCCTTGCCGCCCGTGCCGCAGGCTTTACTGGAACAGGATTTACTGGCCGCGGACATTGGTAAAACCGTCAGCGGCACCGAGCAGCAGTTTTTGAAAGTGGTGTTTGCCTTGCCTGCCGATGCTGCTGGCAGGCAAAGAATTTTGCAGGCATTTCAGTTACAGGCGAATTTTTTCGGCGCGAAAGTGCAAGCCTGTTCTTTACATGAAACGCAGCCTTACAACTGATTTTTGCAGATTTTTTTACGGATATTCATTTTTCCCGGAATACATGCCCGCATAGAATAAGGCTCGCAGCCCAATAGTCGGCTGCGAGCCTTATTTATCAAGGAGTTTGATTTTTTTATTGCGCGGACTGCTTATTCACTGTCCCTGACACGCAGGAAGGTCGCAAATTTCGGTATGCCATTCGCACTCAGATCGCGATAACGATAAGTGACCGTGCTGCCGATGGCGGGTGGTGATTGCCGTTGCACGTCGCTCAGGCCGCTGCCGAGCCGGAAGCGCTGACCTTCCGGCGTTTGCACCAGTAAGGCACCCAACAAACCCTGATATTTTCCGCGCCCCGGTTCATGGCCGATGACCACGGCTTCTGCATCCAGATGTAATTTGAGTTTCAGCAGCACATCCGAGCGGCCGGTCTGCCAGACGGCATCCGCCTGATGCAGCATCAGGCCTTCCGCTCCCTCGCTGATGATTTTTTTCAACAGTGCCTGCAGTTCGGCGTGGTCGCCGACGCGCTGCTGCGGCAATACCTGCAACCAAGGCACCTGGCTGCGTGCAACGCTATTTCTGAGCGTGACCAGACGTTCGCTGAAACTGCCGCTGCCTTCGGGTAATTCATAAATCTGATAGCTGATTTGCCGCCATTCTGCCTCGTCAGGAATCTGCCGCCGGACTGCTGCAGACAAGGCTTCAAACCGGCGTCGCCCCATCCATAATTCACCATCCAGCGGATGTGCCGGCAGGGCGGCAATGAACCACGCCGGTGCTTGTATCAGGCGGCCACTGCGAAAGCGCAATTGCTTACCATCCCAGATCGCCCGCACACCATCGAGTTTTTCACTGACCAGATACGCCGCCGGATTCACTTTCGCATGGTAATTGCGCGCCAGCAGTATCGCCGGTGTGTCGATGTCGGTAGCCGCGATGGCGCTATCTGGCAGCAATGCCATTGGCGTAACGACACCAGCGAGGCACAGACTCAGAACGAGCGCGCGTAACCGGGGCAGAGGCAAACGTGAAGGCAGAGGATTGCAACGCATAATGAGCTTTCTGTCGAATGAATCATCAGTGAAATCAGTGAAAAATGAGAAGACTGAGAACGGACACAGAGTACTGACCAGAGTGCAGCATCGCCATCAGGCTGATTGGCTCTTATTCATAGCTGCTTTTCCCAGTAACCAACATCAATCCAGCGGCCAAACTTAAAGCCGACTTCCTTGAAGTGGGCGACCTTTGTCATACCAAATTTTTCATGCAGCGCCACGCTGGCCGGGTTCGGCAGGGAGATACCCGCGATGACTGAATGCATGCCACGTTGTTGCAGATCGTCGATCAGATGCACATACAGTTGCGAGCCGATGCCGCTTTGTTTGCGTTCAGGGCTGATGTAGGCGGATATTTCAACCGAAAACCGGTAAGCATGGCGGGTTCGCCAAGGGCTGGCGTAAGCGTAACCCAGAATGACGTCATCTTCCTCGCAGACGTACCACGGCAAACCCGCTGCAAATACGGCAGCGATACGTTCTGCCATAGCTGGTGCGCGCACGGTGGTGTCTTCGAAGCTGATGGTCGTGTTCAGAACATAGCGGTTATAAATGGCGCAGATTGCAGCGGCATCGTCAGCGTTGGCTAAACGGATCACAATTCATCCTTTAACAAAATCAATGTGCGGCAAGGGCTCTTATTGGAGGAAGAAACATAAGGGCTTATTCGTGTTTCTCATCCTTATTCGCAAAAAGCCTCAAAAATCGAATTGATTATGATATTTATTTATCATTTTGTCTTGTGGTTTTTACATCATATTGGTTCTTTGTCATCTCTGTTCCGGCTGTTCGCAGCAGGCAAAACAGACTTCGCTGATAATAGGCATCCCAAGCATTGCTTGTCTGAGTCCGGGAATCGCCCGCCACAAGCTTTGCGTCACAGGCAGACGATATGGCTCTTCTTTCTATTCTTGATCTTTCCCCGATTGCACAAGGGACGGAACCTGCGCAATCCTTTAAAAATTCACTCGATCTGGCACAACATGCCGAACGCTGGGCGTATCACCGTTTCTGGCTGGCAGAACAT
The DNA here is from genome assembly GCF_016595265.1 of Undibacterium sp. 14-3-2. Lineage (NCBI taxonomy): Bacteria > Pseudomonadati > Pseudomonadota > Betaproteobacteria > Burkholderiales > Oxalobacteraceae > Undibacterium > Undibacterium sp. 14-3-2. The sequence continues at coordinate 221,641 of NZ_JAENGS010000001.1, forward strand.
CACGGCATGCCTGGCATTGCCAGCGCCGCCACTGCCGTTCTCATTGCGCACGTGGCTGGCGGTACGCGGACTATCCGCGTGGGCGCTGGCGGCATCATGTTGCCGAATCACCCGCCTTTAGTCATTGCCGAACAATTCGGCACGCTGGAATCGCTGTTTCCGGGTCGCATTGATCTTGGCCTGGGTCGTGCGCCGGGTTCCGATCAGCGTACTGCACGGGCTTTGCGACGTAACCTGAGTTCAGATGCCGATGAATTTCCGCAAGATGTGGCGGAATTGCTCGATTACTTTTCTGATGAGCCGCACTCTGCCGTGAAGGCGGTACCGGGGGCTGGTTTGCATGTGCCGGTGTGGATACTCGGCTCCAGCCTGTATGGCGCGCAACTCGCGGCAGCGATGGGCTTGCCGTATGCGTTTGCCTCGCATTTCGCGCCGCAGCAGATGATGCAGGCCGTGGAAATTTATCGTGCCACGTTCCGGCCGTCGGCGTATCTGGCAAAGCCGTATGTGATGCTGGGATTCAATGTGTTTGCCGCCGATACCGATGACCAGGCGCATTTGCTGGCAAGCTCGGCGCAGCAGGCTTTCGTCAATTTACGTAGTGGCAGACCGGCGAAGATTCCACCGCCAGTAGAAAATTTCATGCAACAACTGGGTGAAGGCGAGCGCGCATTGCTGAACCAGATTCTGGCCTGTTCAGCCATCGGTTCACCCGCGACGGTCACACAGCAGATGCGTGATTTCATTTCCCGCACCGGTGCCGATGAACTGATGATCGCCTCGAATATTTTTGAGCATCAGGCACGTCTGCATTCGTATGAAATCGTGGCAACAATAAGTTCTGCCTTGTCATAAAAAAAGCCTGCCAACTTTCGGTTGGCAGGCTGTAAAAAATGCTGGAGGATACTTAGGAGAAAACCCCAGCACGGGGATAACTGCTGCAGCTTGTCCTTTATTTCACCTGATCTGCACCGGACAGGCTCACTGTGGCAACGCCAGTGCTGGTTTTGCGCCCACTGATGAGCCGCCACAATTTAAGCAGACTGCGATAGATCAGGCGGACAAAGGTCAGCGTGAAAAATGCTTCCAGCATGGTGACGATAAATGCCAGCGATGGATGATAACGGGTGCCGCGCGCATGCATCTTGTCCATCATGCGATCTTTCGCAATTTCTATGCTGTCGTAGAAAGTCGGTACGACCAGCAAGGTCAGCAAGGTTGAGGTGATGGTGCCGCCGATAATGGCGATTGCCAGCGGACGGTAAAATTCACCGCCTTCACCCAGCCCCAGAGCGACCGGCATCATACCGGCGATCAGTGCGAACGTTGTCATCAGAATCGGACGCAGACGCACGCGACCAGCCTGCATCAGCGCTTCTTCGCGGTTCATGCCTTCGGCTTCATTTTTACGTGCCGCATCGAGCAACAGAATCGCATTTTTGGCCACCAGACCCATCAGCATGATGACGCCGATCAGACTCATCAGATTGATCGTGCTGCCGGTGATCAACAAGGCCAGAACGACACCGATCAGCGATAAAGGCAGCGACAGCATCACGCCCAGCGGCGCGGTGAATGAGCCGAACTGCATCACCAGAATCAGATACATCAGACCGATACCGGACAACAATGCAATCATCATCGCGCCGAACACTTCTTCCTGATCCTGACCCGAACCGGTAATGTTCAGACCGTAGCCTGGCGGATAGTTGAACGACTCCGCCAGTTTCTTGGCATCGGCAATCACTTCACCGTTCGAGCGACCCTGTGCATTGGCAGAAACGGTGATCGTCCGCTTGCCGTTGCTGTGCTCAATGCCCGACGGCCCTTTGCCCATGCTGATACTGGCGATCTGATCCAGCGGCACCATCTGGTTAGTTCCGGTGATGGCGATCGGCAGGCGTTCGATGTTTTCTTTGCTGACACGGTCATCCGGATGCAGGCGCACCGCAACGTCGCGGGTTTCACCGGTAGGATCGACCCAGTCACCGACTTCTATCCCGGCAAATGCAACGCGCAAAGCTTGTGCTGCATCATTCGAAGAAATGCCCATAGAATTTGCCAGACCACGGTTCAGTTCTATCTTCAGTTCTTTTTTCGGATCTTGCTGAGACAAGCCGATATCGACCGCGCCCGGCACGTTCTGCAGTTTTTCCATATAAGCACTGGTAATTTCCAGCAGCTTGCGTGAATCCGGGCCGGTAAATTCTATCTGCACCGGTTTCCGTGCACCGTTGTTCAGATCATCCAGAACAGTGTATTCCGCACCGACCAGGGGTTTGATTTTATTCCGCAATTCAACCGCAATTTCTTTGGCGCTGCGTTTGCGTTCAGTTCGCTTACCGATGTCGACATAGATACGACCACCCGACGGTGTGATATTACTATTAGTGTCTTTGGTCTCTGCGATTGTGCGCGCAATGGCGGCTGCTCTTTCCATTTTCAGGCGTGCATATTCCAGAGAAGAAGAAGCCGGTGTACGCACTTCTATCATCAGGTTGCCGGAATCTGCGGTCGGCAAAAAGCTGGTGCCGCCCCATTTGACTTGCAGACCGAGAGCCGTAATCAGGCTGACCAGCGCAATCGTGCCCATCCAGCGGCGATGATGTAAAGCCCAGGCAATCACACGGCCATAACGGTCAGCCTGATGATCAAACCAGTCATTGAAACGTGCCAGTATTTTTCCCAAACCTTTTTTCGGCGCGGTGTGATGATCTGGTGGATCGCCCCAGTAGGCCGACAACATCGGATCCAGTGTGAATGAAATACCCAGACTGACTAATACCGAGCAGGTCACAGTCAGCGCGAAAGGCCGGAACCATTCACCCGGCATCCCCGGCATAAAGGCGACAGGAATAAATACCGCAATAATCGAAAATGTGGTTGCTGCCACCGCCAGACCGATTTCTGCGGTGCCTTCCAGCGCTGCCGTGCGGCGGTCTGACCCCATCTGCATGTGCCGCACAATGTTTTCACGCACCACGATCGCATCATCGATCAGTACACCAATCGCCAGTGACAGACCAAGCAGGGTCATGAAATTCAGGGTGAAGCCACACAACCATACCGCGATAAAAGCCGCGACCACCGAGGTTGGTAAGCTGAGTGCGGTAATCAGCGTGGAACGCCATGAATTGAGGAATGCATACACCACAAAAATCGTCAGACCGGCACCGAGTACCAGCGATTCAATCACGTTATTCAGGCTGTTCTGTGCATCTTTACCGCCATCGCGCGTGATTTCAAGCTTGGTGCCTGGCTGATCTTTTTCAAAACCGCCATTAATTTCTTTCACCATTTCGCGCACGGCGGTCGCAACGCTGACCGTGCTTGCTTCGCGCGATTTCGTGATTTGCATACCGACATTCGGTTTGCCGCTGCGTATGCTTAAACCATTGATGTCGGCAAAGCTGTCTTCAATAGTAGCGACCTGCGCAAGACGCACGATCTGATCGCCATTCCGTTTGACGACGATGCCCTGAAATTCTTCTGGTGACTCGATGCGTCCGACCAGACGTATGCTTTCTTCATCCAGCTTGCCGCGAATTTTTCCGACCGGTGCGTTGGTATTCTGATTGCGCAGAGCATTCACGACTTCGCCGACAGACACGTTAAATTCGCGCAGTTTTTCAGCACGGAGTAAAACCGATAATTCGCGTTTCAGCGAGCCATTTACAACCACTGTGGCAACACCGGGAACTGCACGGAATTTATCGGCCAGCAGATCTTCCGCCATCCGCGAAATTTCGGCATGGCTCAGTTTGCTTGAAGACAGCGCCATGTTGATGATAGGTTGAGCCGATGGATCCCAGCGTTTGATGACAGGTTCACGCATTTCTGTCGGCATTTTGTAGCGCACCGCAGAAATCACATTGCGCACATCATCACTGGCTTCGATCATGTTCTTTTTAAACACGAATTCAATGTCGAATTCAGCAAAGCCCTCGTTTGCCGACGAATACAGGGCTTTCACACCCTGTACGCTTTGCAGCGACTTTTCAAGACGGTTGATAATTTCACGTTCTGCCGTATCTGGCGAAGCGCCGGGATAAGTGATGATCACCGATAAGCCGGGAACTTCGACGTCCGGATTCTGATTGACCCGCAATTTGCTGAGTGCCAGCAAACCCAGTGCCATCAGGGCGATGATCATCACGATGGTGGCGATCGGTCGCTTGATACTGAAATCAGATAAAAACATAATCAGTTGCCTCCGCTGGAGATAGTGGTCGATGCCGGCAGATTCCCACCGATCGCCACGTCGACTTTTGGTGTTGTTGCCATTTCGATTGCCTGTCCGTCTCTGAAGCTGGAATTCGGGCTACGCATGACGACATCACCCTCAGCCAGCCCGCTGCGCACTTCGTAGTGACCAGTGCGCTGATCGCGTTTTCCTATATTCAGATCAACCCGTTTCAGGGCTTTTCCATTAATCCGCCAGGCATAGGATTTATCTCCCGCTTTCACTAATGCGCCTTCCGGTAGCGTGAGGGCATTCACTGTCGTGGATTCGATATTGCCTTCGGCGTACAGGCCCGATACGCGCGGCTGATTACTGTCGGCAAACGCCACCAGCACCTCCACCTGACGCGTGACATCGTTCGCCGCCGGGTCAACACGAGTTACCTTGCCGCGGAATTCCTGACCGCCATAACCGTTGATGCGGAAGCTGACTGGCTGACCGATTCTGACCTGGGCAATTTTGTCGGCAGAAACGCGCCCGGTAAAACGCATACTGGTCGGGTCGATGACTTTGACCAGTTCTTTTCCAATTGCTGCGGTATCGCCGGCAGAGACTTTGCGTTCGCTGACGACACCGTCAAACGGTGCCCGCACGATTGTGCGTTGTAATTGCTGGCGCGCGGTACTGGCACGGGCGCGGGACGCGGATAATTCGCTGCGTGCCGCGTTGACTTTGACTTCCGCCTCATCGAGCGCCTGTAACGAGGTCATTCCTGAGGCCCGCAGTGTCTTGAGCCTTTGCAGCGCGCGATCTGCCTGATCCAGTGCGAGCGCTGCGCTGCGCGCATTGTCTTCGGCTGAATTCAGATTTTCCCGGATAGAAGTTTCATCGAGTCTGACCAGTACATCTCCACGCTTGACGACATCCCCGTTCTCTTTCAGTACCTGAAGCACGATCGTGGACACTTCTGCCCGCAGATCTGCTTTACGTTCAGGCTGAATTGAACCGGTAACGACTGGGCCGGATGCCAGCGCATTGCTTTGCACCTTCATGATGTCTTCCGGAGCGATGATCAGTTTTGGCGCTGCCGCGGTATCCTGTTTATCCGCTTTGCTTGTGGCGCTGCTGGCAGAAGCCGCATTTTTTGGTTTTTCTGCTTCTTTATTGCTGCAAGCGGCGAGCGTTGAGGCAATAGCGAGGACAATAAGTGTTTTTCGTAACATGAGAGGTCTCTTGCGCAAGTGAGAGGGACGGGATGATACTGAACCGGAAGTATTCCGAAGTCGCCGTGCTTGGACAAGAGGCAAGGATTTAAGTTGCCTTTTTTGATGGATGAAATGCTAATTTCAGGGGATGAAATGCATTCAGAGATGAAGCAACGTGAAATACCAGCGACGTATTTGGGACAGACGGGAGGATTTCAAATACGGTGATGCTGTGCCCGGAATGCACGGAACGTCCATACAACAGGCTATTTGTGGCGATCAGTCTGTAAAAAGTCTTTGAGGCTTACTTTTGCAAACGGGCAACCAGCCCTTCGGATGCGTCTTCAATGTAATCCAGCACCAGATCAAAGCCGCTCACGCCGCCATAATATGGGTCGGGCACTTCTTCCGCCTGAGTATGTTGAGCGTAATGCATCAACAGATCCAGCTTATGCTGATAGGGTTCAGGGCACGCCGCCTGAAGTAGGGCGAGATTACTTTTATCCATCGCCAGCAGCAGATCGAAGTTAACGAAATCTTCCGCTTTTATCTGGCGTGCCCGCTGCTGTGACAAATCAAAGCCACGTTTGACCGCAAAACCATGTGAGCGCGCATCAGGCGGTTCACCGATGTGATACGCATGTGTTCCGGCGGAATCGATAACTAATTGTTCTGATATCCCCGCCGCTTTCGCTTTGGCGCGAAACACTCCCTCCGCCGTCGGAGAGCGGCAGATATTCCCCATGCAAATGAAGAGAATAGAGGTGACTTTAGGAGTGTTCATCTTAGCGCAACGGCCAATAGCTGCTATTTGTAACTAGCGGGGGACTGATGTTAACACGCTGGGAAAGGGAAAAAGCGGTTCACCGGGCGGGTAAATGTCAACGATTTATAAATTTATCTGTTCCTGCGTTGAGGCGGAATGATGTCCCGCGAAATAAATTCCTGAGCGTTGCCAGAATGCACGGAAGAAAAAAGAATGCCGCAAATCACTACGACTTATCGCAGCATGTTTGCTCTCGCCTGCTTATTCGTTACGGTAAATGTATAAGGCCGCGCATAGTACCGTGCCAGTGGCATACAGCCAGCGCGTATCGCTGCCGGTGAGGTAAGGGTAGAGCATCAGCGCAATTCCCAGCCATTTACACTTCGTCTGTTCCATCTTTTTGCCGTAGCGATACGCTGCAAAGCCGACGATGCCAAAAAGAAGCGCGCCAAAAATATACGCAGGTGTCGGCAACATACTGAATAAAGTTGCCTGTAATTCCTGTTCATCCATTATCTGTTCCTGTGATTGAAAGACGTTTCAAGACATCAGTAAGATTGCGATATTTACCGCAATGCCGGCTGTCCAGACCAGACTGCGCAGATTGCTCATATTTGCCAGGTATGTCGCGACGTAGATCAGCCGCAGACCGATAAATATCATCGCAAGCGTATCAATGCGTCCCTGATCTGCATGCGCTTGCTGCGCGAGAACGACTGCTGCAATAAACAAAGGCAAGGCTTCCCAGCCATTTTGTTGTGCGGCATTCGCGCGTTGTCGCCAGCCTTGTAACTGCTGCGCCCATACACGTGGTTGCTGGTTGTTATAGCGACCTTCTTCTCGCTTCAGTTTCGCCGACCCTGCCTTTGCCAACCCAACCGCGATGATGGGTAACAGACATGCCGCCAGTACACACCAATTTGCTAAAGTCATTAAATTTCCTCTTTCTGAATTTTGAGATGAGTCACACGTGATGTGCGACAGATAGTAGTCCTGTTTCGGTAAAACGTCACAGCGTGCAGCATAAGATGAACCCAGTAAGAGCATGCATTGAAAAAAGGAAATAAATTTCCGTTAATTTGACGAGGTAACAATTCGCTACAATTCTGCGGCAAATATCGTGTCAACAGAAATCAAGCGGGCTGCGTTCTTGGCTTACGTAGATTGACTACGCAAAATAAACTCAACGAAAGAACAGGACCTATCATGAAACAAGTTATCGCCGCTATCATCGCAACTACTTTCGCAATGGGTACAGCGTTCGCCCAGACACCTGCAGCCCCAGCTGCTCCTGCCAAAGCAAGTGCGCCAGCCGCCGCTGTAAAAGCCGAAGCGAAAGCCGAAACAAAAGTAGCGCCGCCAGCCGCCGCGGTTGCAGAAGCAAAACCTGCCAGCGCAGCAGCAGAAACAAAAGCGTCAGTACCATCGGCAGAAAAAAAATCTAAGCATGTAAAACACATGAAAAAAGAAGCGAACACAGAAGTCAAAGCAGATGCAAAAGCAGAAGCAAAAACAGATACAACAAAGACGACACCAGCAAAATAATGGTTTGATTTTGTTGCCTCTGAAATGAGGTAAAAGACCGGCGTAACATCATTGATGTGCGCCGGTTTTTTTATACACGATAAAAACATACTGCATTCTTCGTAGCTGAAAAACAGATATAAAAATACGGGAAAATAAAAAAATAGATACATCAATTTTTTTAAAAATCCTGTCAACACAATGTAGCAAGGCCGCGTTATTAGCTTACGTAGATTGACTACGCAAAGCAAACTCAACGAAAGAACAGGACCTATCATGAAACAAGTTATCGCCGCTATCATCGCAACTACTTTCGCAATGGGTACAGCGTTCGCCCAAACACCAGCAGCTCCAGCTGCTTCTGCCAAAGCAAGTGCACCAGCTGCTGCAGTAAAAGCCGAAGCGAAAGCGGAAACAAAAGTGGAAACAAAAGTGACACCGCCAGCACCGGTAGTAGAAGCAAAAGCAGCCAGTGCAACCGCAGAGAAAAAAGTAAAGCATGTAAAACATGCGAAAAAAGAAGCGAAGGCAGAAGTTAAAGCCGATGCAAAATCAGAAGTGAAAACTGAAGTCAAAGCAGACGCAGCGAAGACAGCTCCAGCTAAATAATTCAGCTCAAACAAAAACGGCGCATATCATCTGATATGCGCCGTTTTTGTTTGATCAAAGCATCCGTGATACGTAATTATCATCGTGATGAAAATACATAATTCAAAGCAGAAATTTTCTGATCTGTATTTTTAAAATTTTTTCTTTAACAGAATAGTGCCTGCGAACGATGAGAAAAAATTTCATCTGTTTTGATTCCAATTCATTCTCAAAGCAATCCGATTTTTTTCAGTGAATTTTTCAGTTCTTTTATATTTCCCTGTTCCGGCCAGCCGGTAACTTTGCTGCTGAGTTTTCCATCTTTAAAAAAATAAAAAGTCGGCGTTCCCCAATGGTCAATGTCTTTCCATTCCTGTCCTTGATAAACCATGGTCATTTGAAAGTTGGGAAAAGAACGATTCCACTTCTGGATGTCGTGAAAGTAGCTGTGGCGCATTTGCGGAACCAGCCATTTTCCATGTTCGCGAAACACAGTCATCAAGGCGGGATCTTGCGAAATATCGCGTACCGCATTTCTGGAAAAATGGCATCCTGGGCTGGATACCACAATAATTTTTGCGCCCTGATTGATGTCAACATTTCTTCGTAATAAAGATAAGCTGTTTGCTTCAATCAGCCACTCCGTTGGCATCTGAGCGGATAAATCAGGCTCTTCCCGATATGCAGGCAAAGCGTCATTCACTGATAGTTTGTGCCGTGCCAAAAGTGCGTCTGCCTCTTTCAACATTCTGACCTGCAAGAGCGCGAAATATAACTTTGTATAGTGTTCTTCAGTGATCAGTTTGCGCTCTTCTGACACCTCGGAAATACGCTGCAGATATTCTACATATTTCGTTTCAGCGGTATAAAAAGCGGTCATGTCTGCCGCGCGAAAAAGAATTTTTAAATCAGATGGCGTGGTTAATTTTATTTTTTCTGCATCCAGAAACGGAAGCATAAGGCGATCGAAAGCATTTGCCATTGCGATTGCTTTAGTCGATGTTGTTTCAGTCGCGGCGTTTGCAATGTTATCCAGCTCGGCGGATTGCTGTTCCAGCGTTTGCGAAAACGCACCACTCGCACTGAGTATCGCCACTAAAAATATGAGCGTCAGCTTGTGTTGGAATGAAAACAAATATGGCGTCATAAAATATTGGAAGAAAATTACTCAATGGTGAAAAGGGAATGCTAGAAAATGATTCGGCAACGATACTCAGATTTGAGTCTGATTTTGCGTACCGTAGTGATCAACAGATTTATCCTGGTTGACTAAAGAATATCTGACACGAATGAATTTGTTAACTTTAATTCTCTTTTTTGGTCGAGCCTGTATCACAAAATTCTTCTTACAGATCGAAAACGAAATAAACGCGTGTATCGTGGTTTCTTGCGCACGGGGATGCGGTCAAGATGTGGTTAAATGTGAGTTCAATATTTATCGCCACTGACCGACTTCAATGTATGAAGAAACAAGTGTTTTGCTTACTTGGATTGTTTTGCGCATGGCAAGCATCTGCAACGGATTTACGCGTAGCGATATGGGAAAGTGCTGCGCCATATAACGTGAAAACTGAAAGCGGCTGGAAAGGACCATGTGTTGACGTCTATCGTGCGATAGAGGCAATTGATCCGCAGTTGCATTTTGTGCTGGATGACGATCCTATGCCGATACGCCGTATCGAATATGAGCTCAGTGCAGGGCGGCGTGACATTATCTGTGGCGCCAGAAAGAATGCGTCGCGCGAAGCTGCCGGTATGCAGTTTCTGAAACAGGGTTTGCACACGACGGGCTATCGGCTGGCAGTCAGAGTCGGTGATGATGTTGTTGTGAATAACTGGAACGACGTGAAAAAATTGGGCAAGGCTGGCAAAGTGCTGATCATGCAAGGGCATGCCGAGGTCGAACGCTTGCAGCAGTTAGGCATTATCCTCGATAGCGGCACACCGACCGCCGAACAGAATCTGATCAAACTGGAAGCAGGTCGCGGCAGATTTTTTTATCACCGCGATTCTTTTTTTAAGAGCGGTGCCTACTCTCCAAAAAGCCATCCGGATATCCGGTTGTTGCCCGTCATTCTCGACCCCAGCCCAGCGTATATAGCGGGTGGAAAAATGGTTCCCAAAGAAGTGATGGCACAGATCGATAATGCCTTCAGCAAACTTGTGCGTAACGGTGAATTAAACCGCATCATGAAAGCAAACGCGCTCGATTAAGCCTTACTGACAACGGCACAGGCTACGCTATTCTGAGCAAAAACACTCAGCGTTCTCCCATATAAATCACACGTGGGCAGGGCGATTGTGGTGATTTCTGCGGGCACCAGAATGACACCGTGATCGACCAGCGCCGACAAGAAATTTCAACCAGATCCGCTGTGTCACCCATGCCCATATTGCAGGTCGATTGCAGCGCTGCATCGAGCGATTTCGCCTGAAAATATCCGTAGGTATTGATGGTTTGTATTGCTTCCGTTGCGCGTTGCGGTGGCACTGTCCCTGGTCGCACAATCAGCTTGCGCGCTTTCAGTGGCACGATTGTTTCCACCTCTGCCGCGCCACAACTCCATTGTTTGCCATCGCGCCCGCATTGGGCAACGTAATATAAAGGCTGGGTCTTGAGCTGCGCATGCGGACGGCATTTCACATCGGCGTAATTTGCCTTGTCCGCCTGAGCGCTGAAAGCGCGCGCATCAATCTCTGCAACGCCGACACCGAATGGATCGCCACAGACCAGTTTCTCTAACAACAGATGTTCGTTGCGACTGAGCCTGACAGGAAACGTCTGCTCATCTGCATTTGCATAGGCGGTGGCAGTCAGCGTTATGACCGATGCCAGTAAAAACAATGACATCAGTCGATGCCAGCCTGCTGTGTTCATGCGCTTTGTGGCGCAAAAATGGCCTGACCAGCGCATGAATACAGGGACTTTTTCATTTGAGTTGCAGTAATGATAGATACAGACGCCATCGTCAGAGTGGCGTCTGAGCAGCCGATATCAGCGATAAAACGCTTCGACCTGACCTTTGACTTTGATCATCAGCGGATTGCCTTTACGGTCACGCGCCTTGCCCGCTGGCACGCTGATCCAGCCTTCGCTGATGCAATATTCTTCGACGTCCAGACGCTCTTTACCGTTGAGCTTGATGCCCACTTCGTGTTCAAACACGGCGGCGACGTAGTAAGGGCTGCGCGGATCAACCGACAGGCGATCCGGTAATGGGGGGAGTTGTGTAGTATCGTTCATAGGCCGAATTATCCACCAGATGCGCAGTCTGTTCAATGCTGCTGTCGATTTTGCTGTCAGCGACGGATATTTCGCGCCAGCTTTATCGTGTCATCAGGCTTGGGGCGTTGATGCTACCGATGCTGCTAAGGCCCGCAAACGCTGATGGAACTCGTCGTCCCAGTCGACCTTCAATTGCTGTTTGGCGCGCAGATAATGTTCACTGAACACATCCAGATACGCTTCGAGCGTTTGCGCGGCGAATACATCGCCCGCCAGTTGCAGGCATAAACCGGCGACTTCCGATGTGCACAAATGTTCATCACGGCGCGAGCGGCGCAAACGGTAGCGTGACAATTGTTCCGGCAACAGACTCAGCACAGGAAACTGTTCCAGATACGGGCTTTTTTTGAATATTTTGCGGGCTTCCGGCCAGGTTGCATCGAGCAAAATGAACAGCGGTCGTTTCTTTGAGATTGCGGCTGCGGGTTCGCTGGAATCTGAAGCGTTTTGTTCCGGCAGTAATTGCGTGATCACACGCTCTGGCGCCACAAATTCACCGGGAAACACCACATATGGCTGCCATTGCGGATCCGCCAGCACCGCCAGTAAAGCCGTATCCACTTCCGTACGAGCCCAGCCAAATGCCATCGTATCGGGTACCACATCGGCGATCAGCCAACCCGTGTTACTAGGCTTGAGTGCTTCATGTTCTGCCATGATCAGGCACACACCGGCACGCGTCGGCACTACAGGACGCAGCGCGCAGATGCAATGGCTGAGTATCAGGCGGCAGCCGCCGCAACGCTCGCCATGCGGCCCGCCGCGCGCCAGAAACGGTCGCGTGCTGCGTGCCAGACGGGCAGTACGTAAGCGGGAGACAGCATGCGGTGGGTGATTGGTATTCATCAGGGAAACTCAGGTGCGACAGACGATTGCCGCTCGTTCATCATTCAGACAGGGCGCGTATCTTGGCATGAGCGACGTGACATTGCAAACCCCGTATTAAATGGACTTCTGCCGGGTGATGCTGCCAACAGCCAATATCTATGCGGGGATACAGGGGTATGCCTTGGAAACCCGCATGAACATTAGGGGGTGTTTTCAGCAAATTGGCTGAAAATGCGTTTTGCCGATAAAAAACGCCACGTAAGCCATATCGTTACGTGACGTTCTTTATTTTTCAAACCAGCTGTTGCGTTGATCAGGCGCAGATCAGCCACAGACGCCGGTGCTTACATGCCCAACGAACGTAACAGTTCATCGCTTTCGTCATCCACCACCGGTGCGGCGGCTGCTGGCGCTGCTTTGCTCAGATCGGCTTGTTCCATATCCAGCAAGGCATCCGGATCGATGATTTCACTGGAATCAAAATCATGCAATTTAATGAATTCCGTGCGATCAATCGCGAGTTCGAGATAGAAAATATTATTGTTTTCAGTGAAAAACGACACGCGGCGGATTTCAGGGCGATCCAGCGGCGTATCCACGCTCAACATCACCTGCTTATTCAGCACCAGCATTTTTGGCTGATTCTGGGTGATGTTGGTTTGCAGTTCCCGGCGTATTTTGCCGGTAAAATCACCGACGATCTGATTCATCAGTTCGCCGAGGATATTTGACACTTCATCCGAGCTGAACGACGAGGCGAGTTCTGATTTCGGCATGCCCATGCTGAGCATGTATTTTTCGTAAATTTCCAACGCGGCGTTGCCAGCAAAATTCAGCACTACCAAACCGGAAAATCCACCGTCAAATAAGACGAAACAACCGATATCCGGCTTCAGACCGATTTTGGTAATTCTTTGCACCATCGCAGAGTAATGAATCTTGCTTTGCGTCGCTACGTTCAGTACTCGCGTGACCGAATTGCATAAACTGGTCAACAGATCTTCTGTTCCGTAGACAACTCTTTTTTCTTCGTTACTCATGACCAACTCCTGAATTAGGTTTCTTGAAATGATTGTTATCTATTGTTATTTTGTCCGCGCAGTCGCCGATGCGCTATGACCAATACGTTGGCTGACACATTCGCAGACACATCGTTTCGCCCAGCGCTGGGAGTAATGTCGTGCCGTCGCGCTTCGCTGGTAAATACCACACGAAACAGGGTGATACGGCTAAGCAGGTTTGCCATCGGTTCTCGCAAGTATGTTTGCGGTGACAGGGCGAAGCCAGACATGATTTTCTCCTCTGCGTGGCAGTGTTACCGGGAACTCAGCGCAGCGTCAATCGCCGCACGCAGAACACTTGTACCATGGAAATAGATAAGAATATTCAATGGTACACGCTGCGTCCAGATGTTTCACGTTTTCTGTGCGATTTGGGGCAGGCAAACGCCTGTGAAGGCAGGCGGTTTTATCGGATTTCCAAGTTTCTGCACGTTTTCTTAGCTTCATGATACAAAATGAAGCAAAACATGCCTACAAATAACGCCACAACTGCGGCTCATTTACAAACCCGGTTGCTGGCAAAAGTAGCACCACGTGCTTCTTTCAGGCGCAATAGCTGCGTCTTTGTTATCACCGGAAACAGATACGCCGTGAAAGTCAGCCGGATGGGTTGTTGAAACGTTAAGCTCAAACAGTGGTGATGGCCTGCCACTCCCTCTGGCATGCAGGGAACCAAGCAACAGCATGCCGGTCTATCAAATGACGAAGCGACCAACGACATGTCTGCTTTGCCAAATTAAATCAACCTGAGAGTGAGACTATGAAAAAATTCCTGCATATCCTGAGTCTGGTCGCCATCGTTGCCAGTTTAAGCGCCTGTATTTCTGTCAGCGAAAACACAGTCGAAGCTGGCAAACAAATCAGCGTGATGTCGCAGCAAGCCATCGCTACTTGTGGTCAGGGTAATGTCGATAAAGTGACCACGACCAGTTTTACCTGCAAACAGAACAGCCGTTAAGCAATACGCTGACGCATAAAAAAACAGCCGGTGTTGATACCGGCTGTTTTTTTTGAAGCGGAAAAAGAGGCGGCAAAAAATCGCACGAAAATCTGAGTCTGCGTTCAATGTCTGAGATTCCATGCGCCTACTGGCAGCATTTCAGCCTGCAGACCTGATCAATACACAGTCTCGCTGATGTCATTCGGCTGGTTGCCGTACTTTTTGATTTTTACTGCCGCTTTATTGAGCAAATTTCGCGTAATACGCCTGCACCGCAGGCAAGGCCGCGATGCGCTGATTATGCGCATTCAGCGCCGGTGCTACCTGCGCCACCAGATCGGTTGGCACATGATCCAGACGACCAGCATTCAAACTACGAATATCCACAAACACCTTCAGATCGGCGATCGTTAGCCTGCCATCAGCAAAGTATTCGCCGCCTTGCGCCAGCAAACGCTGCTCCAGCCAGCGCAGATAAACCGGCATAGAACCATTCACCAAGGCCAGACGCGCTGCCTTTTGCTCTTCACCCGTCATACGATAAGTCGGCCCCATCCTGATACCCGCTTCTTCCACGACAAAGCTCACCTCGTCGCAGTACAAAGCCTGCAAAGCGTCTTGCGGATACAGACCCGCCAGCTTGCCCGCATAACGCAGGATCGCATCACATTGCGTCAGTTGTACACCATCCACCTCTAGCACAGGCACCTGCCCGAACGGCGTCGCTTTGCGCACGTCGGCAAATTCAGGATAGCTGAAACGATGATCCTCAAACGCCACCCCGCCCAGCGCTAACGCCAGCCGCACGGGCTCACCACGGCCACCATGAAAATCGAAATAGGTCAGTTTAAGTTGAGGCATGTTGTCTCCTGAAAGCGAATAAAAGCGGAACTAAAAAATTGGCTGCTTTGGGCGCGTGATGAACCCAAAACCCGCGCCATCATAGCAGGGTCAGCAAGGGTAGGCAGAATGCCGGATTTTATGTGTGTGCATCTGACTCGCTTGAAACAGCATGTCGATATTGATGCTGCCAGACATACTAATTCAGTCAGAATGAAATAATGTGACTCATCGTCCGTAGACCATCTCATATTGAAGATCTAAACTCAAACAACCAGATTAACTATCACATTTGTTGGAGAATAGAATGACCGGATATATTGAGGAAGTGATTGACGACATGATTATATGGATAGAGCCTGATCCAGACCATTTTCGGGGTGGGTACGTCTGGTCAGTGAGCCGGAATCAGACCGAGCTCGATTGCGGACTAAGCTACTCACCAGAAAGTGCAAGAAGTGACGCGAAGAAAGCGGTTTTCAGCTTACTTAACAGTGACTCCGCTGAGTTCAAGGCTCTTTGAATTGCTGTCAATGATCCACTCTTCCAAACAGTCGATCAGATAATCCTGCCTGAGTCGGGTTTTTCCTTTGAGAGCACATTCCCAGATAACCGCATAACGCCATTCAGATGCCAGCAACTGAGTCTGGTGACGTTGATCCCGCGCGATATTGTCGGAGATCTTAGCCAACCAGAATGCCGTTCTGGTTTGAGGTATTTTCGACAGATGGCAGCGGTGGCCGTGCCAGATACAGCCGTTGATTTATATCGCTGCCTTATAACATTTTGGCTGGTCAGGCAAATCTTTATCATGGAATCGATAGCGGAAGCCCCCAGTATGAAGCCCTTTGCGCATCAGAATTTCTGGCTACGTGCTTTGTTACTTAATTGGCCGCATTTTTTTTAGTGTGTTGTTATGGAATGAACGTCAGCCATATGAAATAAATGCCATAGCTCTTTGCTAAATTGCAGAGCAGTTCACAAACTGTTTCTAGTTCTTCGTTTATAGAACGGAATATCTACTGTAACATTCATCCTCGTAAAGAGGTGCAAGTATAAGATAAAAACCTCTTTAATATTAATATGTTACGTAAATTGTGAATATGAATAAAGAACCTTTGGACCTGGAAAAAAAGATGAAAGAAAAACCGATGATATTTTCTTTTTTTTCTGGAAGTGGATTTCTTGATTTGGGTTTTGAGAATTCTGGATTTGATGTTTGCTTCGTAAATGAATTTCACAAACCATTTATTGAGGCACATAAATATTCTCGCCAGTTGATGAAGCTGGATATTCCTAGTTACGGATATTTTACTGACTCAATAGAAGCGTTTGTTGATGGTGACAAATCTAAGGTTCTATCTGATTTAGTGAACAATGCTAAAGATAAGGCTTCCGTAGGTTTTATTGGTGGGCCGCCATGTCCAGATTTTTCAGTCGCAGGAAAAAACAAAGGATCAACTGGTGAAAATGGGCGTCTGACTAAGGTGTACGTTGATTGTATTCTTAAAAATACTCCAGATTTCTTTCTCTTTGAGAATGTAAAAGGTTTATGGCGTACTGCTAGGCACCGTGCCTTTTACGAAGAAATGAAATCAGCGTTGCGTGATGCAGGATACATACTCACTGACAGACTGACAAACAGTATTGAATTTGGCGCACCTCAGGACAGAGACAGAATTTTAATGTTCGGTGTAAAACAAGATGCGTTCAATATATCGAACGATGATGAACTCGAAAATAAATTCAAATGGGGAAGAGACATAAAATTTGATAAGAATACAGTTTTGAATAAAGATCTATGGCCAAAACAAGAATCATTTAGTGTTGATTCAAATAGATCAATACCGTTCTCAGTCGTTGAATTTGAATCATTAACTGTTGAATATTGGTTTAAGAAAAATGTAGTTGACCAGCATCCAAATGCATCACATCACTTCACGCCCAGACAGGCGCTTTCAAGGTTTAAGACAATTGGAGAAGGGGATGACGCAAAAAAATCATTTAAACGCTTACATCGCTGGCGCTATTCACCTACTGCAGCATATGGAAACAATGAAGTGCATTTGCATCCATATAAAGAACGTAGATTAAGCGCGGCAGAGGCGCTAGCAATTCAATCTTTACCAAAAGAATTTGTACTTCCTCCAACCATGACATTGTCCAATATGTTTAAAACGATTGGAAATGGAGTCCCTTATCTTTTGGCCTTAGCCATTGCCAAAGAAATCTTTTCATTTGTGACCAATTTTGAGACACCTAAGAAATAAGATTATTTGCGAATTGCATGTTAGGATATAAATAACACTAATTAATTGTTTGTCATATATGCAATTCGCTGACGCCTTAGACCAAATAGAAAAATTGACTGGAAAATTACTCCAGCCAATTAACCCAACTACCTCGCCAATAGTCATTTCTAATTTTGATCGGTCACAAGAAAAATATTATTTACAAATAGACGGTGAGTCGAAGCAAAAAAGTCGATCGTTCAAAGAATTAGAAGAGATTTGGACGCAGTTGATTTTAAATGGCTACGCTAACGTTGACCAGGCACTATACGGGGCAGGCTCTAGTCGAAATCAGCCAGAAACAGTGTTGTCATATTTGCCCAACATTGAATATTTTAAATATGCAGACAAGAAACATTTACTATTTCGACTGAGTGAGACTCATGAACTTGGTACACAAAAAGAAGTTCTTGCAGCGGATCAACCAATATTAAAGAAGCAGATTGACACGCAGCGGTCGTTCAACATTGGAAAAACAGCGTTTACCCTTAAAACTAATGTACTGTTGTTGGAAGAAAAGATTAAATTTCTTGCCAAACGATTTTCAAATGAGAAATTTTTACCTGAGCTTGAAAATATTGCTTTTGCATTTCAATCTATACATTCTGATATTGCAGAGGCTATAGTGTCTCTGGATGAGAAATATTACGGGTCAAAGTCAAAGGTTTACAACAAATCCGAAATTTCACTATTGCAAGACACCAAACTTGATGAGTTGGCAGATTTGCCTTTGTTTACAGGTATTGAAAAAGAATCTGACATCACTGACGAATCTTTGGATGATGAAATTCGCGCAGAGAGCTATGTTCATCAGCCTGTTTTTAGGCGACAAACACCTACCCTGACCTTGCTTTATGAGCGGTTGCAATTTCATGAAATTGAAATGCAGCCTGCCTATCAACGCAGTGAAAGAATTTGGCTTCCGAAGATGAAGTCAAAGCTCATTGAATCCATTTTAATGGGACTGCCGCTTCCAGTATTCTATTTTGGTGAAAAACGTGATGGAAACTGGGTTGTAATTGATGGATTGCAGCGGCTTTCGACAATTCAAGATTTTATCTCTGATAAATTTACACTTACTGATCTCGAAAAAATTCCAACACTTAACGGGAAGAAATTCTCGGCGCTCAGCCGAGCTGAGGCTAGAAAGTTAAAAGAATCAGAAATTACAGCCTATATCATTGATGCAAGTGAGGGGAGTGAGGAAGCTGTGATTGAATTGTTTCACCGTATCAATACATACGGTGTTCCGCTCAGCGAACAGGAAATACGCAATGCTCTACACCTCGGGACCAGCGTTCAATTTTTAAGATTACTTGCGAATTCTCCGCAATTTAAAATTGCAACTAATGGTGTAGTTAATAAGAAGCGACAAAAAGATCTTGAGCTTTGTTTAGGCGCGATTGCATTTATGTTGATGGGTTTTAAATCGTACAACGAAAAAACCTATGACGATTTTCTGCGAAAAGCGATGAAAATATTAAATGAAGAATCTCTGGAGGTGAGTGATGATGGGGAAATTGAAGATGTAAAAAAATCTCTTTTATTGAGTAAATTGGCGACGAAGTTTGCAGATTCATTACTGTTCGCAAAAGAAATTTTTGGCGACGCAACATTTAGGAAAAATGTCAACTCTGGGAAGTCTGAACCATTGAGTAAACCGCTTTTTGAATTGATTACAGCAGTTTTTTCAAATTTGACTGTGGACCAAATGGAAGTAATTCGAGCTCATAAAGCAAAATTTGTTAGTAATTTTTTTGAGGCAGTAGAAAATGAATCCATTGAATACGCAGTTTGGACTTCCTCAGTATACAGCGAGAAAGGGAGGGGATTTGCTTATGCGATTTCCCAATCCACTAGTAAGAGAGTAACAGTGCTGTACCGATTTGATGCGCTCATCAATATTATTAAAATTTCTACCGGGGTCAACGTGGTTTTTAGTCCTTTGATTAAACGGGAAACGAATGCTTAATTCAATAAAATTAGAAAATTTTAAATGTTATCGAGATCTAGAAATAGGTTTTTCGTCGTTAACGATTTTTTGCGGCAACAATTCGGTGGGTAAAAGCACTGCCATTCAAGCACTAGCTGTACCTTTTCAATCTAAATTTCAAGACTACGTTCATTTAAACGGTGAATTGGTTAACCTAGGTTCTTATAAAGACATTCACTCGACTGATGCTGTGAATGAAGGCGATGAGCACATGGCGGTAGTGCTAGATTTTTCAGTTGATGCCGTAGCAGTTCAGTTTGGTTATGGCTTTGCAAGTGTAGATGACCAAACCTTATTGGGCAATAAATTGCAATCAAATGTAGAGCAACGTGCCCAAGCGACGTTAGGTGAATGGTATTTTTCCCAGGTTGGATTCCAATTTTTAGAGGCTGAAAGATTTGGGCCGAGAAATAGTTTTAGGCTAAATGAAAATAATGACATTATCGATTGGGTTGGCCCCAGAGGGGAATACACTATCGAGGTTATATACAAATTACTAAATAATGATCGGCGAGTATTTCCTAAAGACGCGTTAGATGCGCGTATGCATCCGGATTCAGAAAATTACAATATCCTTAAGAATATCGAATTTTGGATGTCAGAAATTTCGCCAGGGTTCAGTGTATCGCCTATTTTGGTAGAAGGCGCGCGCATTAGTCATGCAACTTTTAGCACACGAAATTCCACATTGCAGACAAAGCCAATCAATATGGGTTTTGGTCTTAGTTATGCACTTGGCATAGTTACAGCGCTCTTAGTCACAAAACCGAAAGGCTTAGTAGTTATTGAAAACCCTGAAGCACATCTGCATCCGAGAGGGCAAAGCTATTTGGGGCGTTTAATAGCTTTATCTGCATTGGCAGGGGTGCAAGTGATTGTTGAAACACATAGTGACCATTTATTAAATGGGATTAGAGTTATCGCTCGTTTGCGAAATGAGTATATTGACGGACAATTTAAAGTCTGTTTTGTTTCTGCATCTGATGGGAAAGCAGATTTAACAGAGATATCAATTGGTAAAAAGGGTGAATTGTCTAGCTGGCCAAGTGGGTTTTTTGACCAGCAAGCACAAGACATTCGCTCAATTATGAAAGGGGAGGAGGTTAGAAATATATGATGACTTCTACCTCTTTAGGCTCAATACATAGTTTTCCAAAATTTGAAGATGGTGCTGATGCAACTAGATTTGATGAAATTTTCAGTAAATTTCAAAAGGGTATTGAGAGTTTTAAGCTTTCACAGCGAAATAATTTGGAATTCGCGAAAGATTTTTTAGAGTATGAAGTGAGTGGAAAATCACTTTTTGAGCAACTTTATGATCTTGCGAATTATGACGATAGCGTTATTAATTTTTGGCTGCATGAGATTGAAATACTTATTGGTGCGGGAAAGTCTTATCGTGATACCGCTGAAATGTTGAATACATTGTTGGAAAGCTGTAATGATGAAGGCCCCTACAATTACGCATTTGCAACAGAAAATTTTTGGGTTGGCGTAAGCTCTGATTTACATGTGGCGAATTATTTTGATGTTTGCAGTAAAAATTCAAAAAAATTTAAATTTGGCGTTAAAAATGAGTTTCAATTTGTTGAAAGGGCAAAGAATATTTATGAGCATCTTCAGTTTCACGAGGATTTTTCTAAAACTTTAACTACGATCAAATCTGGAACTTACGATGACTATTTAGATCAGTTTAGTCATGCTTTTAATACTCTAAATCAGGCTTATCATCTTATCTCGAATAAGCCTGAAAGTAATGAAGAAGATTTAATTGTCATAAGAGAGACTTCATCGCGACTTGGACATCACCTTGAATGTACGCGGCAAGCCAAGAACAAGAAAACTTATTGCTTCCCTTCAGATGACGAAGTTGGCAAATACGAGGAAGTTAATTGCGAATATCATTTGAAATTAAATCACAATGATAGAGGTCAAAAATTAAGTCCAAAAAAATATAATCGTGCATATTTCGGTCTTAAATACTCATCGAAATATAGGCGAAAAATAATCAAGTTGGCACATTTAGGTGAGCATTGGTAAGTAAGAAAAAACGCCGCTAATTTGCGGCGTTTTTTTTGCAAAAAAGCTATATATCGGTCACATCAAACGTCAATATTCCCAGCCCGCAAAGCATTCGACTCAATAAACGCGCGACGCGGTTCAACATCATCGCCCATTAAAGTCGTAAAGATCTGATCCGCTGCAATCGCGTCTTCGATTTGCACTTTCAGCAGGCGGCGTACGGTTGGATCCATGGTGGTTTCCCAGAGTTGGCTAGGGTTCATTTCGCCCAGACCTTTGTAGCGTTGTTTGGAGACGCCGCGTTCGGCTTCTTCGCGCAGCCACAGCATGGCGTGGTGGAAATCCTGCACAGCGATTTCCTTGACGCGTTCGCCTTCACCACGGCGGATGAACGCGCCTTCGCCTAACAAGCCTTTAAATGTGGCAGCCGCGTTTTCCAATACTTTGTAATCGGCGCTGACAACGAAATCAGATTCGATATTGCTGACTTTGATATTGCCATGATGCAGGCGTTCTACACGCAGGGTGCGGGTGCCATTGACATCATCGTTGATGGCGACCACTTTGATCGCCGGGTCATTGATGGTGTTGGTCATTTGCTGAGCAGTTTGTTCGGTGCTTTCTGCGCTCTCAAAATTCAGGGTGACACCAGTCATGATCGCTGTCAGTGCGGCGCGGTCGATCAGGCGCGTCAGGCGCGTCATGATGGCATTGGCCAGATTGTATTGACGTACCAATTCGGCCAGTGCGTCGCCAGTGATAGGCGCTGCGCCTGTGCTTGGTATCAGCGATGCGTTGGTCAGTGCCACGGTCATCATGTATTGCGCTTCTTCGGCATCGTCTTTGAGGTAGCGTTCATCGCGGCCTGCTTTGACTTTGTAGAGTGGTGGTTGCGCGATGTAGATGTGGCCGCGTTCGACCAGTTGTGGCATCTGGCGATAGAACAGGGTCAGCAGCAAGGTGCGGATGTGGGCGCCGTCAACGTCGGCATCGGTCATGATGATGATGCGGTGATAACGTAATTTATCGGCGTTGAATTCGTCAGGGCCGATGGATGTGCCGAGGGTGGCGATCAGGGTGGTGATCTGTTCGCTCGACAGCATTTTTTCAAAGCGGGCTTTTTCTACGTTCAGCACTTTACCGCGCAATGGCAAAATCGCCTGGAATTTACGATCACGGCCTTGCTTCGCAGAGCCCCCCGCAGAGTCACCTTCGACGATATACAGTTCGCACAGGGCAGGGTCTTTTTCCTGGCAGTCGGCGAGTTTGGAAGATAAGCCTAAACCATCCATCACACCTTTGCGGCGGGTCAGTTCGCGGGCTTTGCGGGCCGCTTCGCGGGCGCGCGATGCTTCAACGATTTTGCCGCAAATAATTTTGGCATCGTTTGGTTTTTCAGCCAGATAATCTGTCAATGTTTTGGTGACGATTTCTTCGACAGGGCCGCGCACTTCGGAAGACACCAGCTTATCTTTTGTCTGCGAGCTGAATTTTGGTTCAGGTACTTTGACGGACAAGACGCAGGTTAAGCCTTCGCGCATATCATCGCCGGTGACTTCGACTTTGGCTTTCTTTGCGTATTCGTGTTCGTCGATATATTTATTGATCACGCGCGTCATCGCTGCACGCAAACCGGTCAGATGCGTTCCGCCGTCGCGTTGCGGAATATTATTGGTGAAACACAGCACTTGTTCGTTGTAGGCATCGTTCCATTGCATGGAAACGTCCACAGTGATGTTGGTGCCCTGATCCGACATTTTTTCGCCAGTTGCCTGGAAAATGGTTGGATGCAAGACCGATTTATTTTTGTTGATGTATTCAACGAAACCACGGGTGCCACCTTCAAAGGCAAATAATTCTTCTTTGCCGGTGCGGTGATCATTCAGTTTGATGCGTACGCCGTTATTCAGGAATGAGAGTTCGCGGATACGTTTTGCGAGGATCTCGTAATGAAATTCAACATGCGTGAAGATTTCTTCATCTGCCCAGAAATGGACTTCGGTGCCGCGTTTGTCAGTGTCACCGATGACTTTGATCGGGGAAGTGAGAACACCATCAACCGTTTCAAGTTCACGGTTTTGCGGAACACCACGGACAAATTCCATGGTGTGAACTTTGCCATCGCGGCGTATCGTCAGCTTCAGTAATTTGGACAAGCCATTCACGCAGGAAACACCGACACCATGCAAACCACCGGATACTTTGTACGAGTTCTGATCGAATTTACCACCTGCATGCAATTCGGTCATGACGATTTCGGCGGCGCTGCGTTTTGGTTCGTGCTTATCGTCCCATTTGATGCCGGTCGGAATGCCGCGACCGTTATCGGTAATGGAGATGGAATTGTCGGTGTGAATCGCAACGTTGATCTCGGTACAGTGTCCTGCCAGCGATTCGTCAATCGAGTTATCTAAAACTTCGAATACCAGATGATGCAAGCCGGTGCCGTCCGAGGTATCGCCAATGTACATGCCGGGGCGCTTACGCACGGCTTCCAGGCCTTCCAGAATCTGGATGGAGGATGCGCCGTATTGCGCTGAACTGGCGGCTTGGGCTGGAGTATTGTCTTGGTTGTT
Organism: Undibacterium sp. 14-3-2; assembly: GCF_016595265.1. Lineage (NCBI taxonomy): Bacteria > Pseudomonadati > Pseudomonadota > Betaproteobacteria > Burkholderiales > Oxalobacteraceae > Undibacterium > Undibacterium sp. 14-3-2. Next base: position 245,744 of record NZ_JAENGS010000001.1, read on the forward strand.
ATCGGACATGGCTACCTTCTGTTGTGTTTACTGCGTGTTCAAGGGTGTTAACTCCCTCTTGCGTAGGTGTAAGAGGGCGGGGTGAAGGCAGAGCGAAACGCGGATCAGCAAGACTGCGCAGGATGCGGCGTGATGACGGTGCTTTCATCCCCAACCCTTCTTCTGCGGACAGAAGAAGGGGCAGAGCAAATCAGATTCGCATTGGCATCACGACGTATTTAAAGTCGGTGTTGTCAGGAATGGTGATCAGTGCAGATGAATTTGAATCGCCCAAAGCAATGTTGACTTGCTCGCACTTCAGGTTATTCAATACATCCAGCAGATAACTGACATTGAAACCGATATCGACGTTATCACCACCGTAGTCGATTTCAATTTCTTCCATCGCTTCTTCCTGATCGGCATTGGTCGACAAGATCTGCATGCTGCCAGGGATGATGACGCAGCGCACGCCTTTAAACTTGTCGCTGGTCATGATCGCGGCGCGTTGTAAAGAGCGCAGCAATTGTTCACGACCCAGAGTGAAATTGTTTTTGTAACCTTTAGGAATCACGCGGTTGAAGTCAGGGAATTTGCCTTCGACCAGTTTAGAAATCAACTCGATATCGGCAAACGTCAGTTTGACCTGGTTATTCGCGATGTCGATCTGCACAGGATCATCTTTGTCTTCCAGCAAGCGCTGCAATTCAATGATGGTTTTGCGCGGAATGATGACTTCGTGGCGTGGAAATTCTTGTTCGACTTCGACCTGGCAATACGCCAGACGGTGACCATCAGTGGCAACGGCGATGACGTTCTTGCCGTCGACCACCAGCAACAGACCATTCAGGTAATAACGGATATCTTGTTGCGCCATGGAGAAATGCACCATGTTGAACAAGTGCTTCAGTGTCTTTTGTGGCAGGTTCACGCTGGCATTGAAGTGCTCAGCCTGCGCCACTGTAGGAAATTCTTCTGCTGCCAGCGTCTGCAACGAGAAACGGGATTTGCCCGATTGCACGCTCATGCGCTTGTTATCCAGTTTCAAGACAACATCATTGTCATCCGGCAGGGCGCGCAAGATGTCCAGCAATTTACGCGCAGCGACTGTGGTGGCAACGTTCTCGCCGCCAGAGCCGATTTCTGCTTTGGTCGTGATCTGCACCTCGATGTCTGTCGAGAGGAACGACACTTGTTCGCCATCTTTGCGAATGAGGATATTGGCCAAAATCGGCAATGTGTGCCGACGCTCGACAATACCACTCACAATTTGCAAAGGCCGGAGCAGGGTATCCCGGTGGGTTTTAACCAATTGCATTTGAATATCCTCACTTATGTTGTTGATAAGGGACCTGATTTGTGGGCGCCTCAGTTAAGTTCACTGGCAGTCGCATCTCGCACGTTGCTGCATCTTGTTTTGCGATCTGCTTTCTGCCCGTGACTTTATCTGCTTCGTCTCTTATTACTTTTTATGTACTGCCTGACTACTTAAAAACTCACGCCTGACCCGAAAAGTGGGCGAGGCCTTTATACTTTGATTGCTGCTATCACTTCTGCATCATGATGGTTCGGTTATTTTAGCCCGACCAGACTTTCAAGCTTCAGTGATCAGCCCTTGAGCGTTTGTTCCAACACATGCAGCTCGTGGTTGCACTCAGGGTTTTTCGCGCGATCAGCCGTGATCTTGCGTACTGCATGCAAGACTGTGGTGTGATCGCGTCCGCCAAATAATTCACCAATTTCAGGCAAACTCTTTTGCGTCAGTTCTTTTGCCAGATACATCGCAATCTGGCGCGGTCTGGCGATATTGGCCGGACGTTTTTTAGAATACATATCGGCGACTTTGATATTGAAAAAGTCAGCCACGGTTTTCTGGATGTTTTCTACGGAAATCTGTCGGTTTTGCACCGACAACAAATCTTTCAGCGCTTCTTTCACAACATCGATCGTGATTTCTTTGCCATGGAAGCGGGAGTAAGCAAGAATCTTGCGCAGTGCGCCTTCCAGCTCACGCACATTTGAGCGCAGATGCTTGGCAACGAAAAACGCGACGTCGTCTGAAAAATGCACACCTTCGGAATGCGCTTTTTTGAGCAGAATCGCGACCCGCATTTCCAGTTCCGGTGGTTCAATGGCGACCGTCAGACCAGAGTCAAAACGCGAAATCAGGCGGTCATCCATCCCAGTGATTTCTTTTGGATAAGTATCACTGGTGATGATGATCTGTTTTTTCGCGGCGATCAGTGCTTCAAACGCATAGAAAAACTCTTCCTGCGTACGGCTTTTACCGCCAAAGAATTGAATATCATCGATCAGCAGCAGATCAAGCGAATGGTAATAGCGTTTGAATTCATCAAAACCCTTGCGCTGATATGCCGTGACAACGTCGCGTACATATTGCTCAGCGTGGATGTAGCGGATTTTCGCGTTCGGGTTGTCTACCAGAATCTGGTTACCTATCGCATGAATCAAATGCGTCTTACCGAGCCCGACGCCGCCATACAGAAACAGCGGGTTGTAAGATACGCCCGGATTATTCGCCACCTGTATCGCTGCGGCGCGTGCCAGTTGATTCGCTTTACCAGTAACGAAACTATCGAAAGTCAGTTCTACATTGATGCGGCTCAGATCGCGTCTTGGTGATGCTTCTGGCGCAGCCACAGCTTCTTGGACAATTTCGACATTGGCCGTGGAATGATCACCATCGCTACCGTTGCTTCGAGGTGCGGGTGTGGCTGGCTTTTTGCCGCCACGCGGATCAAGTACAAACTGCACTTCTACTTCATCGTCCCAGTATTGATTGGCTAATTCTGAAATGCGGTTAGCAAACTGGGCTTTGACCCAGTCGAGTTTAAAACGGTTGGGCGCAGCAATGCGCAGCTTGCCTTCTTCGAAGTCGAGCGGTACGAGAGGTTTGATCCAGGCGCTGTATTGTTGCGGTGGAAGCTCTTGCTCAAGTTGGGACGAACAGGCTTGCCAGAAATTTTCCATGTATGACTTTAATGTATAAAATGCAAATGCGCGGTGCCGAATCTATGAAGCGATTGCGAAATCAGTCTGCCATCCGGAAGCCGGAACGGCGCTTGTAGTTGAGTGAACGCAGACGAATTTCGCAACAGTTTCTTTTATCCTTTTTGAACTCATTGTATCTGAGTCAGATCAAAAAAGTTGCCTTAAAGGCATAAACCGGTGCCGCGCTAATCCTCTATTTTAACCGCGACTGCAAGAGTTATCCACAGCCTTGAGATTAAATTTATTCTTCCCTACGCACGACCGTACGTAAACGGGCTTTGATTAAATTTTGTGCTAAGTGATTGACACGTAAGCTAAAAATGGTGTCTAATTCAGGGTTCCCTACCCTCTTTTATTGGATGGTGCATCGTTTTTACGACATGCAACAAGCCATGAGCAGCGGTTTTGGGGCAGTAAAGGTGAAAAGCCTGACGTCAATTAAACGCAAGCCTTTACCCGTAATTCCGATTTTTTTTATTGCTCAAATAGCGAGACCAACATGAAACGTACTTACCAACCTTCCGTCGTTCGCCGCAAGCGCACCCACGGTTTCCGCGCACGTATGGCAACCCGCGGTGGCCGCGCTGTTCTGAACGCACGCCGTGCCAAAGGCCGTAAACGCCTGGCAGCTTGATTTTAAATTGTTGGTCTGCGGCAGCTCTGGCTGAAATCGCATGATCAATCATTTAACTGACCCAGTTCAGGCAGATGCAGGCGGTGCAGATTTTGCCCGCGTTCGTCGCATCGTTAAAACGGATGAGTTTTCATCCGTTTTTCGTTTGCGCCCCGTACAAAAAACGCCGCATTTTGTGCTGTATGCCAGAACCAATGATTTGCCGCACGCTCGTCTGGGTGTTGTTGCTGCCAAGCGCTTTGCGCCCCGGGCGGTGACACGCAACACGATCAAGCGCGTCACGCGTGAGATCTTCCGGTGCTCAGCGTTGCAAAACGTGGATTGTATTGTGCGCTTATCCAGACCAGTGAACAGCAAAGACGGTCCTGCGACAACTGCCCAGCTCAAACGTGAGCTGCGGGCGGAAATCGTGCGTCTGTTCGCTGCGCCTGCTTGTAAGGCTGGCTGATATGAAAACACTGCTGCTCCTGTTGCTACGCTTTTATAAGTACGCAATCAGTCCTATGTTGGGGCAGAATTGTCGTTTTTACCCCAGTTGTTCTGAATATGCAGCAGAGGCGATTCAGCTGCATGGTGCCGTTAAGGGAAGTTATTTAGCCGGCAAACGCCTGTGCAAATGTCATCCCTGGCATCCTGGTGGCGTGGATAATGTTCCACCTGCCGGTGAAAAAAATAAGACCGTCCCCACATCCGACAAGTGTTGCCACGATCATACTGGCGACACTGGTCATTCCTCACACCTTTCCTGACATACACAAATGGATATCAAACGTACCGTCCTGTGGGTTATTTTCTCTATGTCGCTGTTGCTCCTGTGGGACAACTGGATGCGCCACAATGGCAAATCGTCCATGTTTTTTCCTTCCGCGACCACGCAGCAAAGTAAAAATGCCAATGCTCCGGCTTCTGCCTCCGCTGTGGCCGCACCAACACCGGCAGTCAGTGCAAATGGCGCTCCGGTCTCTGCGAATAACCCTGCCGTTGCTCCTGTCAAGAGCGAGATCATCACGATCACGACTGACGTGATGAAAGCCGATATCGACACGCTGGGTGGTGAGGTTCGACGTCTTGAATTGTTGAAATACAAAGAGGACGCTAAACACGAGCATTTCTACACGCCGTTTCTGGAAGCCGTTGGCTTGAAAGAAAAGACAGAAAATCACAAAAATGTTGTTCTGTTTGATGCGGGTGACAAGCGGATTTATCTGGCGCAGACTGGCCTGATCAACGGTGCGTTTCCTAACCATAAATCTGTGTTTGTTGCGAAACCAGGCAAACGTACGCTGGATGCAGATAGCAGCGTTCAATTGGTGCTGGAGTCAGAACAGAATGGTGTGAAACTGACGAAAACCTTTACCTTCAAAAAAGGTGATTACGCAGTCGGCGTTCAACATACGGTCAGCAACAACAGCACAGCGGCGATTACTCCATCACTGTACTTGCAGTTAATTCACGATGGCACAAAACCAGATGGCGGCTCGATGTTCACCGGCCCAAGTGAATTTTATGCACCGGCAATCTATACCGATGCTGAAAAATTCCAGAAACTGGATTTTGAAAAAATTCATAAAGCGGAAAAAGAACTGGCCGGCAGCAGCAACAACAGCCATGCGAAATCAGCCGATAACGGCTGGGTTGCAGTGATACAGCATTTCTTTGTTTCTGCATTTGTACCGCACGACAAGGGGGCGCGTGAGTTCCGTACGGAACAAGTGAAAGAGAATGTCTTCTCAGTCAGCACAGTATTGCCGCTGGGTAGTATCGCTCCGGGTGCAAGCAAATCTAGTGATGCTGTTTTATATTCTGGTCCGCAATCGACTGCCACATTAGAAAAAATTGCTCCAGGTTTAGAGCTGGTGAAAGACTACGGCATCCTGGCAATTATCGCTAAACCATTGTTTGGTCTGATGGAGTTGATACACGGTCTGATTGGTAACTGGGGCTGGACTATCGTTGCCTTCACTATTGCAATCAAACTGGCCTTGTTCCCATTGTCAGCGGCTGGCTATCGCAGTATGGCGAAAATGAAAGTGGTTACACCGAAGATGCAGGCAGTGCGCGAGCGTTATAAAAACGATCCGCAAAAAATGAATCAGGCGATGATGGAGTTGTACAAAACTGAGAAGATCAATCCGCTTGGCGGCTGCTTCCCTATCCTGATCCAGATGCCGATTTTCCTGGCCCTGTACTGGGTATTGCAAGCCAGTGTGGAAATGCGCGGCGCGCCGTGGATGGGCTGGATCACTGATCTGACCGCACCTGATCCGCTGTTCATTTTGCCGGTGATTTATGCGATCTCGATGTACATCACAACCAAGCTCAATCCGGCACCAGCAGATCCTATGCAGGCGAAGATGATGATGTTCATGCCGTTAGCATTTTCCGTCATGTTCTTCTTCTTCCCATCCGGTCTGGTACTGTACTGGGTCGTGAATAATATTCTGTCGATAGGTCAGCAATGGGTGATCAACAATAAATTGATTCCACCTGAGCACAAGGCTTAACGTCACACCAGAAAAAAGCCCGCGTCGTGCGGGCTTTTTTTATCGCTGCAACGATGTTCAGGCTGCAAGACGTACCTTCAGCTTGTCGCATTTCAGTCACAGCTATTCAGACAATTCTGCACTTGAAGAGTGCAAGCACAGATAGAATTTCAACATGACTTACGATCCTATTCCCATCGCCGCCATTGCCACTGCCCCCGGACGCGGAGGCATCGGAGTTGTGCGGATTTCCGGTAAAAATCTGGCTGCCGTAATGACAGCGTTGTTTGGCAGCATCCAGTTAAAACCCCGTCACGCAACTTATCTGCCTTTTACGCAAGCGGATGGCACGGTCATTGATCAGGGCATCGCGCTGTATTTCAAAGCGCCGCATTCGTATACCGGCGAAGACGTGATTGAGTTGCAAGGACATGGCGGCCCGGTCGTCATGCAAATGTTACTGAGTCGCTGTCTGGAAGCTGGTAAAGAATCTGGTCTGCGCTTGGCAGAGCCGGGTGAATTCACACAACGCGCTTTTTTGAATGACAAACTCGATCTGGCGCAGGCAGAGGCCGTCTCCGATCTGATTGAAGCATCGACCGAAGCTGCTGCGAAATCGGCTTCGCAATCCTTGTCCGGCGCATTTTCTAAAGTGATTCATGCCTTGGTGGAGAAGGTCGTGCATCTGCGTATGTTGGTCGAGGCGACACTGGATTTTCCTGAGGAAGAAATCGATTTTCTCGAAAAATCAAATGCACGAGGTCAGCTATCGGTGATACAGAGCGCTTTGCAAAAAGTGTTCGAACAGGCCGCGCAGGGCGCATTACTGCGTCAGGGTTTGAATGTGGTGCTGGCCGGGCAGCCTAATGTCGGTAAATCTTCTTTACTTAATTCGCTGGCTGGTGATGATGTGGCAATCGTCACACCGATTGCCGGCACGACCCGCGATAAAGTGACGGAAACCATCCACATCGAAGGCATACCGTTGAATATCATCGACACCGCAGGTATCCGGCATGAGCATGATGATGCAGAGCCGGGCGGCATCGTGAATGCCATTGATACGGTTGAGCGTATTGGCATTGAGCGCACCTGGGCTGAGGTTGAAAAGGCCGATGTGATTTTGCATCTGCTGGATGCCAGCCGCGGCCCGACCCGCGCTGACGAAGCCATTGTCGCCCGCTTTCCTGATGGTGTTCCGGTGATTCGCGTCTGGAATAAGATTGATCTCTCTGGTCATCATGCCAGCGTTGATTCTATGGATGATGCGACGCATATTTATCTGTCCGCCTCTGAGCATATCGGCATCGATCTGTTGCGCAAGGAGTTATTGCGCATCGCTGGTTGGCAGCAGACGGGTGAATCCTTATATCTGGCCCGCGAACGGCATCTGATTGCGTTGAAGCAAGCACATGAACATCTGCAAAATGCGGCTGAATACGCCGCGCAAAATGATCAGTCGCTGGATTTATTCGCCGAAGAACTGCGCCTGACACAAGATCGCCTCAACAGCATCACCGGTGAATTCACGTCGGACGATTTGCTGGGTGTGATTTTCTCGCGTTTCTGTATAGGAAAGTAGACCGACAGTTCTTGACGGCAGAATGATCTGTAATCGCCGTGTTGGGGTAATTTGTTCTGATACAAAGCTAAAAAAGCTGACCAAACGGTCAGCTTTTTTTATGGTGATGAGCGGAATGATTTGCGTCACACTGCCGCAATGTCGCTGAGCAGGGTATCAAAGCTGGTGTACAGTGCATTACTTCTGAGCAGACGGCTACTCTGTCCATCGCTGATAATCAACGCCGGTACTCCTTGTACGCCGAAACTGTGCATCATTTCCTGTGCGTTGCGGATACGCTTCCGGTGACGGTCGCGCAGGGCATCGTCGGGTGATGTCAGATTGTCTGCAGCACGATTAAAATTGTTATTGCGTAAAACGGTGGTCACGACAGACCAATCGCAGGTGTCCTGTGCGTACAGATAACGGGCTTCCTGTAACAGCCTGAGTGCGTCGAGTTCCCTTTCCGGTGCGCTCATCGCAACCGCGCTGAGCGCCATGGTTGCTGCTGCCGAATTGAACCGGCTACCCGGCTTACTCAGAATGTGCGAGCGGTATTCCGGAGTAAAGCGTTGTCCTGTGAGTTTTTCGATACGCTGATCATTTGACCATGCGTAACCAGCAAACGCCGCATCCAAGACGCGTCCGCCGCTGTCCGAAAACAGGCCTGATGGTGCCAGCACCAGCGTGATATCGCTTTGTTCGCTCAGCTTTCCTATCATCGGTGCCGCACCGTAACACCAGCCACACAAGGGATCAAACAAATAGGTGATTGTCGTTTTCATGTTGCATTCTCCTTACCACTTCATTTCGCCTTTGTTGACCTTGGCGCCGATGTCCAGCGACATACTACCAGCGCTGATCTGCGGATAGGCCTGCTTCATTGCATTGATCAGCTCTGCACTATTGCTGCTGGTCGCGAGTTTTTTCTCAAATGTTTGCAGATAATCTTTAGTGAACGTGATGTCGCTGATATCGATTTTTGTTCCTGATTGCATGTGGCTGGGCACGACGATTTCAGGTTTCAGCGCCGCCATTTCATCCAGTTGTGCGACCCAGGCGGCACGCTCTGCTGCGGTTTGTGTGTCTGCTGTCCAGACATGCATCTGACCGAAAACACCGATGTTACCGACAATGGCTTTAATGGACGGAATCCAGGTATACGGGCGGTGCGCCAGTACGCCTTGTGTGCCGCGGATCTCAATGGTTTGCCCTTCCAGCGTCAGCGTATTACCTGACAATGCTCGCGGTACCACTGGTTTGCGCGGTGCATTTGCGCCCATTTTAGGTCCCCAGAATGCGACTTTACCTGCTAGTTTCGGCATCAGCTTCTCCAGCACAGCCGGAGTCGTTACGACGTCAGCCTGAGGAAATATTTCTTTCAGCGTTTCCACACCAAAGTAGTAATCGGGATCAGCCTGACTGACATAGATGGTCGTCAATTGTTTTCCACTATCGAGTACATTGGCGGCAATACGCAGTGCGTCTGCGCGGGTAAAGCCGGCGTCAATGACCATCGCATCTTTCTCGCCATACACCAGGGTTGAATTAACGTTAAAACTATTGCCGTCCGCGTTGTACACCTTCACTTGCAGCGGTTGTGCTGCGTGTGCAGAGGTGAAAGCGATGGCGAGAGATGCGGCGACGATGGATGTGCGGATCATGGTGAACTCCTGTTGAGGATTAAAAAAACTGTTTTGCAGTACAGGTAGCTACTATAGTTTCAGTATTTGTACAGATAAATACGCTAAAGTGCGCATAACTGTTTCATAAAATGAGCTAATGATGGATAGACTGATTGCAATGCAAGTGTTTACCGAGGTGGCAAAGAGTGGCAGTTTTACGGCAACTGCTGACAAGCTCGATATGTCGCGTGCGATGGTCACGCGCTACGTCAGTGAGCTCGAACAATGGCTGGGCGCACGTCTGCTGCAACGGACGACGCGACGCGTGACGCTGACCGATGCCGGTGAAAACTGTTTACGGCGCAGTGAGCAAATGATGGCGCTGATGGAAAACATGGAAGAAGAAACCGGCAGCCACGAAGGCGAATTGAGGGGGCAGTTGCGCATTACTTGCAGCATGTCATTTGCCTATGCGCAGATCGCGGCAGCGATTGTGGAATTTTTGAAACGCTATCCGCAGCTAAAAATTGATCTGAACATCAGTGAAGGCGCGCTGAATCTGGTCGATGCCCGCATAGATCTGGCTATTCGCATCAGCGCTGAACCTGATCCCAGTCTGATAGGGCGGGTACTGGCACCGTGCTCTTCAGTTCTGGTTGCGTCTCCCGCGTATCTTCGTGCTCATGGTATGCCACAGACACCAGCCGAACTGGCGGCACACCGTGGCCTCAGCTATGCCAATTTTGGTAAAAGTGTGTGGACTCTCAGGCGCGGGGAGGAACTGGTATCCGTCAGAATCAGCAGCTATTTCAGCGCCAATGAAGCAAGCGCATTGTTGTGCGCTGCGCAGGCAGGCGGGGGGATTGCGCTGCAACCTGTTTATCTGGCAAAACCGCATCTGGAAGACGGAAGTCTGCAAGTGGTGCTGCCCGAATGGCAATTGCCCGACATGTCTATCTATGCGCTATACCCGTCACGCAAACATTTGTCGCCAGCGGTAAGGGCTTTACTGGATTTTCTGGCAGAGCGCTTTGCCAATAGGACGTGGTAGTGATGAATACCGGTTGACTGAATATGCTCGCTGTCGATGACGACGGGCAGCATCACACCACTTTGTTTAATTCCACCAGCACCGCATTTCTGAGTATGCGCAAATAAAAGTAGTCGCACAAAAACAATATGATCCATGCAAATCCTACTTGGACAAATGTCTGCAACATGAACGAACCGCCAGACGAGGTTGTTGACGGAAAAATATAAAAAATACAGACCAGGATGCCGACAAAGACGGCTCGCCAATGGCTCCATTGTGTAGAAAAGGACGTCTTTTCTGCTTCTGCCAGCAAGCGCGGATAGTTCGCAGGGGCGACCGATTTCAGCTCAGGAATGGCTGACAAAACCGCACTGATACCGAATGTATTGATCATGCTTTGCTTCAGGTGTCTGTATTTCAGGATGGATAGAAACGGTAAGTTTGTTGTTCTTTATGTAGAAGTAAATACATGTTTATTTTAATCTTTTTCCTTATCATAGAGGAAACTATCTGATCAGTTGGATCACTGTTGCAGCTTCTTGCTGCGCTGTTGAAATCTACTAACACTTGTTAGCAGCAAGCTGACAATCGCAGTCTGAATATACATCGCCCGGGAGCATAAATAAGTATGCCTATGTTAAGGTGTGCGGATACCGAATTTTTCTGTTTGCATCATGTGTCAATTATTAGGAATGAACTGCAATACCCCGACCGACATCGTGTTCAGTTTCACGGGTTTTGCGACGCGCGGCGGACGTACCGACGAGCATAAAGATGGCTGGGGCATCGCTTTTTTTGAGGGCAATGGTGTACGTCATTTTGTCGATCATCAGCCCGCCGTCAGCTCACCGGTGGCTGATCTGATCAAACGTTTACCGATCCAGTCAAAAAATGTGATTGCACATATCCGTAAGGCGACACAAGGTGAAGTCATGCTGGAAAACTGCCATCCGTTTGTGCGTGAATGCTGGGGACGTTATTGGGTATTTGCCCATAATGGCGACCTGAAAGAATTTGCACCTGAACTCGATGGCAGTTTTTTACCGGTGGGGACGACTGATAGTGAACGTGCATTTTGCTACATCCTGCAGCAAATGCGCCGCCGGTTTGGAGGGGCTTTACCGGCATTGCCCGAGCTGACTTCGTTTCTGCGCGGGATTGCCAGCGAAATTGCCGCATTTGGTACATTCAATATGATGCTCTCAAACGGTGAGGCATTGTTTACTCATTGTTCAACCAAACTACATTACATCATCCGGCAGTATCCGTTCACGACGGCGAATTTATCGGATGAGCAGGTAACGGTTGATTTTGCTGAGGTCACCACACCGGATGACAGAGTGGCGGTGATTGTCACCGAACCGCTGACCAGCGACGAAATTTGGACGCAGTTTGCCCCTGGAGAAATGAAAGTGTTTGTCGACGGCAAGGTGCTGACGGAGTTACTGGCATGAGCGGGCGCCCGGTTGATCAGCTCGACGCGAATTTGCTGCGGGTATTGCATACCTTGCTGAGCGAACGCAGCGTCACGCGTACCGCAATGAAACTGGGGCAATCGCAGCCCGCCATCAGCAATATGCTGAAACGTTTACGGGATATCACCGGCGATGCAATTCTGGTGCGCGGTAAAAATGGCATGACGCCGACCGAACGCGGGCAGGAGTTACTGCTATTGGCGCGTCAGGGGCTGAGTCTGCTGGAAAGCATTGCCAGCCCACCACCGGCATTTGTCGCGGCGACCAGCGAACGGGTATTTCATCTCGGTGCGCCTGATTATCTCAGTGTGTTACTGATTCCTCTGGTGATGGAAAAAGTAAGAGAACTTGCACCTCACGCAGTTCTGGTTGTGCATGCACTGAATGCCGGTTTTGATTATGCCGCCGCGCTGGAAAGTGGAGAGCTGGATTGCGTGATCGGTAACTGGCCTGATTTACCGCCGCATTTGCATATCGCGCAGTTGTTTGAAGACGACGTCGTTTGCATGGTGAATCGCAAGCATCCCGTTGTCGGCAAAGGATTGTCGCTGAAATATTATCTGGAAATGGCACATCTGGCACCGACGCCTTACATGATGGGGCACCGCAGCATTATTGATACGGCGCTGGCGGAGCAGGGACTGAAACGTAAGATACAGATGACCATACCGTATTTCGGCATGGTGCCGTACATCTTGTCGAAAACGGATTTGGTTTTCACCACCAGCCGCAGCTTTGCTGTTCAGTGTGCGAAAGACTGGCCGATAGAAATATTAGCGATGCCGATTGCGATGCCAAAGATGCAGTTCTTCATGTTGTGGCACGAGCGGGTACATGCGGCAGCTGAAGTGCAATGGCTGCGCCGTATAGTGGCCGAGGCCGCCGGTGAAGTCTACGCCTGAGACGGGGCGCAGATAAAAAAACGTCGCCGGGTGTAGCACCGGGCGACGTTTTTATTTGACTATGTGAGCAGAAGCAGATCAGCCTGGTACTTTGCCATCCACGCCTTCAACATAGAACTTGATTTCGTGCAGGAACTTGTCGTCAGCAACGACATCTTTACCCAGCACTTCTTTGCCTGTGTTGTCTTTGATCGGACCTTTCCAGATTGGCGCTGTGCCATCAATCACACCCTGACGTTTTTCAGCGATGAGTTTTTTCACATCATCGGATAAATTCGCATTGAATGCTTTCAGGTCTATCATGTTTTCTTTCAGACCCCACCAGGTGGTTTCTGATTTCCATTTGCCTTCCATCGCTTCGCCAACGCGCTTGATGTAGTAGCCGCTCCAGTCGATCACCGACGCTGCAGCATGCGCTTTCGGACCGAATTTGGTCATGTCGCTATCCCAGCCGAAAGCCACCACACCTTTTTCTTCTGCTGTCTGTACAACTGCAGCAGAATCAGTGTTTTGCATCAGTACATCAACACCCTGACCAACCAGTGTCGTTGCTGCTTCGCGTTCTTTGCCCGGATCAAACCATTTGTTAACCCATACAACCTTGGTCGTTGCTTTAGGATTCACGGCACGTGCACCAAGAGTAAATGCGTTGATGTTACGCAGCACTTCTGGAATTGGTACGGAAGCGACCACGCCCAGTTTGCCGGATTTGCTCAATTTACCGGCAGCGATACCCGCCAGATAAGCGCCTTCATAAGTACGGACATCGTATTGCGCAAGATTGTCTGCCGTTTTGTAGCCTGTTGCGTGTTCAAATTTCACATCAGGAAAATCTTTCGCGACTTTCAGCATCGCTTCCATGTAACCGAAGGTGGTGCCGAAAATCACCTTGTTACCTTGTGTTGCCAGATCGCGAATTACGCGTTCAGCGTCAGCAGCGCTCTCCGGTACATTTTCGACAAACGTGGTTTTTACTTTGTCGCCGAATTTAGCTTCGACCTGTTTGCGTGCCGCATCGTGGGCATAAGTCCAGCCTGCGTCGCCGACTGGGCCAACATAGATGAAGCCGACTTTTAAAGGTTCAGCTGCTGACGTTGCGGCAACCGTACTAGCTGGTGCCGCTTCAGGTTTTGCTTCTTCTTTTTTGCCGCAAGCGGCAAGGCCAAAGACCGCCAGTGACATTGCTGCCACCAGTGTTTTTCTACGGGAAATTTTCATAATGAGCTTCCTTCGGTGAACAAAAAATAAGGTTTTCAGAAAACGGTACAGCGTGAACCATCTGTCCGGTTCAGGGGCGGAAAGGTTTTCCCAGTGATGCTGGCATATTCAGGCGTATCCAATCCGGATTACGTGAAATCAGTACCAACACAAGTATCGTTGCTGCATAAGGTAGTGTCGATAAAATTTGTGAAGGAACCGCAATACCGATCGCCTGAAAATGAAACTGCAGGATAGTCACGCTGCCAAACAGTAAGGAACCCAGCAAGACGCGTGCCGGACGCCAGGTGGCGAACGTGGTCAGTGCAAGGGCAATCCAGCCGCGTCCTGCGACCAGACCTTCCACCCACATTGGTGTGTAGACTACCGACAGATAGGCGCCTGCAATACCGCAGCAGGCACCGCTGAATAACAGCGCACCGTAGCGGATTTTTCTGACTGGATATCCGAGAGCATGCGCAGATTCCGGTGATTCACCAACGGCGCGCAACACCAGCCCGGCGCGGGTGCGATATAAGAACCAGATGATGCCGACACATAACAACAGGCTGAAATACACGGCCCAGTGCTGGTCAAATAACGCCTTACCGAGAAACGGCAATTCCGATAAAAATGGAATATCATGCGCGCCCGCTGGTAAGGATTGCCCGACGAAAGATTGCCCGATAAACGCCGATAGTCCGGCACCAAAAATCGATAATGCCAGACCCGTCGCTACCTGGTTGGTGGTCAGTACCAGTGTCAGCCATGCAAACAGGCTGGACATCAGCATTCCTGCAAGCGCACCTGCGACAAAACCAAGTGCCGGGACATTGGTCTGATGAGCAACCGCAAAGCCGACAATCGCAGCGACCAGCATCATGCCTTCGGCACCAAGATTGAGCACACCTGCGCGTTCATTGATCAGCAAACCCAAGGCAGCGATCAGCAGTGGTGTACCAGAATTGATTGACGCAGCAATCAGAGCAGCAAAATTTTCCATGCTTATTTCTTCCAGCGCAGGCGGTAATTGATTAAGGTGTCACAGGCCAGCAACATGAATAACAGCATGCCCTGAAACAGGCCGGTAATCGCTGAGGGCAGACCGAGACGCGACTGCGCCATTTCACCACCGAGGTAAAACAGAGACAGCACCAGTCCGCCAAAAATGGTGCCGATAGGATTTAAGCGACCGATGAAGGCAACGATAATGGCGGCAAAGCCATATCCGGGCGAAATCGACGGCAGCACCTGACCGATAGGGCCGGCGACTTCAAATGCACCAGCCATGCCCGCGAATCCGCCGGAAATCAACAGCGAAGTCCATAAAGCCTTGCGACTGGAAAAACCGGCATAACGGGCGGCCAGCGGTGCGAGCCCACCGACGGTTAAGCGAAAACCCGCAAAACTGCGATAGATAAAAATCGCCATGCCGCCGCTGGCAACCAGCATCACCAGAAAGCCTATATGTAAACGACTGCCATGGAAGATATGTGGCAACAGAAATTCGCTGGAAAAAACTTTTGATTGCGGAAAGTTCATTCCGTTCGGATCTTTCAACGGGCCGTTGACTGCATACATCAGCAATAACTGCGCGATATAGGTCAGCATCAGCGACACCAGAATTTCATTCGCATTAAAACGGTCGCGCAATAAGGCGGTGACAGATGCCCATGCGGCACCACCGGCAATACCCGCCAGCGTTGCCAGTAACAACACCAGACCGCCGGAAATATTCGAAATGCCAGGTGTGCCCTGATCAAAAAACAAAATCGTGGCACCAGCGGCAAGGCCGCCAGCAATCAACTGACCTTCGGCACCGATATTCCAGATATTCGCGCGGTAACAGACCGACAGGCCCAGCGCGCACAGCACCAGTGGCGTGGTTTTTAGTAATAAATCAGCGATGGTCGATGCGTTACGTAAAGGTTCCAGCAAAAATACCTGCAAGGCGGTCAGCGGATTTTTACCGAGCGCGAGAAACAGCAGGCCACCAAAAAAGACCGTCAGCAACAGGGCGAATACCGGTGAGAAATAAGCCATCACCCGTGAAGAGGCAGGACGTAATTCCAGTTTAAACATGCTCGGCCTCTTGCTTAGCTGTCGCCTGATCTTCCCATAAACCGCTCATCCATAATCCTATCTGTTCTCTGCTGGCGTCTGTCGTTGCCACCGAGGGTGACAAACGCCCTTTGGCAATAACATACATGCGATCGCACAACTCAAATAATTCATCTAATTCTTCGGAAATCACCAGCACCGCGCAGCCTGCCTGTTTCAACTGACGTATTTCACCGTGAATCTGGGCGGCAGCGCCGACATCCACGCCCCACGTCGGTTGTGCGACGATGAACACATCGGGATGCCGCATAATTTCGCGACCGACAATAAATTTCTGCAAATTCCCACCGGATAAACTGCGTGCGGCTGCCGCGGGCCCTGAGGCTTTCACGCGAAAACGGCCGATGATGTCGCTGGCAGCTTGTATCGTGTGTTTAAAATTGATCATACCGTGGCGTACAAAAGGCGCTTTTTGCTGCGACAACAGCATGTTATCCGTCAGGCTGAGTTCGGGTACTGCGCCACGCCCCAGGCGTTCTTCTGGCACCAGACTTTGTCCCAGTTCGCGCCGTGCTTCCGGGCCGTAACGGCCGACAGCTTTGCCTTTGAGTTGTATCATCTGCGCCGCCGGACGGCGGTCTTCACCGGACAAGGCCGCCAGTAACTCCTGCTGACCATTACCGGAAACCCCCGCGATACCAACGATTTCACCGCCAAACAAGCTCAGGTCAATCTGCTCTAATGCCGTCGCAAATGCATGCGCTTTCGGCAGGCTGAGTCGCTCTATCTGCAGTCGCAATGGTCCTTTTTGTATGCTTGCATCATGCGGGTGATGCTGAACGGCGTCGCCGATCATCATGCGCGACAGGCTGGCTGCTGTTTCCTCGCGCGGATCGCAATGGCCTGTCACTTTGCCCATGCGCATCACGGTCGCCGAATGGCACAGTTCACGGATTTCATCGAGCTTATGGCTGATATATAAAATGCTGCAGCCTTCTGCTGCAATTTTGCGCAGGGTGATAAATAATTTTTGTACTGCTTGCGGCGTCAGGACTGAGGTTGGTTCATCCAGAATTAATAATTGCGGATGCGTCAGCAGGGCACGCACAATTTCCACGCGCTGACGTTCACCGACCGATAAGGTGTGAACATGCCGGTGTGGTTCCAGCTCTAGGCCATAGTTTTCACCAGTCTGGCGGATTTGTTCTGCCAGCTTCGTCATATCTGTCCCGGCATCCAGGCCGAGGGCGATATTCTCTGTCACGGTTAACGTATCAAACAGAGAGAAATGCTGAAACACCATGGAGATGCCGAGTTTGCGCGCATCTTGTGGCGTTGCTACTTTCACTTCCTGACCATTCCACAGCACTTTGCCAGAGTCGGGCTTGACCGCGCCGAAAATGATTTTCATCAGCGTTGATTTACCCGCACCGTTCTCGCCCAGTACCGCATGGATTTCGCCGGGAGCAACGCTGAGATTGATATGATCGTTGGCGACGACAGAGGGATAGCTTTTACAGATATCAGACAGTGCTAACCTCGACGATAGCGGTGCTGCGATAGAAGTCACAATGACCTTTCTATGGAAAAAACGGCTGGAGTGCTGGTGAACATGGGTGTGGTTTTTATAAATCCTGATCAATGACGAATGACGGGACAAGCAGACGTCGGGTTGGCATGGAGTGGACGCCCTTATTTATCCACGTATTTAACCAATATCCTGCCCGCCATCTGTTGCTCGTTATCTCATTGTTACTGCATCATTAACTACATCAGGAATGCTTAATTAACACTAGCTTTAAGCAAGAACAATGCCCTCAGATTAAGAGGCTTGTTGTGCAGGAATTATCATGAAAACCGCATGTTGAGTATTCGGCCGACATTATAAATGCGACTGCCGCATTCACAAAACCAAAATTACTCTGAAATCATTGACATTCGTGCGTGTTGGCCCGCTGACGATCAAATCGCCCAGAGCGGAAAAATAGCCGTAGCCATCATTGTTCTCTAACATTTTTTTCGGCGATAAATTGAGTGTCATTGCCCGCTGCGCAGATGCGGGCTCATAGCAGGCACCGGCATTGTCTTCCGAGCCATCGATGCCGTCCGTATCGCAGGCCAGTGCATAAATGTTTGGGTGGCCGTTGAGCGTAATGGCAAGACTGAGTAAAAATTCTGCATTACGACCACCGCGGCCATTACCGCGTACGGTTACCGTGGTTTCGCCGCCGGATAAAATGACGCAAGGCCGTGGAAACGGCTGGCTTTTACGGGCGACTTGCAGCGCCAGCGCGGCATGCATCTGGCCGATATCACGCGCTTCGCCTTCGATGCCGTCCGATAAGATATGCGCTGCGATGCCCATGGTTCTGGCGTGATACGCCGCAGCATCCAGCGCATGCTGTGCGGTTGCGATGATGTGGTGTTCGTGGCGGGCAAAACGTGGGTCGCTGGATTTTGGTGTTTCTCCCTGCCCGGACTGCAGATGGGTTTCGATATTGTCAGGAATCGCAATCGCGTATTTGCGCAAAATAGCGAGCGCATCGGCACAGGTGGTGTCGTCCGGCAGCGTCGGGCCGCTGGCAATGATGGCGGGGTCATCGCCCGGCACATCCGAAATCATCAAGGTGATGACTCTTGCCGGTGCGCAGGCTAATCCTAATCTGCCACCTTTAATTGCGGACAGATGTTTGCGCACGCAATTCATTTCGCTGATGGCCGCGCCACTTTTCAACAGCGCTTTGTTGATGGCTTGTTTTTGTTCCAGCGTGATGCCTTCTGCGGGCAGAGCCAGTAAAGCAGAGCCACCGCCGGAAATCAGGCACAGCACCAGATCGTCTTTTGTTAAACCCTGCACCATGTGTAAAATCCGCGCTGCTGCTTGCTGCCCGGCGCTATCGGGGACGGGATGTGCGGCTTCGATGACCTCAATTTTCTGGCAGGGGACGCCATGACCATAACGCGTGACGACCAGCCCCGATAATTCGCTTTTCCAGTGTTGCTCAACGGTGTGAGCCATGGCCGCAGCGCCTTTGCCTGCGCCGATAACGATGGTGCGACCATGACGTGGCGGCTCGGGCAGAAAGGCAGGCAGACATTTTTCTGCACTGACGGCATCGACCGCTGCCTGATACAGAGAGTTCAGAAATTCGCGTGGGGATGAGATCGGCATAGTGTTGAGTAGTAAGATGGCGGTTCGACGGACAACAGCACTTCGGATTGCAACTCGCAAGTGCCACTTAACAGAATTCAGCAAACAGAAAAACCATCATAAACGATATGACCTACGATTTCGGTGAAGTAAATTCAACAATGCAGCAATATGTGGACCGTCAGATACTGGCGGGGGTATCAACGGCGGTGCTGGTCGGACATGATCTGGTACATGAACACCACGCCGGTTGGGCCGACATTGAGAACCAGACTCCCTTGCGTGGTGATCATTTGTTCCGGGTTTTTTCGAATACCAAGCTGATCACCTCGATGGCGATCATGCTGTTAATCGAGGATGGAAAAATCGCACTCGATGATCCGCTGGAAAATTATTTGCCGCAGTTAGGCAAGCGTCGCGTGTTGAAGGCTGGCGCGAACAGTCTTGACGATACCGAACCAGCACGTTCATCGATCACTATCCGTCATTTGCTGAATCACACGTCTGGTTTGAGTTACGGATTGCTCGATCATGGCAGCCTGATGTACAAAGCCTATAACGAACGCAAAGTGCTGAATGCTTTTCAGACGCTGGCGGAAATGATCGATATTCTGGAGGAACTACCGTTGAGTTTTCACCCCGGTGAAGCCTGGCAGTATTCGATCGCCACCGATGTGTTATCGCGCGTGGTCGAGGTGGTCAGTGGCAGGGATTTCGATCAGTTCCTGCGTTTGCGGATACTCAATCCGCTGGGCATGGATGACACAGGTTTTTATGTTCCAGAAAATAAACTGCACAGACTGACCGCTTATTACGGCGGTGCTGATCCGGCGAATGTATTGCAGCGCGGTTTGCGCAGACTGGATAAATCACCGTATCCCGGTGCGTTTACTAAGCCGGTGCCGCGTTTGTCCGGCGGCGGTGGGCTGGTATCGAGCATGCACGATATGCTGGTGCTGATGCGCAGCTTTATGCCGGACGGTGATCATTTACTGAAACCGGAAACCATGCATCTGATGATGCAGAATCAGTTGCCAGCGGGCGCGGGCATAGGTTTCCCGGGTGTCGGTGATGTGCCGGGCAAGGGTTTCGGATTTGGTGGTGCGGTGACGTTGCGCGCCTCGTCCATCGACCCGGTCGGTTCGGAAAGTGAATTTGAATGGGGCGGTATCGCCGGTACGCACTGGTGGATCAACCCCCGCCGCAATATTGCGGGAATACTGATGACGCAAAGATTAATGAGTTTCTGGCATCCGTTTTCATTTGATTTCAAGCGTCTCGCGTATGCGGCAGTGGGCGTGAAATAAATAGTTGTTGCGCACAGAAAAAGCAATTCATATTGCCGACACATCCAATGATTAGCATGGCCCCAGATTAAAAATAGTGTGAGGAAAAATGACTACCTGTTCCATTCGTTCTGTATTGTCGTCTGTGTTGGTATTGCCGGTCGCAACTGTTCTGACTTTATCCGCCTGTAGTACGGCTCCCCAACTGTCTGCGCAACAAGATGGCCTGCAACAAGCATGGACTGTGCTTGGTGAACAGGGGCAAGCAGTGGTACGTGTGGTGACCACGGATACTGTTTGTCCGGTGTTGACGCAAGATGGTAAAGCGCAAATGATGAACGCGCGTGCCGACGCCGCGACTATCCCGCAACGCAAGACCGCAAGTAGTGCGAACGATTCTAAACCGTCCGCATTTCCGGTGCTGACTTGCGAGGCGACATTATCGCCAACAACCACGTCTGCCCGTGTTGGTGGGCGCGAGTTGCCGTTGCCGCAGCCTGTCGCAAAAAAAATTGTCGTGATTGGCGATACCGGTTGCCGTCTGAAACTGGCGGATAACTATTTTCAGTCATGTAGCGATAGCGAGAAATGGGCTTTCAGATCAATGGTGGAAGCTGCCGCCAAAACAAAGCCGGATCTGGTGATTCATGTCGGTGATTATCATTACCGCGAGAATGCCTGCCCGGAAGGGAATAAAGATTGTGCTGGCAGCCCCTGGGGTTATGGCTGGGATACCTGGAAAGCAGATTTTTTCGATCCGGCACAGGCTTTATTGAAAGCTGCACCTTGGGTGATGGTGCGTGGCAACCATGAAACCTGCATCCGCGCCGGGCAAGGCTGGTGGCGCTTCCTTGACCCCCGTCCTTTGCAAAGCGGACGTGATTGTAATGCTGAACGCGACGACGCCAGTGGTGATTACAGTCCGCCTTACGCGGTACCGTTAGGGCGCGTCGGGCAAGAAGCTGCGCAACTGATCGTGTTTGATTCGTCTAAAGTACCGAACAAAGCGCTAGGCAAAAATGATGTGCCGTATCAGGTTTACATGGAGCAATTCAAGACGGTGAATCAGTTGTCTGACGCAGCCGACTTTAATATTTTCATCAATCACCATCCTATTCTTGGTCTGGGTGCGGGAAGGAATAAAGAGGGTGGATTAACGATCTGGCCCGGCAACGCCGCCTTGCAGGGAGTGATGAATGAGGTTAATTCGACGCGTCTGTTTCCTTCCAAAGTACAGGCAACTCTGGCAGGGCATGTCCATTTGTTCGAGGCGCTGACATTTAACACGGATCATCCGGTGCAGTTTGTTTCAGGCAATGGCGGCTCTTCGCTCGATTCGCCGCTGCCAGCTGTTTTACCAGCGGGAACCACACCTTATGGCGCAACTGAAATTGCACATTTCAGTAATTCCAATGACGTTGGTTTCATGGTGATGGAACGTGAATCGCAATCCTGGAAAATGCAGGCATGGAATAAGAACGGTAAGCTGATTACCGAATGCCGTACTCAGGGCAAGAAAACCCAGTGCCAATCTTTCCAATAACACCACCGTT
Source organism: Undibacterium sp. 14-3-2 (assembly GCF_016595265.1). Lineage (NCBI taxonomy): Bacteria > Pseudomonadati > Pseudomonadota > Betaproteobacteria > Burkholderiales > Oxalobacteraceae > Undibacterium > Undibacterium sp. 14-3-2. The sequence goes on from NZ_JAENGS010000001.1 coordinate 267,696, forward strand.
CAGCGCAACGAGAAAAGACGGTATCAATATAAAACGGGATATGAAACGGAATATAAAGCCGGATACCGTCATTCTGTTGTCATGTCATCTGACTGTCAGCTAAATTCATCCTGACGTCATACCGCCTGCCTAGACTTGTGAGTTTTCTACCCACCAAGTTCAATGGAAGGCAAGATGATGTCCCGGAAATCGCAACAAATTAAGCAGCAATCCCAGCAGCAATCCCGACCACAATTGACACGCAAACGGATGTCAGCCCAGGTCGTGTTCGCCATCACGATGATGGTTGCGCACCACGCTCAGGCGCAGTCAGTGGTTAAGGCTGAAAGTACTGTTGAATCTGATTCAGCGCTGGACGCGGAAGCGATCAAATCAAGGGTTGTGATCAGTGGTTCGAGTGTCGGCAATCGTGCTCCGGTACAAAGCTCACTGAAAGCGACACAGCCACAATCGATTATTACTGCGACTTTTATTGAGCAATCGGTGACCGATCTGGCTGATTTCAATGCCGTCGCGCGGATTGCGCCGAGTGTGGGTTCCGGCGTGTCTGCCAATGGTCCTGGTCTTGCCGAATCCAAAGTTACGTTGCGTGGTTTTCAGGACGGCGAATACAACATGACGTATGACGGTATCCCTTTTGGTGATACGAATAATCCTACGCATCATTCCACGTCTTATTTCCCGGCACGCATCATCGGCGGCATGGTGATCGAGCGCGGCCCGGGCAATGCCAGCAATCTGGGACAAGCCACTTTCGGCGGTTCTATCAATTTGTTCTCTAAAGAATTGTCGGCGGATTTTAATTTCACACCGTATTCGACATTTGGCTCTTGGAATACCCGCATGTATGGTGCGCAGGTCGATAGCGGTATGTTGTCGGGTTTTGGCAATGCGCAGATGATGTTTAATGCTTCGCGTCTGACATCCGACGGTTACCTGACTTACAGCAGCGTCACCGAAGACAATTATCAGTTCAAATTCCAGCGCAATCTTGCTCAGGATACCGTGCTGACGGTGTTTTCCACCTATAACAAGATCAACAGCTATGTCCCGGATAAAGGCGGTGTGACTTTGAATCAGGTGGCCCAGTTCGGTAAAAACTATGCCCTGAACAACGATCCGACGAGCCAGAATTATTACGGCTATAACTTCAACTACAAAACGACGGATTTTGACTACATCCGTTTGCAATCGAAGTTTGCTGGCTGGAATATCGACAATACGCTCTATACCTATTCGTATAACAACGATACTTATTCCGGTCAGGATGCCAGTGGCGCAACAGTGAATGGCACCAAAGTCGGTGCTGCCGGTAATAAGAATGTTCCGGGTTACAACAAGCTCAATGCGTATCGTGTCAACGGCGATATTTTCAAAGCCACCAATCAATTTGATGCTGGTTTATTGCGCGCCGGTGTTTGGCTGGAAAGTTCAAATACCAATCGCCATACCTATGATCTGGACTGGACTCTGGGCTTGCCGAATCCTAAAGAATCAAGCGCACCGAAAAGCGTGTCTTACGAACAGCGTTCTTCGTGGAAGCAGTATCAGCCCTTTGTTGAATTTGAATGGAATGCAGCCCCAGATTTAACGATCACACCGGGTGTGAAATACATGCATTTCAAACGCGAAATTGATGCCTCTGTGAATCAGGGCACACGTATCGCGACGAATGCTGAACAGACCTACACATCGACGTTGCCATTCCTGACTGCGAATTACAGTGTGAATAAAGAATGGTCTGCGTATGCGCAGATTGCCAAAGGTTTTCTGGTGCCTGATCTGTCCATGTTTTATGTGAATAACCCGAATCTGAGTACGCCGAAAGCGCAGACATCAACGAATTATCAGCTGGGTACTGTGCATCAGTCGCGTAACCTGACGCTGGATGCCGACATTTACTACATCGACTTTGATAATAAGATTGCGTCTACCGGCAGCGGCAACGATCTTGTGTATTACAACCAGGGCGGTGTCGTTTACAAAGGTATCGAGGCAGCAGCCACGTATTACGTCGGTAATGGCTTCTCTGTACATGCCAATGCTTCTCTCAACAGTGCAAAAGCCAAAGACACGGGTCTGCAAGTGGCAAAAGCACCGGAGACAACCAGTGCGTTTGGTCTTTTGTACAAAGCGAACGGTTTGTACGGTTCGCTGATCGCAAAAAATGTCGGTACGCAATATGCAAAAGACGGCGAGCCAGCTGCTTACAAAATACCGTCTTACCTGACGACAGATCTGACGATAGGTTATCGCTGGAAAGCCGTTGGCTCATTGGTCAAAAACGTCAAGGCGCAGTTAGGAATCAATAATCTGTTTGATCAACAGGATGTGACTGCTGTCTCAGCCAATAGCAAAGGCGTCGCTTTCGATCAATATACTTTCCAGCCTGCACGCAGCTGGAGCTTGTCTGTCAGCGCTGATTTCTGATCAACATTCGCTCAGCGTTTTTACTTTCAAATCCGTGGCTTATTTCTCGTTTTCTGTGTAGAGATTAAGCAACGGATTTGTAAGAAATCGTGAAATGGAAATATCGCTCTAATCGGCTTTTTTGTTTTTCCGGCATCTCTGTTTAAGCCATCTGAACCGTTCTTCACCATAGGGAAAAAATCTATATTTTCGATGTTTGTGATAAATCGTGGCGCTAAATTGGTGCGATTATTAGCTAATTTCCATCATTTTTGCTTCTTTGTGGAAATAATTCTGAAGGCTAGAATTATTTTATTACGAGGAGGAAACATGAAATTAAAAACTTTAACTGCCTTAGTGGCAATGTCAGTCGCAGCATCCGCTGCATGGGCTGACGACAGTTCTAATGTAACGATCAGCGGCTTTGGTACTGCGGCTCTGACACGCACTAATACGTCGGATGCAGAATTTGCGCGCCCGAATCAATTAGCCGGTGTGACAACAGGCGCAAAAACAGGCGTGGATTCCAATTTCGGGATTCAGGTAACTGCAAAAGCGACTGACTGGTTGTCTTTTACTGGCCAGGGGCTGGTACGTAAAAACGTCACCGATAATTTTGGCGCAGAGCTGGCATGGGCATTTGCCAAAGCCAAAGTGAATGATCAGTTGAGCGTGCGCGTTGGCCGCATGGGCTTGCCTGTGTACATGATTTCTGATTATCGCAATGTTGGCTATGCCAACACCATGCTGCGTCCACCAGTTGAGATGTACACCCAGGTTTTGCTGGAAAGCATTGATGGTGTCGATGCGACTTATCAGACCGCTGTTGGTGAAACTAACATTTCTTCGCAACTGGCCTACGGTGTGACAGAGAATGAAAGCCCTGGCTACAAAGCGAAATTTAAAAAACTCTCCAGCTTCAACGTGACATTGGAAAACGGCCCGTTCACGGTGCGTTTTGGTCGTGTTGATACAAACGTGTCTGTTGATAATTCTGTCAATCTGAACACACTGGTCAGCGGCCTGAATAAATATGGCTACACCAGTGCAGCGAATGCGATTGCGGTACAGGACACTAAAGCTTCGTTTACTTCTCTGGGCTTAGGCGTAGATTGGAAAAACGTCGTTGTGCAGGCTGAATACGGTAAGCGTAAATCCGGTAGTCTGGCTGTTGCTGACACGACTTCGTGGTACACCATGTTTGGTTACCGTACAGGCAGTTTCCTGCCGTATTTTGTGCATGCTTCTGCAAAACAGGATAGCGCCAGAACGGTTGCCGGAACACCGACATCCGGTCCTTTGCTGGCTTACACAGCAGGTGCCAATGCACTGGCTTCAGCTTCTCCGATTCAGACCAGCAATAGCATAGGCGTGCGCTGGGATTTCCATAAATCGGCTGCATTAAAAGTGCAATTTGATCGCATGTCTCCAGATAACGGCAATGGCGTATTTATCAACGCCAAACCAGGCTTTAAAGGCCCGGTAAACGTGTTTGCTGCTGCAGTTGATTTTGTATTCTGAGGAGATGGCGATGACAACATTTTTGAAAAAAGTCATGCTCGTCGCAGCGTTTTCCTCTGTTGCAGCGAGTGTGAGTGCCTCCGATATCGTCGTGATCGTGAATCCGGCGAACCCGGCGACAGCGATGACGGCAGCACAGGCATCACAGTTCTTTTTGGGAAAATCATTGATGTTTACACCGGTTGATCTGCCAGAAAATTCACCGGTACGCGCTGACTTCTATAAAAAAGTAGCCGGTAAAGATTTATCTGAAGTGAAATCGATTTGGTCCAAGCTGGTGTTTACGGGTAAGGCCGCTGCACCAAAAGAGTACCAGTCTGCTGCAGAAGTGAAAAAAGCGATTGCGGCTAATCCTACCGGAATTGGCTATATCGAAAAATCAGCGGTCGATTCTACTGTCAAGGTTATTACTACCTTGCAATAATCGTCGTCTAAACTGAAAAAGGGGAAAAGCATAGTTGCTTTTCCCCTTTTGCTTTTTTAGTCACTAACAGTTAGTCTCTTTTCTGTGTGTTGAAAAAGCGCTGGAGCGTATCGCGTTCTTTTTATTCCGTCGTTATTTTTTCCAAATCTCACAAAAAGTCTTTTCAATATTTGTCGCAATTGTGATGTCTGATCCTGTTCCGGAGCTTCACATGAAATTGTCCCGCAATACAAATATGTTCCACCGATGTGCCAGGCGAAAAGTTGTGTTTTTTGTCTGCCGTTCATCTGCCGTTGCCGCACCTGACCTGCATTTTCCGTTGTACTGATTCATCGCAGCAGATGCAATCCGCATTTGTTGCGTGCCATATCAACATTACTTCCGGAGTAAGCTATGTCGTTTTTTTATGATCTGAAAATATCTGTCAAGCTCTTAATCAGTTCGCTCTGTTTGTTGTTGATCACAATTTTCATCGGCATTTTTTCTGTGACTGAACTTGCTCAGGTCAACACAGCAGCCAGAGATCTGGGTGAGAACTGGATGCCCAGCGTCAAAGCGGCGATGGGCATCAAGGAACGTGTCTCGCGCATACGCTCGCAAGAGGCGCAAATGGTGTTTGCGGAAAATCCCGAGGAAGTTGAAAAATACGTTACCAGAACAAAGGAAGCGATTAGCGGATTGCGCGAGATCGAAGCGGATTACAGCCGCATGATGACGAATGCGGCAGAGAAGGCGAATTACGATGAATATGCAAAGCTGATGGCGGACTATTTGCAGATCACCGATAAGATGATTGCCGCCGCCAAAGCCGGTAATCAGACGGAAGCCGTCAGCCTGCTACGCACCACCTCATCAAAAGTGAATACGCGGTTGCGCGATCATGTCGATAAGATGGTGAAAATTCAATCTGATGGCGGTATCGCTGCCTATGAACATAGCACGCAGGTTTATGAAACGGCGCGTTCGCTGATTTTAGTGGTGCTGGCAATCTGCGTTGTGCTGGGGCTGGCATTGTCTTTCTGGATTGCCCGTCTGGTATCACGGCCACTGATGAATGCGGTAAAAGTCGCGCAGACAGTAGCGTCCGGTGATCTGACCAGTCACATTGAAGCCAGCAGTAAAGACGAAACCGGCATGCTGTTGCAAGCCTTAAAAGACATGAACGATAACTTGCTGAAGGTGGTCAGCGAAGTGCGGCAGGGGACGGATCACATCACCATTGCGGCGACAGAAATCGCGCAAGGTAATCTTGATCTGTCGGGGCGCACTGAAAGTCAGGCAAGTTCGCTCGAAGAAACCGCGTCCTCGATGGAAGAAATCACTTCGACGATTCATCACAATGCAGACAATGCGCGCCAGGCGAATCAGTTATCGGATTCTGCCTCGGCCGTAGCGCAAAGAGGTGGCGACGTTGTTTCGCAAGTGGTGCAGACGATGGGCTCGATCAACGAGTCCTCACGCAAGATCGTTGACATCATCGGTGTGATTGATGGCATCGCATTCCAGACGAATATTCTGGCGCTCAATGCTGCGGTGGAGGCGGCGCGCGCCGGTGAGCAGGGACGCGGCTTTGCGGTGGTCGCGTCGGAAGTGCGCAATCTGGCGCAACGGTCTGCCAGTGCGGCGAAAGAAATCAAAGAGCTGATCAACGATTCCGTCGATAAAGTTGCACAAGGTACGCGGCTGGTGGATCAGGCGGGCGACACAATGAGCGAAGTGGTCGCCAGCGTGCGGCGCGTCAGCGACATGATCAACGAGATTACGGCCGCCGGTCACGAGCAAAGCGCTGGTATTGCGCAGATCAATGATGCGATTACCAATATGGATACGCTGACGCAGCAAAATGCGGCTCTGGTCGAAGAAGCCGCCGCTGCTGCTGCCGGATTGCAGGGGCAGGCAGAAAAACTCAGCAGTGTCGTCAGCGTGTTTAAATTAGATCAGAGCCAGACGGCGGCGTTGAACGCATCTGCAATGCTGGTGAATCGCAATACTGCTGACGCGACAAAAAAGACGATGGCAAAGCCGGGCAAAAAGGAAACGAACAGCACGGCAATCAAATCTGCGCCAGTCAGTGTCCGGCAAAGTCCGCAGCGAGCAGCGAAAGCAGTTGAGAAAGCAGGCGACACAGCAGAGTGGGAAGAGTTTTGATGTTGCTTAGTCTTGTACTGGCAGGCATAGCCGTGGCATAAAAAAAGCAGGGTGGAGCATATACTCCCCCCTGCTTTTTTAGTATTCACCGCTCATGTCCTTATGTTTAAAGGGCTTCAAAATATACTGGGGGGAGTATATTTACCCCCGAATTAAGCCCTGAAATACAGGAATCAGGATGAATGGCAATTAAGCGATGTCGCTTTGTTTGATGATGGTGCGTGAAATCAGACCATATTCCAGCGCTTCTTCTGCGCTCATCCAGTAATCACGGTCAATATCATTCGTCACGCGTTCCAGCGTCTGACCGGATTCGCGTGCAATCAATGCCGAGATACGTTCACGCACTTTGACGATTTCGCGCGCCTGAATCGCAATATCTGTTGCCTGACCACCGCAGCCGCCGCTGGGTTGATGAATCAGGAAACGAGTGTTCGGCAAACAGACACGGCGTTCTTTTGGCACCGACAGGAAAACGCTGACGGCAGCGCTGCCTACCCAACCAGTACCAACCATATTCACTGGCACATCGATGAATTTAATCATGTCATGAATCACGTCGCCGGATTCAACATGACCGCCTGGCGAAGAAACCAGCAAAGTAATTGGGTCTTTTGACTCGGCCGCCAGCGCGATCAGGCGCTTGCTGACATCGGCCGCAAGTTTATCGTTGATGGTGCCGAAAACCAGCACGGTGCGGGATTTAAATGCTTTCTCTTCGAGGAAAGGGCTGCGTTGTACGTCGTTATTGTCTTTTTCGTCTGCCATGTGAAATCGTGTCCGGTTATGAAGGTTGAAATTGTAGCTTGTCTGCTGTCTCAGATGGCTGCGTCGGTGGCTTTTTTCAAGTAGGTTTCTGCCAGCCTGACCCAGTAAGTCGCGCCGATCGGCAGCAAATCATCATTGAAGTCGTAACTGGGATTATGCAGATTACAGGGGCCCAGACCATGACCGGCATCGCGATGATCACCTTCGCCGTTGCCGATGAAGACATAACAACCCGGTTTCGCTTGCAGCATGAACGCAAAATCTTCCGCGCCCATAGTCGGTTCGGTCTGCGCATTCACGCGCTCGTCACCGACCACAGAACGTAACACTTCCGCTGCAAATGCAGTTTCCACCGGATGGTTAATCAGTGGCGGATAATTGCGCCGGAATTCAAAATCAATCTCGGCATCAAACGCCGCTGCAGTGTGTGTGGCAATCGCCCGCATGCGTTGTTCAACCAGATCAATCATGTCATTGCTGAAGGCCCGCACGGTGCCGACCAGCTGAGCATCGTCAGGAATCACATTGGTGGCGCTGCCCGCGTGAATCTGCGTGACCGACAGCACCACTGATTCCAGCGGGCTGGCGTTACGGCTGACGATGGTTTGCCAGCTCTGCGCAATCTGTATCGCGATCATGATAGGGTCGATGCCCTTGTGCGGTTGCGCTGCATGCGCGCCTTTACCTTTGACCGTGACATAAAATTCATTTGATGAGGCCATCATCGGCCCCGGTGTCAGCCCGAACGAGCCTGCTGGAATGCCCGGCCAGTTATGCATGCCGAACACTGCTTCCATAGGATATTTTTCAAACAGGCCATCGTTGATCATTGCCGACGCGCCACCGCCGCCTTCTTCTGCCGGTTGAAAAATCAGATATACCGTGCCGTCGAAATTGCGGTGTTGCGCCAGATAATGTGCGGCACCCAGCAGCATCGCGGTATGCCCGTCATGCCCGCAGGCATGCATTTTTCCTTCATGCTGCGAGCGGTGCGGGAAGCTGTTGATTTCCTGCATAGGCAAGGCATCCATGTCGGCGCGCAAACCAATCGCCCGCGTGCTGTTACCGTTCTTAATGATGCCCAGAACGCCAGTGCCACCTAAACCCGAAACAACTGGAATGCCCCACTGTTGCAACTGGCGCGTAATGACGTCTGCGGTGCGGTGTTCTTCGTAACAAAGCTCAGGGTGAGCGTGAATATCACGGCGGATTTGTTGAATTTCTGCCTGGAATTGAACAATAGGATCTATCAGTTTCATACGAGTCTCCGGATTGCGTTGCAGATGTGCTGGCTGGTATCGGGATGGATAGTGAGCTGCAGCAGGACGCAATTTAATTTTTCGACGTGAAGTCGCTGCATCGTCTGCAGCAAGCACATCAGAGAGAACGATACCAGATTCCACAGAGGCGGGCATCAGCACTGACGTGGAATTTGAATAAAAACAAGGAAAGTGTTCCTGAGTCGTTCAGACGCCAAGGCCACTGCCTGATCTTGAGCCGCGAAGGTCGTGTTGTGCTGATTTTTTCATTCACCCGCATGCATAGTCGGTATAAGAAAACATCTTCAACAGACATTCGCAGAGCATGGTGCGCAGATATTCTTTGCGGTGATGATTGATATATCGAAAATAAAGCAGACATGTTTGCTGCACTGCAGTAAAGTTACACCTGTCTCCTCCAACACCTCCTAAGGTTTGGATTTAACCCGCAACCGCAAGGTCGCGGGTTTTTTTTGTCCTTTTTCCGGTAAGCATTAAAAAATTCAATAGAAACGATAAAAATTTGAAATAAGATTTCTTCTAGGTAATTTGTTATCGTTTTCAGATATCTGATTTGTGAATGTTTGATATGCAAAAATAGTCGTTTGCGTATTTGTTGCGGTGCGATATAGTTGCACCCGTCTCCTCCAACACCTCCTAAGGTTTGGATTTAAGCCCGCTATTAGCGGGCTATTTTTTTGCCTGCGTTTTTGTTTGTACTTCCCTCTGATGCGCGAAAGGAATAGCGCAGGGCGCTTGCGAATGTTGATTTAATGCGCGGTGTGTGAAACTCTCAGGCGAGTACCCAACTGCCATCCAGCGTGATTTCATCGCAGTTGTGACCGTGGCCGATGCGATCCATGACGATGAAGTCGCTGACTTTATGCAGGGCGATCAGCGGGTGATGCCAGACGCCTTTAGCGTAATTCACGCCTTGCAAGCCTTTGCACAAAAAAGCCTGCATCTTGTTTTCATCAAATTCCCCCGCCGGTGCGACAACGACCAGATATTCGTCTTCCTCATTTTGTGTCAGCGGGACAAATGCCTGACTGCCTAGCGGATGCCTTTCCATAATGGTGATTGGCAGCGGCAGTTGGCGTGGCTGCGCGCGAAACAGGCTGAGTATGGTCTGTCCGTTTTCACTGTGCGTGTCAGCGCAGGCGAGGGCATGAAAACGCTCGGTAGTGCCCTGATTAATCGGGTAATGGCGCGCGCCATCCGTCATGATTACTTCGCCAAACGGCGCAAACGCCGCCCGTGTCAGAGGGGAAATGCTAAGTTTTTTCATGTCGTTGGCGTTGTGATTTGGTGAAGGTTGTCAGGCGATTTTACTCAACAGACGCAAACGCGAGACGCCGCCGTCCGGGAAAATATTCAGACGAATATGGGTGATAGGCCCCAGCGACTGCAGCTCTTCAGCAAAATAATGTTGATGATCCATCTGCAGCTTTTGTTGCGGTAACAGCGTAGGCCAGAACATCGATTGCGTGATCAGCGAAGTGTCCGTGCCGCCCGCCATAGATGCGGCCTGTATCGAACAGCTGTCTGGATAGTTGCCTTTGAAATGGCAGGTATCGACTTCGATTTTTTGCACGATACCGGCGTGTGCCAGTGCGATGATGCACCAGTCATTGCCAGGCTCGCGGCGGCGTCGCGTTTCCCAGCCGTCGCCCATATTCACGCCGCGTCCCGGCATCAGCAGATTGGATGCCAGCCCAAAATGCTGGTTGTTCGTTGCCACAATATAGCCGCCATTTTCCATCGCAATCAGATCGTGCAGCGCATGCGGATCAGCGTTTGCCCAGTCGTTTTCCGGTTGTGCATACACGCGCAAACGGGCGACGCCGCCGTCCGGATAAATATTCAGACGCAAGTGTGTAAAAACTTGCGTACTGCTGATCTCGTGATAATGATGGCTGTTGCCTTGCAGGTTCACGGATGGCAGCACTTCTTGCCAAACGGTCTGGTCATCAGGTTCGCCACTGGCGAGAAATGCGCCTTCAATTGCGGCGGCAGGCGGGTAATTGCCGGTGAAATGGCTGGTATCGATATCGACGCCTTTGAGTATCCCGGCGCGACCAAGTTTCAACACGCACCAGTCATGACCATTGACTCGTTTGCGACGGGATTCCCAGCCATCCATCCATTTGCCATTGGTATCGTACTTGCCGGTAATGAAGACAGCGGGTTCAGGATTCAACATGCGCGCCATCTCGGCAAAAAAATCATCGCTGCAGGCTAGTGTTTTGGCGCCCAGGCGTGGGTCAGCGAGATTCGGATAGCGGCGGGTAAATTCAGGAGCATTCGGGTCGAGCGTGATGATGGCCATAGTGTGTCTTTCTCGATTATTTTGTGCCAGCCATATTGGCCGTATCGTTTTCTACCCAGCGCGCGATGACAGCGCGTTCTTCGTCGGTGATATGCGTCAGATTTCCCAGCGGCATCAGCTTTTGTTGCACCACTTGTTGATAAATTAGTTGCGATGCCGCCTTGATCTGCTCAGGTTTATCCAGCATGAGTCCTTTAGCGGGAAATTCCATCAGCGTTGGGTGTTCTGCATGACATTGTATGCAGCGTGCCTGCACTACTTGCTGAACCTGGGCAAACTGCGCTGCCGGTGATTCCTTTGTGCTGCTGACAGGCGCGGACTTTGGTGCCATCCACGCAGCCAGCGCAGCGAGGATGACAATGGCCAGCAGCGGATAAATGGGGCTGGTTTTGCCTTTATGACGCAGAATAAAAAACTGCCGCACCAGAACGCCGACGATCATGATCAAGACCAGCACCAGCCAGTTTTGCGCGTGGTTATACGTCATGCTGTAATGATTCGACAGCATTGCAAACAGCACTGGCAGTGTGAAGTAGGTGTTGTGCACACTGCGTTGTTTACCGCGCTGACCGTGCACCGGGTCAACCGGAGCTCCTGCTTTCATCGCCGCCACGACTTTGCGCTGTCCCGGAATAATCCAGAAAAACACGTTCGCACTCATGATGGTCGCGATCATCGCGCCGGTAATCAGAAAGGCAGCACGACCGGAAAATAAATGGCAGGCAGCCCAGGCGGCGGCGATGACGTAAGCGACAATCAATGCTGACAACAGTTTTTCATTCTTACCTAATAAGCGACACAACAAGTCATACACCAGCCAGCCGAGTGCCAGAAAACCTAAGGCCGCTGCGATTGCAACTGCAGGTGTGAGATTGGCAACAGACGGGTCGATCAGATAAGTGCGGGCATTAAAAATATATACCAGCAAAAACAGGCTAAATCCCGACAGCCAGGTGCTGTAAGACTCCCAGTAAAACCAGTGCAGATGTTCCGGCAATTTCGGTGGGGCGCCCAGATATTTTTGCGGATTGTAAAAGCCGCCGCCATGTACCGCCCATAATTCGCCGCCCACGCCTTGTGCCCTGAGTTGCGGATCACTTGGCGCAGTCAGATGGTTATCCAGCCAGACGAAATAAAAAGATGAACCTATCCAGGCAATTGCGACGATGACATGCAGCCAGCGCAGCAACAGATTTGCCCAGTCAAATAAATATGCTTCCATTTTTTTTCCAGATTATTTTTTTAGATACAGAGGCAGGGTCAGCATTACCCGAAATTTATTGCGTCTTGTGTCTTATTTCTCACCTTCGCTGCCACCTTAACTACCACGATAGGTCGAGTAACTCCACGGCGTTGCGACCAGCGGCACGTGATAATGCGCACTGGCATCGGCGATAGAAAACCGCAAAGTCACGATACTCAGAAACGCTGGTTGCGGCAGATCAGGTACCAAACCAGCGAAATAAGTGCCGATGTCGAAATCAAGTTCATAGGTGCCGGTTTGCATGGCGCTATCTTCCAACAAGGGCTGATCGCAGCGTCCATCGGCATTGGTGACGCGCTCACACAGCAAACTGCGTTGCTGCGGGCTGACACGATACAGCGCAATGCTGATACCTCGCCCGGGCTTGCCGTGGGCGGTGTCGAGTACATGTGTGGTCAGGCGTCCCATGTGATCCTTATTTCATAGGACTTACGCAGAGCAGCCCCGGCTTCGTAGCTATGTCTTGCCGGGACAAATTGCGTAAGTCTTGTTTCATTGATTTGAAAATATTGTCGACAATCTTAATTGCCATAATTTAAGCCTGTCAAATAAAAATAAATAAAATCGAATAAAAACAGCTATTTATGTAAGTGATTTCGTAAATAATACTGCGGTATATTTAATATTGTCGACAATCGTGATTAAATATGCCTCACTATTTTTATTCTTCACTCAGCATGAATTCATCTGAAACACGCCGCACATCGACACTGGCAGAGAAGGAAGACCACATGTATCGCGATATTTATGATGCGATCATGGATCACCGTTTGCCGGCGCGGACTAAATTGACTGAGCAATCTCTGAGCCAGATTTATCAGATGGCCAGACACGGGGTGCGTAAAGTATTAAGCCAGTTGGCGGCCGACGGGCTGGTCGATCTGGAGCCCAACCGTGGTGCGTTTATTGCCAGCCCGGGCGAAAAAGAGGCGCACGACATGTTTGAATTGCGCCAGACGCTGGAACAGATGGCGCTGGAAAAAGTTTTGCAGCACGCTGATGCCAGCGCGATTGCTGAACTGCGGCGCATGGTCGAGCGTGAACGGGACGCCTATGAAAGTGGCGACCGGCCACAATGGATACGTCTGTCGGCTGATTTTCATATCGCACTCGCGCGTCTGAGCGGCAATGATTTACTGGTCGATATGCTGCGCCGCCTCGTTTCGCGCACGACGCTGATGATTTCGAATAAGGAAGTGGTAACGACGCGCCCCTGTTCATTTGATGAGCATTTTCAGGTGTTGGCGGCATTGGAGCGTCAGGATAAAAAAGCAGCCTTGCACGCAATGGCACAACATTTGCATCAGTGTGCCTGTCGCACGCCGAAAAATGCTGGCAAGGGTTTTGATTTAAAAGCCGTTCTCGGGCATTCACGGAGCAACTAATTTATGAGTATGACAGCAGCTTATCCACGCGACCTGATCGGCTACGGAGCGCAGGTACCACATGCGCAATGGCCGGGTCAGGCAAGAATTGCGGTGCAATTTGTTCTGAATTACGAAGAAGGCGGTGAAAACTGCGTGCTGCATGGCGACAAGGCATCGGAACAGTTTTTATCAGAAATCGTCGGTGCGGCAGCATATGAAGCGCGGCACATGTCGATGGAGTCGATTTACGAATACGGTTCGCGTGCTGGTGTCTGGCGGATTTTGCGCGAGTTTGAAAAACGCGGATTGCCGCTGACGGTATTCGGCGTGGCGATGGCGTTGCAGCGGCATCCTGAACTGACGCAGGCATTTAGCGCGCTCGGACATGAAATTGCCTGTCATGGTTTGCGCTGGATACATTACCAGAATCTGGATGAGGCAATCGAGCGCGAACATATGCAGCAGGCAGTGCAGATCATGCGTGATCTGACAGGCACCGCGCCGCTGGGATGGTACACCGGGCGTGATTCGCCGAATACGCGGCGCTTGCTGGTTGAGCATGGCGGCTTTACTTATGACGCCGATTACTACGGCGATGATTTGCCATTCTGGACTGAAGTCAGCACCAGCGCAGGCGAGCAGCAACCGCATCTGGTGGTGCCGTACACGCTGGACAGTAATGACATGCGTTTTGCCACGCCGCAGGGGTTCAATACTGCCGATCATTTTTATACGTATTTAAAAGATAGTTTTGATGTGCTGTATGCAGAAGGTGATCCGGATGGCGACAATGCGCCGAAAATGCTGTCGGTGGGCATGCATTGCCGCTTGTTAGGCAGGCCTGGGCGGTTCCGCGCTTTGCAGCGTTTTCTGGATTACATACAGGCACACGACAAGGTATGGATTTGCCGCCGCATCGATATCGCGCAGCACTGGATGAAGACGCATCCTTACCAGCCACAAGCTGCAGGAGCCGTAGGAACAGAGGGAGCCGCAGCATGAGCAAGACTTACAGTTTAGATGAATTGAACCTTTGTTCTGCGCAGGCGTTTGTCGATGTTCTGGGCGGTATTTTTGAACACTCGCCGTGGGTGGCTGAAGCGGTTGTCGCGCAGCGGCCATTTGCCAGCAGGGTAGCCTTACACCAGGCGATGGCGGATGCAGTCAGAACTGCGGCGGAAAGTGCACAGTTGAAACTGATCCGCGCCCATCCTGAATTAGCGGGAAAAGCAGCGATACGTGGCGAGCTGACGGCAGAGTCCAGTCGTGAACAAAGTGGTGCTGGCCTGACCCAGTGCAGCGCGGAAGAATTTGCGCAGTTACAACGTTTAAATGCCGAATATAAGGAAAAATTCGGCTTTCCGTTCATCATCGCTGTACGCAATCATGACCGGCAAAGTATTATCCGCAACTTCACGCAACGTCTGGCAGCCAGTCGCGCCGACGAAATGCGGGAATGCATAGAACAGATTATCCGTATCGGGGAATTCCGGCTGGCTGATCTCATCAGCACCTGAATACACAGCAGACACACTGTACAGGACGCGACGCTGATTGCCGGTAACCGCATACGAAACAATTTTTTATCACATCAATCAAGGAAAACCGATGAAATTTCAATTGAAAAGTATGGTGTTGGCAGTGTCTTGTCTGCTTGCTGGCGGTGCATCTGCACAATCACAGGTGTCCGTCGAAGGTTTGCTCGACGTGACTCTGGGTTCCGTTAAATACAGTGGCGACAGTGGTCGTCAGGCTGCAGTTAACAGTGGCGGTATGACGACATCGTGGGTCGGTTTCAAAGGTGTTGAAGATCTGGGCGGCGGTTTGAAAGCTGATTTTGCATTGACCAGTTTCTTGCAGGCAGATACTGGCGCCTCTGGCCGTTTCAGCGGTGACACCATGTTTTCGCGCGATGCGAACGTTGGTTTGTCCGGCTCTTTCGGTAAAGTGTCGCTGGGTCGCGGTCTGGCACCAAGCTTTTTACCTACCGTGATTTTCAATCCGTTCGGCGATTCTTTCAGCTTCTCGCCATTGGTATTACACACCTGGGTTTCCAGCGGTAATTATGCTGCCCGCACCTGGGCCAATTCCGCCGCAGGAGACTCTGGCTGGAGTAACGAGATCGTTTACACGACACCGAATTTTGATGGTCTGAGTGCGAATGTGCATTACCAGTTCGGTGAAAAAGCAGGCAGTACAGGTACTAAAAACGTCGGTATCAATGCCTTGTATTTCAATGGTCCACTTGCTTTGGGTGCTTACTATCATCAGGTGCAGGTCAGCAATCCGCTCAGTGGTGGCGCGATTGTGGATGCAACAGCAGCGCCTGTGAATTATGCGTCGATCAATAATCAGAAAACTTACTTTGTTGCCGGTAGCTATGACCTGACAGTAGCAAAACTGTTTGCGACGTATTCTTCGAGCAAAGATGACACGACCAGCCCGAAATCACTGGATGACAAAACTTACAGTCTGGGCGTGAAAGCACCGGCTGGCGGCGGCGACATTTTGCTGGCGTTTGCGAATACTAAACGTACAGGCAGCCTGGTTGGTGCGGATCTGAAGCGTGATACTTTCTCCGCAGGTTATGACTACAATTTGTCCAAACGTACTGATGTCTACGCATTAGTGATGAGCGACAAACTCAACACGGCTGACCGTGCAACCAGCGTTGCTGCCGGTATCCGTCACCGTTTCTGATGTTCAGTCGTCAGGCATGAAACAAAAAACCGCATGAATCACGCGGTTTTTTTTATGGTGACGCGATTTTGCAGCAAGCCTGCTGCGTGCCATATTTAACCCGGGCTTTGATAAATCACTTTATCGAGTTCCGGCAAGCCATACACATCTTCATTACTTAAAAAATCATCAAACGGGCCGACCTTGCTGACCTGATTGCCGTGTTTGAAAACGATCTGCAAACCGTCTTCCTGATTCCAGTCGCAATCGCATTCAAACAACACATAAACCGCCTGATCGCCATTGCTGCGGCGGCAAACCAGCGCCTCATTGCCGAACTGAATATGCTGCCAGATATCTGCTGGTTCGGTGATTTCTACGCAGGGCTGGCCTTCGGCTTTGGCCAGGCGTGCCCAATCGAGGTAATAGTTAAAAACCGGGGTTTCTGCGGCCTTCAGCGCGGCACTGCTGAGCGTGATGAAATTGCTGATCGCATCAGAAAAATCCTGCGGATGCGGATCGACTTCGTAGCCTTCAATCAGAAATTCACATGCCGTATTGTTAAAAGCCGCGATGTTGAACGCGTCGCTGATCAGCCAGTCATTTTCTTCATCTTTGATCAACGTGCCGAGTGGGGGGATTTGCATAGGGATTCCATAAAAACAGGCGTGAGGTGCAGCGTCCACAGATGCCTTGGCGCTGTCTCAGAAAAGCATGCGGACATCGGTCCGGGCGACGCATTTTATCAATATATCCACCCGGACGGTGAGCTAATTAGCGTGGTGTTGATGCAGGCCAGCCTTGTCGGACTGAAAGGAGAGCACAGCTTTTGCCAGCTAAAATTATTTGTCCGGGCACGCAATGCGAGTCGGAAATAATGGTTTGGAGGCGTTCAGGGCTCTAAATATACTCCCACCAGTATATTTTAAAGCCCTTTGTTTATAGGGAGATAAAGGCAGTTTTTGCACATACTCCCCATTTTTCACTGTTTTTTTGGCGTTTTCAGGCGATTTTTAAGCGTTTTCCAGATAGGCATCGAGTGCGTCGTACCAGATTTGTTTCTGTGCATCAGATACGAAGGATGCTTCAAAACTATTCCGCGCCAGTTGCACCAGTTCTTCGCGGCTCAATGCCAGCGCATCGGCGGTGGCGATGAAATTCGCGTTCATATAGCCGCCGAAATAGGCCGGGTCATCCGAATTGATCGTCACACACAAGCCATCACGCAGCATGCGCGCCAGATTGTGCTCGCGCATATCCTTCACGACGCATAATTTGAGATTCGACAGCGGGCAAACTGTCAGCGGGATACGGCTGGCTTTTAAACGCTGCATCAGCGCCGGGTCTTCTTCTGCTCGTACACCGTGGTCGATACGTTCCACTTCCAGCACATCCAGCGCGCTGTGGATATACGCTGGCGGGCCTTCTTCACCCGCATGGGCGACCAGCCGGAAACCCATCGCCTGGGCGATCGTAAACACATGGGCGAATTTTTCCGGCGGATTGCCGACTTCGGCCGAATCGAGACCGACACCGGTCCACACGTCGGCATAGGCTTCACGCAGCGGCAATGCGGCTTCCAGCGTCGCCAGCGCACTTTCTTCACTCAGATGCCGCAGGAAACACAGTATCATGCTGCCGGAAAAACCGTCCGCCGCTTTTGCTTCGCGCAAGGCACGGGCAATGCCGGCAAATACGGTTGCTATCGCGATGCCGCGTTCGGTGTGGGTTTGTGGGTCGAAAAATAATTCGACGTGGCAGACATGGTCGGCGCGGGCGCGCTGTATGTAAGCATGGGTCAGATCGAAGAAATCCTGTTCGGTCTGCAAGACTGCGGCACCGGCGTAATACAGGTTCAGAAATGATTGCAGGTCTTCAAAGTCGTAGGCGGCACGGACTTCTTCGACGCTGGCATACGGCAGGCTGACGCCGTTTTTCCGGGCAAGCTCGAACATCATTTCCGGCTCCAGCGAGCCTTCGATGTGTAAATGGAGTTCGGCTTTCGGCAAGCCGCGGATAAAGTCGTGTAAAGAGTTACTCATGCTGTTTATTCCGCTGTGTGAGTGATAGAGGCGAAGTCCGGCAGTGTAGGTGTCTTCGCCCAGAGTTGCAATAACTGTGCCGCAATGGCAATGGCGATGACGCCGGGTTCTTTGCCAGTGATGCCGTCAATACCGGCCGGACAGACCATCGTCGCCAGCCGGGCGGCGCTTATCTGGCGCTCGCGCAAACGGTGTTCAAAGCGGGCGCGTTTGGTTTGTGAGCCGATCAGACCGAACCATGCGACATCATTCTTACGCAAGATATGTTCGCTCAGCAGCAAATCCAGACCGTGGTGATGGGTCATGACGAGAAAGTAAGCGCCTGCTTCGGCGTGAACAACGACAGCTTCGGGGCAGTCAGTGGCTTCCGTTTGTACCGATAGTGGTAAATGCGCTGGAAACAAATGGTCGCGTTCATCGACCCAGGTGATGCGGCAAGGGGTTTGCTGTAATACATTGACCAGCGCACTACCGACATGACCGGCACCGAACAGGTACAGATGCGGTAATTGCGCTTGCTGTTGTTGAAATTCCGCATAGCGCGCCAGCTTTTGTTCGGTCGTCCAGCTATCGGTGCGTTCGAGCATGATGCTGACCGCGCCGCCACAACATTGACCGAGACTGGGGCCAAGCGCCAGATCGAGATGCCGGGCGGCGGCGTTATGCTCAGCGCTTTCCGCCAGCCACAGACGGGCATGCGCAATGGCTTTCCATTCGAGATGACCACCGCCTATCGTGTCGTACTGGTGCTGCGCCGTGACCAGCATGCGCGTGCCAGTGCCGCGCGGCGTCGAGCCTTTAGCTGCCGTGACCGTGATCAGGATCGCAGGCGCATTCTCTGGCAGCGCTTGCAGACTTTCCAGCCAGCTTGTATGAGAGTTAATAGGCATGACCAGGTTATTGAGTGGCGCTGAACAGCAAAAACAGCAAGATAGCAGCTTGCCGTAGTATGGATATACACGGCAACTGATGCCGTGTATTGATGGGTGGATATTACGGTGGGTCAGTGCAGCAGAACGCTTTGCCGCATATAGCCATCAAACTGACCTAGAAAATCGTCGATCTCTTCTATGCTGGGTTCGCTCGCGATCAGCTCGGTGACACCATGCCGGAAATTCAGCGCCTGCGGACCACCGATAAACCATTCACGACGTACTGCTTTGTCGGTAATTTCGTAGCCGCCAAAACGCAGAGCTTCGTGCTCCGCATCTTCACTGTATTCAACGACGCTGTAATTTTCACTGTTATAAATAAGATTCATTTTGCATCCTTTCTGGCTGGAGAAATGACTTCCTCATATAAACCGGACATGGTGCTGTTAGCAGCAAATTTCAAGTTAGGACTTGCGCAAAGTCGCCCCAGCGGTGTTATGGCTCCTAGCCGTACTATTCGTACTGCCTTCGTCGTCACGCCTTGCCGGGACAACTTTGCGCAAGTCCCAGAAGTAAGCAAAAAACGTGCTGCCTGATAGAGGTTACGGTGCCGCGATGAATAGCTTTAGTTTATTTTTAGTTTATTCAGGAAATTTACATGGAAATAAATTCGTCTGTTGTCAGTAACTGGTCATAGGGTGCTTGTTGTAACGTCAGCCTGAGATTGGCGAGATGCTCACTACTGGCAACGCCGAGATAAATGTGTTGTGGCCGTTGCCGGAGCGCCCGGTTGAGGCTGACCCGCATGGTCAGATTGCCGATACAGCAAAAACAGCCGGGGGCAATTCTTTGTAAATGGAGTTGTTGGGTATCGCTCAGCAGCAGATCGCCCTCAGGCAAACCTTCCAGCAGGACGGCGACGCGGTCGATGCTTTTATCATGCTTCTGATCATGGTCGATACAGGCAGCGATCTGAGCTTCCCGCTGGCGATAGCTGCCACCGCTGACGAGCGTCAGCGGCACGGCAGTTTGCAGATTATTCGCCGCGTTTGGCGTATTTGACGGACTCGACACCGAGTTGTTTGAGTTTGCGGTAGAGGTGGGTGCGTTCAAGGCCGGTCTTTTCGGCAACCCGCGTCATGCTGCCGCCTTCACGATTTAAATGATATTCAAAATAAATCCGTTCAAACGCATCTCTGGCTTCGCGTAAAGGTAAATCAAACGACAGACTGGCGAATTGATTTGCCGGCGCACTTGCTGCGGCAGGAGCGGTATTGAACTGGCGCGATTCAAAGGTGCCGCTGCTTGCCTGTATGCCGCCCTGAGTCAGGCTGGGATGGTTGTGATCGCTGCTGATGACGCGCAACGCTGGCGCTGCCGGACGTACAGGCTCAGGTGTACGGGTCAGCCCTTGTTGCACGGCTTTGAGCAGTTTTTGCAGAGCAATTGGCTTTTCCAGAAAGTTCAGCGCACCGATACGGGTTGCCTCGACGGCGGTATCAATGGTCGCGTGACCGGACATCATGATCACCGGCATGGTCAGCAAACCGTCGCGCTGCCACTCTTTAAGTAAGGTGACGCCGTCGGTATCCGGCATCCAGATATCCAACAGCACCAGATCGGGTTTTGCTTCCTGTCGGGCCAGTCGTGCCTGCTGCGCGTTTTCCGCGAGTTGCACCACGTGTCCCTCATCTCCCAGAATTTCCGAGAGTAATTCCCGGATACCCATTTCATCATCTACGACCAGAATATTTGCCATAAATCTACCCTATTACTGCCCTTGTGGTTTTTTTCTTTCTTATTTCCGCATTACTCTTCCGCATTAATCTTCGTTAATGTCGAATGGAAATCAGCCTGTTCATGCTGTTTTTGAGTCCGGTGCTAACTTTAACAGCAAAATCGCTACTTTTGCACCGTTTGTATCACTGCGATTCTGAATATCGATACGACCACCGTGTTCGTCGATGATTTTTTTCACCATGGCAAGTCCTAATCCGGTTCCGCGTGGTTTCGATGTCGCATAAGGTTCGAATGCGCGCGCCAGAATTTTGCTGGAAAATCCGGGGCCGTTATCGATAATTGACAGCTTCACTGCGCTGCAGACATCCTGCGCTTTGCTGTTGTAATGGACGACTTCGGTGATCACATCAATGCGTGGCGGCACATCGGACTGCGGCTGATCGGCAACGGCATCCTGTGCATTTTGCAACAGGTTATGGATGACTTGGCGCAGTTGCGTAGCATCGCCCATAATTTTCGGTAAATCCGGTGCCAGATGCAGGCGGATGATATCGCGGTCATCGCCCGCCAGATACAGATGCAGCACTTCATCGATCAGTTCACCGAGATCAAGCTGCGACAATACTGCGGGCGGGGTTTTTGCATAATCGCGGAAATCATCGACCATGCGCTTCATCGATGACACCTGATTCACTATGGTCGTTGTACTCTTATTCAGAATGGCGACATCCGCTTCATTGAGCTTATCCTGCAATTTCATTTGCAGACGTTCTGCAGATAGTTGTATCGGCGTCAGCGGATTTTTAATTTCGTGCGCCAGCCGTCGCGCCACTTCGCCCCAGGCGATCGAGCGCTGGGCAGAGATAATATTGCTGATGTCATCAAACACGATGACATAACCGTTGCCCGCGCCGACCGGCAAATGTGAGCCACGGGCGAGCAAAGTAATCGTCTGTTTATCGTCATTTGGCATCGCACCTGAGGCTGGCTCCGCTGTTTTGACTGCATCAGGGCGGGGCACTTCAATTTGTTGTTGCCAGTGTTCCTGCTGCTCTTTACCACCGGCTGCTGATTGCGCATGTTGTTCTGAAAAGGCTTTGTCGATGGCGTCGGCAAAATCATGCATGCCATTGATATCCGCCAGTGGCTGACCAATCTCTGCTTCTAATGGCCGTTGCAGTATGCGTTCGACGGATTCATTGCAAGTGACCAAGTGGCCAGCCTGATCCAGCACCATCACACCTGCCGACATATTGGCCAGCACCGATTCCAGATAGGCCTTGGCATTTTCCAGTTCACTGCGGTTTTTTTCGACGGCGGCACGGGCATCGAATAACTGGCGCGTCATGGTGTTAAACGATTTCGTCAGGCTGCCCAGTTCATCCGTACTGGTGACGATAGGGCGCGGTGAAAAATCACCTTCGGTGACTGCTTTCGTTCCTTCCGCCAGCAACAGCAAGGGACGCGCAAGCTCACCAGAAATCAGGAAGGCACTGGCAATGGCGGCAAAAATAGCCAGTAACAGGGTCAGTGTCAGCGTAAAAATATACATGGTTTTCAGGCTGCCCCGACCCAGCGAACGCAGCTGATATTCCGTTGACGCATTGCGCAGTGCTTCGGCGTGCGCTGCCAGATTTGCCGGAACCGGTTGTATCAATTGCAGAAAATAGGTTTCCCGCTGCAAGGACAGCGCCATATCACTTGCCTGCAACTGTATGACAACGCGCGAACGCAGGGTTTTATTGTTTTCTTGCGGAAGAATCGGACGTTTTGCGTCGCTCAACCCGGCATTTTTATTCACCTCGGCGGGGTCCGGCGTATTAATTTTTTCGTCGATGGCGGCAAAGATGCGCGAATTACGTGCTTGCCTCAGCATGTCGGCGGTCGGGAGTTCCGGTACCAGCCGTCCAAAATTCTGGCTGGCGGTGGCAACCAGCCTGCCGCGGCTGTTAACAATCGTGGCTTCCTGCACCAGCGCCCGTTCGCGCAGACGCGATAACTTGATGGATAAAGGCGTGTCTGACGGCGTTGATAACTCGCTCGCCATTTCACGCGCTTTTGCCTGCAGATCGGCCAGCAGAAAATCGAGCGCCGCCAGACCGAGATTCTTGCCGGAATCCAGAGCAGACTCTACTTTGACGTCAAACCAGGATTCTATCGAGCGCGACACGAAGGTGACGGACACCGCATAGATGACTGAGCCCGGCAGTATGCCCACCAGCGCAAACAGCAATACCAGCCTCGTCATCAGTTTGGAACCGAATTCACGGCTGCGGAAACGACTGAATAAACGCCATACCAAAGCGGAAATCAGCAGCAATAAAGCGGAGGCAACGACGGCATTGGCACCAAGCAGCCAGCCATAGTAGGGCTCAAAATTAGCGGAATTTTCAGAAGCGGTAGTCAGTAAAAACAGCAGGATACTCATCAGAGCACCGCCGATAATCAAGGCATACCGCAAAAATCTTGTCACTTGTCTTCAGCCTTGAAGGTAAAGCGTTTCCAGTCTGAGGAAAAACGCCAGTCGCTGTTATTGAGCGAGGTAATCAGGAAAGTCTTGGGCAGATAACTCAGATCGAGTTTCAGTTTGACGGCAACGTTATAGACTGCACCGGCAGTCAGCGTGCCTTTGTCGGCGACGATCCAGCGTCGTGGCCGCAATACCAGCGCGAGTGCATCTTCGAGCGTGGCAAAATTTTGCTGTAAACCCTGATTGATGGTGGCGGTGTATTGTCGTGTCCAGGGGTTGTAGCCGATGCGGACAGTCTGTACTGCGCGTATGGTCTTTTCATCAAACCAGTACCAGCGGGGACGGGTCAGCTCGACTTCGGTGGTGAATGAGATGGGGATTTCTTTGGCGATTGCGTCGGTCAGCGCATGGCTGAGTTCAAACGAAAAGCTGGCTGCCAGACGATAGCCCTCATCGCTTGCTTCGATTCTGGCTGAGGTGACTTCAGCTTCCGCCGCATGCACAGTCGGAACTATGAGCAACGCCAATAGCGCTAACACAAGTGTCAGCGCTAAGCGGCGTAGGTGATCGTTCAGACGAAGGAGCATGCAATCAGGAAATAAAAATCGTAGCCCCAATGATAACTTGAAGCTCGTGTTTTCCGTTAGCTTTGCCCGGGTTTTTGAAACAAGGCATAGAACAAACCGTCGTGTTCGTTGTTTGCATCGGACGGATTCGCCATGGTTGGCAATAATTGGCCTGGTGCATCGAGACGGATGGCGCCATGCCGGGCAGCAAATGCGGCAGCTTGCGCCTCCGACTCAGCAGGCCAGATAGAGCAGGTGACCATCAGCATTTTGCCGCCGGGTGCCAGCATGCGCCACAGATTGTCGAGTATGCGTGACGATAAAGCCGCGAGCTGCGCGGTATCGGTTTTGCGGCGTAACCAGCGGCTATCCGGATGACGGCGTACTACGCCTGAGGCGGTACAGGGGACATCGGCAAGTATCCGGTCAAACGCTTTGTTATCCCACCATCCCGAACGGCTGGCATCGCCTTCTTTGATGGTCGCAGATAA
Organism: Undibacterium sp. 14-3-2; assembly: GCF_016595265.1. Taxonomy (NCBI): domain Bacteria; kingdom Pseudomonadati; phylum Pseudomonadota; class Betaproteobacteria; order Burkholderiales; family Oxalobacteraceae; genus Undibacterium; species Undibacterium sp. 14-3-2. The sequence goes on from NZ_JAENGS010000001.1 coordinate 292,045, forward strand.
CTTAAGTCTGCTCAGATTTTCCTGAATGCGTTTGACGCGCAAAGGATCGATATCCAGCGCCAGCAGATTGACGTCGGCCAGTTCCAGCACGTGGCAGGTTTTGCCGCCCGGTGCCGCGCAGGCATCGAGCACCCGCATTCCGTCTTGCACATCCAACAGTGGCGCGGCGAGTTGCGCTGCCGCATCCTGCACCGATACCATGCCATCTTCGAAGCCCGGAATGCTGTTGACTGGCAAAGGCTTGGCCAGACGTACCGCAAACGGCCCGATTTGTGAGGCTTCAATCTGCTGTTCCGCTAGTAATTGCAAATAGGCGGCGGTGCTGGTGATCCGGCGATTCACGCGTAAGGTCAGCGGCGGTGCATGGTTGCCGGTCGTTAAAATCGCTTGCCAGTTATCCGGATAGGCTGCTTTGGTCTGGTCTACCCACCACTGCGGATAATTCCAGACCGCCGCAGGTTGCTTCATGACGAGCTTGAGTAATTCTTCTTTTTCACGCAGATAGCGGCGTAATACAGCGTTCACCATGCCTTTGGCAAAGACCATGTGAGCATTGGCGCTGGCGGCGGTGACGGCCTGATCAACCACGACAAAATCCTCGTACGGCGCATCTTCGCCTTCATTTTTCACCAGCAAAGTCAGGGCGCAGCAGAGCAAGCCGTACAACAATGCTGGTTCTGGCGCTTTATTTGTCATGGCTTTCAGCAGCGCGTCAACGCGCCCGACCTGACGCATCGTCCGGTAAGAAATATCCTGTATCGCGCCACGCGCTTGCGGCAATGCATTGGTTTGTAAAAAAACTTTTGCCAATGCTTGTGGTAACGCCATGCCTTCGAGTACATAGGCCACCGCCTGCGCAGCGCCGGAAAGGCTGAAAGCCAGTGAATCCGGCTTCAGCTCCAGCATTGGCGCTTGTGGCTGAGCTTCAGGTGCCGCAGCGACTGTACGAGCCAGTTTGATGGCAGGTTTGCCGAGGATTTTTCTTGGTTGTTCTTGCATATTAATGTTTGGTGAGTAGCAATTTGATTCCCAGACTGACAAATGCTGTTCCGACAAAGCGCTCCAGCCAGAGTTTGTAGCGGGGATTCTGACTTGCGCGGCGCGCTAGTGTACCAGCCAGAAAGGCGGTGCCGCTATTCCAGAGCGTACTCATCAGGACAAAGGTTGCGCCGAGCAGCAGAAATGCAGAGGTTTTGTGATTTGCATCGGTTGAGACAAATTGCGGGAAAAACGACAGAAAAAACAGCACTACTTTCGGGTTGAGAATATTGGTGAGTACCGCTTGCCAGAAAATTTTCTGCAGCGGGCGGCGTTCCGGTTCGGTTGAACGTGCAATCAAGACTGCCGGTTTGCTGAACAACATTCTGACACCCAGGTAAATCAGATAGGCGCCACCCGCCAGTTTAATGATGGTGAATGCCAGCGCCGAGGTGGCAATGATTGCGGTCAGCCCGAATGCAGATGCGAACGCGTGAAACAGACAGCCAACCGAGATGCCGAGTGCGGAAATGAGACCGGCAGTGCGACCCTGAGCGATGCTGCGCCCGACGATATAGGCGGTATCAGGCCCGGGCGTTGCATTGAGCAACATCACTGCCAGACAAAATAACCCAAAATGAATGATGCCAAATTGTTCCATATTTATTTCCTGGTGATTCAGTTGGTGGCTCAGGTTCCTGTTACATGGGACGTTGCTGTGAGCGGCGTCAGATGTCGTTGTTCCAGCCATGTACGCAGATCATCAAAGACTGGCGTTGCATCAAGCTCGTTAAAAATTTCGTGATAAAAGCCATCGTAATAATGCGCGGTCATCAATGTTGGGACGACGCCCTTTTCGAAACGGCGGCTGCCATCCGGATCAACCAGATGGTCGTCTTCGGCGACCAATAGCAACACCGGAACAGCAATATTGCTGACATGCTGATGGGTAAAAGCGATTGCTGCCTGCATGCTGCGCAGCAGACGGGCACTGATTTTAGGGTGTACCAGCGCATCATTCTGATATGCCTGAACCACTTCGGCATCATGTGACAGATAGCGGGTTTTCAGTCCATTCGGCAGCCCTGTTCCGGGAAACAGCGCCAGTGCCACTTTGGCTAGTTGTTGCTCAAAACCGGACATACGTATTGCCAGAGCAGGAGATGAAAGTATCAGCGCCCTGACCGGTGCCAGATTCGCGGCGACAAAACGGGCAGCGAATAAGCCTCCCATACTATGTCCCAGCAGAATAGGCGGTGCCGCCAGTTGCTGACTGAAATCCTGAATGATGGTTTGCGCATCTCTCAATATCGCGTCGTCGTCAGGGACATCTCCGGCATTGCCAGAGGATTTGCCATGACCACGATGGTCATAAGTGCGGACAGCAAAACCAAGGGCATTAAAAAACCGGGCAATGTGCGCATAGCGGCCGCAGTGTTCGCCCAGGCCGTGCATCAGTAGCACGCCTGGCGGCAACTGATCGCCATTGGGGGAGAGCGGCCAGTCGCGGACGAACAGGCGGGTGCCATCTTGCGTCGTTAAATCAAATTCCCGGGTGTTTTCGATATGAGCCGTCATGAATCAGACACCCCAGACCACGTCTTTTTGCATTTTTTGTGCAGCCTGCAGCATGTCGAGTAAAGGAAATGCCCGTGTGGCGAACGATACCGTTGCTGGCTTTTCATGTTCGTCGTCGTTCTCATTTTGATGCGTGTTGACATCATGTGCGACTTCAGTGGAAACGGAGTGGATTTTGCTCTCAGCAATGGCGGCTTCGATGCTGGCGATAGCTGCGGGTAATTCAGCGGTTGTGATGATGCCTTGTTCGACATCCTTGTGCAGCAGGTCGAGAATACGTCGTGCATGTTCCTTGTACATGACGATTTCTGCGGCCGCTTTTGATTTGAATGTGATCAGCATGGGGTCTCCTTTTTGGGGTATCAGGGCGGTTTTGTCAGACACAGTGTTCACGTAAGGCATGGTATTACAGTGTAAAACGATGCCGGGAAACAATGGCGGATGATAGGGAACGTTGCTGAAGCTATCATAATCGCAATTGCCTGATTTTTGTGGTTTGTGCTTCAGTCGGTTTTGAATGAACTCATGTAAGTATCGATGACGTCCTGTTTCAGTTTTTTTGCCGGACCAATCGCAATCACCTGATATACCCGTGGTCCGCGTATGATGAAGCGAGCGGCCATAGTGACTACTTCGCCATCGGGCAATTTTCCCTGCATTTCAACGATACCGTCGGGGCTGCTGGCCGCTTGCGTGATCTGCCCATGTATGTTTTTCAGCATCCCATCTTTCATTGCTTCTGCCACGACACCAGCTTTGCCGGGATCATCCAGTCTGACACTGCCGACTGCAAAATTGACGCCTGCTGCATCGGCGGCGGTCATCTGCATGTTCAGCGTCAGCCCGGCGAGTTGCATGTCCCGGCCGAAACTAGCAGGTTTTGCAGGCATCAGGACACGGAAAGGTGCATCGTTGCCGCGGACTTCGCGCCAGTCAAACTGCGGGCTGCATGCCAGGAGCATCAGTATCGCGGCAGTGCTCAGGATTTTTTTAGTCAACATAGTTTCACTGGCAAATAATAGAAATAGGGGGAGTATCACTCCTGCTTACTCTGAAACCCGCGTAAAGCAGAGGCGACACCAAGGCAAAGTAATAATACTCCCAGGAGTATCTGCGGAGCAGGAACAGTCTGACGCAGAATGAATGCGTACAAAAGCGCCGCCAGAGTCTCAAACACAATCAACTGACCGCTGAGGCTGGTGGCTAATTTTTGACTTGCCTGGTTCCATAACAGCGTGCCCAGCCAGGATGCCAGTAATCCCAGTGTCAGCATACCGACGATAAATTTACCGGGGCTGCTGCCGAATGGAAAATCATAGACTGGCGTTGGCTGCATCGTCTGAACCATTCCGTAGAGCAGAAAACCACACAGGGCGAGCGGCAGTGTTGCTAATCCTTGTGCAGTTGCCCAGGTGCCGGATTGAATTTGTGGATGATTCTTCAAATACCGGCTGTTCATGATCGGATACCAGGTCCATGCAGTGACGGCAATCAATGCCAGGCCTGCACCTTTCACGTAATCGCTGATCGAGCGTTGGGCATCAAGATGACGCAATTCTTCGCTGTTGACCAGCATGATGCCGCAAAAAATCAGCAATAGCGGCAGCACGAGTTTTTTCCAGGCGATTGATTCGGACGGATGATGTGGTGACCAGTTCGCAAAGACCGCGATCATGACTGGCAAGGTGCCGATGAGCATGGTTGGCAGCGGCGCATCGGCAAGCTGAATCGCACTGGCCAGCGCAGCGTAATAAATGATATTGCCGACTGCTGCCAGTTTCAGTGCGCTGTACCAGTCAGTTTTGCTGAGGCTAAGAATACGGCGTCGGTCAAACCATGCCGGAATCAGTGCGATCAGGCCAAATGCCAGATAGCGGCCAAATGAAAGCACCACGCCGGGATAATCCGGCAATAACAAGGGCGTGATAAAGACCAGACCCCACAATAAACCTGCACCCAGAGCAGCGAGGACGCCGCCTACCATCTTGCCACACTCATCAAAAGATCTCGCTTATTCAATCAAGCTGACATCATAGTAGCTTTGATATTGTTAAAGGACATATCGGCACAAACACAACAAAGTGCATGCTTTTACCATCGGATAGATCTCTATGGTTTTGTGATGACAGTGGGGTATCATAGAGAACGATAAAACTGCTTCGTCAGATGGTGATGAAGCTTACGATTTTCTCCTTCTTCATTGGTGCTGCGATGTCGCTTCGTCATTCCGTCCTGTTGGCTTTGTTTCCTTTATTTTTGTTGAGTGCATGCGAACGTCTGGGCATTGCCGATCCGGCGAAAGAAGCGGCACAAAAGGAATCCGATGCGCGTGCTACCGGCAGCGCTTGTCGGCATGCCGGGCGTGCGATTGAAGACTGCTATGCGCTCAATCCCGATGCCGCCCGATCGTCCGTGTACGCCGGATGGAAAGAGATGAACGACTATATGCGTGAAAACAAGATAGACAACGTCAAACCAGAAATTGCGTCAAACGCGCCGCCTGTTAAAGACGATGCCAGTGCCTCAGAGTCTGCGTCTGCTTCGGAATCCGCGTCTGCCAAATCAAAAAAATAGCTTGGCGTCGCATGTCATTACAAATTCGTTTGATGCGTGAACAGGATATCGCTGCGGTATTCGAGGTGCAGACGCAGGCCTATGTGAGTGCGATGGTCGAGGCTGAGAGCATTTTTCATGCGCGACTGAGAGCGGCGCCCGATACCTGCTGGGTTGTGGACGATGCGGAAGTGGGTGTCTGTGCATATCTGATGACTTATCCTTCAAGCAGCGGGAAGATTTCATCTCTTGGCAGTGATTTTGACCCTGCAAGGGAAGCCGATAGTCTGTATCTGCACGATCTGGCCGTTGGTACGGCGATGCATGGACGCGGCGTAGGCGTGCGTCTGGTCGAACATGCGCAAGCATACGCTCTCAGTGCAGGTTGGACGACAATGCATCTGGTCTCAGTGCAAAGTACGAAAGCGTTCTGGCAAAAGCAGGGTTTTGTTGAAGTGACAGCTTTATCGCCAGAGCAGACATCGGCACTGATGACATACTCTGGCTTAGCTCATTACTGTGTGAAGCAGCTATAGACGAATAGAAGAGACGGTTTATTCTTCAGTTTTTTTCTTGGTTTTCTGTTTTTGGTAAATGATTTTTTTGCTGCCACCTTCACAGACACCGACGACGCGCAACTTGGTTTCTGTATCTTTTGGTACGACTTTGAGAGCGTAATCACTAACACCTTTGCCTTCTAACTTGGCATTGATTTTGTCCATGATCGCTTCGCATGGCGTGACGGCTGCCCAGCTGGATGCGCTGCACAGCAGTAAGCCAGATACCAGACTCTTAGTAAAAATGGGATTCCTCATTTTGTCTTCTCCTTTTCCATGGATGATTTACTGTTATTAATTAAAAGCTGGTGATAAAACCGTACCATTTCTAGGTAATTTTTAACAGAGATGCGTTCATTTGTTCCATGAAAACGTGGTAAATCCTCACTAGTTGCCCTGACTGGTGAAAATTTAAATATATTCGGACTCAGTTTTTCGAAATGTCTTGAGTCTGTTGCGCCCAGCATTAAGCCTGGCGCGACGATGGTATTGGCGAAGACTTCACGTATGGTCTTGTGCAGCATCCGGTATGCGTCAGAATTTACTGGTGACACTCTGGATGGTTCAGAATTCCCGTTGAGTGAGTTGATGCGGATAGCATCATTACCGATGGTGGTTTTGATGTGTTCCATCACACTGGTCTGAGTATCACCCGGTAAGGTACGGAAATTCACGGTTGCCTGAATTTGTCCGGGTAGGACATTATCTTTGTTCCCGGCACGAACCATCGTCAGTGCGGTGGTCGTTCTCAGTGTTGCGTTGGTGCTGGCGCTTTTTTCAAGTTCATGTTGTACCAGCGGTGCGAATAACCACAAATTAGATAATAAGACGCGGTTCAGACCGTGCATTTCAGGCGCTATTGTTTCAAACATATCGAGTGCGATGCCACGAATATTGGCTGGCAACTGATGTTGTTCGAGTTTGCTCAGCGCGTTGCTCATCATACCTATGGCTGTTTTTTGTGGCGGCATAGATGAATGACCGGGCGTGGCATCCAGACTCAGCTGCATGCTGGCATAACCTTTTTCGGCAACGCCTATCAGTGCAGCAGACTGGTCCAGACCTTTTAATATACCCTCGGTGACCAGCATTCCTTCATCCAGTATGAACTCGAAGCGGATGTTCCGGCTTTCTAACAATGCCGCAATCGCTTTCGCACCATGCAGACCGCCGACTTCTTCGTCATGCCCGAAGGCCAGATAAATTGTCTGGCGAGGCTGAAAGCCGGAAGCGAGCGCTGTTTCTATCGCTTCCATCATGGCAAACAAATTGCCCTTATCGTCCCACGCACCGCGTCCCCAGATGAAACCATCTTTTATCTCGCCTGCAAATGGCGGTTGTTGCCACAAGTGCTCTGTGCCGGGTGCTACCGGTACGACATCCTGATGCGCCATCAGCAATATCGGTCTGGCATTGGTATCCGTGCCTTGCCAGCGATACAGCAGACTATGTTCCGCGACGATATCGCGTTGTAATTTTGCATGAACCAAAGGAAAGGACTTTTCCAGTAAGGCATGTAACGCGTTAAACGCCGCTGATTGCGTTTGCACTTTGTCGGCATTTGCTATTGTTGGCAGACGCAAGGCACTTGCCAGACGTTGCGCTGCCGCCTGTTCGTCAAGCTTGACTATGGCTGCTGGTTGTACCGGTATTTGTCTGGAAGACTGACGCAGCGTATTTACGCCAATGACCAGAACTAAACTTAGCAGGACAATGATGAGAAATAAAAAAATCCGCTTGATCATGGTACTTTCCCATTGAATAGGATAAATTGCCAATTTAGACAGCCTATCATTTCACAAATTTCAGATTCCAGGTAAGTTATGCAAGGTATGGATGAACGTTTTTGTTTTAATGCGCGCATTGCAGAGCTGAATTTGCCCGAGCTGAGATTCGATTTTTGAATTTCCAACATGATTAAGACTGATTTTCAACATGATACAAACGGGACTACATACCAGTCGTATTGCTAAAACATTTGCAATCAGTCTGGTGGTGGCAATTGTGCTTGCTGCCGGCGTATTTGTCTGGACGCTGCGTTTGCAAGAAATACATAAGTGGGAAAAGCAGACCGAAACCTTCAGCGTTGTGTTGGCAGAAAATACCAGTCAGCAGATGGATTTTGCTTACACTGCCCTGGGTAATATCGCTGAACGAATACAAGACCGTTGGAGTATCAGCGCAGAATACCTGTCATCCAAACTTGGCACCTACGATTTCCATCAGTTTCTGAAAGAAAAGGTTGCCCTGTTTCCGGCGATTGAGGTCATTTCTATTCTCGACGTCAATGGGAATGTCATCAGTACGTCCAGAAATTTTCCGTCACCCGCCTATAACCTTGCTGATCGCGACTATTTCCAGGTGCAGCGCGATCATCCTACGCAGGGAATTTATCTCAGTAATCCGGTGCGCAGCAAAACAACTGGCGACTGGATATTTTTTCTCAGCCATCGCCTGACTGGCAGTGATGGTGAGTTTATTGGCGTTGCCATCATCGGCATCTCACCGAAGTTTTACACTAAATTTTATGAAAAACTGAACGTTGATGGTCATGTCTCCATTTCACTGCTGAGAGACGATTTTACTTACCTGGCCCGCTGGCCGGACACTGAAGCAGTCATGGGAACGAAGCACGCTGCAGCCAGCATTCACCATCGCAGTATCGATGCAGACGATAGAAAATCGCTTGTGATCACCTCCGATACTTCCGCTCTTGAATATGGGAAGCCCAGCATAACGGCTATCCAATATCTTGAGAAATATCCATTGATTGTTTATTTTTCTGTGGATGAAAATCTGTATTTATCTGATTGGCATGCGATCAGCCTGGCGGTTGCTATAGTGACTGTTGCTGCCATTGCCGCCGTGATCGCTGCATTTCGTGTATTGATACAGTTATTCATACAAAAAGAAAGTGATATGCAGGTGATGACGGAGCTGAAACGTGAGGCTGATGTTATTAACCGGAACCAGACCAGACTGTTGCAAAATCTGACGGAACAGCAGAAAGCACTAAAAGAATCATCCGACCGCTTGCAGGCGATTTTTCAGAATGCTGCTGATGGTATTGTGATGACGGATGATACCGGCATTGTCGAAGCCATTAATCCTGCTGCTGTTGCCATCTATGGGTATTCGTCCGAGGAGGTGGTGGGCAAGGCAAATCATTTGTTCTCACCCGATGGCAAGCTCGATATGCTGGAAATTGCGATCAATAACGACGATTTCCAGCAAACAAGGCGTTTGCGTATAGAAACGGAGCGCCTGCGCAGAGATGGCAGCTTGTTTCCGGCTGAACTGTCGATCAGTGAATATAGTCTGGCTGGAAAACGTAAGCTGATTACTATCGTGCGTGACATTTCTGAGCGTCGCAAAATAGATCGCATGAAGAATGAATTCATTTCTACGGTCAGCCATGAATTACGCACGCCTTTGACAGCGATTCGCGGCGCTCTTGGATTATTGGTCGGAGGGGCGGCAGGATCAATACCAGAAAAGCTGCAGCCTTTGATTTTGATGGCGCATAAAAATAGTGAAAGTCTGACGCGCCTGATCAATGATTTACTTGATATTCAGAAAATTGAGGCCGGGAAAATGGATTTCGCATTTGAACGCCTGAATTTACTCAGCTTGCTCGAACTTGCTGTGCAACAAAATCAAAGTATTGCAGAGGGGCGCGGCGTCCGGCTGGAAATAGATGTGGATTTGCCAAGAATACGGCCCATTGAAATTAATGTCGATCAGGGACGTTTCCAGCAGGTACTCGCTAATCTGATCTCGAATGCCTGCAAATACTCACCGGAAGGTGGTGTCGTGCGTGTTATTGCGTTAGTCGTCAGCGCTTGTTCGGTACGTGTATTGGTTACCGATCAGGGCGGCGGCGTGCCGGAAAACTTCAGAGACAGAATCTTTAAGAAATTTTCTCAGGCAGATTCGTCTGATACGAGAGCTAAAGGCGGAACCGGTCTGGGATTGGCGATTTCCAAAGTGATTATTCAGCAAATGCACGGTGAAATAGGTTTTTATAACTTGCCCCCTGAGCAGGGCGGCGGTGCTCATTTTTACATTGATTTGCCGATTGTGGCGGCGTCGCAATCGCTTATATCAAACCTAAGTCCAGTCCTTTGATTCCATTGAAAACGGTGTCGAGTTGCCGGGGATTGAGTCCATATATACGACTGAACAGACCGCCAAGTACGGCACGATATTCATTCAATACCGGATAGTCGCGATTTTGAAATAACTGGCTGGGTGTCAGTTGTATCTGCTCCCCGGAAATCTGGCCTCCACGTATGCCTCCACCTAGCACCCAATAAACGCTGCCATGCCCGTGGTCAGTGCCACGTTTTCCATTTTCACGGAACGTACGTCCGAATTCGCTGATCACAACGACAGTCGTGTTACACCACTGGTCGCCCATGGCATTTTTGTAGGCGAGCAGACCACGTCCGAGTTCCTCGAACTTATTTGCCAGCACGCCTGTTTCTGCACCCTGATTCACATGGGTATCCCAGCCACCGACATCAATAAATCCTAGTGCATATTTTTCCCGCATCATTCTGGCAATGCGCTGCGCTTCCAGTTCAAATCCTTTAGTGCTGATCGCATTGCGGTTGGCGGCGTTCATTTCTTCCTGCATCTCTTTCACCACTTCCTGGCGAACGGCGAAGCCTTCATTGACTTGCTGCGCCAGCGCGGTCTTACGATACATTTGTTCTATCAGCTGATTCTGATGTTCGTTCAGACCGGATTTCGCAATGCTTTTTAATGCTGTATTCCCGACTTGTACATTACCTTGCAGAATAAGTGGCAGTTGATCAGTAAATGCCATTGCCGGTGCAGATTTTCCGTCATTTTTCCCGCCATTTATTACGGCTGCCAGGCGGTTCAAAAAGCCAGAATGAAAATTCCGGGTGGTATTGAGTGCTTGCCCGAGTTCTATGCTGTCCTGCGTTTCAAAATGACTGCGCGATACATCGTCGATACCGGCAAAAGGAATAAAGGCGATTTCCTTACTCTGATACATGGGGTAGAGCGTGTCGCGCAATGCCGGATGTAAGCCCCAGTCGGCATTCAATGCGATAGCACCGCCTGGTTCGTTGCCGGGGCGTCTGATTGCAATGGTCGGACGGGATTCATAATAAAAATCACTGGCCGTCGGCACCAAAAAATTGCTGGCATCGTAAGCGCCACGTAAAAATACCAGCAACAGACGGTTTTGCGTAGCCGGTGCCGCAAGTAACTGACTACTGTAAGTGATACCCGGCAACGCAGCCATGCTAGCCAGGCACTGCAATAATTGGCGACGATTCATGTTGATTTTCATCCGGTCTGCTTGTTCATCATATGGTCAGTTGTCGATCGCTGTCCCCGCGTTTATTTACTAACGGCGCATCATTTCCGGTGAGGCGAGAAATAAGGTACTCCACTCTGCGGGTGTGGCTGCCTGTTGTAATGTCTGTTGTGTGTCCTTGCTGAATGTCTGCACCCAGTTTTTGACATACAGCGAGCTTGCAATGGCCGGTGTACGCGGTTTTTCTGCTGAAATCTGCAGATCTGTTTTGAAGAGTGCAGGCGTGCCATAGGAGATACTGCGGGCGACATCAAAGCGGACTGTCATTTGTCCGGGGCTTGCCCAGGCACTTTCTGTCATGGCGTATCCGTCCGGCGTCTGCCTGCCGTTGAATGGCTGCCCCATCATGTTGAGCCAGTTGATGATCGGAGCTGCATTGACGATGCAACTCCCGTCGTACGCAAGCCGCATGGAGGAAACAGCGTAGTGCACAGGATCTTTGAATTTGCGTCCTAAGGAAGCAATAAATTCCTGTGAGTCAAACATCGTGCGCAAGGTGACGGGAATATCGCCATCGCTTTGCAGAAAGCTGTTAGCCATCGCTTGTATCAGGTTTTCTGACGGCGTGTCAGAGACGAAATACGTCGCCAGTTTCCGGCTGATAAAGCGCGCCGTAGCTGGTTGCCTGCTCAGCAATGTCAGTGTTTCCTCAACTTCATTGATACCGCGACCTTTGATGTTGTTACCTAATATCTGCTTGTTGCCAAAGTCGTGTCGCTGCGGATTGAATTCAAACAAACCCTTACGCAGATAAAATTTACTTAATTCGGCTTTAAGTCTTGGTGTGTCTGTGCCCAGATTAACACCGACGCCAGTAAGCACCCGCGCCAGTTCTTGCACGTCTTTCTGGGTATAGCCACTATTGACGCCCATCGTGTGTAATTCCATTAATTCACGGGCATAGTTTTCGTTAATGCGACCATTTGCATTATGTTCGTTATCGAGGTAGCGCAACATCGCCGGGTGATACACGGTGGCTTTGAGTAATTCGCGGAAATTACCCAGAGCATGCGGGCGTATCGCGTGTTCCTCAAAATCGCCGACCATGGCCCTCAGATTATGTTTGCCTGCGTGGATGTTGAAATGATTCATCCAGAACCAGGTCATTTGTTCCTGCAACTGATTCGGTGAATAGATATCGCGTAAAAGCGAGCGTGTTGCAGCTTCTTTGGCCAGACGGTTCAACTCTTGCTGATACTCTTTCCGCAGGCTGTCATCGGTGCCCTTTTGCTGTTCGGCGACGATGCGTTTATGCTCCAGCTCCCTGACGATACTCTCTATCGGTTGCTGAGAAATCGTCATCGCGCTGATTTGCGCCTGCACTGTTGGCGGCACGACGCTGGCCCGTCCACGGAGTTGCTGATCGAGGAACTTGTCCATGCCAACCGCTTGCAATTGTTGATAAGTAGAGAAGTTACTACCCCAGGTCAGCCGGTTGAGCAGCAGCTCTGGCTGGACGTTCGCTTTCGCAAAAGTATTGCTGCTGGGAGGAAGAAATCTGGATGGCCCGGCATCCGTTATCTTGTTTGGCGCGGGTGACGTCGTGCATCCTGACATTGCGAAAATGAGGATGAAAACCGGGCTTAAAGCCAGCAGACGCTGTAAAGGTGAGTCGCTCAACATGGAAGTCACTTCTCCGGGCACTATCGATGGCCATCAGCATACAACGGATTGTCCGGCAATTGGATGACCTGCGAGTGACGAAATGCAACCGAGTGTGAGCGTTACCTCATTAAGAGTAACAGGTCAGATGACGTCGTCACTCTCGTCAGGCAGACTTTCCAGTGGCGAACTGTCGGCCTGATCCTGCTCAAAATAGCCAGGGAGCAGCCCGCCGTCAGCATTGTTGAGATTGGCCGTTGAGGAGTTGTCTGCCATTGTCTGATGCGAATTGCCATTCATCAGATGGCTGATGCCCTGAAACAAAAAGGCTCCCGCAGCCACACTCGCGGCTGTTGCGGCTACGGTTCCCAGCATGCTACCGCTAGTATTACCGAAAAAACTGCTTGCAGGCGCTGTGGCAACGGCAGTTGGCTCGCTGACAGGCACGGCGGCCATCGCCGGATAGGCCGCTAAAGGTGCGCCAGTGACTGAGGTGCTGGTATTGGATGGAATGTTTAGCGGGCGACTGCTGGCACTGTTGCCCCAATTACTTGCGGCAGGATCGAGAAATTGTGTGGGTGTCGTCGGATTTTGTGTCGCATTGAGTGCTTGTTGCTCACGCAAATCTGCCTGCAGGCTGGCAATCTGACTGTTTGCATTTGCCAGAGCCTGTTCCAGTAATAAGGCCCGTTGTACTAATAAGTAGCTTGCATCCGGCTGCTTGCTGATTGCCTCGCTGATCAGGCTGGCGGCTTGCGGGTCTTTGGCGACGCCTTGTACCTGAACCAGCTGGGCGAGAAAATTTTGCAGAACCTGCATTTCTTGTGGCGACATCGTTTTCTCCTGAAATAAGCGATATGGGCACTATCTGGTCATGGCATCGGCTTTTTCAATGGATGTTTATAGTCAATGCTCGCGTAATGCCCGCCGGTACTGTATTGCTTCCGCGACATGGGCCGAACTGATGTGATCTGCACCGGCCAGATCGGCGATGGTACGTGCTACTTTCAATACGCGATGATAGGCGCGGGCTGACCAGTTAAATTTACTCATGGCATTTTTCAGTAACTGATCTGCACTGCTGTCCGGGCGGCAGTAAGTATCGATTTCTGTCGTGGTGAGTAAATTGTTGACCTTGCCCTGACGTCGTTGCTGGCGCTCAAATGCGGCTTCGACACGTTGCGCCACCACCGGGCTGGATTCTCCTGTCGCTTGTTTCAACAGATCCTCGTGCGGTAATGCCGCGACCTGAATCTGCAAATCGATGCGGTCAAGTAAAGGGCCAGAAATTTTATCCTGATAACGAGCAATATTGTCCGGCGTGCAACGGCATTTGCCATTACTGTGGCCGAAGTAGCCGCAGGGACAAGGATTCATGGCGGCGATCAGCTGAAAACGGGCTGGAAAATCCGCTTGCCGGGCAGCGCGGGAAATAGTAATGTGCCCAGATTCCAGCGGTTCCCGCAGCACTTCGAGAACGCGCCGATCGAACTCGGGAAGCTCATCAAGAAATAAAACGCCCTGATGAGCCAGTGAAATTTCGCCAGGACGTGGCGTGCCACCGCTGGTCAAATTATCGCTATTTAAGAATTTCGCAAAATTATTTAAGAAAATCGACTGGTGGCCAGGAGTTATATCTCCTGGCCAAGCAATGCTATTCCAGGGTTGTTGAGAACTGTCTGCTTGGAGCCCCTTTTCACACTTTCCTTGCTTGTGTCTTTGTGTGCGACTTTAGAGATGTTTTTTTTTGCAGCAAACGGCCCCGACTACGAGGATGGAGTAGCCGGGGCTTCTTCATTCGCCGTGACATTGATTAACGGCGTTCGGATCAGGCATTCGGAAGCGAGTAGCGTGCCTCGCGCTCTTGAAAAGCGCGCGCTCCTCCTTCGAGCAAAATGCACACCGCGTCGCGCATCCCAGGCTCATCCGCGTTTCCGACGTGTTCCAAGGACCCGGATCGATAGCTGATTCGCGGATAAGTTTGATCGTCGCGGCGCAACGCGGTCGCCACGATCACCTGCTCCGCGTCGGTCGCAACGACCAGATTCGGGTTATGCGTGACGAGGATGATCTGTCGCTTCTCTTTGGCTCTACGAATGTACGGCACGAGCTGCTCGTACACGGATGAATTGTCTAGATTCCCTTCTGGCTGATCAATCACGAGCGGGCGACTATCGTCTTCGTCCATGAGGAGATAAAGCACCAAAAGAGCGATACCTCTCGTACCCGGTGAAAGATATTCCAGCTCCGTTCCGCCGTAACGTATCTTGTACGTGATTTCGACATGGTCGACGGAGAACATCCAGTCGTATAAATCCACGAGCTTCAAGCGTGGAGCGGCGCACCTCGACATGAATCGCACCGGATCGACTGCGCTCGCGAACTTCGTGAAAGTCTCGCCGATCTTGGCGAGGTCGCCGCTCTTCCACGCCGGTATCATCGACTCGAGTACGAGTTTTTCGATCTCGTCTCGTGTTTGCGAAGAGTGGCTCTTACGAGAGTCGTAGAAGCGCGAAGCCTTTTCCAACCACGGCTTATGATCGACGCGATAACCGACCGATAGTTCGAACATCATGTGTTGACCCAGGGCCTCGAGCTTCTTCTTCATTGGGGCATAGAGTTCTACCAGCCCTTTCTCGTCTTCCATCAAAGAAGCGAAGAAGTTCGTGTAGCAATCCAACCGGTCCTTTTCTTTTTTATCGAGCAACTTGCTCATACCACCTTCGAGCTCTTCGATCTCCTTGGTCAAGCGTTCGACGACAGAGGTTTTCTCGCCTATCTGCCGCTGTAATTCGACCAGACGTTTCTTGTTCACGTCGTCTTGTGACACGAATTCATTCAAAGAATTGATGCGAGCGGTGATGTCGAAGATCGCCGTTCCGTTGGGAGCGATCGCGCTCTCGTCCCCTTGTATCGCCCTGATTTCCGAACTAAGGGCCTCAACGGCCTTTTTTAAGTCGGTTTCGATAGTGGCATCCCATTGAGGCTTGAATCGCGCGCGCGTATTCTCTTCAAGGCCATCGAGTTCCGATGATTCGAACAACGCATCGATCTGACTTCCGACGTTCGCCTTGATCGAGTCGTATTCCGAGAGAACGCGCTCGTACGATCTTCGTCGTTTGTTCTTGGCGTTACGCTCTCGCTCGGCGCTCGCGAGCGATATTCGTTCGATGGCGAGCTTTCCGAGGATTACCTGATCGGCATGCGCGGTCACGGTAGGGAGTTGTTTTTGCAATTCTTCGATTTCGCCTGAGACCTGCTTCTTTTGTGCGATCTTCGCGGGCTTTTGCGCGATGGCATCTTGGAGCCGTTCGATCTCCTTATGCAGGGTCGCCAAATCCCCTCGGAACTTCTCGCGTCTCGCCTGAGACGCCGATTCGCGTGATGATCGCAAATCCTCGAACGAAGAGGAACCCTCCTTTTGCGCGTCGTTCAGATACGAGAAGACGACTTCCTCGATTTCCTTCTGTAAATCGGCGCCTTGGGTATCAGAGGAACAAAGACGTTCGACGAAGTCCTGCGATAGATATCTCACTAACGGGCGCGCGACGTCGTGTGGCGAGTTGATGAGAACGCCGAAAGTCTTTGCGGTCGATCCCCACGTGACCTCGGGTTTCACGCCGCCAAGATGCAATCGCGCCTTCGTCACGAAGGAAGCCTGAGAGGAGTCATTCAAAGGCGCGCCGCAAGCGAAGGCAACCAGATCGGCGACGGCCGTCTTTCCTGAGCCTTTCTCGCCGATGATCGCCACGAGGCCAGGATTGAGAGGGATGTCTCCTGCCTCGAACCAACCATTCGCGTCCGCGATCTCCAGGCTCGATATCACCTTGCTTACGTCGACTTGTCCGGGGCTCACCTTGCCGATATGCACGCGCGATTCCGGCTCCCAAAGGACCTGCCGCAACCCTTCGAACGTCGGATCCGACTTTATCCAACAAAAGCGATCCTCGTCAGGTTTGAATAATTTCCCTGTTTCGTGTGCATCGCTTCCGTGAAGACAAGGCTTCAACCCTCCGTATTGCTTGACGATATTCTCAGGGGAATCGCCCGCTTTCTGTCCGAGGTAGTATTGACGATCATTTGGGTTCCCCGAAAAAACGAAATCGGTGAATCTTAACAATTCGTCGCGCGTCGCAGAGAATCCATCCGTTGGAAGCCCGCTGATACCGTCCTTCCCGTTCGCGACGCCGATCAGGCAGTTTTCGCGTAACCACTTCTCCGATCTCAACCATTTCATCAAGCTTTCATACGACGGCTTGAACTGAGAAATTCCGTGAGCGTACGCGTCGTCGTCATTCAGTTCCGGTTTCAACGTTTTACCGAAACGAACGAGCTCGTCGCGATGACAGCCGTACGTCTGACCGCCGTTCTCGTATCGCAATTGACGAAATGCGTCCTTTATTTTAGTTACATGCTGCGGGTCGGACGGATCAACCAACACGTGCACATTCAGCGCCTTCCCGTCCTTCGTCATTGGCATGACGCGAAGCTCGATATTCGGAAGTACCAAGCGAACCGACCCTAAACGTGGTGCCGCGTTGTCGTTGCGGGCTGCAAGGACTCTTTCGTATCCGTCAATCGTCATGTAATCGGTCACGCCAATAGCGGCAATTTCGTCTTCAATTGACGCCTTCTCGAGCGCATCCAGATATTCGTCCCAGGAAACGCCCTTGAAAGATGTCCCGAGCTTACTTTCTGGAGTGTGAACGTGCAGATCCCACCTCCGCCATTCGGAGCCCTTGGGATAGCTCGATTGTTTATATTCTTTGCTCTTCATATATCTTATTATCAAAAAGCCACGTCACGTAACGATACTGTCTGATGAGAAAGCAAACAAGTCACAGATATCCTCCATCAGCATGCGCGATTCGAGCGCCTCGTCCTTGAAACGGTGGTGCATAGCTGTGATGAAAATTTCCATGGCTCACCCAAGTTTATTTTCGCGCAATGAAAATTGTATTACAAGATTCCGTCTAGAATGAGTCGGAAATTTTAGGATCATCTCTTGACGGAAGAAAATGCCCACCCGAAAAATCACCCGCAGCCCTGTCAAAGTCACCGGTACCACCCCGGACGACCAGCAATTCGAGTCGACGCTGGAAGAAGATTTTCTGGTCCTGATGCGTTTCAACCGCCTGGTCGACAGCGAGCGTATCGAGACGCAGTCGGTCAATGTGGATTGGGAAGACGGGACGGGCAAGATGCGTACCTATACCCCCGATGTGTTGGTTCATTTCCGCAAGGACCTGGCCGAATCCAGGGATCTGCCCTCAAAGCTATGCGAGATCAAACCGGATCTCGACGAGGACAATAAGAAAGATCGCCCATATCCTCCTCGCACCGAAAATGCAGCAGAAAATAAACTCAAATGGGCTGCCGCCTCGCGCCTTGCGGCAATGCGCGGCTGGGAATTTTCCGTTGTGTACGAGCGCGAGATCCGTACTCCCTATCTCGACAATGCCAAGTTCCTGATGCGTTACCTGGAGCACACGCCGGCCAGCCAGATCGATGCACAAATGCTGGCTTGCTTGAAGCAGGAGGGGGCGATCAGTCTGGAGGAATTTGTTAAAAAATTTGCCCAAGATTTGGAATCTCGCGCTAAAATATTTCCGAATTGCTATCGATTAATTGCAACCCAACAGATTCACGTCGATTTAACGAAACGCCTTACCTTACAGACGATCCTGACTTCAATTGATGCAGGTAACCAGCCTCCCTCTTCGTGAAGGTGTCATAGTCAACTGCGCAAACGCGCAGTGGCGCATCGTCTGGATTGAAGGCTTCGACAGGGTTCTGGCGGAGCGTGTTGTGGACAACCGCAGGGAATATTTGTCGATCGCTGACCTGAAAGTGGTCGAATGGCCAGCCAATCCCCCAGCTCAAACGGCTGACGTTGAGACGTCACCTCCAATCTCGCCAGCAACCAGCACGTACGCAGTCCGGCTCAAACAACGCCAATTACGAGTTCAACCTGTCGAACACGATTTGTCGGATGCACAAAAACAAGCGAGCGTATCCACCTCGGATGAATTCCAGTTCGCGCAAACGGTGCTTGCGGCACCACGGCAAGACAGGCGGAAGCTGATCGCCGAGATGGCCGAGCGATTCGGCTATAGCACGCCAAGCGCCTACCGCCGCCTCAAAATTCTCCAGCAAAGCAACAGCGCCGATGCTTTGCATCGCAGTGTGCGCGCCGACGTCGGCGTCAAAAGGCTGCCCAAGGAAGTGTTCGGCCTAATCGATGAGTATCTCAGGAAATACCGTTTTGTTGAAACACCCAAGTCGATGAGGGAGGTCACGGAGCTCCTCAATGGCAAATGCCGGGAGCTTGGTTTGTCGGAAATTAGCCAGTCGACCATCTACAACATCGAGCAACGTACCCCACTCAAAAATCGCCTGCAGCTCCAGGGCCGTAAGAACCAGGTGCGCGATCAGTATCGGCCCAAGGCCGGCCATTTACCCGGTAACGACTACCCTCTCGCCATTGTCCAGGTCGACCACACACCCTGCCAAATCTGTTTCGTCGACGAGATCGATCGCCAGCCGATCGGTGATGCTTGGCTGACCATCGTGATCGATACGTATAGCCGAATGATCTTGGGTTACTACGTGACATTTGAGGCGCCGTCCACGTTGTCGACCGGCATGGCATTGGCACACGCCTTCCTTCCGAAAGAAAAATACTTGCGCGACCTGGGTGTCTCCGGAGAATGGCCTTGCTGGGGCTTCCCAGACCTCATTCATGTCGACAATGGCGGAGATTTGAATGGCCGCATGATGCATGGCGCCAGGCGCAAATACCGTTTTAATATCCGCAATCGGCCGGTCGGCGGTCCCAATTTCGGCGGCCACGTCGAAAGCGCGTTCCGTACTTTCATGTTCGAGATCAAGAGCTTGCCTGGCACTAAATTCTCTAATCCTACCGAACGGGCGGAATACGACTCCGAGGGGCGGGCAGTCATGACACTGGCGGAATTTGACCGTCTTTTCGCGGACTTCCTCGTCAATGACTACCACTTGGATGAACATTCTGGGGATGGCATGAACAAGATGACGCCTTTGCAGCGCTGGCGTAAGGGGATTTTTGAAGGGGACGTTATGCCGCCTAGAGGACTGCCTGAACGACCCATCGAAGAATTATCCTTGCGGCTGTCTCTGATGCCATTCGAGATGCGCACAGTGCGCCAAGGGCAAGTCAAAATCCTGGGCGAGGAATACTACAGCGGGGCTCTGACCCTCCTGAGCGACAGTATCGACCTCACTAAGCCGTTATCTGATCGCAAGTTTGAGGTACGCTACGATCCGCGCAACATATCAAAAATTTGGCTCTACGACGACTCTACATCCGCCTATATAGAGGTACCGTTTGCCGATCTGCGCAAGTCACCTATCAGCAAATGGGAAAACGACGCGCGCAAGCGCCGGCGCGGCAACCCAGCGGAGGAATTCAAGGAAGAGCGCTATCAGAGCAAGATCCGTCGGCTGGAAATGGTGGAAGAATCGGTGAAAAAGACCAAACAGACCCGGCGCGAAATTGAAAAAGCAACGCGTCGTGAACGAACTGCTCTAGTGCAGCCTCCTCCCGCACCGAAGCCATCTGTTGGCACTCAGGTCAAAAAACAAGGGCTAGATCCAACTCGCCTAGCTAGGTTGAAAAGTCTGGTTAGAGAGGCACCAGTTCCAAACGATATATTAGAAGGGATACATAAAGATGACACGTGAAGAGCGTTACCCCCATCTCCATCCCAATGTTGCTCGGATGGCGGAGCAATCAAACGAAAGGCGAATCAAATACATCGAACAAGATCGTTTTGTCGTGCATCGCCGTGCTGAAGAAATCCTAAATGAACTTGAAACTCTTTATCGCATGGAAGATTCCGTACGACCACAGGGTAGATTGATCATCGGTCGGTCTTTGATGGGAAAGAGCGCTATCCTCGATCAGTTCATGAAAAATCACCGTGCCACTGATAACCCAGATGGCCCAGCTGCAGTCGTGCCAGTCCTGTCGATCCAATATCCAGATACGGCTAAGGAAGGTATTTACCCCGAGATACTGAGAAAACTGAACGCTGTCCCGTCTTCGAATGCCAAACCACATCAAGTGCGTGCCGACGCGATCAGCCTGGTTCAAACTGTAGGGTGCCGGATTATCATTGTTGATGAAATCCACAATCTATTAGAAGGTAGTGCAACATCGCAGAGAAAGGGCATGAATTCCATCAAATATTTGATGAATGAATTGAGGCGTCCAATCGTAGCTGCTGGTACTGCCGAAGCAATCAATGCCGTGCGCTCAGACGAACAAATTTCTAGCAGGCTCAAGCCATTGCCGTTAAAGCGATTCAAGGATGATGAGGATTTCATGGAGCTGCTCGCGGGATTCGAAATGCTATTGCCGTTACGACGACCTTCTGCACTAGATGAATCTAGTCTCGCCTCTCTTATTCATCGTGCGACGTTAGGTGTTACCGGAAACGTATCTGATTTATTGAATAAGGCTGCCATTACTGCTATCAAATCCGGTAATGAACTGATTTCCGAAGAGGAAATCATGCAATGTATTGGCGAAGAGATCACCGATATCGTCGATCTTTAAATTCATTATGACCAGAATTTATGGTTTGACCGGACGTCAGTTGCCAATCCATCCTCAGCCGCTTCCAGATGAGCTCTTTACACATTGGTTTACGCGTCTATCACATTCGAATGGATTAAAGGTGCAGACACTTGCGGATCGTCTTTTCGGCTATCCCAGTTCTTTTTGGGCGCGAGATCAAGATAAGCTGGCGAGTCAACAGGCGATCGACGCACTTGCCGAAGTGACAGGTCAAGTACCAGCAGATCTATTGCGACTGACGCTGAGGCCTTACGGTGACTATCTCTATGCAAAACACAATCCTTTTGGTAATACGCGCTGGATTTTGCCGCTTGGGATGTATCACCGTACTCGCAGACACGGCCTGCAATTCTGTCCACTATGCTTGCGTTCGGATGTACCGTACTTTAGGCGGTGCTGGCGGCTGTCCTTCTACGTTGAGTGTGATCACCACCATGTTTTGATGTTGGATGCTTGTCCCAATTGTAAAGCACCTGTGATGTTTCATCGTGCAGAACTGGGGCATCGACATCGCCGCGGGTATCCTCCTACCGTCAATTGTTTTCGCTGTTGCTTCAACTTGAGTTGGGCCGGCGCACAAACCTATGACTGGGCTGACCAGCAAGCGATGCTAGCTGCACAGGCAGCCATATTTAGTCACTTTCGACACAGTGCCTTCTTGCATGAGCGTACCTTCGAATCGGCGCAAACTTTTTTCGACGTGCTCTACCTACTGTGCAATCGCATTGGCTCATCACGCCGTACCGGTGAGTTATATGACTGGGTTCAAGAGCAGATCAGACCTCACGAGACGCGGCAGATCAATCGCCGCGTCAACAAGTTCGATGATCGGCCAATATGGGAAAGAGCGCGCCTCCTGGAGGCGGCATTTTGGTTACTGTGCGACTGGCCGTATCGTCTGAATTGTGCGATACGGGAGCTGAACATCTACCCATGTTTATTTACGCCTGAGCGAGGCGAAAGAAATACCTGGCTATTGGAAGCGATGCCATTGTTCGACTGACGTGCTAAATGGTATCGACGCATCTTATATTGGCATTATTTTTACCGCGATTATTGGATGTTCAATATATGGTTCGTATTTGCTCCGAACCATATTTACGAAAACCTTTCTGTATTTTTTTGAATATGCCGATTGTACTCAAAGCTTTGAAAGATCTCGGGAGCGCTTATTTTCGAATCGACTGGATCGGTAATGTTGTGTCACGGAGCCTAAAGGCCGCAGCAACTCCTTCTGTCAACGTTGTGGTTTCAATTCGGTCGTCTTTGCATGATACGCGTGTTGGCGAAGGTTTTACTCAGGTTGAACTGACTATTCCTGTTGCCTACCTTCGTTTGCTGCGAATTGGGGATATGTGGCAATACGGGCGACGCGTAAATGGTGGCGACGGCGAGCAGCTGAGTTTTTCAAATGTTGAGATCAACAGCGAAACAGTTGATGTAAAACCAGTAGGATTACCTGTTGCCGTAGACGACGAAATTTGCTTTCTGCTCCCGTTTGACCAGTATTGTTCGCATCGTCGACATACAGGGGCGTATGCAGCGCGTGTTCGTATTGATGAGAAGACATTCATATTAATACCTTGTATGGAGTTGATTCGGTTTTATTTCGGATCAAGCGGCGCGCTCCTTGCTCGTTTGTTTTCTGGTCCGATAAGCGGACACGATCTTTACGAATCTGCGAAAACAAACTTAATGGGCGTAGCACACGTAAGACTTTCACCGGGAATCCCAGGAATAGCAGCAGCGACCGTCGCGCGTATTGCGCTGGACCGTCATGCGGCGAGTGCCGCAAATTGGATTGTCAAATCAGGAGTAAGTGCGGCAGCGAATGGGGCTCCACACTATCCGGCCACTAAATTTCCATTCGTGGGGCGCACTACACTCTCGGCGGTAGGACGGTGGGTCAAGGCGTCAGGTTATGACGTCTTTGTCGTGGACCGACTGCTGTCTTGCACTTACCCCTTTCCTTTTCGATCCCTGTTCTATGAACTTCATCCAAGCGAAAAAAGATCCAACTCAAAAGGAATGGTGTCTCCAAGTAGTGCCCAGCCTCGCCGACATGCGACGAGCAATACGGGCGATGGTGAATTGAATGAGGGCGCTGTCAAGTCAACCTGGGCAACTGCGACAATTAATTTCGAAGAGGGTCTTGAAGCATTTCCGGATCTAAGTGGTAAATTAATTCGTCGAAAAATGTCAAATCCCGTGGTCGCTTCTGTTGGAAGTACAAAAAATCCTTTGTTGGCAGTGGGACCGAGAGAAACTAGTGGACCCTACAGAAATGTTGATATTTCGGCGGCTCCAGAGCAGAGCATGGAAAATTCCAAGTCAGGGCAGATCGCAATATTGGAGGCGATAGGAGTCCTGCGAAGTAATCATGCTATAGATGCCTGCCTTGCCCCACTCCCTGGCCTGTTGCCAATAACGGTTGAGCCTTTTAAGCAGATCAAGTATGTTGGGCCGTTGGCTCAGCATAAATACCCCATCATGGCAGGTGTCCAACTCTCTGTTGGAAATGGCGACCAGCCGAGAGAGTTTCTTTTGCTTACTTATGAATCCCCGTCATGTGAGCAGAACGAGCCTGCTGCCATCATCGTCGGCATGCCGGATGTTCTAAGGCGTAGATCTGAACAATGCTGGTCGCTATTTTCGCTTTGGATTATGGCAAGGCACTTTGCAGGTATTTGTCCAATTGACGATGCGGATTCTATTGGCGTGAACCACCTGATTTCAGCAAAAGAAGCAGATAATCCGCAATTGCTGGCGGAAGTTCTCTTAAGTATTATCTGTGATAAAAATTAAGCTTTTCTTTACTTTTTTTTTTGACGGAGCATGACTGATTAAACTACCAATAAAAATATTGGAAAATGACATCATCAGTATCGCCAACGATATGTATTAACGTGTTACAAGCAATCCCTTGTTGAAGTATGACAGCAGCAATTTCATGAATTTCACTTTTCCCATAAGCAAACTGATAAAAATGTAGCTAACTTTGACAATTATCGAATCTGATTTAATACACCGAAAAACGCCGTTACTCCTCCAAAAGTAAAACATACTAACGAGAGAAGAGCGAAACGCAGTGCCCAATCGGTTGCCTGCGTTCGTTTAGCATCGTTCAAACGTACCATTTCCCAAGTCATCTCTTCCGACGAAAACATGGTTTTCGTATCTGAGTTCCAGCCTTTCAATAGGCGAGAATAGTGAATCGCCCGAAGGTAGTAGGTCAGTCCAACGCTTGTTGCACCAACGAAGAATGAAAAGAAGGCTAATACCAGTGCGAGGTTGGTCGATTTTGTTGCTCCCATATAGCTGAGAACTGCTCCCATGCCACCTAAGTGAACCAAAGTTAAGTACTTTAAGCCCTCGACCGCATTAGTATTTGTTAGATTCGATAGAAATTCCCATCGGCGATGAACACGCTTTTCTATTTCTGGTAAAAATTTATCATCGATCAATTGTTATTCCTATTTTTTCTGAATTGCTACTTTTAAAGAAAAATTAAAGTTGATGCAGCCAACCATGACCATGGAAAATGTTTGCAAACTCTTCACTGCTCGGTTCTTGATGGTGGCTTCGCTATTGTTAGGGGATGTAATTTAAAGATTATTTAGTGTGCATGATCAATATTAGGCACATTTTCAAACGCATGCCTCATTGTTATTAAACTCAATCTTTCGGAGTACGTATAGCTGTTTTTGATTAAGCATGTAGACAAATTCGAAAACCTTGTCCTGCCTTTGCTGTAGCCGATGGGTTGGCAACTGGATTTATTTTTATATACATCGACGCTCCCATCAAACCTTGAATATGAAAAACGCCGAGGCATGTATAGTAGTCAGACCTGTGCAGAAATAGCTGGGAAATTGCAGGTGTCCGTCGCGGAGCACGCAACTTGAAGACTTACCGTTCACGACAACCCAGCTGCTGAATTTTCTGTTCGAGCTCATAGATTGGGGCGTGCAGTAGTTGACCGGTAACTTCACCAGGTTTGCCTGTGACTGGCGGATACATGATGGGTGTCAGTCCCTTGAAATCTGATGGGAGCTTAAGGTCGGCATCCATCTGAGGCACCAGCAGGAACGTGCGGTGGCGGCCGAGCCGGGACATGAAAAAACCGAGCTCGAAGATGACGTTGTCGCGCGGGGCTGCCGACTGATTACGTCTTGAACGAACAATGTCATCCGGGTGTGCGATGGCTACTCCGAAGTCTGCCTGATCTACCTCTCGTTCGAGCACCTCCAGCGGATAGGAGCCTGGTGGGAACATGTCCTCATCCGACCAGAGTAGAGAATCCGCAACCATGTGTCTTAGCCCATGGCGGATTGCCTTTGCAACGACGAGGCTCTCCTTTGAGCTGATGAAGAACACACGAGGTCGAGTATTAGGTGGGCGGATAAGGGAATTGCGCTGGAGTAGGCGAGACGCAAGTTCCGCAGCGATAAGTCGGTACACACATGGATGCTCTCGTGCAATTTGATCGAGATTTTCTGGAGAAACCTTCAACGTGATGGTCTGCTCCGTGGCTGTAATTGTTGCGCTGCGTGTGATGAATGGATTCACCGCGGACATCTCTCCAACAGCCACATTCCTCTCCCTGTCATAAATGTATTTACCCTTGACCGAGAGTCCCACTCTTCCAAACAGCAGGAAATACATGTCTCGGTCTGTTGCATTCTCGCGAATGAGCACCTCGCCAGCAGCGAACTCAACTACTTGACCCGACTCAGCAAGAGCTTTAGCCACTTCAAGGTTACCTTGTACGATTACTTGCGCCAGTAAGGCTTCGATAAGAATAGCCTT
Source organism: Undibacterium sp. 14-3-2 (assembly GCF_016595265.1). Lineage (NCBI taxonomy): Bacteria > Pseudomonadati > Pseudomonadota > Betaproteobacteria > Burkholderiales > Oxalobacteraceae > Undibacterium > Undibacterium sp. 14-3-2. The sequence goes on from NZ_JAENGS010000001.1 coordinate 318,095, forward strand.
GTCTTGAAATCGATCAATCAATGTCATATTTTTCCTCAATGTCTCTTAAAACTTAATGTCAAAGGGACATATTCTTCTTCAACGGCCCCTTCCTCAATGCCTTGCAACTGGCCACGTACAAAACGGCACCCTGGCCGGAATCCGTATATAGAACCCCGAAGTAATTTACCCATATTAAGTTTAACAACCATTAGCGCTAAGAATGTGGAATTTTGCTCTTCGTCTTCGACAAGTTTCTGCATTTGGCTGAAATCTTCGTCGCTCGGAGTTGCCAAGTAATTCGGGTGCGAGTGCCATTCGCCCAGATAATTGAAGCGCTCTGGCTGGTTTCCCATTCGCTCATGGAAGCTTCTGATGAACTCCCGGTGCGGAACAGGGTCACGTACAAAGTGAGAGCTCGTACCGTTGCGTTGCACGGACAAGTCAACAACTATGAAACTCCCGTCTCCGACCTGTTCTGCAGCCATGACACCACCAATCTCATTCGATCCGGCGATGAGGAGTTCACTCCTTAGTAGGCGGATACAGTGACTGTTAAGGACGACGTTAATCATGGCCCGGTCTCGCCAAACTGCCCAAGTCTGTCCTCTTCATATTCTTTAGCAATGTCACTGGTCCTGACATTTGACACATCGATTGGCCGGGTGTCGAAGGGTTGCTCGAATACCCATTCTTTGCGCAGACCAATGACATACACTGAATGTGGATATTCTGACTCCGCCGCATCCCTCAACGCGTCGGCTGTGAATTGGGTGAGATGTGCTGAAATAACGGATACATCTGCATCATCCGCGATCAAGGGTGCTTGGTCGTCCGGAGCAGCAGCGTAGTCAATCCCTGTGTCGGCAGGAGGTTCGGGGAAACCAGGAGTCTGGAACCACCGATAAATAGCGTCACGCACGTCCAACGCCGATGCTTCGATCCCCGGGCGACTCCGTGCGATGTAGCCGCCGAAACCTCCGCCAAACACTCGTCCCCATACCATGGGAATGCCTTCGTCCTCCGATACCGAACTGGCATAAACAAACCCTTGTCCGCTGCCGGTTGTCTCGATGATTATGTCGCACTCTTTTAGAGTCGCCAAACAGGCCGTTAATGTGTCAATCGAAGTCTGCCCTCCCAGTTGATTGATCCACTGTTTAACTTTGACCTGCGCATTGATACGCTTCAGCCGTTGTGTCAATGCGTCGCTTTTATGAGCGCCGACTCCCTCCCAGTCCAATTCATTCCTGACGAGATTACTCTCCTTGAGAACATCGGAATCGACTAGAAAGAAGTTAGCCACGCCCATACGGGTCAGAGACACGGCAACCTTGCTGCCCATTGACCCGCATCCCAGTATGGCAACCCGTTTTTTCGCTAAAACTGCATCGCGCGTCGGTGAGCGCTGTTGTTTATCCATGAGAATGTTGATGATATTGAGGGTATGTTTGTTGGAACTAAGAAACTTGGCAATGACTCGTCCATCAACCAAGCCGACAATGATCCCGAATTCGTTGAATGGAATCGACGAAAAAGCTGCCCAGCGCTCGTCGCACGACATGTCCTTGCTGGTTAGTGCATGAAACCTTGTGTCGCCGGGCTCTACGATTGCAATTCGACCGATCCCGTAACGTGGAACGCCCACAGAGCCTGGAACGGTTGGATCCGTCCAACGATCATATTCAGATGAGCCGGAAATGCCTACACCTATGCAGACGCACGAATTGTCGAAAGCGTTCGCTTGAATATCCAGCACCCAGACGCCGGAACCCCTATGCTGTACTTCGGCCAATAGCTCATTGTTCAACACTAGTCTTGCATACTCCCAGCGAAGTAATTGGCCTTCTGTAAATCGATGCTCGGATGGGACTACTCCTGGACGCCCAGACTCATCATATATACTTTCTGTATCGAGAAGGTACCGAGCGCTTCGGAGTATGTCCGCGCCGTCAAACGACTTCAACCAGTTGTCCGCGCGAATCTGCAGGCATAGTTCCCCCGTGCCCCACTGGTGGAGAGACCATCGCTGCCCCTCTGCCCTTGGTACTAGCCGTGGCGGCGCAGATGGGTATATGAACGGGTACTCGAGACGAGCTTGCCTGACCCGCCCACCGGCTTCAAAGTCGATATTGACGTGTACGGTACCTGCCTCAGCGTCGGTTATCCAGTCTATGAACCTGACCCATCCTTCCTGAAGTAAGGAATCAAGTACTTTGCGCTCGTGGTCCAAACGGAGTGGACGCCGCTCAAACCAAGCCGTCACGAGAAACCGGCGAGATTCCGCGAAGGTTCAGCAGCTGCGCCAAACGAAAACCCAGCTGATGCGGCTGTAGAAGATTTGAGCAATGAGCCGGAGGCCGAGGCCTTCTTGTTTTCATCCTTTGGATTCAACGCTTCCATGGCCGCGTTAAAGTCAAAGTCGGAATGCCTGCGATCATTTCTGAACAAATTCTGGAATTGCGGCGGTGCATGTTCCTTGAATTTCGGGCCGATGGCAGTCTGGCGACCATTGCATCTTAGTTGCTCGGCTTCGGACGCTAGCACTGACCGGCTGATACAGCAGCGTATCATCTCGCTTTTCATCCCCAACCTTGTTGCTGCGATAAAACCGTGTTCAAGGCCGATGGCAAGACCGAGATCACCGACATCTATGCCTTCGGCCTTAAGCTCCCTTAACGCAACGCCGAAACTGCTGCGCATAGCTGCAGCACAGATCATCGCATTCTTTGTAGTTTCTTTGTCGTCCGTGTTGGCCGCAGTTCCTTCAACCAGAATACCGTGAATGCAGTCGCCGATGAAGCGTACCTTCCTACCCGCGAAATCCTCATACAATACGGCGTCTAACTCACTACGCAGAATGTGGAGAGCTTTTACTACGTCAATGGCTCCATCCTCATCATTGATGTGGCTTGCAACATAGCTCGTAAAGCCGTCGATATCAGCATAGATCGATGTGGCTTCCTGTCGGCGAGAATTGCGCGGCGTCAGTTCTTCCAAGTCGAGGTCGCGATATGGGGGCGTGTGACGTGTAAACTCGAACTTGCCTATGGGATTGTTCTGGAGATCCATCTCCCAGTCTTTGACGACTTTGTCCACTGTCACAGTGAGATCCGCTTTCTCTTGGGACTTCGAAATCTGTTCGTTAGTTAGCGCAGTCGAGAAGTCGTTTAGTACCTTATCCCAACTGACCTTAGTGCGTGCGCTGTTTGTGATGAAGATACCCTCGACCCCTGTGTCATAGCCAGCTCGCTTTGCCGCTTGGTTCGCTGCGTTACCAAGGAACAGTGGCTCCCTGCTTCGGCGGCGGCCGTTGTTCACAGCTAGGGCCTTACCGGTATCAATCCCCACGCGTGTTTTGGCGGTGGGCAAAGGATCGTCTTCGTTTTCACCGATTTTGGCTAGTACATCACGCACGAGCTGTGCGGTCGCTACCGCCTTATGAATTCGAGCAGCCTCGTCGTCGTACGGTTTCGCGAACACTGCGTGCAGACGCTGGTTATGGAAGTCAACCTGAATAGCATCGACATCCAGAAGAATATTGCGAACAGCACGGTAGTGGTTGTTGAGGAATCTCAACGCACGCTTGTGCGCACGCTCTCCATCGGCGGTCGTCGTTTCCAACAACTCGTTGATGTTGATGATGTCAATATACAGGTGAACACCGTCAACACGGTACGCGACGTTGGTTGCTAAGCTGGTTAGGTCCGAGTCCCGCACATAGTCCTTGATGACGACGTTGCTGACTTCTTTCAGGCGAGTCGCGATCCTTGACTTTGCCTTATCTTCATTCCAAGTTCGTTTAGTCATATATTCCCTTATCGCAGGCCCGCTGTGCATGTTTTTAATATACGGCCGACAATTGGCAGATCCCTCCCTTTCGCGTACCGCACCAAGAAAGTCGATATTGGGACTACTGCCTAAATTTCAATATATGCCATTGGAGTTCGGCTTGAACTTGGTAACGTCAGCTACACTTATCCGAGATATTACGTTTAACGAAAACCAGTCCCATCAAGCTACCCTACAGTCTAGCGAAGTCGACCCAAGCAAACTGTGATGGTAAATTTCTATTAGGATAGACAATTCGGTAGATACGATAGGCAGAATTTTCTCAAAACACGTAACCCAAATTTAGTACCGCAATTAATTTTGAGGCAGGAATTATCAAATTTAGAAAACTATATTTGCCATATTCATAGGAGCGTTCGATAGATTACTTAATTTGGTTGATGTAATTTATATCTCGTGTCACTTGTGAAGATTTGACAGAGATTTCTGAATAATATCGGTGGGCTTTTTGTAGAAAATCTTTTGCGTCGTCTGATTTATTATCCGGTGACAAAACCATAGATGCTTGTACATATGCGGCACCAATATCCTCTAATAGTCTGTCCTTCGTTATCCTGGCACCAGAAAATCCACTTTCGTCGGAATTGAATTTATCTAATAAGTCAGTCGCAATTTCGACAGAATCCAGATATTTTTTCTTATCAAACAGTGTTTTAAAAGTCTTATATTGGACATTAATATTGGCAATAGAAAGGTCATTTAGCGTTTTGTCTAATTCCGCTAAATTGATTTTTTCCTTGTCAAACCAATTACGATGAGAAATCGCATCTTCTTTTAGTTTTTTGTATAGATCGCGTGCATCATCGCATGTCGCGTAACCTAATCTCAGGCAAGTGTTCGCCACACTGACTGCATAGTTGTAGTCTAATTTAATATCGAATTGGCGAATCACGTTTTTTCGCTCTCGATTTGCATAAGCTACGTCATAGTATGCAAAAGCTTTATCGAATTCCTTCGCATGAAAACGTACGCCGTTGTCCAAATATTCGTATGTTAATGATGGACTATTTTTGGCTAAATAAAAATCATAGCTAGTATTATTGTTCGCGAGCATAGTGGATGTCGGAATTAATATTTCGCGTGGTCTATAGTTAGTGGTAGGCGTAATTTGTATTTTGAGAATCGGATTGTCTTTAATGGATACATTTGACTTAAACGGAAATTTTCCGAATTGATTTCTTTGTAATGTCTGATCGGTCGCGCCCATCTGAACATTTACCGCGGCATCAAGCAAGCGCGGATCAACCGTCTCATGTACCGCCATCGAAATGTTAATTTCCGCGCTGTGGACTAAGCCAACAGCATTGAATACTAAAATGTATATTGGCCATACAAAAAATAAGGAAACTGATTTCATTGAAGAGATGAGTCGCATCTTAACTCCATAGCGATGTTATTTTTTAAGAGAAATGCCGAGAACTAACGCGATGTAGGCTAATGTCTCTTTTGCGTACATCAAAATTACATCTTGAAAAAGTTTCGGGATATCAGATGTGCCAACATTAAAATTCGCAAGGCCTTCCTCGTTATATTTCACAATGCCGTAGAGTCCGGTAACTATCACAAAAAATATAATAAGCGCCATCAAAAACCAGATTGTCGCTTTGGGAATCTCCATCTCGTTTTCCCGCTTTGTAATTGAATATGCGGTAATTAATGGAACAATGATGCTGCCAAAGGTGTCGCGGAAAAGGCTAAAGAAAGGACCAGAGATTGCATGTGCCACATAGACAGTACCTTCTCTGCTTGAAAACCATTCGGTAGAGTATGCCGCGTATGAAATTAAGAAAATTGGCAACGCGTAGACCAACAAAAGCATATAAGTAATCAGGCGCATATGACCTTTCTATAGAAGTGTTTATCGCCGTGGATTCTCTAATTACGCGGCACAAATACCGTACCGAGGAAGAAGATTTTGTACGACATAAAGTTGATGCATTTGAAGTGCGTCATGAAATCGCTTCCAGTCGCTGTCCAAAAAACTTGCGTCGTACGCAAACGTCTCTCCAGGGGAATCTGTGCTTTCTTTGGTACCGAGTGCGAGATATTTCCAGGATTTTTCACCTTTAGCGATGTACGCTAAATCACTTTTTCCAAAGCTAAAGTCACCATCCTTGATAGCTTTTACCCATTTAGTGTGCCGTACATCGCCATCGTTGTCGTCTATTTTAAGAATGAGATTTTTAATCGTGGATTTATCGATGCTGTCTAACCCGGATTGACTCAAGGACACATCTCCAGCGATGAAGCTCCTCATGGCAATGCACATACGGTCGGCGGCTTCTAAAAAATCATTTGGGTTATCTCTAATAATTTCTTCACCATTGCTGTTTGTGTATTTCCACTTTAGATATGGTTGATCTGGATAACTTAAGACAGTGCCGTGCCCGAGTGGTAACGCACTTGCGACCAAGCTACCGGTTGTATGATCAATTAAATTTGAAAAGTAATCTTTAACCTTAGCGATCATCGCATTAGTCGAGATCGCGGTAGACATACTCTTCAATTGAGTTGTCTTATTAATTTCATGCACGGTACCTACGAAACCTTGGTGTGCCCATGTATCTGCGTACACGTGCATTGTGATACCTAAGCGGTGAAGCGCATTTTTATCGTCTTTGCGGTGTATGCATTCTCGAACCATATCTTGAGCAATATGGCTATTGGGGCGACATACAATTTTTTGGATGAAATCGAGATCTCCACCTTGATCACTGGGAAGTCCATTATTCCCGGGAAGAAAATGAAATGGTATCCATGCATGATGGTTCGCCAGAGCATCAAAATTCGTGTAGTCCAACATCTTGTGAGCTGATGCGATGCGCGCATACATCGCTCCCGTATCGAAAGTTACGTACCCATCATTGGTCGCGTCATCGACGTATTGAGCGCTATACGCAACAATATGTGCTTTATCGTGGGAAAAACCTGCAAGACGCGCCACCACGTACGTTACTGCATTGTGGAAATCAATTTGCATAAGATTGCTTAATTAAATTTATAAGAGCATAGATATCAGTTTTTCGTCGACATGGTATGAGTGTCATATTCCATAACGCGAGTCTTACAGTAATACCGCGAGCGAGCTCACTTGCTTTGCAAGTGTGACGGTCTCAGTTCCAAGTTTTTTTATCGAGGCAATTAATTGAGCTTGGCTCACGTTATGGCGAGTCGCTTCTTTAACAACCGAAATAAGATCCGCGTAAGTTTTTGAGTTTGTACCATTTGGCACCACGCTATTAATTTCGTCAGTTGATAACCCCAGCAAGTCATCTAAGTATTTCTTGTTTTCAGAACTGCTTTCAAATACTTCTTCGTTTCTTTTTAAACTGTCTCGTAGTGCTTTTTGAAATTCAGTTAGATCGCTCATCTTATTTCTCCTTATTTTTTCTCAATTTTAGATTTCAACTTATCGAATTCAGCGACGAGATCCGCAACCTTTTCTTTTCCTGATGCAGCACGTTGATTTAAGTTTTCAATTTGCTCTGCTGTATTGCTCAAATTTGTGGATATCTGGTTTTGAAGGTTTGGAGCTCCGAGCTTTGCAAGCACCTCATTTTGCATATCCTTCACTTGTACAACCGAAGACAGATAGCCAGTCAAAACAGTGTTTGCTTGTTGCATATTCAAATAAGTCGAGTTCAATTGTTGAACGACGAGTTTTTGCTGTGCACGTATGGGAGCAAGATGTTTTGCACGATATTGTTCAATGTTATTTCGTACTTCTGTCAGATAAATCGAAAGAAACTCTATTGCCTCTTTTTGTGCTTCAACGTTACTCGTTGAAGCTGCACCTTTTTCGATTGCTCGGGTTATCGGCACTTGAAATTCACTAAGCGTTTTTTGTATCTGGTATGGAGCATAAACATTGTCAACAAAATGATTTGTGTCACTCTCTATTTTCGCGAAATAGATATCCACAAGTTTTAAATGCGCCGCTTGAACTTCGGTGAGATCTCGCCCAAGAGTTGCTGACAATTCAATCGACTGCTTGGGAACCTGCGCGCAACCGGACAAAAAGCCCAGTACAGACACTAACAAGAAGAAATTTCTAAGCATTTTTGATCCTCGAAAAAACAATCGAATTGGTGCCGCGCGAAGCAATTAATCATTGAATAACCAATGGTTATATTTATTTATTAAAAAGGCAAGATGAATTTGCAATTGTTTGCAAAGAATAGAATTTTTATCAAGATTCGAAATTAGAAAAGAAGAAGTAGATTTTCCTCTTACGAATCACGTCGAAATGACTTAGTAGTGAACAAATGTTTTTAAATAGCGTGGCCAGTTTTTGAAAATGTACAAGTAATTTCAAACTGAAAGATCAGAAAGGAGAGTTACGAAACTCAATGCCGCATAGCCTTTGAGATGTTTTAACAACAATATTTAAATTATCAAAAAAACTAATTGTATTGGTAAGTTTTTTGTCAATACTATATGGTGTTCCGACTTCTGCACGTGTTCCCTTTGAATCACCTTCCTCAGGCAATGCCGAACTGGTTCCGCCAGGAATTTACATAATCTGCTGTTTCCACGGTTCAGATGAAAGCAGTGAATTTAGAAAAAAAGATTGTCATCGTTCCCATTATTGAATGGAGCTGAAATGCTAAAGAATTTCCTTCTGACCGCCCGCCGATACAGCGCCAAAGTCAGCTTGCTGGTATTGCTTCCCACCTTTGTTCTGATTGCTTCGGGGATTACTTATGCCCAGGACGCTGAACGTCAGGGATCACCATCCCCACTCATTGAAGCGGGTCATCCAGTGAATTGGTGGTTTGCATTTAAATTTAACGCTGGAACATTTCCGGGATGCGGCGCTAAAGCACCGACCGAAAGGGTGTGCCGATTTGGTGGAGACGTTCAGGATTATGTTTATAGTCAGCAATTTGTCTATGCAACAAACGAAAACCCCAGTTTGAAAAAAGGTGGTGAGTGTATTGGCGATACCGTCACTGATCCCTTAGGAGCGACGTTTGATCAGCTCTATAACGGTGCTTATTACTATGTCGTCTGGAACGACCAGTTTTATGATGATCCACAGATCGCCGGATGCGGCGAGAGTTGTGGTGCACCTTGGGGGCATTCAAAAGGAATGCTGGCGTGGAACCAGGATGGAGATGGCGTCGTACTGCAGGTCTCAACACCCTCATGGCCAGCCTCCGGAAGTAAGCAGTTTCCCAGAAAGACAGATGGCAATACCTTAGGATGCGTTGAAGATGACAATATCAAGGTCAGCCAACATTTCTTTTCTGTCAAACTCACCAAGTCGGATGTCATTGGCGTCTTAAAAGGACTGAAAAATGCCAGTGTCGTCACCAATATCAATAACCCACAAATCGTCCGTAACGGCGGCCCTGATGACATTCAGCAACTGGTCAGCGGGTTGGGTGTCAGATCTTCCAGCACGGAGATTACCCGTCTTCAGCTCTCCAGTGGCATTGGTCTGATTTCTAAACCGTCCAAGAAACATGTACCACCATGGCAGATGGTGTCCTCATTACTCGGTTCAGTTCCAATTAAAACAGCGACCTGGTGGATGCGCCCTAAGATTTACTCAACGACAGCAAGTACAGAAATCGCCTGCTGGGATAACACATTAAATCAACCAGGCCCTGTGACCATCGCAATGTCAGGTCAGTGGGAAGGGACAAAGATTGGTTTAAAAGGCGGTGCTGGTCCCAACTTTAATCATGCAAAGATTGGTGTATCCGATGACGCATCCGATTTTGCTATTTTTGGGGATATGAATCAACAAGGTGTGCTGTCCGGTACCAATTGCGGAAGCAGTCAGAATGGCAGAGGAGGGCTATTCTACGTCGTTCAAAACCAGGAACTATCGAAGAGCATTCGTTCGCTATTGGATGGAGACGTGGCTCCCACAACGGGACCTTAATGTTGCTAGAAAAGACCTTGAGCTTCTTACAACCAGATCGAGGCGGGCTAAATTGGCGTCAAGGTAATGGAATGCCCCTTTAAAGTCTGTCTTGATTTTCTTGTCGTGACAAACATATTGTTTGGTGGCGTTTGTTCAATACGTAACCGTTTGCCTCAAGAACTCCCGTTATGCAAGGTTTAATTGTGTCGGGGAGTTGTAGCCATTGTAACTATATTATTTTTTTTTCGCTTTAGTAGGAAGAAATTTTCCAATTTTAAAACTTGAAAAAATTTTTCGGATATTAGATATGTATCGATTTTTATTTTCTAAAATGGGTTTTTCAATCCAATGCCAAGAAAAAAAAGCCATCACTAATGTAGCTACAAGTGATGAAAGTGCTAGTTTAGTCACCGAGATTTCAGGGCAGATCGCTGCAATTGATTGCTGAAAAGGGAATGCGTAAATGTATGTCCCGTAAGAGTAATCACCTAGATTATTAAACTTGCGAATAATTCCAGTTGGAACAAATGCGAAAAAAAGAGTGGCGTAGGGTATACAAATGAGGTAGAAAATTGAAAAAATAGCTTTATTAAATAGTAATGAAATAGACGCGCATAACAATATAGCGAAAAAAATCCACTTACTTAAATATATGTGTCTACTGAAGTTGTAGAGCGCTGAACCAGCGAAAAAAATGAAAATGAAGCGGTTTAAATGGCCTATCTCCTGCCCAAAAATTGTTTTTGTGATCAGCATTAGTCCAGACACTAAATACAACGCTAGCAGAATATTTTTTGAGCACAATAGTTTACTGATCAATCGATTTTCTTTTTTCGTTGAAATAGACCATAAAATTAACAGTATTAAATACACTTTAATTTCATACAACAAAGTCCAAAGAGAGCCGTTGACAGCAATAAAAGGGCGATCAGTAAACACCCCGGGTAAATGCATTCCTATACCGGCAATAATTGTCGATCCCGAAAATAAAAAATGTAGCGTAAGTGGATCCAAAAAAAATGAACGTAGCGGGAGTGTTGTCAGGCAAGCGCCGATGACAAAGACTGAAAAACAGGTAGCAAAAATTAATGCGGGATAGATTCTTAGTATTCTCGAACAGAGATATTCAACACCATCTTTTTTTCTAAACAAGCTTCCGGTAACCAGATAGCCACTTGTGATAAAGAACACATCGACCGCAACTGTACCTAAAGTGAAACCCAACTTTTCCCCAAATGGTTCTGGGTAACCGAGTAGAGGGAAGCAGTGATTAATTAGCACTGTAATTGCTGCGATCATCCGTATAAGATTAAAGTTGTTCTCGCGACAGTTAGCATATTCCGATAATTTCATTCTTGTATTTTTCTAGAAAATGACAAATTATAATGACTTGCATTAACAGTAAGTTATTTAATTAAATGGATTGGCAAGAATTAAATTGTCCTTTTGATTTTTGCAGCCTAGTGCAAAATCCGAGGCTTTTTGTTGTTCCAACTTACTTAACTGAGAGTTCAGTTTATTAAATGTCTCGGTAATTTCTTGATTTTTATTATGCTTTGCTAAAGGTATTAAATATGATACCGCCATTGAGATATCCTTTTTCCCGAACTCCCCAAGTCGATAAGCCCGCGACATAACATAATTCGCTTCTACAGCACCATCTTTCGCGGCTTCGAATCCATATTGCTCCGCGTTCCGTAATATTTCCTCCGAGTAGGCGTCATATTCTGCAGAGTGCATTTTTTTGTAGATTGGGGCTAAATCAAGGGCGTTTAAAAGATAGAAGGTTTTTGCAAGTGTTGATCCCTTTGAGATTTCTTTAGTTAGAAAAGATAGGGGCTTACTTAATGTTTCAATTGGAAAAACGTTACATTGTGATGAAGTAAACTGAACGTATTTTGTCTCTTGATTAATTGAGTAAACTTCCATTGGTAGCGAAAGTTTTAAGCAACTAGCTGCAATTTCAAATAATGCCAATGTATATATATCAGACTTGCTAGGAGGGGCATTACCATTAAGGATCGATTGAAGCTCTTTTGGGTTCGCTTTCAACATTTCCTTTAATTCTAAAATGTTTTTACGTGCATCTTTTATTATTGTAAATTCATTGCTGTTCATTAAAGAAGTTTTGGGATTTTCTACACACGTATTTTCAGACTTAATTTTTCCAATGTTATTTGTTTCCTGATGGAATGCTGGTATCACATTTGCAGAATTAGCTTCGTGATTGTTTGTTAATAAGGTGTCAGATGTGTCATCTAAAAAAGAAAAGTAAATCAATGCACCTATTAATGTAGTTATGCAAAATGTTAAGAAATACTTCTTGTGGGTCGTTGAAATCACATTCATCCTTACTTTAATATATTCGGAATCATAGGTGGTGTGCTATCGTTATCCGATGATTCAAGTGGGACGCAAAAATGTTTCGCATAAAACAAATGTACGAAACATTTTTTTGAGTGTTGTAGCGACCTAGATTTTTTGACCATTTGAAATGGCATTATTGAAAATGCACAAAGATGCAGATTGCTAAGTCTTATACTAGCTACATAAAAGAGTGAAATTTTTAATAAAACTCTTCTTCTTGAGCAACGTATCCCAAAATACCCTCAACTATATAATTTTGCCAAAACAGTGCGTGACCTGTTGGATATCTTGTCCAAGTTGCATGGCTACTGGCTCCGACAAGATTTGGGTTTGCGTAAACTCTCATGAGTGGAACTGTTCCTGGAACTTGATTCGTGTAAACAACACCATATATACCTTCATTTAGTTGCCCCTCGCAATTTATATCTCTTGATGCAAAGTGGTGCTCTCCACCGCGATTAGGTATAACACAACGGTAGACAGGTGCAGTCGGTCCGGCTGTTCCAGAAACAGATCTCCACGCAATAACCAACTGTATATTACTCCCCCCTACTCTTATTGCTTCGTACATATCGTTTGTTTCAAAAGCCACTTTGTCCTGAATCTGTGTTCGATAAATAACTTTGATCTGTTGTGCTTGTGCGGACGAAAAAGCGAGTCCTGACAGAAGCGAAATACCAATAAGCAAATTACGTAAATTCATGTTAGCCTTCCTAGTAATTAATTGACAAAATATGTCTTTAAAGAAACTTATCAAAGACCCAATTAATTATATGGCATAATTAAATTTTTAAGAAGACAAAATGATAATTTGCATATTAACTTCTCAAGTTATTTTTTATGCAATTCTCTTCGCATGTATGTAATTTAATAGCATTTTTTATCGCGCTGTATAGGTGAGAAGTCAACATTCCCAAGACCATAGCCACAGATTTTTTTGGGGGAGGATTTACACATTTATCATATTCGCCGACACAAATATCGCTTAACTGGCATGTGCCGAGTCTAAAAAGTAAATTTCATTGGATATGGCGTCTAGGAAAAACCGCAATCGAATCGCGTGATGAAAAATGTCCGGATTTGGGATGCAATAAAACAGGCCACATTGAGAGGGGTGGCATTTACCGCAGACCGATAGAACAAGATTAAGCGAGTTGGTTGCCGATACTGTGACGATTCAAATCATTTACTAGATCCGCCGCCCCAATTCATCAAACTTTGGCTCGATTGAGTTATTTTTGTCAGCCACTAAATCTCCACCACGAGATTCGGATCAAAGCTACCATTCTCCACACCACCGCCACGCGTCATATATCCACATGGGTTGCAAACAACCCTGCATTTTTCCAGTTGATAATCAAATGAATTGTGCATGTGACCGTGCACCCACATATCTGCTTGCTTCACGAGGTCATCTAAGTTGGACGCGAACGCGGCAGAGACTATGTCATTTGCATATCGCTCAGCAACAGACAACGTAGACGGTGCCATGTGGGTAACGACTACCGTTTTACCTGAGAATTTCTCTGCCAATTTCGTTTGAAGCCAATGTTTTTGTGTTGCATGCATTTTGGCGGTGTCGGCTGCTCTTAACTTCTGATCGCTGACGTTTGTCAGACGAATGCGCTTGTAATCCATTATGACCGCCTCAGCTGCGCGCATCGCAGCTTGTCTGGTGTCGGTACCGAACAGGTCAAAGTCCGTCCACATGGTGGCACCAAGAAAACGAACGCCATCTACAACGAGTTCGCCTTCGTTTAAGAAATGCACGTGCCCGGTCGCCTTGCAGGCTTCTGCGATCTCTACCTGTACATCTTCGAGATTTTTACCGTAAGCTTCGTGATTCCCGTGAATATACAAAACAGGAACATCTGCAAAGGTTTGGTGTGCCCATTCCACTGCTTTAGCACCTGTATGGATGTCGCCAGCCAGGATAATCACATCAGGACGGCTGATCGCGATATCAATCTTTGGTGCGAACTCTTTCCACAGTTCAAGATGTAAATCGGAGAGGGGCAGGATACGCATAAAATTGTGTTGGTTAATTTTTGCTGAATTGTAGATCGTCAGTATGCAATGATTTCTTTATACATGAAACGCGTGGCGATTCGCCCGAGTATTGCATAGTCGCCGCCAAAACTTTTTTATGGAACATTCGCATCGCTTGAAGTACAAGGTCAGATTCTTGTGCTGGAATTTCCAAATTGTGCAGTCTCAGAACCTTCATTCGGTAGACTTCACGGTTAATTGATAAGGTCTCCTGAAAAATATCGAGATCATGATCAGGTAACGAATGCAGATTGGCTGTGTTGTTGATCCAGTCCTCAAGGTGCATGATTAACTGGTCTTGTTGCTGCAACGTGATCGCATACGATTGAGATAGATTTGTAAGCGTTTGGTCTAATTCTGCTTGTAATCGATTAAAGCGCAGCAAAAAATTCTGATTTACTAAATTTTCGATAGAAGTCATAGGTATTACATCATGTGTGGCGATCGCGCTATTGAATAAGGTCGCCACACGTTAATACGAAAAACAATTGCGTCAGTTTTATTCTCTGGCGACTGCAGCTTGGGAGATCACAGCTATTTTGATCAGTTCAAAATCCAATTCAGTGTCAGATAATTGGAGTATTCCTTATATTGCTTTTCAACGGACAAGAGCTGATAAGCGATGCGACCAATAATTACCTTCGTCGATATTTTTGAGTGACATGCTGAGCCGTGTTTGCTCTGCACAAAAGAAATAGAATTCAATTTTTGCATCCTTCGCTTTGGTCAAGTATCTACCTGTCATTGATTTATCCGTCGATTCCGTCCAGTGAAGCTTCCAAGTATCGATTTCTTTAAAATCGATTAACCACCAAACCCGACCATTCATCTTTACGAGTAGCATTTTCTTTGCTTCCAGATCAAATAGAGTGATATCAGTGGCTCCTCTAAAACTTAGTGACTTTCCCAACTGAAATTTAGTGCCGTATTGCGAGTTCACCAATGCCGCTATCTTTTCTATCCGTTGATCAATTTTTTTGCTTTCGCCACGAAGCAGAACGATATAACCAATAATGAACATGACGGGTAAAAACCAATATGAGCCGAACCCACCAAACGGAAGGCAGATCAGCAAGAATAGAGAAAACAATCCGCAGAGCCTTCCAATAATGAAAACAATAAAATACAGAAAAAAACCAATGTTATGTTGACGATCTGTAGGTTTAACCATAATCAGATAATTCCGTGACAAGGAGAAATAAGAAAAGTCGAAATATAGCTCTTATTTGCCACAATGTCACTTATAGTTATTATTGTGTTCCGTTAAGTTGGTAGACTGTAGGCGCGCAGAAAACGATTCTAGTGACTATGGAAAAGTCACAAAAAATCTTGTCGGCACGCGAAGTCTTCGGTCAAAACCTACGCCGTTTTCGGCGATTAAAAGATATTTCGCAAGAGGAATTGGCATTGCGCTCAGAACTGAGTCGCACCTATGTTAGCGAGGTCGAGCGGGGAATTCGAAATGTGTCAATCGACAATATGGGCTTGTTGGCGGAGGCACTTGGCGTTGAGCTCAAGGAGTTGGTAGATCCGAAAATTTTTTCGTCAATTGAGAGTCATTTAGATTAAACCGCGAAGCAACGGCATACTTGGAGACATTTCATTCTAGAATTTCTCGGGCCACGGAAGGTCTTCCGGAGCGACAATTATGCTTTGAAGCAAGAGCTACTTTACGTGACTGGCTCACTACAGTGGCACCGCGAAGTAATTCGGTGAAAGTACGCGTCAGCAGATATTGATTTCAACAGCATTTTGGGGCTGTGGCAGGTCCGACCTACCCATGACGTGCTTGAGCATTTTTTTGACCGATTCACCTGCATTAACAATCCTCAGTCGTGTGCTGGGATGCGCCAGTGGCCATACCCGAACAAGCTCATCAGCAAATGCCTGTCCGATATCATCTGTCGCCGCAAAATCAAGCTCAACTTCCTTGAAGTCCTCAAATCGCGCAACTACGCGCTTTGCTTGGGAGCGAGATGTCAGCTCGCCCTCGAATGCAGCCAGCGAAATGAAAAATTTGGATTTGCAAAAGGTAAGGTCGTTGGGATCCCTAAAGCGCGAGAAAACATCATGCGTCGTTCTGTTGCTGTTGTTGGCGATCTTCATACTGAAACGTGTTCCGCTTTGGTTCTCGATAGCATGCACTGAGCAGGTGTCATTTTCAAAAACGACGGAAAGACCACCAGATTCGATCATAAATCGATCAAACATCTTGCCGGCAAAAAATATGCCTTCACCCGGGTGAACTTCGGGAGCCACTGTGAGCTTCCCCTTTACAAGTTCCATGAGCGCATGAACATCGGACACCAAGTCAAAATGAGACTTTAGTTTTTCAAACACACCGATGCCATCATCAATAATTTCAAATTTCGTTTGCAGATCATTACGGTCGCAACGAATCGACACGTTCGTGGCAACAGAATGATCAATCACGTTATTGAGCATTTCGATGAATCCGTAATGACAAATACTGAAAACATTCTTGGGCAAATTTAATCCCGGCGCTATCAGTTCCTCCCAGACGCGAGACTCGTCCTTGACTGCCTCAAATGGTAACTGACGGTCAATTAGCATCTATTAACTCCAACAAATGTATCGGGCACTCATATACTTACTCCTAGTCATAAGGATAACGCATAGACGGTATCCTGTGATTCTGAGCCATCTCACCAGCGTCGTTCTATGTTTGCTAGCACTGGATTCATCCTAACAGTTACTGCTCTATTTTGTACTAGATAGTAATAACCAGATTAAGATTGAAATTTGTATTTTCGAACGCTTTAAGGTAAATAATTGAAGACTAATTAGAGACCGCGTTCACTCGGTTGGGTATTTTCGACAATTGAAAGTCCAAACGAGCAATAGCCTTTTGGTACATAAAAATAGAAAGCGTTGAAATAAAAAAAAGGGGAATTTTATTCCCCTTTTTTTGTCCGTCTGACTGTTCTGTCTGCACTGCCTGATCAGCAAACCGTGCACGCGCCGGCCAAGAGTATCGACAACAAAATTCCTCAAGGTGTCAGTGCTCGATGCCGTGACGGGTCTTATAGTTTTAGTAAAAAACATCGAGGAACGTGCTCCCGTCACGGTGGCGTGGTCACCGGCTTTAGTCATGCTGAAAACTTTTGTTCTCAATGTTTAAATTAGCACTGGTTCAAATGTTTTGCGCCCATGCGTACTCAATTACTAATTGAGTAATTTGTCTTAATTAGTGTCAAGTGCGTATTCCAGTAAAAACCAGCCAACCATTCTCGTTCAATGGCGGCCAGTGATTCTGATCCGCAGTAATCCAATGATTTCAGTCGGATACCGACACGCCAGGAGTGATCATATGAATTTGGAATGATGATTTTATATGATCGGTGGCTTTCGCCCCAAAGCAGACATTTGCAACGCAAAAATGGGAGATAACTACAGGGTTAAGCCGCACCTAAACATTGGCCCGTGCGAAGCGACGATAGCCATATGCGTAGCGTCTGCTGATGTTTAGACTTTCCCTTGAACAGATTGTCAGACGCCGTCACGCCGGGACTCTTCTGATGAAATCGGTAACCTGAGCCAAGAATGTTGCAACCAGTTGCGCGTCATATTTTTCAAAATGACCATGAGCAGCCTCGTTCCGGATTCCCAACGCGCTTAGGACAATTTTCTGCATCATTTTGTCGTAGACGTTGGCAGCTGCGAGATCTGCGTTAAGTGCGTCTGCCTTCCGTTGCTTAATCTTGCCATCCGGCTGAACTTGCGTTGTTGAAATGGAGTGTTTGCCGCAAAGCCTACGGAGGTGTTCCTCCAGCACACCTCCGCCTATGACCGCCGCAGGATCCTTTCGACCTTCAGCAAGCAGGTCGTCAGCCATGGTCAAAAAGTCAGCGTAGAACTCGGATGCGACAATGCCTCGTACCGACCACAGCCATTGGGACCGAAGTTCAGCGTTCACTTCCTCCAAGAGTGCGACACCACGCTCGACATGAACGCGATGGTTTGATTGACAGTGCTGGCGGAAGTGTTCCAAATATGGTGAATCCTTTCCAAGCGTCCTTTCTATGAAATTAAGAGACGCAACTCGGAAGGGGAGAAACTTCAGATAGTTGAGTTCAGTGATCGTGCTCTTTCGGTCATCTGGATCCGTTCGCGTAGTTTCACTCTTGAGCGCAGCTTTTCCATTGTTAATTATTTCTTCAAGTCGATTAATTGTCTGTTGATAGTCAGGAACCAAGTGATTCTCCTATATCAAGGCGTCTAACGCCTGGGGTAAGCCGCGGCGAAGCGCGGGAGGGGGCAGCCGACAGTTGAAAGTTATCGACACTAAATTGGCCAGCCAGTTAGGCCGATTTCTCAAGTCGCTCCATATAGCTTGGAATCAACTTTTCGCTAAATCCAGAAAGGAAGGAAATTGAAGCCATGAAAAACGCGCCACCTTTTCCCTCAGCGAAAGCTGGCAGAAATATTCCAGATTTCACCAAGACATAGATGGCGACTCCTGCCACAACGGAAATTATTTGGCGCTCAATGCCATAGACTGAGTACATCCAGTAGCTTATTGCTCGTTGACCAATAACCTCCTTAGCGTTGTATGATACGGATATCAGTCCGCCAAGCGTTGCAAATGACATTGCGTAGATCAGCTGGGCTATTTGCGGGTTGTCGAGTAGGGCTCGCTCTGCGCGAAAGATATACAGTACAACTGATGCGAACCCAAGAAGGAGAGTAAATATGGTGGCGCCTAGCAGGTAGAAAAGGCGGCCATAAACTTTATGTCGATAGTCTTCGTTCGCGTCCCTTTCTATGTTCTCGAACTGTTTTTTAGCTTCCTCTGCTTGACCCAATATTGCGCAAACAATCGCGGAAGCTGCGCGTTGGCGGTAACTTGAGTCAGCGCCAGTTTTGTACATTACTGACTTTACCCGATCAAAGGCGTCTTTGGCCTTTTGAAAATTCATCACCGGCAAGTCATTTTCTTCAATTTTTGTGTAGATTCTGACTTTTATGGACTCTATTGGCGGAAGTTCTTCAACTTCGTAAATTACATATTCGTCTCCTCTGGCGAAAATCTTCTTTATTGTATTTCCGCTAGCGTCTGTGGCGCCGATCACATAGCCTGCCAGATCTTCTTGTTGAATTCTCTGATAGGCTTGGCGCTTGCCGTCTTCGCTTGACTCAATGTTGCTAATTGTGGCGGTCATTCTCTATCCTAAGTAAGTGGTCTAACGCCGCACTAGCATGCGCACAACATTGTGGCGCGAAGCGGCAGCTTTATATCGCGTTTCCGGGTTGAGTGACAAGTTAGAGGTGTTATCTTTCATTGAACAATCTCCCCACGGTCAACGGCATTTTTGTTGAGACGCGCAATTCGCCGTCACCAAGATAATTTTCATTATGAGTGCCAACTATCGCTAAGTCCGTCTTTGGCAGGAAGCGAATCGATTCAATAATTTGGGGAGAGTCGCAGGGATTATTAAATTTCAGATCTTTTGCAATCAACTTTCCATCAGCGCAGGCTTGAATCGCTTACTCGCTCTCTTCTTCCGGCGCTGTCTTGGTTTTTGGCTTCGGCTGGGCTTTGGCAGGAGTGACAGCAATAATTGCCGCGCTCGCCAAGTCCTTCACTTGCTCTGCGAAGCCGGGCACCACCTTCATTGCCTTCTTCATAACATCCGAAGAGGCTAATTCATGCCATGGGCTGCCGTGACTGTCTGTCTCCACTAAGCGAAGGGGGAGTTCATCGAGGCGGGTCAGTGCAGATGTAAGGAGTTTGGCCTCCATGTCCTTGTCAAACCTTGCAGCTTCACGCCGGAATCCTTCGTAGGCACGCGAGATTGAAGCCTTGAATGCGTAGTCCTCAGCAAGCCTGAAACGCTGTCCAATTTGTTTTGTTGCGAGCCATGCAAACCACACTGGCGCACCAACTGACAGTACAGAAAGAAGTAGGTTGAGAACGATCACCGAAGTGGATGCGTTTGGAACCTTGAAAAGTTCCGATAAAGCGTGCAGTTGGCCTGAGCCAAAATAGCTTCCGGCAGCCAAGGCCATAACTAATCCAGCAACCCAGAACCACATGGACGTTGACAACGTGTTTGAACGTTCGCTGAACGCCGCAGCCAGCCCGACGCTGGTTGCGGCAGAGTATGCAGTTTCGCAGCGCTCAAGCACCGCTCTTGCGTCTTCAGCACTTTTGTTGAGCTGCTTGTCGATTTCATCAGCTTCATCTCGTATCCGCAGGACATCGGTTTGGTCTCGCGTCGCATCTTTGACAAGGTCAGCAATTTTTTGCCGCGCCTCGGACAGTGACTCCAAGTCTGTAGGCAGTTGATCCGCCGCGTTGTATGCTTGCTCTATGCGTTCGACCATCGTGCCAAGGGATACGGTACGAGGTTCCAGCCCATTTAACCGTGCTTCCATGCTACGAAGCTGGTTTGCCAATTTTTTCAGTTTGACTACGGCATCCGCATGACCGTCATTGGTCAGGACTGGCGCAAGCGCTTTGCGAAGCCCTTGAAGGGTAAAGAGGTACGCAGGCACCGCTTGCCCAGCATTACCCCATAGCTGGGCAACGGTGTGTTGCTGAAGGAACTGAAGGCGACGGATGTAATCCTGCAATCTGGCATCGTGGTCACCAACGTCGTTTCCACCTTGACTCTCGATCAAGTCAAAGATGGACTGCGCCTCTTCGATTAGTTCAGCCCGTGTGAGACCAGGAAAGCTCCAGTTTCCATGCGCAATTCCAAAGGGTTCCTCGTTCGGAACTACGGATCGCACTTGGGCAATGACCTGCTCCAATTGCCTATTAATTGTCGTTAGCGTCTCATGCATCCCATTCCCCTCAAGCAAGACCTTATTTCCTTTCGTGCAATACTATTCTACATGTGAATACTTTACTGAATATCAATAAGCACACGAAATATATTCTCCATTGATGACTTATGGTGCACTTAGGAACTCAGCTTGGCAAAAACAAAGAAGGCACCAGATTCAAAGCTTTTTTGTCGTCTGTCGCTGGTTTTCAAGATCAGTGCATTTAACCGCTGTGCCTCTCTGCCTAACGCTGCTTTTTAATTCTGGATTCTAGGAACGCCAAGCACTTTGCCGTGTTCTAGCGGGAAGCGGAGTTATGCAGATCACTGCTTCGGGAAGGAGTCGAACGTCCGCTTTGCGAGAACAGCCGGTGGAAATAAATGAAAATACATAGTCAAGTACACCACCGAGTAATACAGCCGCTAAATATTTTTATTAAAATAAATACAGTTATTTTCTTAAATATCGAGATTCTTAATTAATTTGATGTATTTCTAAAATACCGTTAACTTCACCAATAGCTGCCCATTTTGAAATGCGTCAAGGTGACCACTTTACGATGCGAGTGGGTGACTAAATTATAATGCGAACGTGTGCCTGATTTGATGAGAGTATTCAGTCAGGATCGTGGTGGTGCGATGAGATGCGTACTTTCGTTACAGATCGAGTAATTTCAAGCACTGCGTTTCGATTTTATTGATCATTTTTTTGTGACGTACCTCAAAAATCTCCCGTATAGGAATATCATTAATCTTCTCCAGCCGTAGTTGTGCTTTAAGTTCTGGCCGCTGTTCCCCAAGTGTTCGCCGCAGATTGTCGAACAGAGTCATGTCGTAGATATCAAAAATACGTTGCTCGGTTTGGAAGGTAGAATCTTGTAGGAACACCTCACGCTTCCCAATCGGCATCTCATCTAGAACCGACGGGCTCATGTACCACTCGTTACTGCAAGCTATGATCGACTCCACCAGATCCAGGACCCCCACTTCTGAAGAAAAGCGTTGATCCAAAATATCGATCAGCGATGAGTCAGTGTTTTTTGGAATGACACCAAAGACCAGACTGGAATCCTTATATGGTATGACGGAAAAATAAAAGTCAAGCTGCCGATCTGTTGCAACCATAGGGATGAAGCAATTCACCGCAACAGGGATTCTGAACTCTAGACGCCGAAAGGTCACGAAATGGCTCGATTTCTCAGTGGTGACAAAACCAAAACTGTTGAGGGGGCGGTCCTCAATGACCGCCCTGACTCTCAATAACTCTGTCGGCAATTCCATCAACGCTCGCGCTCTGCGCTTATGCACTTCGGCAGATTTCTTTAGGTCGCTTAGAAACAGATTTTTTTCGTCTTCCTCTAACAGCCATGGCTGGTCGACGGCGTGGTCTTCAATAGCGCGTGCAACGTCACAGTCCCCATTTAATTCAGCAAGCCGAGATTCGTTGATACAGCGTGAAATGACTGACCTGTAGGCTTGCATCAGTAAGCTCTTTGCTCGAGTAATTTCCCAGTTGTCCAGATCAGAGAACAGTACCTCATGTTTTTCGCAAAAACCGTTAAAAGCGGTCGCTTCGTTAATACTTATAAGTCCGAATTGCAAAATTTTCGTATCATATTGCCGACGCGACTCAATAGTCGATAGGTATTCTTCTTCTGCGATGGTCGAGAGAGCGATCGCTTTCGAAATAGCATGGGAATAAATGCTTCTTTTGGTACATCCAGAATGCAGGCAAGTCCACTTTCTATTCCGCTTCAAAACAGCTTGTGCGGCCTTCTGATAACGGTTAGCGGACTCGAATTTCTTTTTTTGATCCCCGGTCTTCATTTCGCATAAATATATTGATGTGGCTAACGGCGTAAATTTCTATTTTGATCACGATATTCGAGTGTTAAAAGTTGTTGTGTAAATTCTTCAATTTCTGGATCAAATAGAAGCATTTCCATAAAATTCCGTTCCAAACTCGATTTGTACGTACCAAATTTTGGCACCTTTTCAGTAATACCTCTTGTACTTGGGAGAAATTTCGAACTAGAGGGTTTGCTGGAGTTGGATGTCGAAATGTGCTCATTCTCATATTCCCATGAAAATTGGGATTATTTCGCACTTATTTCTAAAAATTACAGCAGGAACCATTTTCTTAAATTGTAATAATTGCGCCAATTGTCGACGCGCGTTTGAAGTGCTATGGGAATATAGTGTTACATCTAAAGACTTGATAGGAACTAAAAGATGGGGCAGGCAAAAATAAAGCGCAGTGAAAATTTTCCAGTCCAACTTATCGAAGAATGGGAAGCTGACGATTGCGTTAACTTCGCAGTTGCATTGGCGCGCATAACAGGTTGGTTACTACACGTCGACTGGTGGACGACCTCTCCGCCAGGCGCAGAAATTTCTATTGATCAACTCAAGCCGCTAAGAGTTTACGTCGCTGATAATCGGGATAAAATTTTTGATGTTCGCGGCGTCAAAACGATTTACGAATTTAACCAAAGCACAATCATTAAAATTGCCAATAAAGTGGGCACAGGGATGGGTGGAATTCTCACTCGATATTATAACGAAGAAAGGTTGCCATCACTGCCTTTACGGAGCCAGCCGGATGAGACTAAAGTGGCAGCAGCCATGGAAGTGATCAAGGAAAATCCCGCTTATCTCGCGGCCATCCCCAAAAGAGCGATGCGATGTATTCCTGCGTATGACGCTGCTCGTTATACTTTCGGCCGCTGTTCGGCTTTTGCTGAAGCCATGCATGAACTGACTGGGTTGCCACCGGTTGCCCTATTGGCGACGAAATTTTCTCGGCAGTTTGCCGCAACCAAACGTGCAGAAAATGGCTACTTCCACAGCTTAGTGCTGCATCCAGACGGCACGGGGGAAGATGCCTGGGGTAAAGCCTCGATTGAAGATATTGCTGGTCGTTTCGGTGCCATCGAATTTCAGACTAGCGACAAAGTCCATCGCCAAGTAATCGAGAATATGTTGCGGTCATCGAAGGATATTTATGAAGAAGAATTTACCCGAGCGTTGGGTATTATTCGTGAATATCGGGATAAGCAGAACACTGCTACAGCAGGGCTGTTTCCTGATAAGAGAGCCGATTGAGCCATATGTGTTGCAACACAGAGAGTTTGAATTCGGCACTGTAGTGGCTGTATTTTTTATCTAAGCCATCGGCACCACGCAACTGAAACCGGCGTACCCAGTGACGAACTATGGAATGATCGATGCCAAACTGCCTGGCTACCAGAGCGCAGCCAGCGCTCTCCTGCAGATAGCACTCAATAACCTGTAGTTTGAATTGCTTTGTATATTTACTCATGAAAACACCCCAAAAGTATGGACGGGTGTCCAACTTTTGGGGTGCAGTTCAAAAATAGCAGGGGCTTTTTTTACTTACATTGTGTTGGCCTCCTCATAACCTAAATCAGTCAAACGCAAAAATCGTCCACCCATCAGTATTTCGATACAGGTGTCTTTTTCGAGTTTTAGTAATGCCTCGTTGAAGTAACCATTGGTATATACCGTCCTCTCGTTCATGAAAGCATGAATATTGACCACCGACTCAGGAGCAATATTCTTTTTACGGAAGACGTCGAGTATTGCTGTGCGAGCTTTGAGCAAATGCATAGGATTGAGTTCGTGGTGCATGGTAAATCTCCTTAGTTAGCCTTGAAATTGCACACCATGTGCAAAACAGGTCAGCGTATTTACTAGACTGCTTTTTCAAGGCGACGTGAAATTGGTATCTGCAGGAGAAAATCACTGGTTTTTGGTAAATATATTTTTTAATCGATTTAATTTATTCGATAGCTTTTATATTTGTTATTGAAAACATATTTTATCGATAGTAAATTATCGGCGTTATGAATGTGATAAGGAGTTCTCACATGCTAGAAAAAACTCAACGAGCAGATCGATTGGCAGAGATTTGTATGCAGATAGGATTTGCTCTCTGGCAGCTACAGGAGTTAGAGGGCTGTACAGCCATTTATTTTGTTCTCCTGACGCAAGCAAGCAAAGGAATGGGCAGGAGTATTGGTGAGGCATTGGTTGAGAAAGCGCAAAGTAAGACGTTTGGTGCCACCATCAAGCAATTGGAAAAAGCCAATTTATTACCTACAGATTTGGCGAAACGCTACATATCGTTATTGGAGGAACGCAACTGGCTTGTTCATCGGTCACGCACCGATAGCCGGGGGGCAATTCACCATGAGCTTATTGCGCAAAAACTCCTCCTACGACTTGACGCCATCGCAGATGAAGCGGCTGCGTTGCTTAAGATGATCGGACTGAAGATGGAGAGTTTTGCTCAGGAAAATGGTGTATCAAATGACCAGATCGAATTGCAGAGCGCGCGTCTGTTAAGAGAATGGCAAACAAATAGTGACGATTGACACTATTCAACCATTGGCTGATATACCGATGTCGGCATGCCCCTTATGCGTATTAAATTGTTAATTAAGTAATTTTTCTTAAATAGCAATAATTCTTAATTAATTTTGTGAAATTCTTAAATAGCGATAATTGCACCAACCGCCGCCAACCAGTGCAACGGCAGAGGCTGTATGGTGAGGTGCACGAAAAGGGCGCGATTTCCATTTATCGATAGAGAAACCCGAAGTCAGGGATTGTACTGCGGCTGATTCCAGCGCTTCCTGATCTGTCATTGATGGCAGTATTCCGGGGAAACGGGCCGCCAGCATAGATTTACCCGTTCCCGGCGGCCCTACCATCAGCACAGAATGATTTCCTGCTGCGGCAACTTCAAGCGCACGTTTTGCCTGTAACTGACCTTTGACTTCGGAAAAATCAGGATAGGTGCGACGTTGAATTGCAGCCTGCGGGCGATGCCGTTGCAGCTTGTTTTCTTCGTCAATGGCGGCGAAGTGAGCGCAAACCTGAAGCAATGAATCTGCCGGATAAATGGCCGCTTCCGTCACCAAAGCCGCCTCATCGGCATTCGCTCTGGGTAAAATAAATGCGGGTTTTGTATGTCCGTCAGCCGTGCTTTTGCAGATAGCGAAGGTCATCGCCAGTGCGCCACGGATGGGCCGTAATTCACCCGACAGTGATAACTCGCCAGCGAATTCGTATTGTGCGAGGGCATCTGCGGGTATCTGCCCGGATGCGGCCAGAATGCCAAGGGCGATAGGCAAATCGAAACGGCCGGATTCTTTTGGTAAGTCTGCCGGAGCAAGATTAACGGTGATTCTCTTTGCCGGAAACTCAAAACGGGCATTTTGTAATGCTGCCCTGACGCGGTCCTTGGACTCTTTTACTTCTGTCTCCGGGAGACCAACGATGGTAAAAGCAGGCAAACCGTTGGCCAGATGGACTTCCACCGTCACTTGTGGAGCATCCATCCCATTGAGTGCGCGACTTTTAAGAACCGCCAGCGACATATCCGGAACGTCCTGTTATTCCGTTATCTGCGCTTCTAAAGCCGCGACACGCGCTTCCAGTGCTTCGAGCTTACTGCGCGTCTTGGCCAGTACTTGTGCCTGTATATCAAATTCTTCCCGGGTTACCAGATCCAGTTTAGAGAAACCCTGTGTCATGATGGCTTTGACGTTTTTTTCTATGTCTTTGGCAGGAGAGTTTTCCAGCGCCTGACTGATTTTTGCCTGTACATCACTGAAGAAATTTTGCTTATCCATCATATCCCTGCCTGTATTTGTAAGTGAGTTTGCGATTGCACATTACTAGTGCGAAAAAAGTGCAGCCATAAAACACATTGCGCATCCCGCGTCAAAACGGTGCGAGATGGAGCGCCAGTATTTTATTTACCACTTCGCTATTAAACAGAAATCATAGCGTAAAGCCGTGGATGTGCCCACCAGCGTATTCATTTGATTGTATTCCTATACCTGATTGTTATACATCCATGACTGCACTACAGGTGGGCTGTATGTGAAAAAGTACAGTTGGCACGACTTCTGCTAATAGTGAAGCGTTCGTAACTTTTCGAAGTTCATTTCCTGCAAGGCCACGAACGATCTTCTGGCTTTGCGTACCGGTGGTTGATGAAGTGAGTTCAGTCCAGTTTCTTATACAAATCGATGTTTACTATATATAAACAAGGGGAAGCATAATGAAAAAATCAGTACTCGCCGCTGCAGTGACCGCAACATTGTTAAGCAGTTTCGCTTACGCAGATGAGCCAAAACCAGACAATGAATTGAGTTTTAACGTTGGTGTTGCCAGTGAATATCGTTATCGTGGTATCGCGCAGACACGTCTGGATCCTGCGTTACAAGGTGGCGCCGACTACACTCACAATCCTAGCGGTTTTTACGCCGGTACATGGTTATCGACCATTAAATGGGTAAAAGATGCCGGTGGCAGCGGTGATGTTGAGTGGGACATTTACGCCGGTAAGAAAGGCGAAATCACTAAAGATGTCAGCTACGACGCCGGTGTCCTGACCTACGTTTATCTCTCTAACGGTCTGGATAAGGTTCCGGGCTTTGTTGATGCGAACACGACTGAAATCTATGGACAGATCGGCACTGGCCCTGTGTACGCGAAGTATTCTCACTCCGTTACAAATCTGTTCGGCTTTGTGAATAGCAAAAACAGCGGCTACCTTGATCTGGGGGCAAACATTGAGTTACCGGATGCCTATACCCTGAACTTGC
Organism: Undibacterium sp. 14-3-2; assembly: GCF_016595265.1. Classification (NCBI taxonomy): domain Bacteria; kingdom Pseudomonadati; phylum Pseudomonadota; class Betaproteobacteria; order Burkholderiales; family Oxalobacteraceae; genus Undibacterium; species Undibacterium sp. 14-3-2. The sequence continues at coordinate 345,649 of NZ_JAENGS010000001.1, forward strand.
ATGTTGGTCGCCAGATGATTAAAAATAATTCGGCGTCTTCGTATAACGACTGGAAAGTGGGCGTCACGAAAGAATTCTTTGGTGTGAATTTCAGTCTGGCCGCAGTCGGTACTAATGCTGACAAAAAACTGTATGTCACCCCAGCAGGCAAATTTACCGGTAAAACTACCCTGTTGTTGACCGCTGTAAAAACTTTCTGAAATGAGAGAACAACATGAAACTGATTACTGCCATTATTAAACCGTTTAAGCTCGACGAAGTCCGAGAAGCTTTATCAGAAATGGGTGTGCAAGGAATTACTGTGACTGAGGTGAAAGGTTTCGGTCGTCAGAAAGGGCATACCGAGTTGTATCGCGGTGCCGAGTATGTCGTCGATTTTCTGCCAAAAACAAAAATTGAAGCAGCCGTGGACGATGCGATTGTGGATCGTGCAATTGAAGCGATTGAAAGCGCTGCACGCACTGGAAAAATCGGTGACGGCAAGATTTTCGTCTATGACTTGCAACAGGTTGTGCGTATTCGTACCGGTGAAACCGGCAACGACGCACTCTGATCCGCACACTAGGGAGTTCATATGAAAAAAGTACTGAAGAGCATGCTGGTTGCGGGAGCATTTCTCGCCTCCATAGGAATGACAGCGGTCGCGTGGGCTGACGATGCACCGGCCAAAGCAGATGCCATTTCCGCATCTGCGGTCGCCACCAGTGGATCAGCACCAGCAGTGTCGGAAGCTGCAGCTGCTTCGGTTGCTGCGCCAGCGGCAGCACCAGCCGCGGCGGTCGCTTCTGCGGCAGATGCCGCACCGGTGGCAGCAGCGCCTGTGCCAAATAAAGGCGACACCGCATGGATGCTGGTTGCTACCTTGCTGGTGATTTTGATGACCTTGCCAGGTCTGGCATTGTTCTACGGTGGTCTGGTTCGTTCTAAAAACATGTTATCGATTTTGGTGCAGGTTTTCATGATCTTTGCCGTGATCATCGTTTTATGGTGCATCTATGGTTATTCGCTGACCTTTACCGAAGGCGGTAAGTTTATCGGCTCGTTCGACCGTCTGTTCCTGAAAGGTATCTGGGATCCTGCTAAGGCGACATTCTCCACTGCCGCCACATTCAGCAAAGGTGTGGTGATTCCTGAGTTTGTGTACGTCGCGTTCCAGGCAACTTTTGCAGCTATCACTTGCGCGCTGATCATTGGTGCATTTGCTGAACGTGCAAAATTCACTGCGGTATTGTTGTTCGTGGTGTTGTGGTTCACCTTCAGTTATCTGCCTGTCGCCCACATGGTCTGGTTCTGGACTGGCCCTGATGCGATTAAAGATGCAGCAACGCTGGCAACTGAAACTGCTAAAGCAGGTTTCCTGTTCCAGAAAGGTGCACTCGATTTTGCTGGTGGTACGGTGGTTCACATTAATGCCGCAGTAGCAGGTCTGGTCGGTGCTTTCCTGATCGGCAAACGTGTTGGTTACGGTAAGGAATCGATGGCGCCGCATTCTCTGACGATGACCATGATCGGTGCGTCTTTGTTGTGGGTGGGCTGGTTTGGTTTCAATGCTGGTTCAGCATTGGAAGCTGGCGATATCGCAGCGCTGGCATTCATCAATACCTTACTGGCAACCGCAGCAGCGACAGTATCCTGGGTCTTTGGTGAATGGATGTCTAAAGGAAAGCCATCCATGCTGGGCGGTGCATCTGGTGCAGTTGCGGGTCTGGTTGCGATTACACCAGCATGTGGTTTCGTCGGACCGATGGGTGCATTAATTATTGGTTTGCTGGCAGGTATTGTCTGCTTGTGGGGCGTGAATGGTCTGAAACGTCTGATCGGTGCGGATGATTCTCTGGATGTCTTCGGTGTACACGGCGTTGGCGGTATTCTCGGCGCTCTGCTGACTGGCGTATTTGCTTCGCCATCCTTAGGCGGTCAGGGTATTTTTGATTACGTCGCTAACAAAATGTCTGCTGATCCTTACTCCATTATCGATCAGGTAACGACACAGGCAACAGCGGTCGGCGTCACAATTCTGTGGTCGGCAGTGGTTTCCGTGATCGCGTACAAACTGGTTGATCTGGTGGTTGGTTTGCGTGTCCCTGAAGATGAAGAACGTGAAGGTCTCGATATCACCAGCCATGGTGAGTCTGCCTACCACTCTTAATACAGGAATGAAATTGTCGTAGTAAAGCTAGTATCCTCAGTGCATGAAACAGAGCGCATGCGACTGATTTACAAGCGGTTTGGCCACACAGCCAGACCGCTTTTTTTTGCTTGCAAGAGACATTGAAAGACGAATTAGAAGCGAAAAAAAAACACCGGCAAATGTGCCGGTGTTTTTGATTCGAATGAAGTCTGTATTTTATTTTGCTTCAGCAGGACGAACGTAAGTCCACAGGCGGGCAAGGTCAGCGGCGCCATCTGTACCCTGAATGGATTTGAATACTTCCAAAGCTTTATCACGATTGCCTGATTGTAAGTAAGCCATACCGAGGTGAAGTTTTGCTTCCTCCATCGATTTCAGACCGCCCTTGGCAATTCCTTGCTCCATCAGTGCAATGCCTTTTTCTGCCTGTGCATTGATCACATAGTTGTAACCAATATTCACCAAACCTGTGCCTGTTTTGGCATTTTTAGCAGAAGTCTCACCAGCATCCAGCGTTTTAATATCTTCTGCCGCTTGCTTGTACACGCGATCACGCAATTGCTTATGTTTAGCCGCTTCTTTTCCTGTGCCCAGCAAACCAGAGGCGTAGCCTGCGTCTATCGTCGTTTTTGCTTCTGCTGGCAAACCGGCGAGTAAGGCCAACTCGGCCATTTCTACGTATTGTCCGGCATCATCGATATTTTTTGTGACCAACAGCAGGCGGTACAAGTCCAGACGCAGACGGTCAGAAAAACCGGGTTTGTGTTCAGTCCGGTAAATCAGATCACCCCAGTATTCTCTGGTCGGATAATGCTGAACCACGCGCTCTAATACCGCAGCGTAACCAGCGTTGTCTTTCAGTTGCTGATAGCTGCTGGCCAGCAAACGCAGATTTTCTTCTGATGGAATGCGTTTCGCGCTCTCATCTTCGGCCAGCATGATGTTCAGTTGCTTGATGGCGCTGTTGAAATCATTTTTCAGGTAGTAGCCGCGGGCAACCATATTTTTGACCTGAGCATTGCTGTTATCTTTTTCCAGATAACGTTTTGCCCACAGGATGGCCTGATCATATTTTTTTTCGTTGTAATACGTACCGGCAAGGCCTTCGATCAGACGCAGTTTTTCAGCATCTTTCAGAAATTCTGAACTGACCATGCCTTCAAATGCGGTTGCCAGCTGATCGGTATTGTTGGTACCGGAAGCAATGACTGCGTTCAGGCGATGCAGAGCAAAGGTTTCATAGGCAGTCTTGTTCTCAAAGGCATTGAGTTCATTCACTTTATCCTGAGCTTCTTTGTACTGCTTTTTCTCAAGTAATTCCTGAATTTCAGTTAATGGCCTAACCATTTCTTTACGAACAACAGACTTTTTGGCCAGTTCCGCAGCTTTGTCGGCTGCTTCATCTGCATGCGCTACGCCAGCGGTGACTGGGGCAATGCCTGTGCCGAGTGCTGCAAACATCATCGCAGCGAACAGAAAAGAGATTTTTTTCATGAAATATCCGGTAAAAAATGAACATGACCGCATGGACACGGTTATTACTTAGCATCACATTCAGCCATTCATTTTGTCTGGCTGTGGATGGGGCGAACAGCGAATTATAACTGAGCCCGTGACTGCGTTCACCACTTGCAGCCGGTATCGACAACAGTGCTGACTGCGAGTGGGATGACCGCCAGCAAACCTATACCTGAATAGGCTTTCAGACAGTCTTTACGCTCAGCTTTTTTGGTGCCATCGGCCAGTTTCTGTTCAAAGCCCTCGTCACGCCGATGACTTTGCTGGATTTTTTCTATGGTTCCGGGCTGGCGCTGTTTATCGATCGCCAATGCCGATCGCTTCAAATCGTCCAGATTCAGGCGAGGCTCTTCTGCGCTGGTGACGGCTGGCGTAATGACGCTAGCATTACTCTCCACGACAGGATTCAGCGTGATCGTGTTGGCCTTTTCGGGCTTGTTATTGAGCGGTGTGGGATTGTTGCGTTTCGGTGCTGTCGGCAGATTTTTTTCTGGCGGCGCTGAACTTACTTCGGGAATGCGCGGCGTTTGTATATCAATCAATTGCAGATAGCGCATTTCGTTTGCTTCGGTGCGCACGCTTATCCAGTGCTGATTCTGCCAGCCGAGCCACAAGCAGCCATGTACCAATAACATTAGCACCAACGCCACTGTGCGGCGGGTGAAGCTCAGGGGTTTGTGCAGCTGAAATTGCATGGCATTTCCTGTTGCATTGAACATGGCACTCAGACCAACGGTTTTTAATAAAAGTTCAACAGCCTCATATACTGGGAGGGAGTATCTATAAAATTATCCATGAAGTCTAATTAAAATAAGGGGAATTCACTGTTTATTGGTGATACTCCCCCATTTTAAGATACCCGGTGTTGCACCAGTATCCAGGGTTTGACCACTACTGTCCATAATTCCAGTTCATTTTCCAGCCAGACTTTGGCCTGCTCATCGCTGACTTTATACAAGCGGCCTGTACTCAGTAATGACTGAATTTCTGCTGTATTGTCGTTTGCCATGTGCAGTGCAATTTCGACCAGATCGAGATCCGGTGCAATGGCAAGCACATTACCGGAGGCAAAATGTTTGAGCAGTTCGCTCCAAGGAAAAAGCGCTGTTTCCTGATTGATTTTCGTGCGCAGATGGTCGGTAGTAGAAGACATAAGAATGGAAAACGGTAAAAATTATTGAGAAATGCGATTCAAAAGTACGGTATCAGCTCGTCGGTCATGATACCTAAAGCATCGTTGCGCTGGCATCGTCCTTCGCCTGATCATATCAGGAGGAAATTTGAACCTGGCCTTTCAGCATTTCGGTCAGCTCATCGATAAACGAGGTAATCTGTTTTTCTTTCATGCTGAGCTGCATCTGGGTGGATTCGGTGTAGCTGACTGCTATCACTTGCGCCTGATATTTTTCAATCAAGCGCCTGACCTGAGATTCATCTGCAAATGCAATGCTGAACATGATTTCTGCCATCGTTTCGACGGCGATCAGCTGGGCGGTTTTAAACGCATCGGAAATTGCCTGCCCATAGGCGCGTGTCAATCCGCCTGCGCCTAATTTGGTGCCGCCCCAGTAACGGACAACCACCGCAAGAACGTTGGTCACATCTTTGTGTACCAATACGTTGTACATCGGTTTGGCGGCCGTACCTGAAGGTTCGCCATCGTCATCCAGACCTGAGTCGCCTGTACAAACCAGTGCCCAGCAGACATGCACGGCACCGGGATGCTGCGCGCGGATATCCGCCAGACGGGCGCGCGCCTCAGCACGGGTGTGCAGTGGATACAACTGACCCAGAAAGCGGCTTTTTTTTATTTCTATCTCCGCGAAAGCGGGTGCTGCCAGTTGGTACATGGAATTGACGATGAAAATGAAGACAGAAACTGAAGACGGAAATTACCCGCAGAAAACGACAGCAGCTTTTGTCAGTGCTTACTATGCGCAGAAGCGCAGCTGCTTTCGATTATTGAATCACAAAATTAACAAAGAAAATATCTGTCACGCCATCATGTTCTTTGACGTCGAGTACACGATTAATTCTCTCTTTTATTTCATCGATCAGCTCATTTTTACCTTCAGCAGTCTGAATCTGTGTCGATTCTTTTCCACTGAGTAACATGATCAACGAATGACGCACGACTGGCATCATTAATTTAACTTTGTCAGCGATTTCAGGTTTCGCTAATTGCAGAGTAATGCCGATTTGCAGATAACGGTCAAAGCTCGACAGATTGACGATGATAGGTTCCAGTGCGGCGGTTGGGGCGCCGGCAGATGCACTGGCTTCCTTGCCACCGGAATTGGCTATCGCATGACCGGATAACAGCGTGAAAATACAAAAAATGCTGGTGAAAATCGCTTTTGATAAAGAAATGGAGCGTCTGTTATTGGCCATAATGAAATTCCGGAAATCTTGTTTTTATAAGAGGACAGCAATGCGGTGTCTGCTGTCCTCTGGTGCTGTTACACCGTCAGTGGTTTGTAGCGAATACGCTTAGGTTTGGCACCTTCTTCACCAAGACGTTTTTTCTTGTCGGCTTCATATTCCTGGTAGTTGCCATCGAAGAACGTGACTTGCGAGTTACCTTCAAATGCCAGGATGTGTGTAGCGATACGATCGAGGAACCAGCGGTCATGCGAGATCACCATCACACTGCCAGCGAATTCCAGCAAAGCGTCTTCCAGTGCACGCAGGGTTTCCACGTCCAGATCATTCGATGGTTCATCCAGCAGCAAGACATTGCCGCCTTGCAGCAGGGTTTTCGCCAGATGCAGGCGACCGCGTTCACCACCGGACAGATTGCCAACGATCTTTTGTTGATCACCGCCTTTGAAATTGAAGCGTCCCAGATACGCGCGCGATGGCATTTCAAAACGGCCAACCGTCAGAATATCGGCACCATTGGCGACATCTTCAAACACGGTTTTGGTATTGCCGAGATCTTCGCGTGACTGATCAACCAGCGAGATTTTGGCCGTCTGGCCGAGTACCACTTCGCCGCTGTCAGGTTGTTCCAGCCCTTTGATCATTTTAAACAGCGTCGATTTACCGGCGCCGTTAGGGCCGATGATACCGACGATTGCGCCAGGTGGAATCCTGAAGCTCAGGTTGTCGATCAGCAGACGGTCACCGAAGGCTTTCGAGACATTCTTGAATTCGATGACTTCATTACCCAGACGCTCAGCCACAGGGATAAAGATTTCCTGGGTTTCATTGCGTTTCTGGTATTCGTGTTCGCTCATCTCATTGAAGCGGGCCAGACGTGCCTTACTCTTGGCCTGACGTGCTTTCGGATTCTGACGCGACCATTCCAGCTCTTTCTGCAGTGCTTTCTGGCGTGCTGATTCGGTCGCTTCTTCCTGTTTCAGGCGGGCTTGTTTTTGGTCCAGCCAGGAAGAGTAATTGCCTTTCCATGGAATACCCGCACCACGATCCAGCTCTAATATCCATTCTGCAGCGTTATCAAGGAAGTAGCGGTCATGCGTGATCGCCACCACGGTGCCGGGGAAGCGCAACAGGAATTGTTCCAGCCAGTCAACAGATTCTGCATCCAGATGGTTGGTTGGTTCATCAAGCAGCAACATGTCGGGTTTTGACAACAGTAAACGACATAAAGCAACGCGGCGTTTTTCACCGCCTGACAGCACGCCGATTTTGGCATCCCACGGCGGCAGGCGCAGTGCATCAGCGGCCATTTCCAGTTGAAGTTCAACGTTATCACCTGCAGACGCCGAGATGATGGCTTCCAGACGTGCCTGTTCTTCCGCTAAAGCATCGAAATCGGCATTTTCTTCAGCGTAAGCTGCATACACTTCCTCCAGCTTTGCTTTTGCTTCAAATACCTCGCCGAGTGCAGATTCGACCGCCTCACGTACGGTTTGCTCAGGATCGAGCTGTGGTTCCTGCGGCAAATAACCGATGTTCAAGTTAGGCATCGGTACGGCTTCGCCCTGAATGTCTTTATCAATCCCCGCCATGATTTTCAGCAGCGAGGATTTACCTGAACCATTCAGACCAAGCACGCCAATTTTGGCGCCAGGAAAGAAGGAAAGTGAAATATCTTTCAGGATTTGACGTTTCGGCGGAACGATTTTTCCGACACGATTCATGGTGTAAACGTAATTAGCCATTATTTCTTTGTTGTTAAATGTAGACAATGCCCGCAAGGATACCTCATGCGCGCCGAGACAAACGTATTTTGCCAAATTTCACATAAATTTGTGCCTCGCATCAAATTTGATTTAGCGCAAATTGCAAGGCGTATCGCAGAACTACACTTCATCCATCAACTTAGACAACCGAGGAAAACAAAATGAAAAAGATCGTTATCGCTCTCTCTTTAGCTGCAATGGGTTTAACAGCAACGCAAGCTATGGCTCAACAAAGCCCATGGCAAGTACGTGCCCGCGCAGTGAACATCAGCCCAGATAATAAATCTGATGCTATCGCCGGTTTGGCGGCTGCAGATGCTATCCACGTCAGCAACAAAACTATTGCTGAAGTCGATATCACTTACTTCGTTACACCAAACTGGTCTGCAGAGCTGATCCTGACTTACCCACAAAAACATGATGTGACATTGAATGGTACTAACATCGGTACATTCAAACATCTGCCACCAACACTGACAGCGCAATACCACTTCGCTCCAGATGCACAAGTTAGCCCATACCTCGGCGCTGGCGTGAACTACACACGTATCTCCGATGTTAATCTGTTAAAAGGTGCTGCTGATCTGGACAACAACAGCTTTGGCTTCGCTCTGCAAGCTGGTGTGGATTTCAAACTGGATAAAAACTGGTCTCTGAATCTGGATGTGAAAAAAGTACAGATTCGCAGCGATGTGACTTTGGGCGGTGCGAAAATCAGTGCTGTTAAGGTTGATCCATGGTTGGTAGGCGTAGGTGTAGGCTATCGCTTCTAAGCAACAGCAAGTTTATCTTGTAAAAAAAGCCGGTCGGTCGACCGGCTTTTTTATTTGCTGACGTTTTGTTCGTAGTGTCTGGGGTTTCAGACATGCTTTGCTGGTTCGCGGGTAAGCTGCTCATGCGCAGACCAGAAGTGGTGCTGACAGATCTATCGATATCTATGCATGGATTTTGCAGCAATTGTGTTGCCCGCATACGTGGAAAATCAACCCGGCCTATAATCAGCGCGCTTGATCAGCTTTGATTTTATGTGACTTTTGTCAGCCATTAACGGAGAACCCCACCATGACGATTTCTATGTATGCAGCATCAGTGCCCGTATTCACCCAAATGCTGGACAGTCTCAGCGAAGTTTTAAAGAAAGCCGAAGAGCACGCGACAGAAAAAAATATCGCGCCGGAGATTTTATTGCAAGCGCGTTTATTTCCTGACATGTTCGCGCTGATACGTCAGGTGCAGATTGCTGCTGATTTTGCGAAAGGCGTTGCGGGTCGTCTGGCAGAGAACGAATTGCCTGCGTATGAAGACAATGAGCAGACTTTCGCCGATTTGCAGACACGGATCGCGAAAACTAAAGCATTTATCAGTTCTTTAGATGCGGCAAAATTTGCCGGTAGCGAAGAGCGTGAAATTATTTTGCGTCCTGGTACGCCTAAAGAAAAAAAACTGAACGGCCAAACTTATTTGCTGCAATACGGTTTGCCGCAGTTCTTTTTTCACGTCACAACGACTTACGCAATTTTGCGTCATAACGGTGTAGTGCTAGGTAAAAAAGACTTCATGGGTGCTTATTAATTAAGCAGTAAGTTGAATTTCAACAACACGCAGGTCTGATGACGAGGTTAAGCGCAGACCGGTGTTGTTTTTTTTTAAAGCTGAAAGCATGGCATCCATACGCATTGATGGATAGCAAACATGTTGCCAACATTCTTTATGCGGTCTGGCAGAACCATGCTACGCATTTTGGAGAACAATTTTTGCGCATTTCGTGGCGATGCTAGTCTGAAAATTTCCGCAGTCAGTTTTACAAATAGCTGATCTTCTGCGTTGTGCCAACTGCAAGAATAAATTTCTCCACGCTGATTTTTGATAACAGAGTAAGCGCTCTATCGACACGCATGCAGTTCATAGTATGCTGCACGAATACGGTATTTTTTAATTGCGTCTTTGGAATATAGCAGTGGCGTAGACGAGTGAATGAGATCAGATCGCTCCACCGCACATCGCTTTTCCCTACTTTTGTTGTTTAGCCTGAATCTGATATGAGTCATTCGTCTCTGCGCCGCCAACTTGTGATTCCGATTACCTTATTGGTGATCGGTGTTTCGGCTGCGATCGGCTGGGTATCCATGAAGGCAGGTACAGACGCGGTGCATACGCTCACGCAACGTATGCTGGTTGATATGGTCAATCGCATCAACCTCTCTACTGAAAGGCATATAGAGGGTGCATTGATAGCACTGGAATCGGTGGCTCCCAGCGCGGACCGTATGCCGAAAGAACATGTATTTTCCACGGACATGCATACCTTGGAAGACAAGTTCTGGGCCGCCAGCGGCTTGTTTATGGATGTGAATAATTACGTCTATTTTGGTGGCAAAGACGGGCGTTTTGTCGGTGTGTATCGTATCTCCAAGCGGGATGTCCAGTTATTCTGGCGCGAACCGGAAGCCAGCCGCCGGGACGTCTATCATGTGACGGGTATCGGTGACCGTTCGGAACTGATACGCAGCGATGAATTTGATCCCCGCAAGAGACCTTGGTATCAGACGGCAATGCGTTCTGAAAAGCCAGTGTGGTCCAAGATTTACAACAATTTTTCGTTTAATTTCCCGACAATAACGCTGGCGAAGGCTGTATTCCAGAAAAATCATGAGTTTGCAGGCGTGTTGGCGACTGATATGACTCTGATGGAGCTATCAAATTTTTTACGAAAGCTGGAAATCAGCAAAAACAGCGTTGCCTACATTGTTGACGCAGATGGTTATATCGTTGCAACTTCGGGTGAGGAGGTGCCACAGCGTACCGTCAATGGCGTACCCGAACGCATGCGTGCGGTCGATATGAAAACGGCATTGATCAGAGACACTTTCTCGAATATTGGCAAGTCAAAAACGGTGGAGCCCGAGGTATTGGCTATGGACCTCAGCGGTGGCGCAGTGGATGTCGCAATATCTCCACTTGGCGTCAGACAAGGATTGAACTGGCAGACGATTGTTGCAGTACCACGTGCCGATTTCATGCGCGAAATTAATAAAGGGTTTATGCAAAGTGTTGTGATTGCTATCGCATGTATTATTTTTGCACTGACGATAGGGCTAACAATTGTTGAACGAGTGGTTCGCGATATACGAAAACTCACTGCAGCGGCAGAAAAATTCGGTAATGGCGAACCTATGCCTAAGTTACATATCCGTCGTCAGGATGAGATAGGCATACTGACGCAGACCTTTGTTGACATGGAAAAAAAGCTACGATTTGACAAACTCACGCAAGTCGCCAATCGCGAATCATTGTTTGCAAAAATCACTTACCTGCAAAAAAATTCGAAAGAAAACCCGGACGAGGAAAACGGCTTTACTTTACTGTTCGTTGATCTGGATCGTTTTAAACAGGTTAACGATAGCCATGGTCATGATGCTGGCGATCAGGTGCTGATGATTACCGCTGCCCGACTTTTGTCCGCGATCCGCGATACCGATGATGTTGCCCGTTATGGCGGTGATGAATTTGTATTGCTGTTGAGAGACACCAAAAATTCTATTGATATTCATAACATGGTGGAGAAAATTTCTTCTCTGGTTGAAGAGCCTATCGCGTTGGATAATGCGGTCGTTGAAATTGGCGCATCAATAGGCTGGGCCTGTTTTCCCGAGGATGGTGATGAGTATGTACAACTGATCAAGATTGCCGATAGCCGTATGTATAATTCCAAGCGCGACCGCAAGTCAGGTCAGTTGATTCATATCGTCTGATGCTGTGACCAAGTCAGCAGCCATGGCTGCAACTCGCTGGTCGGCATGGTATTGATGATGTAATAGCTTTGCCCTTGATCGCATCCCAGTTCTATAAATAAGTTCGCCACTTCCACATTTTCTATGTCTTTGGCTGCAATTGCGCAGGGCTTCCGCCTAAGTTATAAGTAAGGAGCCCGCCATTTTTTCTGCTATTTGCTGGCCTGACGTGCCGTCGTCATCAAAACCACACTGCCGAGTATGACTGCCATGGCCAGCATGGCTTTGAAGGACAAATGTTCGCCGCCAAACAATACGCCGAGAGCGACGGCAATGACAGGATTCACATACGCATAGCTGGCAGCCAGTCCGGTGGATACTTTCGATAATAAATACATGTATGCAGTGAACGCCAGTAAAGAGCCTGCGATAACCAGATAGGCCCAGGCCGCCAGTGCTTCAGCAGTGACTGGCCCTGTCATGCTTTCTCCTTTCAACAGACTGACGATCACCAGAAACAAACCGCCGATCAGCATTTCACTCGCAAAGCCCATACCGCCAGCCGCCATTTTGAGTTTTTTCTGCGACAGGATAGAACCGACATCCCAACACAAGATCGCACCAAGCAGGAACAGTACACCAATAGGTTTCGCGGCGAAATCACCGTCGGACGCCAGCAACATGGCGCCAATGAACCCAGCCAGTATCCCTATCCATTCGCGCCGTTTCGGCCAGTCGCCGAACAGTCCAGACAAACCCGATAAAATCATCGGAGAGCAGGCAATAAATACCGCAGTCAGCCCGGAAGACACATATTGCTGCGCACAGGCGGTCAGACCTGTGCCGCCACCCAGCATTAATATGCCGACGATGCCACCGTCACGCCACTCGCTGAGTGTCGGATTCGCTGCGCCACGCCATTTTTGCCAGACAAATAAAATCGCGCCAGCGACCAGAAAGCGCGTGCCTATCATCATGAACGGTGGAAACGCTTGCAAGGCAACTTGGATGGCGAAATAGGTAGAACCCCAGACAACATAGACGGTGAGCAGGGCAGTTAAAACGGAACGGGGCAGGTGGCGCATGCAAATAGACGAGAATGAGGAGAAAGAGCTGAATGTGAAATAGTGTAGGGAACTCTGCCTTGTTTTTAAATGGATAGTTCAAGGTAAATCAGGTACATTTCTTTTAAATTAATTGAAAAAAGACGATTTCACCATGAAGATAGAATTAGACATGATGGACGCCAGAATTCTCGATATTCTGCAGGCAGATGCCCGGGTGACGCTGGCCGAAATTGGCCGTCGCATACATCTGAGTCAGCCAGCAGTGGCTGAGCGTATCAAACGTATGGAAGCCGCAAAGGTCATTACCGGCTACCACGCACACGTCAACCCGGAAGCCTTAGGTTATGGCATCACCGCATTTGTTCGGATAGCAAGTCGTTCCAGTGATATGCCCGTCGTCAAAATTGCTGAGCAGGTACCAGAAGTGGTCGAATGTCACGCCATTACTGGTGAAGATTGCGTGATCGTTAAAGTGGTCGCTTCGTCAGTCCGCGAGTTGGAACGGGTCATTGCCAGTCTTGCCCGCTGCGGCGTGACATCGACTTCGCTGATTTTATCTTCATCAATCGAGCGGCGTGCGATCAAGCCCGTGGAGTAAGTATGGAACTGCGCCAGTTACGTTATTTCATCGCGATTGTGGATCATGGTTCCTTGTCACGTGCGGCGAAAGTGCTGCATATCGTACAGCCTGCATTGACGCAACAATTACAACATCTCGAAGAAGAATTGGGTGCCACCTTGCTGCACCGGTCGGCGCAGGGTATGCAGACGACTGATGCTGGCAAGCTGTTTTATGAACATGCGCAAGCGATACTGAAGCAGGTTAGTGACGCCAAATCAGCCGTCACCCAATCAACCGACAAGCCCAGTGGTACTGTGGCGCTTGGCATACCGCAAAGCGTTTCCGGTGCGCTCGCTTTCCCACTTCTGACGGCGGTGCGTGCAGCATTTCCGGATATCGTCTTTCAGCTCACAGAAGAGCTGACCGGTAATCTGACCGAACAGTTGAAATCAGGTCGCCTGAACCTGGCGATTCTGTTTGATGATGGTCAACTGGCCAATCATTTTGCTGGCAAGCCGCTGGTTGAAGAAGAGATGATGTACATCACCCGCGCCGATTCGCAGTTTGCCTGTAAACGCAAAAGCATCAGTCTGAAAAAGGCGTTGCAGACGCCGTTAATCCTGCCGAGTATTCAACATGGTGTGCGGCCCGGAATAGAAAAAGTGGCGCGAGATCATGGGTTGGAAATCATGCAAGTGATTGATATCACCTCGATTGCTATTCTGAAATCGGCATTGCTGGCCGATATGGGGGCGACCATTTTGCCGGTCGCGCCGATGTTGTCGGAAATAGAACGCGGTGAATTGCTGGCGTGGCCTGTCAGTGATGTGCAGTTGTCGCGTACTGTGACGCTGTGCTCCTCCAAAAATATCCCGCTGACAAATGCGGCCAAGGCCGTCGAAAAGCTGGTGCTCGACGTTACCCGGCAACTTTGTCAGCGCCGGGTCTGGCCACATACGCGCAGTCTGATGCCATAAGGCACGTTGTTGTTCAGATCGCCGCTAAAGCCTGCGCCAGATCGGCTTGCAGATCGGCAGGATGCTCGATGCCGACCGACAGACGCAGTAAATTTTCACCTATGCCTCTTTCAACACGCAATGCTTCCGGTATTGCTGCATGTGTCATCGACCACGGATGGTTAATCAGACTTTCTACGCCGCCAAGACTTTCCGCCAGCGTAAATAATTTCAGTGCCGCGACGAAGCGTCGCAAGCCAGCGGCATCGGTGTTGAGTTTGATTGAGATGATGCCACTTTGTCCTTTGGGTAGCAGACGTTGCGCGAGTGCGTGTTGAGGATGCGAGGCGAGGCCGGGATAAATCACATCGCTGATTCCGCTTTGCTGTTGCAACCATCTTGCCAGTGTCAGCGCATTGCTGCTGTGTCTTTGCATGCGCAAGGCTAATGTACGTAAGCCCCGCAGCGCGAGAAAGCTGTCGAACGGTGCCAATACTGCGCCAACTGCATTTTGCAACCAGCGCAGCTTATCTGCCAGCGCCTGATCTTTGACGATGACAGCACCGCCGATCACGTCAGAATGGCCATTCAGATATTTGGTGATCGAATGCAGTACGATATCGGCACCGAATTCCAGTGGTTTCAACAGGTAAGGTGTGACGAAGGTCGCATCAACAACCGTCAACGCGCCAACGCCGCGCGCGATTTCCGTGATGGCAGCGATATCCGGAAATTTCAGCAACGGATTGGTCGGCACTTCCAGCCAGACCAGTTTGGTGGCAGGTGTGATTGCTGATCGCAAAGCAGTCAGATCATCGGGCGCGACATAGCGTACTTTTAAACCAGCACTACGTGCTTTGACTTGTTCAAATAAGCGCCACGCACCGCCGTATAAATCGTCCACCGCAACGATTTCGCTGCCTGCTTCTAATAATTCCAGTACTGTCGTCATGGCTCCCAGACCGGAAGCGAAGGCGAAACCGGCAGTGCCGCCTTCCAATTCTGCCAGCGCCCGCTCGAAAGCCTGACGACTGGGATTGCCGCTGCGCCCATATTCAAAGCCACTGTGTTCGCCCGGAGCGCGTTGCGCGTAGGTGGAGCTCAGATAAATTGGTGGCATGACCGCGCCGGTGCTATCTGGCTGGTAGCCTGCGTGTACGCTCAGGGTATCGGGGTGAGACATGTTGATTTCCTAAAAATGAATGAAGACTGTCAGGTGGCGGTGCATCGCGGTGTCAGTTGGTTTTCGATGGTGGCCGGGTTAATGGCGTTGCCAGTAGTTGATCACATCGGTTTGTGTAATCAGGCCGAGAAAATTGTCGCCATCAATGACGGGTGCCACCTTGTTTTCGCGGAAGATACCGAGCAGGTTTTCCAGTGGGTCGTGCGGATGCAGTGTCACCAGATCCTTACTCATCACCTGACGTACTGGCTGCGTAAAGTTGGCTTTATCGGCGCGCAGAGCCAGCAAAATATCCCACTCATCAATGATGCCGACCAGCTGCGCATTGCCTTCTATGACTGGCATTTGCGAAATGTCGTGACGGCGCATTTTCTGATATGCATCTGCCAATGTATCTTCCTGCCGTGCAAAGACAGTGGCACCACGCTGATGTGGCCGTGTAATCAGGTCAGTCAGATTGTCGTGTTGCGGTTGTTGCAGCAAACCCTGATCAACCAGCCAGTTATCGTTGAATTGCTTGGAGAGGTATTTGTTGCCGCTGTCGCAGATGAAAGTCAGCACCCGTTTAGGTTCTGTTTGCGCACGGCAGTAACGCAGCGCAGCGGCAACCAGTGTGCCGCTCGAAGAACCCGCCAGCAAACCCTCTTTTTCTAACAGGGCGCGGGCGGTGAACAGACTTTCTTCATCACTGATCCGATAAGCACTTTTCACCATAGAAAAATCCGCAAGCGGCGGAATGAAGTCTTCACCGATGCCTTCGACGCGCCAACTACCAGCGGTGCCGTAGCTGCCAGTTTCTACATAATCAGCGAGAATCGATCCTTGCGGATCGGCGAGTACAAATTCGAGTTCTGGCGCGGCGGTCGAAAAATAGGCACTGAGTCCGGATAAGGTACCGCTGGAGCCGACACCGACCGCAATCGCATCGAGTCTGTTTTCCATCTGCTGCCAGATTTCCGGCCCGGTACTGGTTTGATGTGCAAGCGGATTGGCCGGGTTATTGAACTGATCGATGTAATACGATCCCGGCGTTTCATCAGCGATGCGGCGGGCATAATCCTGATAATAAAGCGGATGGCCTTTGTTGACATCCGAACGTGTCAGCAAGACTTCCACACCCATCGCTTTGAGTTGCTGGATTTTTTCTGTGCTCATTTTATCCGGCACCACCAGCTTGATTTTGTAGCCTTTGCGGATTGCCACCAACGCCAGCCCCAACCCGGTATTGCCCGCTGTAGCTTCAATGATCGTGCCGCCGGGTTGCAGTTCACCACTGCGCTCGGCCGCTTCTATCATGGAAAGAGCGATCCTATCTTTAATAGAGCCGCCGGGATTCTGATTTTCCAGTTTGACATACAGTTCGCACAGACCGGTATCCAGTGACTGGATGCGGACAACTGGCGTATTACCTATGAGTGTGAGTACAGGATCAAAAGACATATTTTGGGAATGTGCAATAGGGTAGAAGATTGCAATTTGGCAATCTGAGGCGTGAAATCTTAGCAGTGCCGCTGGAATTCAAAGAAAGAATGAATTCGTACTAACAAATGCAAAAAATGCATACCGTCGGAAGTGAGGCGCTTATTTTTGAACTAATAGCAGGGCAGAATTTAGCTATCAATTTTTGTGATACCCGTATTTGAATTCAGTATTTTCTATAATCCATCGGGCGATCTACACTGTGAACACAGCAGATTTCAAAGGAAGTCGGGAAAGCGCTGCAGCGATAATTTCGAAAGCTTTCTTTGAACTCTTTCCGGATCTGGACAAAAGGCCGTACTGCAAAGAACTGAGTCATCAATCGTATTCCTGGTGGCGACGTATTTAGCATTGCAATGGTAATGGCTACTCTGACTATCGAGTTTTGTCCCGGATTCGAATAAAATGGCTGCTATCTCAGCCAACGCAATGAACCTGTACCCGATACCTCGCTACAGGTGACGAACAAATGTGTGTCTTACCGGACGCTCTGCATGTTCTTTGCGATCAAAAATCACAAATTTTGGAGCCACTATGTCAACCGACACCACGATGGGGTCTGCTGGACTTTTGTCCGCATCAGGCGCAAGCCCGTCCACCATAGCAACAACCCAATCCGTACCCTCAGTTAATTCTGCTAATTCACCGGTTTTGCACGATGTGCAGCTCGATGATAAATACACATCAAACAGCGGAACGATTTTCCTCTCAGGCATACAGGCCTTAGTCCGTCTGCCGATGATACAACGCCAGCGCGATCTGGCTGCAGGACTGAATACGGCCGGTTTTATTTCCGGTTATCGCGGTTCCCCGCTTGGTGGTCTCGATGAGACTTTGTGGAAAACCAAAAAATTATTAGAACAAAATCACGTACAGTTCGTACCGGGTGTGAACGAAGATCTGGCCGCAACTGCCGTCTGGGGCACCCAGACCGTCGATCTGATTGGCCCGGCTAAATACGATGGCGTGTTTTCTATGTGGTATGGCAAAGGCCCGGGCGTGGATCGCTGCGGCGATGTGTTCAAGCACATGAACCATGCCGGTACGGCCAGACATGGCGGCGTCTTGCTGGTGGCCGGCGACGATCACGGCGCGTATTCGTCTACCTTGCCGCATCAGTCTGACCATATTTTTTCTGCCTGCATGATCCCTATGCTGTATCCCTGCAATGTACAGGAATACCTGGATCTGGGCTTACATGCCTGGGCCATGTCGCGTTTTTCCGGCTGCGCCGTAGGCTTTAAGGCACTGGCCGATACGGTGGAATCCACTGCTTCGGTCGATGCTGATCCCTTCCGTCTGGAGATACAACTACCTCAGGATTTTGTTATGCCGGAAGGCGGCCTCAACACCCGCTTGTCACTCGATACGCTGGGCATACAGGCGCGTAAGCAGGAAGCGCTGATGCAGGATTACAAAATCTATGCGGCGCTGGCGTATGCGCGTGTCAACAAACTCAATCACGTAACGATAGACAGCCCTCATGCCAGACTGGGTATTGTCGCGTCGGGTAAATCTTATCTGGATGTGCTGGAAGCACTGGAAGAACTGGGCATTGATGAACAGTTCGCCGCTGACATTGGTATCCGCCTGTATAAAGTGGCGATGCCATGGCCGCTGGAACCGGATGGCATACGCGAATTTGCGCAAGGCTTGGATGAAATTCTGGTGGTCGAAGAAAAACGCCAGATGGTCGAATACCAGCTCAAAGAACAGTTGTATAACTGGCGCGACGATGTGCGTCCGCGCGTGATTGGTAAGTTCGATGAAAAAGGCGAATGGGTACATCCGCGCGGCGAATGGCTGTTGACTTCTAAAGCAGATTTTTCTGTGGCGCAGATTGCGCGTGTGATTTCGTCACGAATTGCACGCTTCCACACCAGCGACCTGATCAAGGCGCGTCTGGCCTTCCTGGAAGCGAAAGACGTGGTGCTGACCAAGCAGGTCAATACCCCGGCGCGTCCGGCTTACTATTGCTCGGGCTGTCCGCACAATACCTCGACCAAGGTACCGGAAGGCAGTCTGGCCTTGGCCGGTATCGGTTGCCATGTGATGGCGACCGCAATTTATCCCGAACATAATAAGCTCACCACCCACATGGGCGGCGAGGGCGCACCGTGGATAGGTCAGGCGGCTTTTTCCACATTACCGCATGTGTTCCAGAACCTGGGTGACGGCACTTATTTCCATTCCGGTTATCTGGCGATCCGCGCGACGGTAGCGGCGAAAGTGAATATCACCTACAAAATTTTGTATAACGATGCGGTCGCGATGACCGGTGGCCAGCCGGTCGACGGCACCATTACCGTGCCTATGATGGCGCAGCAAATGGCGGCTGAAGGCGTCAAGCGCATCGCCTTGGTGACAGAAGATTTGTCACGTTACACTGACCGTTCCCAATTGCCGGAGATGGTCACATTGCATGACCGTAAAGACATGGATGCGGTACAGCGCGAATTGCGTGAAATCCAAGGCTGCAGCGTGCTGATTTACGATCAGACCTGTGCCGCCGAAAAACGTCGTCGCCGCAAAAAAGGCGAATTCCCTGACCCGAATCAGCGTCTGTTTATCAACGACGCAGTATGCGAAGGCTGTGGTGATTGCGGCGTGCAATCCAACTGTACCTCGCTGATGCCGCTGGAAACAGAATTTGGCCGCAAACGTGTGATCGACCAGTCTTCCTGTAATAAAGATTATTCCTGCGTCAAAGGCTTTTGCCCCAGCTTTGTCACGGTAGAAGGCGGCAAGCTGCGCAAATCAAAAACCGGCACTGCAAAGAACGATGATTTCGGCGCTTTGCCTGAGCCACAGCTGCCGGCCTGCGGCAGCGCATACAACATCCTGCTCAATGGTATTGGCGGCACCGGTGTGATCACGGTCGGCGCCTTGCTCGGTATGGCGGCGCATCTGGAAGGTAAGGGCGCATCGGTGCTGGATATGACCGGTATGTCGCAGAAAAACGGCTCGGTGACTTCGCATATCCGCATCATCGAACAGGCTGGCAAACTGCGTGCGCAACGTATCGCAACCGGTGAAGCCGATCTGATTCTGGGTTGCGACATCCTGACCGCTGGCGCGCATGACGCGATTTCAAAAATGCGTGCAGGCCGTACCCGTGCGGTGGTGAATACTCATGAGCAGCCTACCGGCGCGTTTGCTAAAAATGCAGACTGGCAGTTCCCGCTGGAGTCGGTCGAACATCTGATCGATGAATCGGTAGGTGGCAAGGTTGATTTCATCAATGCGACCCGTCTGGCCACCGCGCTGATGGGGGACTCGATTGCGACCAATCTGTTCATGCTGGGTTTCGCTTATCAGAAAGGTGCGATTCCGGTGTCGGAAGCCGCGCTGATGCGTGCGATTGAACTCAATGGCGTAGCGGTTGAAGCGAATAAAAAGGCGTTCCTCTGGGGCCGTCGCGCTGCGGTCGATTTGGCGAAAGTCGAAAAAATTGCGATTCCTGCTCAGAACGTCGTTGTGAGCATGCCGCAAAGTCTGGACAAGCTGATCCAGCGCCGCGTTGACTATCTGACGGCGTATCAGAATGCCGCCTATGCCGCGCAATACAGCGATCTGGTCAGCCGTGTGCGCAGCACGGAAAGCGCCTTGGGGCAGGGCAATCGTCTGAGTACGGCGGTGGCGAAATACTATTTCAAACTGATGGCGTACAAAGATGAATACGAAGTCGCGCGTCTGTACACCAATGGTGAATTTACAGACAAACTTAAACAACAGTTTGAAGGCGATTTCAGTCTGAAATTTAATCTGGCACCACCCATTTTCTCGAAAAAGGATGGGCAAGGTCATCTGGTCAAAGCGCAATACGGCTCCTGGGTCTGGCAGGCATTTAAACTGCTGGCGAAATGCAAAGGTGTGCGTGGCACGGCATTCGATATCTTTGCTTATACCGCAGAACGTCGCTCTGAGCGTGCCCTGATTACCGATTACCGCGATCTGATCCTGAACCTGATGTCATGTCTGAACCGGGACAATCTGGAACAGGCGGTGGCGCTGGCCAACCTGCCGGAACATATCCGTGGTTTCGGTCACGTGAAGGAAAAGTCGCTACAAACCTACTATGCTGAAAAAGCCGCCTTGCTCGATCAGCAAAAAACGACGGTAACCGAACTTTCCCGCGTCGCCTGAGGCTGACAAGCGTGCTCCTGCCGCTGCTTTTTTATGGCAGGGGCGCGCTTGCGAACCGGAAATGATTGCCGGAATAGTGAATATTTTTCAGGCACTCAATCTGCATGGGCATGCTGAGCCATTTTTGGCCTGTAAGCCGCACCAGTATTGAGAGTCGCGTTTTTCACCTGCTTGCATATACTCATTGACGTTTACGTTAACGTCATATAACTTAGCTGCATAATTAATCAGCAAAGGAAATCCGCCGCCCAGAGCGCAAACCTTTGCCATACCTTGTTGAGGAAGACATGACTGACCTGTCCGTAGCCCAGAATCTGACCGAATATAAACCTGCTAACAAAGTCCGTTTCGTCACGGCTGCTTCGCTGTTCGATGGCCATGATGCCTCGATCAACATCATGCGCCGCATCCTGATGGCGAATGGCGCCGAGGTGATTCATCTGGGCCATAACCGTTCAGTCGAGGAAATCGTCACCGCTGCCTTGCAGGAAGATGCGCAAGGCATTGCGATTTCCAGCTATCAGGGCGGTCACGTTGAATATTTCAAATACATGATAGACCTGCTGAAACAGCGTGGTGGTGCGCATATCAAAGTATTTGGCGGTGGCGGCGGCGTGATCGTGCCGGAAGAAATCGCCGATCTGCATGCTTACGGTGTGACGCGTATTTTCAGTCCGGAAGACGGCCAGCGTATGGGTCTCGTCGGTATGATCTTGTCGATGATACAGGCATGCGACGTGGACTTGTCTGGCTACGCACCGACCTCGCTCGATGTGCTGAAGGAAGGCGACATCACGATCAAGCACCGCCCGCTGGCGCAACTGATTACTGCGCTGGAAAACGACAGCGTCAAACCAGAATTGCGCGCCGAATTATTGAAAGCCGCAGAGCAAACCACTGTGCCAGCATTCGGCATTACCGGCACTGGTGGCGCAGGTAAATCCTCGCTGACCGATGAGCTGATCCGCCGTATCCGCCTCGATCAGGACGATCAGCTGAATATCGCACTGATTTCTATCGATCCTTCACGCCGCAAATCCGGTGGTGCTTTGCTCGGTGACCGCATTCGTATGAATGCGATTAATCCGTGGGCGGGGCAGGTGCGCGTGTTCATGCGCTCGCTGGCAACGCGCGAAGCCGGTTCGGAAATTTCCCAGGCTTTACCCGATGTGATTGCGGCCTGCAAAGTGGCGGGCTTCGATCTGGTGATCGTTGAAACCTCCGGCATCGGTCAGGGTGATGCGGCGATTGTGCCGCATGTCGATGTATCGATGTATGTGATGACACCGGAATTCGGCGCTGCTTCTCAGTTGGAAAAAATCGACATGCTGGATTTCGCCGATTTTGTCGCGATCAATAAATTCGACCGCAAAGGTGCGCAGGATGCTTTGCGCGATGTCGCCAAACAATATCAGCGCAACCGCGAAATGTGGAGTAAAAAACCGGAAGATATGCCAGTCTATGGCACGCAGGCATCGCGCTTTAATGACGACGGCGTCACGGCGCTGTATCAGGGCTTGCTGCCAGCGCTGACCGCGCGTGGCCTGAAAGCTATTCCAGGCAAACTGGCGCCGGTAACCGTGAAATTTTCCAGCGCTAAAAACGTCATCGTGCCGCCGGCCCGCAGCCGTTATCTGGCCGAAATTGCCGACACCGTGCGCGGCTATCACAAGCATACCGGCAAGCAAGTGGTGCTCGCACGCGAACGCCAGCAACTGCACGAATCGGCGCGCATGCTGCATGAGCATCTGCATGCAAGCGGCCGCGCTCCGGTGCTCGTTCGCCCGCAGGCAGAGTCAGCTGGGTCAGCGGAATTGCAATCCCGCCTGCGTGAGAACGATATTTTGTTTGAACTGAATCAGCTCGCCAGCGACAAAGACGCCCAGCTTGATGCCGAATCCAAAAAACTGATCAGCATGTGGCCCGACATGCAGCAGGCATATTCCGGTGATGAATATGTTGTCAAAATCCGCGACAAAGAAATCCGCACCCGCCTGACTTACAAATCCTTGTCTGGCACGACGATACGCAAAGTATCCTTGCCGCGTTTTGTCGATCACGGTGAAATCCTGCGCTGGCTGATGCTGGAAAATGTGCCCGGCTCTTTCCCCTACACCGCTGGGGTGTTTGCGTTCAAACGCGAAGGTGAAGACCCGACCCGTATGTTCGCTGGTGAAGGCGATCCTTACCGCACCAACCGCCGCTTTAAACTGGTGTCGCAAGGCATGGATGCCAAACGCCTGTCGACCGCGTTTGACTCGGTCACGCTGTATGGCGCGGACCCGGCGATCCGCCCTGATATCTACGGCAAAATCGGTAATTCCGGCGTCTCGGTCGCGACGCTGGATGATATGAAAGTGCTGTACGACGGTTTTGATCTGTGCGACCCGGCGACCTCAGTGTCGATGACGATTAACGGCCCTGCACCGACGATACTGGCCTTCTTCATGAACACCGCGATTGATCAGCAAATGGATAAATTCCGCGCTGATAACAAGCGCGAACCAACTGCCGACGAAGCCGCCAAAATCCGCGCATGGGTGCTGATGAATGTGCGCGGTACGGTACAGGCTGACATTCTGAAAGAAGATCAGGGGCAGAATACCTGCATCTTCTCGACTGAATTTTCGCTCAAGGTGATGGGTGATATTCAGGAGTATTTCGTCCATCATCAGGTCCGTAATTTCTACTCGGTGTCGATTTCCGGTTACCACATCGCTGAAGCCGGTGCGAACCCGATTTCACAACTGGCATTCACGCTGTCAAACGGTTTCACTTTCGTTGAAGCCTATCTCGCCCGCGGCATGCACATTGATGATTTCGCAGCGAATCTGTCCTTCTTCTTCAGCAATGGCATGGACCCGGAATACACGGTGCTGGGCCGGGTGGCGCGCCGCATCTGGGCAGTGGCGATGCGCGACAAATACGCCGCGAATGATCGCAGCCAGAAACTGAAATATCACATTCAGACTTCGGGTCGCAGTCTGCACGCACAGGAAATCGACTTCAACGACATCCGCACGACACTGCAAGCATTGATCGCGATTTACGATAACTGCAACAGCCTGCACACCAATGCCTACGATGAAGCCATCACCACGCCGACCGATGAATCAGTCCGTCGTGCGCTGGCGATACAACTGATCATCAACCGCGAATGGGGCCTCGCGAAAAACGAAAACCCGATACAAGGCAGCTTCATCATCGAAGAACTGACCGATCTGGTGGAAGAGGCGGTGCTGCAAGAGTTTGAACGTATCGCCGAACGTGGCGGCGTACTGGGTGCAATGGAAACCGGCTACCAGCGTGGCAAGATACAGGAAGAGTCCATGCATTACGAGCACCTGAAGCATGACGGCACGCTGCCTATCATCGGTGTGAACACCTTCCGCAATCCGAAGGCAAATGACACGCCACAAAAGATAGAACTGGCACGTTCAACCGAAGAGGAAAAACAATCGCAACTCACGCGCCTGGCGGATTTTCATCAACGCCATGCCGACGTCGCACCACAAGCACTGGCAGCGTTGCAACAAGCAGCAATCAACAATGAAAACGTGTTTGCCAAACTGATGGACGCAGCACGGGTCTGTTCACTCGGCCAGATCACTACTGCTTTGTTTGAAGTGGGCGGGCAATATCGCCGCAATATGTGAGTCGATTGGCGGACTTTGTACACCCAAAAAAATCCCGGACTGGTTCCGGGATTTTTTATGATTCAAGCAAACGTTCTCAGCAAGCACCTCATTGTCAGGGTCGTCAAAAACGCTTCCACTTCAGGTGCCGCCAAGTCTCTGGGATGGCGCAGTCCTGACCAGCGTATGAAAAATCGGATCCAATAGAGATACAGTTTTTCAGTGGCGAGGCTGTAATGCTTGCACCGCAAACTATTCCGGATTTGATCCAGGAGTTTAGGGGGATGAGCGTTCATGGCAGGTTCCTGTTGTTATGCTGTATATTTAATCAGTATAACGAAAAAAAAACTATACCAGACAAGGACTTGCGAGGCATTGGGACTTGTTGCTTATTTTTCATTCATCTGTTATTTTTCCAATTTGCACTTTAAAACAAGTTAGGCCTCGATATCTACTATGGCTACCATCAACGATGAAGGAAACGTAACGGTTTGTTGCCCTGACTGCGACGGTGCTCTCTCCACATACGAGTGGCGAAGTTCCCAAGGGCAGCTTGGAGTAATAACTTCGAGTCACGATCACAGTCACTGGGGCTCAGTTCGCCTCGATTTCAGGTTGTTCCGGTGCGCCGGCTGCGGCCGCGGTGGCCTTGGCGTCATCGCCTACGCCGGCCAATATCCGGGCTCTTATCGGGAACTGTATTCCTTCTATCCTGAGGCAAGAGACCGTCTGCCGCTGCCCAAATCGGTTCCGCCCGGCATCGCCACGGAGTTCCGTGAAGGAGAGAAGTGCTTAGAAGCAGGTTGCATTCGGGCCGCCGCAGGGATGTTCCGTTCTGTTCTCGATAAGACTCTTCGTGCCAACGGTTACAAAGAGAAAAAAGGCACAACACTCGAACAACAAATTGATCTCGCAGCGGGTGATGGAGCGATTACCCAAGCTCGTAAGCGTCGGGCTCATGATGAAATTCGAGTATTGGGGAATGACGTCTTGCACGATGAATGGCAAGAAATTCCGGTAGAAGATGTTGAGGCGTCACGCCATTATTGCCAACGAATATTGGAAGACTTTTATGACGACAGAGCCTCTGTATTGGGTTTGCTCAGGAGCTCTGGCCGCACAGCCGATGAAGACAAACAACCTGCTGAATCATCCGAGATCTAACCTCTCGGTCAAGGTGCAGCCTTCGGCTGCTGGGACGTCCTGCAAGCGGGTCGCCCCTTACCTCCAACGTTAGCTTTCTTAAGAAGCGTATGCGAATACTCATAGAAGACAGGGTCGAACAAGCATTTCGGCACCTTAAGCCAGCTGAGGCTGATAAGGTTACACGGGTATTAAGCATGCTTGAGGTGGAGAGCTTTGAAAATCTCAGAACGCACTTTCAAATCCATAAGCTCTCAACGCCAGGAGAGCAGGTTTTCGTACTTCGGGCTACACCAAGACTCCGTATTCTTTTCAAATACAAAGAGGATCAAACTCTATTAATTGAAGACATTGTTTCCCACGAAGTTCTAGAGAAATTTTTCGGTGGGAGACACGGATGAAAAATTTCATTCATCATGCTCTTTCAATTCAAGAGTGCGTCAAGGAACTTACCAAATTTGAGGAGTTGCTTGCATCGAAAGCTGAGATTAAAGAGCGAGACGAGATACTTCCCTTTTTTAAGGAAAATCTCAACTTGGCAGCCTTCCTTGGCACTTATATTCCTGACATCGCGAACCCTGACAGGGTTGCGAGCGAATATGACATCTTTGGTGATTTTGCATGCGACCTGGCAGTAGGTGATTCAAAATCAGAGACATTTCTTCTTGTTGAGTTTGAGGACGCGAAGGTAGATAGCTTATTCGTAAAGAATGGCGCAAAAACCACACCCGAATGGGCACCCCGCCTTGAGCACGGATTCTCTCAGGTACTCGATTGGTTCTGGAAGTTGAGTGACATGGAGAAATCTGATGAATATGAAAACCGTTTTGGGGCACGCCATGTGGCCATTCACGGACTTGTGATTGTCGGAAGAGAGCAAAACCTAATGCCTCGCGAAAAAGCTCGGCTCAAGTGGCGGCAGGACCACACAATTGTTCACTCCAAGAAGGTATCCGTAATTACGTTTGATCAACTTGCTCGCGATCTCAAATACCGTTTGTCTAGGTATCCAGAGGCGGCGAAGGTTGATAAAAGCTAACCCATTAATCCACCAGATCTGCGCGAAATACCGAGCACGCTAGTGATTTTAGACGTAAGGCTACACATGCCATTAAGTGTCACAGCTGAAACTATTCTTCAGCCAATAGTCGAAGCGGCAATGCAGTTGATCTGCTATGGAACAGCATGCCTGATTATCCCCATCTTTACTCTCGGAGAAGTTTATGTCGAGCCATCGCCGCTGCGAGCGTTTGTAAAGTCCGGTCTTTATTCTTCCATTTTCATGACCTGAACTGGTAGCGAGCCTCGTGTCAAGCCGCAGTCAGTGCAGCATACACACGTCCGTTCCGTGTACGCCATTGGCTAAATGCGAAGAACTCAAAAGTGAAATGCCTGCAAATTGCGTTGCATGGCGCACGCAGTACGGCTTGATTCCGGCGTTATAAGATGGCATTGTGGCGAACGCCCAGGGGAAATCATGCTGGTATTATCTGGACATTCAACAGGACGAACGTCATGGAAAAACAATCTGCTTCTCGCGCTGGCGCAGCTATCGGTGCCATGATTTTTTCGGTCTTCGGCTCAGGCTGGTTGTTTTTCTGGGCTGCCAGAAGTTTTGCACAGGCTGCTGTGTCGTGGGCGTTGATTAGCTGCATGGGGCTGGCTTTGTTTTTTGCGGCTTTCCGGCAGTACCGGCGCAATCGCAAAGCGCATGCGGCCGCTGCTGAGTCACCTGAAAATAAAAAAGAGCAGCGCATTTTTAACATCGTCAATATTGCTCAGGGCGTTGCCATTTTTTTGGCCGCGAATATTGCGAAGAATATCGGGCACCCTGAATGGTTTGTGCCTGCCTTTATTTTTATTGTCGGTGCGCATTTCATCCCACTGGCCAAAGTGTTTCACAGCAGGCGACATACGGTGATTGGTGTTGCGATGATGGTTTGGGCATTGGCGTATCCGCAGCTTGCGCAGAGTGGCGCTGCTGATCCGGTCGGCTGTCTGGGCGCGGGTCTGATTCTTTGGGCTAGCGCTGTTTCTGCGTTGTTATTCCATTCTTCTGCGCAAGCTGATCCAACGGCGGCACATTAACGGCGCGATAGCAGGCTGGCTGCTTGTCGTGAACTGACCTCGGAAGTCTCTGAGATGGCGGATAAAAAAATGATAGATGACGGGAGCTGGCCTTTATCGAAATTTCTGATTGTAGGTATTCTCATTGCAGTGGCGGGCTATCTGCCGCTGCAGTTGTATATTATTTTTGGGCCGGCTGACGGCAATCCCATTGGTCTGGGGCTGCTGATGGTGATGGGAATGATGCTGGGGATGGGGGTAGTGGTGATAGGGGTGATCAAGCGCCTGATCCGCCATTTTGTGGAATAACGAATACGCTGATAAGTTCAGGTGACGATTACCCGCTCATTTGTCTTGCATCAGAATTTTGCCGCAAGAGAATGCGGATTTTTCTGTGTCCTCATTCACCTAAAATCGCTAAGGTTTCATTCCACTGTGCTATCCATGGTATCAAGAAATCGTGCTCTGCAAATGTGCGTTTCAGGCGCGGCATAGGAACGCGATAGACATCATTCAAACCCAATGCCAGAGTGACTGGATTCCAGCGCCATTTGTTTTTAGCACCTTTGGCGCTGCTTTTGACGCGCGCACCCTCGTCACCAAAAATCGCTTCGCCGCTGAGCAGGGCTTTTTCCATATTGATTTTGACCAGATGACCAAAAGCCAGCAAGACCTGCGCCTTATCTATGCCTGATTGTGATTCAGATACCGTTACTTTTTCTTCTTTGACAGGCAAGGTAGCGGTCTTTAATTGTGCCACCAGACGGCTTAAGTCTTTACGCAAAAAACGCAAGTCGTGCAGTGGTGCGCGTATGCCCGGTGGTGGTAATTGAATCGCAATCTTGTCTGCGTCTTTGGTCATGGTGATCAGCACATCGGCACTGCCCGCCGCCAGGCGTTGGGTATCGTCCTGGAAAAATATCGGCGCGGCGTAACCACCTGTGGCGTCGCCAAATAGTTCAGGATGTTGATCTGAGTAATCAAGCCAGACATAAGGCGTGACGCCGTGGGTGATTAAGGCTGGCAGATTCCATGCATTGCCAGTTTGCTGTTGCAACCAGTCGCAGGCTTCGGCAAGTGTCGCTCGATAGGCTAATTCGGTATTACTCATAAAATCATCTTTGTCGGATGTAGAAATGTCAGGTTGGGCGTCAGCATGAACGGGGGCCGATTATAGCCACGTTCGGCACAGCGCATTGCAGCGGACGCATACAATCAGCGAAGCATATCACCGGGAAACGTCTTAAAAATGCTGTTGGCGTTGCTGGGGAATATTGATTTACCATAGATGCTGTACCTGCACATACGTAAAAGGAATAGCGCCGGAAATACACATACTCCCCCCACTTTTAACATAAAAGGCGCTGACGTCCATGAATTTAAAGGGCTTTAAAATATACACGGGGGAGTATGTATTAAGCCTGGGTCAGCTAATCTGACCACCGTAACTACGTAACCGCCTTAATCGCCTTAACCCGCAAGCTCTGAAAGGATGACTCCATGTTAAAAGGTAACTGTCATTGTGGTGCTGTCAGTTGGGAATTTCGCGGTATGCCGGAAGGGGCGACTGCATGCAATTGCACTGTATGCCGGCGGTATGGTGCTTTGTGGGCATATGATTTTATTGATGAGGGCATACGTGTTCACGGACCAACCATCGCATATATCCGCGGGCGGGCGATTGAATTTCACTTTTGCGCTCATTGCGGCTGCGTCGCATACTGGCTGGCGCGTATTCCTGAAGAAGATGGCCGCCGCCGTGTCGCTGTCAATTTACGTCTGACTGAACCAGCACCGATCGCTAACATTCCGATTGATCACTTTGATGGCCTGGATACTTTCGATGATTTACCGCGAGACGGACGCTGCGTTGGCGACTACTGGTTTTGATCGCAACAACGAATTTAATAAAAGGAAAATATGGACGCAAAAATGATTACCTCGACGCTGGAATTGCCCGGTTATGAGATTAAGGAAAACGTCGGCATCGTGCGTGGCATCGTCGTGCGTTCACGCTCTATCGTCGGTTCTTTCTTCGGCGGTTTGCAGACGATCGTCGGTGGCAACATCACGATTTATACGAATATGTGCGAGCAGGCGCGCAAAGACGCTTACCGGATTATGTGTACTCAAGCCGAAAAAAATGGTGCCAATGCCATTGTCGGTATGAAATATGATGCAACTGAAGTGATGCGCGGTGTGACCGAGGTTTTGTGCTACGGTACAGCGGTGATTGTGGAGCGCAAGCAAAAATGAAAAGACTTATTCTGGCCGGTATGGTGCTGTTTATTACCGGTGTTTTTCTCGCTTTGCTGCAAATGTGGTTTGCACCCTGGAGCCATGAATTGTTCCTGAAACTTGAAATTACCCTGCTGGCGGTATTTGTCGTGCTGTTTGCGATCTGGTTTACGCGCAAAGAATATAAGGATTACAAACGCCAGCTCAGTGGTGATCGTCTCGACGATTGAGATGACAGCGTGAGTTTGCGGCGCTGACATGCGGATTTCCTGCGGGCTCATTATTCGCTCGCCTATCTATCACGTAGTATGTTTTTTTTATTTCAAGCTTGTATGACATGAAAATTTCCCGCATTGATCATATCGTTCTGACGGTTGCTGACATTGATGTCACGTGTCAGTTTTATTCGCAGGTGCTTGGTATGGACGTGGTGACGTTTGGCGAAGGCCGGAAAGCGCTCACGTTTGGTCAGCAAAAATTGAATCTGCATCAGGCCGGGAAAGAATTTGAGCCGAAAGCATCGAGGCCGACACCTGGCTCCGTCGATCTTTGTCTGATCAGTGAAACGCCGCTCAATCAAGTCGTCAGCGAACTTGAGGCTGCCGGAGTAAAAGTGACCGAGGGGCCGATACAAAGAACCGGTGCAACGGGGCCTATCGTTTCGGTGTATTTCCGCGATCCTGATCAAAATCTGATCGAAGTCTCGAACTATCTTTGAGAACTGCCATCTGAACTGATATTGGAATGGATGTTTTCGTATATCGGGCGTACAAAGTACAAGAAGCGTGCTTGTGTCTGGTGTCATTGCTGATGACGCTGCGTTCTGTTAGCTTGTTTGTTTGAGTTTTGGTAGAAACAAGGGCGTTTAAAATGAGTACATTATCCCGCCGGGAGCTGGCGCTGCAGATACTGAGTAAAACGGGGATGCAGGTGTCGAATTACTCGCCTCCGGCAGTCCGGCTGCTGTGGCGTATGGGTATTGATTGTCCGCCGCCACATTTTGCGCGATTCTGGCCAGTATTTTTTATTTCCGGAGTCTATTTTGGTGTGATGCTGGGGCTGTTTATGTGGCTAGCAACGTTATATCGACCACTCTTTTTATTATCGTCTGTTCCGTTTGGTGCAGCGATTGCCGGGTGTTGCTTTGGTTTTTTTATGGCAAGCTACTACGCGATTGGGCGCCGTAAATACCAACTGCCAAGATGGGAAGAAATTGGTGTCACCTCAGGGAACTGATCAGCACACACCAGCAAACGTCAGATCGTTTTTATCAATGTCAGGAGTCTTTATGAAATTCATTACCGTTGCCGCTTTTGCTGTCGGCATGTTGTCCTTGTCGTCGGTGTATGCGCAGAAGACCGATAGCGTTGCTCTGGCTCAGACAGCAGCAACGCAGTGGCTTGAGGTGGTCGATGGCGGTGATTACGCCGCGAGTTGGGATCAGGCCGGGAGCGTGTTTAAGGGAATGGTCGAAAAATCGAAGTGGCTTGATGCGATACAAGGTATCCGCAGCCCTTTGGGTGCGGCGAAATTTCGCAAAGTCAAATCGGCTGATTACAAAAAAAATATTCAAGGTGCACCAGAGGGCGAGTATGTGACCGTGCAATTTGAAACCACATTCGAGAATAAGAATGGGGCAATTGAGGTTGTGACGCCGATGAAAGACAAAGACGGAACCTGGCGCGTCACTGGCTACTTCGTTCACTAAGGTTCGTTGACGGCGCGACAGTCTTGAACCAGTTGGGCGCTTTCTGACGTATTCATTTTCCGTGTACGGCAAAAGAGTCCGTTTGTGCCGTAAAAAATCGTTTGCTGTTTGTTGGCATTTACCTGAAAGTCTGCCGCTGTGTCTGAAACCACGCCGCACTACATTGTCATCACGGTTGGCACCAACGGTGATCTGCATCCGATGATGCGCATTGCGCAAACCTTGCAATCGCTTGGGCGGCAGGTGACCTTCGTCAGCCATTCTTATTATGAGAACATGGTGCGGGATGCGGGACTGGCGTTTATCGGCGTTGGCACAGACGAGGAATTTCTGCGCATCCTCCGCAATCCGGATATCTGGAATCCGCGCAAAGGTCTTGCGGCATTGATGGCGAATTATGGCGAAGGTCTGCAGCAGACTATCGCCAGCATACGATCGATTTCCACTGCCGCACCGAAAATGGTGATCGCTCATCCATTCGCAGTTCCCGCTGCCATCATCGCCCGTGAGTTGGGTTTGGTGACATCTGTTGCCGCAGCTTATCTGGCGCCGTCGAATCTGCGGACTTGCCACGACCCGCTGCATATCGGTGATGTCTCGGTGCCACGCTGGGTACCGATGAGCTGGCGACGTGCGCTCTGGCATCTGGTAGAAAAGAAATGGGTAGACCCGGTTGCACTGGGTCACATCAATGCGGTACGCCTGCCTTTGGGGTTACCAGCAGTTGATTCTTTTCTGACGCATATCAGCCAGACGCCGGATCTGGCGGTAACGCTTTTTCCATCGTGGTTTGCACCAACGATGCCTGATTGGCCGCGTCCCTTGCTTGAAGGCGATTTCCAATTATTTGAAAGCAGCAAACAAGATGCTTTGTCGTCGGATTTATCTGCCTTTCTCGCTGCAGGTGAAAAACCGGTAGTGTTCACGCCGGGCACGGGCAATCTCCATGCGGTGGATTTTTTCCGGCATGCACTGGCGGCGACACAAAGCGCTGGTCGGCGTGCGATTTTTCTGACGCGCGAGCAGGCACAAATACCATCGAAGCTGCCTGCCTCTGCCATCTGGCAGGCGTATGTACCGCTGAAGGCGTTGCTGCCGCATGTCGCCGCACTTGTACATCATGGCGGCATTGGCACTACCGCTGAAGCGCTGCGCGCAGGTATCCCGCAACTCGTTGTTCCGTTTGCCTGGGATCAGTTTGATAACGGTGCCCGCATTGCCGCGATCGGCGTTGGCCAGGTGATTCCTGCGAAACGCTTACGACCTCGCAAATTGGCCCGCAGCCTGCACCATCTATGTACCTCTGATACCGTGCGGGCGCAGTGCGCCACCGTTGCCTCACGTTTCACCCCCGCATTTGATGCCACTGCCTTTTGCAAAGAAATCGAGCGCCAGTTACTTGCTATTGGTAATGGTGGTCGTTCTCTGAAAAAGAATGACTGACATTTTTGGTCGTGAAAAAAAAGTGGCCTGTAGCTTAAAAAAACATAATATTAATTTTTCTATATTTTTAGTGAGGCAATTTTTGAAGTTGTTCGATCCCATCGTCGGCGTGACGCCTATTTTTGTATGCGACGAAATTTCATTTTTTTCTTTTAAATTCCTTACTCAGAATTAACTGGGAATGCATTCTTTGTAAATGATCTGAATCGACAAGATCATGGCGGACATGGGGAAATGACAAAGAGTTGTCTTGATTAATTGATTTTTTACTGTGCCCGACAAACGATATTTTAGTCATTGGAAGAATCACATGAGCAGACATTTTCATACAGGGTTACTGCCGTTAGTATTTGTCGCAGTGACTAATTTGACCGCTTGCGTTTCTGCTCCACTTTCTTTTATCCAGGGAACGCCGCAAACTCTGACAGATTTTACGCTTTACCCCGTGCGCATCGTTTCAGTGGACGGGAGCATTCAGTTCGCCCGCCCCAGCAAACCGATTCAGATATCTCCGGGATCACGCTCTATCGTGTTCGAGGCTGCGCCAGGTTCCGGTGCAAGAAACGGTGTACAGAAGTCGTTTGCATTGAAGGTTGAGCCATGTACTCGCTACTTCCTCGCGGCCAGACGACAATTACCTATGGATGCAGATTGGTCGCTCGTCGTGGATAAGACTGAGGCAGTACCAGGCTGCAATATCGAGGACGAGTTACAAAAAGCGGCAGTTGCTGCGAACAGCCAGAACAATTGAGCGGCTTGAGTTTTTACATATGTAAAACAAGGAAGGAAGCAGATATGGAAAACATCATGATGTTGGCGACAGCGCTGGGTATCGTTGGTGGTGGCTTGTGTGCTTATATGGCCTGCAAGTCACTCGTTCTTGTTTGGCCTCAGTTATTCACGCCACCCCATTTTGCAATGGCGGGGGCAGTCATCGGAGCATTGATAATTTTATTACCATCAGTTTTTTTTGCATTGGTGGTCGGCGGCAATCTTGGCGGTGCCTTGGGTGATATCGCGGGATCGGCTGTGGGATGGGGTACAGGTATTGTTCCGGTTGGCTTAGCGCTTGGGATTGCTGCAGTCTTCAGTGGCAGTTTGATTGCCGGAAGTCTGATCGGAGGCCTTTTGGGTAAGGCGTTCGCTTCCGTGCTTTCTTATTCAATGTTACGCTGAGCATCGATATACCGTGCATTTTACTGCTGTATAGGTTGTAGTAAATGCATGAAAAAATACCATGCGCTCATATTTTCATTCTGATAATAGTTATAATTTAATACTTTAGACTAATCAGAATTCATATGAGCCACAATTCCAGACACGCTATCTTTGCGCTGTTGCCTATGCTACTGGCATCTTCTCTTGGATTGGCGCAGGAAGTGAAACCTCAATACACCATAAAAGATGAAGTGCGTACAGGTTCTAATATCCGGCGTGACCAGGTCACTGGTTTTAAGATAGCGATGAATTTGCCGTTTGAGAAGCTACCCGCAGCCGACAGAGCACAACTAAATTCTTTGTATGAGCATATTGCAGAGGGTGATGAACCTCCGTTCCCGCTGAAAGGCCTGCAGATGATCTATGACCCCTTGCGGGAAGCACATAATAAGTTGTATGACCGCGGACAGCTCAGCATGTTAGCCACTGTGGACGCTGAGGGAGCGGTTCAGGAGGTTAAACTTTTGCAGTCGCCTAGCCCGGAAATGACCAGATTCGCGGCAAATCTCTTGTACCTGATACGTTTTAAACCAGCAAAATGCGGAGGGAAAGTCTGTGTCATGGATTTTCCTGTCCGGTTGTCGTTTGAGTGATGTGCTCTTGATTGCTATCAGCTCAGAAATAATAAGCAAGCAACCATGCAGGTGGAAAACATAAAATCTGTCTATCCAACATCAGTCACGCCGCCGGAACCACCCAGTCAGCGACATGCGGTTGCGGGTGGTGGGCAACACTTCGTGCAGCATTTCTGCGGATAGAAAAACGACCATGCGGCAAGCGATGGGCGAGATATCTTGTGTCGGTAGATTTTGCGGATGCAGGCGCAACGCGCCGCCATGTTCTGTTTGCCAGTCTTGATTGAGATAAATGACCACGGAAATAGTACGTGCATCGTCGTCATGAAAGCGGTCGAGGTGTTTGCTGTACGAAGCGCCGGGCTGATAAAAAGAAAAATGGCTCTCGTATTCTTCCAATCCTAAATACAGTTTCTGATTCAGCGACATGCGCAGTTGTTCCATCAGCAGCAGATAGGCATCGCAGGCGACGGATTGTCCGGCTTGCAGCCACGCGATCTGATCACTGCGTATCGTCGTTTGCAGTGTCGGCGTGTCACCACGCCCGACCCGCGCAGAATGCAAATGATCGTTGTGTCGTAATGCCACACATTCTGCCGCCAGCGTCAGCGCCAGCGCTGGCGTTAAAAAGAAGTTGTGTTGCGACCAGCCGTGTTGCGCCAGATTGTCACAGAGGCTGGCATGAACAGTATCGTTGAGTTGGTCTGGCGTTGAAGAGGATGTGTACGGTGCAAGGGCAATCACGGATGTCTTTCAGGGTGAATACTGCGTGGCAAGGCATGAACCCGGGACAGACAGGGGATGTGGCTGGAATTTTGCGTGACTCAATGTACGCTATAAACATGCAGCCTGACCAGAATTGATTACATTACGCGGCTCGTCAGTCAAACGCGGGCTGATCCCAGCTCTTTGCTGTGAGGCCACACTTTGGTGTTTTTGCCATGATCAATTTTGTTACTCAGGCCCGCAGTGGGCTGCAGCATGAGGCCAGCCACCCAGCCAGCCTGGTCAGGCATGTTTTTGACCAAAAAAATACTGGGGGGAGTATTTTTTAACAGCCTTTGTTTATACGGACATGAGGCACAAAAATACACATACTCCCCCAATTTAGTAAATTCCTAGAGTTATTTTCGATTTCAGCGCGTATCAGAGACTGTTTTTCTTCGCCGGATGCGAGGCCGGATGCCTGTTGCGTAGATTTTTTTACCGTCGGATTTCAAGCGGACTGTCTTCATCCACTTCAGCCTTCGTGCTAGTATCAAGTGTCGGTATCTGTTTCAGTCGCGAGACGGTGCCGGTCAACTTTTATATGCAACAGTCTGCCTTCGTTGTTGCGAAATTTTTTGGTGAGAAATTGTATGAGCGCATCTCTGTTTATCAGCT
The DNA here is from genome assembly GCF_016595265.1 of Undibacterium sp. 14-3-2. Lineage (NCBI taxonomy): Bacteria > Pseudomonadati > Pseudomonadota > Betaproteobacteria > Burkholderiales > Oxalobacteraceae > Undibacterium > Undibacterium sp. 14-3-2. The sequence continues at coordinate 381,980 of NZ_JAENGS010000001.1, forward strand.
CGACGCCGTTTGACCTGGCGCTACACAGAAATAAAATAGCTGACGCGTTGTCACAGGCGAAATCAGGTTCGCCTGCGTTGAGAGTTGTGCTGGCAGCGCCGGAAACCGGTCTTGCTGAGCGGCTGCGCTTGGTGCGTCAGGCGTCCGCGTATGTGGGCGTGTTCGGCATGGTCTATGGCAACGTGGATACAGCAAGCGGCAAATCGCTGGTGCAGCTCGAATACGAAGCAGCATTGGCGGCTGGCCTGCCGATACTGATTTATATTATTGATGAAGATGAGCATCTGGTATTGCCTAAACATGTGGATACCGGGACACCTGCGCTGTATCTCAGTGAATTGAAGTCGCACCTGAGTCAGACGCAGGATGTGCGTTTTTATGAGTCGGCAGACGATCTGGTCGCTAAATTAGAAAACGATTTATTACGTGTCTTTGCACCTGCACCAGTGCCCGCGCCAGTCGCTCCTGCGGCGGTTGCTGAGAGCACGAAAGCAGATGCGGTAGTAGAACCGGTCGTTGAAGCAAATGAGATGCCCTCAGGCCTGACCGGTACGGCGGCATCGAAACGTTATGCGCTGACGCCACCGCGATTTGCCTTCTTTAAAGAGAAAGTCGCGCACCTGTTTCAGCGTGAAATGCCGGATGCGGTGTTGCAGGATGTGATTGAATATCTGCTGGCGGGAAATACGATGTCGGCCGCCTCGGCGCTGCGTCGTGGCGCCGGAATTTCACTCGAAGATGCGATTGAGGAAGTCAGGAAAACTGAACTCGTGATTGTCGATACGGTACAGCGCCATCAGGCGCAGACAGGTGCCGTTAAATAGCTTGATGGGCTGGATAGGGGTGTCACGCTGATATCCTCCGCTGTTGATTGCAAGGCAGGCCGCATAGTATGCTGCCTGCCTTTATTCTTTCTTTTTCTGCCATGACTATCCAGATTGCTAAAGAATCGCGCAAAGAAGCGATTGCCTCATTAGAACGCTATTGCCGCGAAAATTTCCCCGAACCTGTCAGCGGTCTGGAAGCGGATGGTTTGCTGAGTTTTTTTCTCGAAGAAATCGGCCCGCTGGTGTATAACAAAGCCGTCGCTGATGTACAGGAACGTTTGCAGGCGCGGGTGATGGAAGTCGATATCGAGGTTCATGAGGAAGCGTTTCAATATTGGCCAAAACAAGGCAGACGCCGCTGATATATTCTGTCGCAGTACCGGCATCATCGACACAAGGAAAAAACATGTCTCTGCTGCATCAACTACAACATCAACCGCGACATCATCGCCGTCGCTCTCTTTCTCTATTACTGGCGGCGACGTTTGCTTTGCCGTTTGCGATTCAGGCCGAAGATAAAAAACCGGATGGGGCGCAGGTTCCGTCGATTGCCGATTTGTTTGATGATGACCATGTGCTGATGTTCTATCCATCGGCACCGGGCGCGCAATTCCGGCTCGGAAAACGGAATCCTAACAACACGCGCGGTTTCGTTATTGAGAAAAAAACCAAAGCGACCGCAGGCAAGGATGGTGCTCTCGAATTCTGGAATCTGCCGTCGCACTCACTGAGTTACGCCAGCGGCGGAGAAGGCTGGAGCAGCCGTTTGCATATCTACGCCAGCGGCGGTCAGCAAAAATTTAACTGGAAAAACCAGCGCGGTTTTCTGAGCCATCCGGCAGAATTAAAAAATCAGGAAATGACGATTTTTATGCGGGTGCATCAGATACTTGATCCGGCACGTGCGCAGATCTCGCTGAAAATCAGAGGCGGTGCACATAGCGATAAAAATCCGGATGCAGCCTCTTGTGTCATGCTGACTTTATCGCCCGAAGGACATGGCAGCGTAACGCGTTTCGGTAAAGAGCTGCGGCATCCGCGCTACGATTATGTGACACTCAAACCCGAGTTTACCGCTGCTTTGCAGGAGAATGTCTGGATAGGCATGAAGCTGATCAGCTGGAATGATCCGCATGATACACAACGCGTGATTCACCGCTTGTATCTCGATACCGACCCTTTCGATCTCAGCACCGGCCTGCCAAAAAACAATTGGCGCTTATTCAGCGAATACATCGATGTGGAAGGGAAAAGCACGGGTCAGTACAGCAAACTGGTGAGCTGGGGCGGTTGGGAAACGACCTTCCGCACCGATGGTTTTCATGATGTGGACTTCGCCTATCCTTCGGTACGGGAGATTGTTGTACCTCAATAACGCCGATTTTACGGGGTTGATCGGATATAATACGGACACTTATCCGCAATTGTTGAAAGAAATTATGTCCAGCTTACCTGCATGCCCACAATGTGGCATGGAAAATACTTACCCTGACGGCGATAACTATGTGTGTGCCGATTGTGGTCACGAGTGGCCGATGGTGGCCGCAGCAAGCGCCGATGATAATGATGAACGTATCGTCAAAGATTCAAACGGTAATGTCTTGTCTGATGGCGATGCCGTGGTGGTGATCAAGGATCTGAAAGTGAAGGGTTCTTCCACAACACTGAAAATGGGAACCAAAATCAAGAGCATACGCATCGTTGGCGGTGACCATGAAGTCGATTGCAAAACAGATAGCGGCAGCTATATGCTGAAAGCTTGTTATCTGAAAAAAGTCTGATTTTCTGAGACTGAAAACAACCCGGCGCTGATCGCATCACGCCGGGTTTTGTTTTTGTAAGCTGTTGAGCGCAGGAACAACTTCAGCAATCACAGACGCCCAGTCATGCATCGCTGGCTGGCGAAATAAACGCATCACTTCCGGATACCACGGGCTGTCAGTGCGCTTGCTGAGCCAGCGCCAGTCTGGCTGATAATACGGCAGCAGCACCCAGCATGGTTTCGCCATCGCCGCCGTCAGATGGGCCACCGCAGTATCGACGCTGATGACCAGATCGAGCTGCTGTATCAACGCCGCAGTATCAGCAAAGTCATGCAGTAAAGGTGCCGCATCAATAATGGGCAACTGCACTTGCAACGCGCGGAGTTGCTCATCTGTTGCGCCCTTTTGCAGGCTGGTGAATTGCACATCGCTGATCGCAGACAGTGGATGCAATATGTCCGGTGTGACGATAGAGCGCGCCGCATCGTTGTCAAACAAATGATTTCCCTGCCACACCAGGCCGACACGCAAACGAGCATCAGGTGCAAGCCCGGGTAATGACACTGAGTGTGTCGGATCGGCATAAAGATACGGCAGGTGTGCCGGAATAGTATGCAAACGGGTCTGACACAAAAACGGCAGGCTCATAGGTAGCACCCAGTAATCCCAGCCGCTGTGAGGCACGTCATCTTCATACGAATAAATTTCATCGATATCGTGCAGACTACGCATCAAGCGCGTCAGCGGCGGATGACAAACCAGACTGACACTGGTCGCACCTGCTGCTTTGAGCAGACAGACATAGCGGCAGAATTGCATCATGTCGCCAAAGCCGCCTTCATATGCAATGAGAATACGCTTACCACTGAGCGCTTCACCCTGCCAGCGCGGAAAGTGAAAATACGTATTTAGTACCGCATCCTGCGCACGCGCTTCCAGCCTTTGCCAGCCTTCTTCATAACGTCCTTGTTTCAGCAGGATATAACTCAGATTGAAACTGGCTTTTTGATACGCCGGATCGCATAACAATGCGTTGCGATAACATTCTTCGGCCTCGGCCTCACGCTGCGTGCTCGCCAGCAGAACACCAAGGTTAGACCAGCCCGCTGCCGATACCGGTGCGATCTGCAAGGCCTGCCGATAGTTTTTTTCTGCCTCATCAAAGCGATACTGCAACATCAGCAAAGCACCGAAGTTCAGACGTATCTGCACATTGTCAGGCAATAAGCCAAGGGCTTGCCGGTAGTAATCTCCGGCGACATCGTATTGTCGGAGCTGCGTTTTCAGATAAGCGAGATTCGCCATTGCTTCAGCGCAGGCGGGATCAGCGTGCAACGCTTGCAGAAATAACTGTTCGGCCTGTGTTCGTTCACCTGATGCCATCGCCTGATTGGCTGCAATGAAATACTGTTCGGCGGAATGAGTGTGAGCAGACATAAGTGCAAAGTAATGAGCGTCGATAACTGACATCATAGCGCCGTGCGTAGCCCGCAGCGGATTAATTCGGCCATTCTGTTTGCCGATGTCGCCCGTTTTCAACGAATACGGGATCATGCGCATGTTAAAATTTCGCCGCTTTAGTGCGTCCCTGGCGCGATTTCTTCATTCACCTTTTTTTCAAACACGCTTACTTATGAACGTCGTTATTCTCGCTGCCGGTATGGGCAAACGCATGCAATCGTCCTTGCCTAAAGTATTGCACTCTGTGGCCGGAAAGCCTTTGCTGAAGCATGTGATCGATACTGCGCGCAGCCTGAATGCGGGAGCTATCTGCGTCATCTACGGTCACGGCGGCGATCAGGTATTGACGGCGGTCGCGGCAGATGATTTGCGTTTTGCCAGACAAGAGCCGCAACTCGGCACCGGTCATGCGGTGGCGCAGGCAATCCCTGTGCTTGATGATAGTCAGCCGACGCTGGTGTTATATGGAGATGTGCCGCTGACGACGGCAGCCAGCCTGCAACGTCTGATCAGCGTTGCCGGCAACGACAAACTGGCGATACTGACCGCGGAAATGACTGATCCTACAGGTCTGGGGCGCATCGTCCGTGAGCATGGGGAGATACGCCGCATTGTTGAGCAAAAAGATGCAAGCGAAGAAGAACGTCAGATCACCGAAATTAATACCGGCATCATGATTGCTCCGACCGTCAAGTTAAAAGAATGGCTGGCGACTCTGTCGAATAACAATGCGCAGGGCGAATACTATCTGACCGACATCGTTGCCCGTGCAGTGGCTGATGGTGTGGCGGTGGTATCAGCGCAGCCTGATGCGATTTGGGAAACTCTGGGCGTGAACAGCAAAGTGCAACTGGCTGAACTCGAACGTGTGCATCAGGCGAATATCGCACGGCAATTGCTGGAACAAGGAGTAACCCTGCTTGATCCGGCGCGTATCGATGTGCGTGGCAAGCTGGTCTGCGGGCGCGATGTCAGCATTGACGTCGGTTGTGTTTTTGAGGGCAATGTCACACTCGAAGATGGCGTGACGATTGCCGCCAATTGCGTGATCAAAGATGCGTATATTGGTGCTGGTGCAACGATTAAGGCGTTTTGCCATATCGAAGAAGCCAAAGTGGGTGCGCAATCGCAGATCGGCCCGTATGCACGCTTGCGCCCGGGAACTGAGCTGGCTGAAGACGTGCATGTGGGGAATTTTGTTGAAATCAAAAATAGCCAGATCGCGGCGCATAGCAAAGCCAATCATCTGGCATATATCGGTGATGCGACCGTTGGCAGCCGCGTGAATATCGGTGCCGGAACGATCACTTGTAATTACGATGGTGCGAATAAATTCCGCACGATTATCGAAGACGATGCCTTCATCGGCAGCGACACACAACTGGTGGCGCCGGTCCGCGTCGGCAAAGGCGCAACTCTGGGTGCTGGTACCACGCTGACGAAAGATGCGCCAGAAGGAAAGCTGACTGTCTCAAGAGCGAAGCAAATCACCATAGAAAACTGGCAGCGCCCTGTGAAGCAAAAGAAATAAGCTGCACCTGCGTCGCAAGAGTTGAATATGCAGCCAGCCTGAAGCCAGTCTGATAACAGGCTGGTTTTTTTTATTCCTTAGAATTTCTGCCTGCGTTGCTGATATTGATGACATTGATGTCAAGCGCATTTGACCTTATTTCACCGTATTCCAAGCAGGAAAGTTGCACTCACCATGTATACTTCGTCGTAAAGGAGTAAGCATGACTATGTCTGATATGCAGCTTGATTTACCCGATATACGCGACCAGAAGCGCCGCAGCCTGATGCGCGGTGCGCGTGACACGATACCGATGCTGATCGGTGCCGCGCCGTTTGGCATGATCTTTGGCGCGCTGATTTCCACCAGCCCTATGCTGCCGTGGCATGGGCAACTGATGTCGATGTCGGTATTTGCCGGATCAAGTCAGTTCATTGCAACCGGCCTGGTGGCTAGTCATACCGGTATGTTGGTGATCTGGTTAACGACATTCATCGTCAATCTGCGCCACATGTTGTATGCGGCGACGTTGCTGCCGCATGTTGCTCATTTATCTGCCCGCTGGCGCTGGTGTCTGGGCTTTTTGCTGACCGACGAAACATTCGCCGTCGTTGCCAGTTACCATCAGCAAGCATTGAGCAGCGAAGAGCGCCGCTATTCGCACTGGTATTTTCTCGGTTCCGGTCTGGCGATGTATGCGAACTGGCAGCTGTGGACGCTGGTTGGTTTACTGTTCGGCACCTTGTTCCCAGCTTTGCAGACGCTGGGTCTGGACTATGCAATGGTGGCGACCTTCATCGCGATTATCGTGCCGCAGCTCAACCGGTTTCCACAATTTTCCGCCGCACTGGCCGCCGGTAGTTGCGCTTATCTGTTACAGGGATTGCCGTATAAGCTAGGTTTGCTGAGTGCGGTAATGATCGGTGTCGCGGTCGGCATGGCCTTGACACGCATCGCTGCCAGAACGAAGGCGGCAGTATGAATTACGTGCTGATGATAGGTGGTATGGCGCTGGTGACGGTGCTGATTAAAGCCCTGTTTTTTATTCTTGGTGACAGACTTGTTTTTCCACCATGGCTGAATCTGGCACTGAGCTTTGTACCGGTAACCGTGCTGACAGCAATTATCACGCCGATGATACTGGCACCGGATGGCAACGGGCTGGAGCTGCATAGTCGGAATCCGCAATTACTGGCATCGCTGATTGCCGTTATTGTTTGCGTGCTGAGCCGCAGACAATTACTGACGATCGTTGTTGGTTTGCTGAGTTTTTTCTTTTTTCAGTGGCAGTTTTCTATGTAATCTGTGCTGTCTGATAGACGTAAAAAACAGATGCAGAAATCAGTTTCAGAATAAAAAACGCCGGAATATTGTCCGGCATTTTTTTATGCTGTCGCGAGACGGTTGAAAGCTATTTTATTGCGGCGGACGTACTTCTTTTTTCAGTGCCGCCATGGCCAGCTTTTCCACCAGACCGGGAGCGATCAGTTTCAGCCAGCGACTGAGTTTCCCTTTGCCTGTCATGACGACTTCACGCTTGCCATGTTCCATGCCCTGAATGATCAGGTGTGCGCATTCTTCAATCGACATCGCATCGTCTTCTTTCAGACCGCTGCTGCCCGCGGCATTTCCGGCCGCGTTATAGCCGTGATAGCGTATGCGGGTGGCCACTACACCGGGATAGGCGAGCGTAATTTTGATGCCTGCTTCTTTGACTTCACTGCGCAAACTTTCGAAGAAGCCATTCATCGCAAATTTACTGGCGCTGTACGCGGTGCGACCCGGAACACCTATGAGTCCGGCAAGCGAGGACACCGCAACGATATGCCCGCGTGATTGCTTCAGGTAAGGCAGTGCTGCATGGGTGCACCAGACGCTGCCCCAGAAATTAATCCGCATTAATTCCTGATACCAGCCAAGATCAGCGACTTCGCTGAATAAGGCTTGCGCGGATTTACCTGCATTGTTGATGAGCGCATCAATATGGCCAAAGGTTTCTGCTGTTTTCGCGATCAGTTGGCGACACTCACTTTCGACGCCGACATCGGTTTTGACGACCAGACAGACGCTGCCATACGTCTGACATTCTGCTGCTACTTGTTTTAAGGCTTCTTCGTTACGCGCAGCGAGTACCAGTGAGGTTTGGCTGCCGCCGGATTTCGCCAGTTGCCTCGCAATTTCTGCACCGATGCCATCAGACGCACCGGTAATGATGATGACTTTATTTTGTCCGCTCATGACTGATAACTTTCATCCATGCGGTTGAGCTTGCGTATCAGTGATGGCCAGACGAACGCGCCGCCGAGGCCACCGGTTTGTACCCGCATCGATTCCGCAACACCTTGCACGATTTGTGGGTTGACATGAATCAGTTCGCCGCCAGCCTGCGCTGCCAGTTGTATCTGGCAAGTGGCTTCAAACGTGTACATGGACAGAAACGCGTCGGCAATGCTTTTACCCACAGTGAGCAGACCATGATTGCGCAGCACCAGAAAATTCGCGTGCCCCATATCTGCCTGCAGACGTGGTTTCTCGTCTTCACGGAAAGCCACGCCTTCGTAATCGTGATACGCGAGCGAAGCGAGTACAAATGTCGATTGCTGCGACAGCGGCAAAATACCGCAGCGCTGGGCGCTGACCGCAACACCTGCTTTGGTATGGGTGTGCAGTACGCATTGCACGTCTTCGCGCGCGGCATGTACCGCGCTGTGAATCACAAAACCGGCAGGGTTAACGGGGAAGGGTGAATCAATCACCTTATTGCATTGCTGATCGACTTTCACCAGCGAGGATGCGGTGATTTCATCAAACATCAGCCCATAAGGGTTGATCAGAAAATGATGTTCAGGTCCAGGAATGCGGGCGCTGATGTGTGTGAACACCAGATCGCTCCAGCCGTAAGCGGCAACGAGGCGATAGCATGCGGCCAGATCGACCCGTAACTGCCATTCTTCGGGGCTGACTTTATCTTTGAGGGAAGGTATTTGCATAGTGTCTCCTGTTCATTTTTATTGGTGTTTAGGTGTAACGGCGGCTTTGTAAATCGTATTTTTTGGCTGTGCCAGCAAGCGTTTCAGCATGGGTTCGAACTCAATCAGTGGAAACGTTTCTGCGTGCGGATCGAACGAGGGGTTGTCATACAGCGCGCAGAATTCAGCGGTGCGTTCAAAGTGTGGGTGGCCGCGAAATTGGTCACGCATATCCCTGTCCATACTCAGATGGTGAAAGAAATAATGCCCCTGAAAGATGCCGTGATGTTGCACCATCCACAGGTTTTCTTCACTGACAAACGGCTTCAGGATTGCCGCCGCGATATCCGGATGATTAAAACTGCCAAGCGTGTCACCGATGTCATGCAACAAAGCACAACAGATATATTCCTCATCACGGCCATCGCGCATCGCGCGGGTGGCGGTTTGTAATGAGTGAGTGTAACGATCAATCGGGAACCCGCCGTAATCGCCTTCGAGTAATTGCAGATGCTGGATGACGCGATCAGGTAATTTCTGCGCGAATTGCATGAATTCGCCGGCTATCAGTTGCCAGTCTTGTTGCGTACTGTCTTCCATACGCTGGAAATGAGCGCGATGAGGCATTTTTGTCTCCTGTTTAATTTTTGTACTCTCACCATACAGGCGCACTCGGCAGCAAACTGTCAAATATTTTACAATTACCCGTATCGATCCAGCGCCCGCTATCCACGAATCCAGCCTATGCCACCATCTTCTGTACTCAGTTCACTTGTCGGTGATGACTGGTTTGCGGCATTGCCCGCAGCGACCCGCAAGGAAATGCTGGATTGCAGCGAGAAACATTATCTGCAACCTGGTGAAATGTTGTTTCGTCAGGGCGATGCGCCAGCCGGTTTTTATGCTTTGCTGAGCGGCAAGTTGAAAATGTCGACCTTGAGTGAAGATGGGCGCGAGGCGATACTGACTATTCTTGAGCCTGGCACATGGTTCGGTGAAATTTCCCTGATTGATGGCAAACCGAGAACGCATGATGCAACGGCGATTGGGCGTGCTGAAGTGTTGATGATGACCCCGACCTGTTTTGATCATCTGATGCAAGGCGCAGACTTTGCCCTGGCCGTTGCTCAGATGTTGGCGAAACGTATTCGTTTGTTGTACGGCATCGTTGAAGATGCGCATTTACGTTCAGCCAGAGCGAGAGTCGCCAGACGCCTGGTATTGCTGGCGAATAGCGAGAAAGAACAAGGCGAGTCAGAAAAAATGGATATTCCGGTATCGCAGGAATCGCTGGCAATGATGCTGGGAATGAGTCGCCAGAGTCTTTCCAAGGAATTGAAATTTTTTGAGCAAGTAGGATTGATCCGGCTCGGGTATCGCTCTATCCGGATTTCATCGCTGGATAAACTGAGCACGCTGTGCGAAAAAGATTAAAGCCGGAGATAAGTGAAAGATAATGCAATTAAGGCTATATTAATCAATTGAAACAATATTTTTTGGTTTTGTTTTCCTTGTTATTCTTTGTAAAATCCAGCACTATAGTTTTCATTTCACGTCACAAAAAATAGCTTCGTATTTGGATATTTATCCCGCTTTTCCACAGGCTCTTCTATGCGAATTCTGCACAAGACAGTGTGTTTTTGTTTAACGATTATTTTTGCCGGTACTTCTGCAGCATATGGCAATTGTTCTCGTACTATGAAGGTTCCCCTGGCTGCGACAGGTTTAAGTGTTATCGTCAGCGGAGAAAATATTTCTGGGGTGTATCCTGAAATACTGAGTGATTTATCTGCAAAAGAAAAATGTAATTTTGAACTTTCAGTTGTGCCGCGTGCCCGGCTTGAAATGATGTTTGAAAATGGTTATGCAGATATTCTTATACCGGCAACGCGTACGTCCAGGCGCGATAAGCTGGGCTTTTTTATTCCACTCGTTTCTAATCGGGCAATGCTGATTTCTGTTCAGGAACAAAGTATTCCTGTAAAAAATTTCAAGGAGCTATTGGAGCAGAAAACGGCAAAAATAGCAGTAGTACGCGGTTTTGATTACGGAGAAAAGTATCAGGCGTTTCTTAAGGAATTACAGAAGCGGAACCGGCTCCGCTTCGAAGCTGATCCAGTCTCGGTTGCCCGTCTGTTGAAGTCAGGTGCGGCCGATTACACGCTGATGGCGCCGTCGATTTTCGCCGGTTCAGTACAGATTGATGAACGCGTTACTGATCTCGAAGATAAATTGCAATATCAGCCGCTGCAAGAATTGAACTGGGGTGAAAGCGGCGTCTATTTTTCTAAAAAATCATTAAGCACTGCGGATGTGCAGGCACTACAGGAAATTTTTGAACGTGCTGCAAGTGATGGTTTGATCTGGAAAGGCTTTCAGCGTTATTACAAAAAAGAATTTCTGAAAGATAGTGTCCGTCCGCGCGATACTTTACGCTCATCAGGTCAGATTCCTGACTAGATTGCAATTCTGGTTTCAAATTTACTGCGCAGAATTGAAAAGAAACTTCTGACGTTTCTGATATTGCTCTGGGTCGCAAACAACTGATGTGCCAGCGCATGATATGCGGTCATGTCAGCGACTTGAATGATAAGAATAAAATCCGGCCCCGGTGACACCCGGTAGCATTGTTGGACGGCAGGCTCGAGAGCGACCCTCTGTTCAAACTCGATCAGTTTTTCTGTTGCCTGATGATCCAGCGTTATTTCGACAACCGCAGTTAATCCCGCGCCTACTTTTTCCGGTGTCAGAATCGCCACCTGACGCGCAATCACACCTTCCTCAATCAGGCGTTTCACCCGTCGCATGCAGGTCGGCGCGGACGCGTGTACCCGTTCGGCCAGTTCTTGATTGGTCAGCGAAGCATCTCGCTGCAGTTGCTGCAAAATACGTTTGTCGAGCTCATCTAATATCGTCATGTTTGAAATAAATAAGTGAATTTATTTAAGTTTTGAAATAAATAGTCATAATTAAATAGTGACATAAATAAATTTCATAATCTATTTAATTTTGAAATAATTATTCATTGAAACTACATTAGCATAGACGCATTCTTATTTCCTGATTCACGAGGTCATTATGTGCGGTATCGTCGGTGCAGTTGCTCAGCGTAACATCACGCCTATCCTGCTTGAAGGGCTCAAGCGTCTCGAATACCGTGGTTATGACTCCTGCGGTATTGCCTTGCATGTTGATGGTCAGTTGCAGCGTTCACGCAGCACATCCCGTGTTGCCGAATTACAGGCGCAGGTGGAGCAGAGTGGCTTATCCGGCTTTACCGGCATCGCACATACGCGCTGGGCGACCCACGGAGTGCCTTCTTCCGCCAATGCCCACCCACATTTTTCACGTGATCGGATTGCGCTTGTGCATAACGGCATTATCGAAAATCATGAAGAATTACGCACCGAATTAAAAGCACTCGGCTACGTTTTTGAAAGCCAGACCGATACCGAAGTCATTGCCCATCTGGTTGATCATTTATATCAGGGCGATTTATTTGAGACGGTGCAGCAAGCAGTGAAACGCTTGACGGGTGCTTACGCGATTGCGGTATTTTGCCGGGACGAGCCGCATCGTGTGATCGGTGCACGTCAGGGTTCGCCGTTAATCGTTGGCGTCGGCAAAGGTGAGAATTTTCTCGCCTCAGATGCAATGGCGCTGGCAGGAACAACCGACCAGATCATTTATCTGGAAGAGGGCGACGTCGTTGATCTGCAATTGCAGCGCTGCTGGATTGTCGATGTGCATGGCAAAGCGGCGGAACGCGAAGTGCGCACCGTTCATGCGCACAGCGGTGCGGCTGAACTCGGCCCGTATCGTCATTACATGCAAAAAGAAATATTCGAACAGCCTCGTGCTATCGGTGACACACTCGAAGGCGTCACCAGCATCATGCCTGAGCTATTTGGAGATAAAGCTTACGGCGTTTTCAAGCAAATTGATTCGGTACTGATACTCGCTTGCGGCACCAGCTATTACGCGGGGCTTACCGCAAAATACTGGCTGGAGTCGATTGCAAAAATCCCCGTCAATGTAGAAATTGCCAGCGAATACCGTTACCGCGACAGCGTGCCGAATTCTAATTCGCTGGTCGTCACTATCTCGCAGAGTGGTGAAACGGCAGATACATTGGCTGCCTTAAAACATGCCCGTTCGCTGGGGATGCAACACACGCTGACGATCTGCAATGTCTCCACCAGCGCGATGGTCAGAGAGTGTGTTTTGTCGTATATCACACGTGCCGGTATTGAAGTTGGCGTGGCATCGACTAAAGCATTTACAACCCAACTGGTAGCGCTGTTTTTACTGACGCTGACACTTGCTCAGAGCAAAGGCAGGCTTAGTGACGCGGACGAGGCCGAACATATTAAAGCGCTGCGCCACTTGCCATTGGCTGTCAGTGCCGTACTTGCGCTGGAGCCGCAAATCATTGCATGGTCGGAAGAATTCGCCAGAAAAGAAAACGCCCTTTTCCTCGGTCGCGGCTTGCATTATCCAATCGCGCTTGAAGGCGCACTCAAGCTCAAGGAAATTTCTTATATTCATGCAGAAGCGTATCCCGCAGGTGAGTTGAAACACGGCCCGCTGGCGTTGGTGACCAAAGAAATGCCAGTGGTAACAGTGGCACCGAATGACGCACTGATTGAAAAACTCAAATCCAATCTGCAGGAAGTTCGCGCCCGTGGCGGCGAGCTGTTTGTATTCGCCGATGCCGATTCGCACATCACCTCCAGCGAAGGCGTGCATGTGATTCGCCTGCCTGAACATTACGGACAACTATCCGCTATCCTGCACGTCGTACCACTACAATTACTCGCCTACCACACCGCCCTTGCTCGCGGCACCGACGTTGATAAGCCAAGAAATTTAGCAAAAAGTGTCACGGTCGAATAGGGAAAAATCGGGAATTTTGACTTAATCAGGTAGTATTAAATTGCACTAGAGATTCAAGGAAAGGTGGTACCGCAATGAAATTTGTAATGCGCTTGTTGGGTAGTTTGCTGTTTTGTCTCCCATTGCACGCCCAAGTAAGTCAGGGGCATGAGCTTGCACCGGATGCACTCGAAAGATGTTTCCAATTGGAGAACGCTACCGCCGTTAATGCGCCTATTGGAACGATCGCACGGACACGTTCACTAAACCTAAGTGCGCAGAAGCCACGCGACGACATTTACGAAGTGCGGATGATTTCTAGTCTTTCGAATGGACAATTGATATTTTTAGGCGTGCCACACGTTACATCGCCGGATCGCAGTCTTTTCAACTTAATCGAAAGCACCTTCGATAAAGAGAAGCCCAGCGAGTCATACATAGAGGTAAATGACGTGTCCTACTTGCGCAAGTTGCCGGAAGAAAAGGAGTCCATCATAGCAACTCGCGGCGAGCCGAGCTACCTCGGATTTATAGCGAGAGAGCGCAGGGTTACCGTACTTCCTTTGGAACCTCGCGATATTGAACTGTATGTAAATCTACGCAAGTACTTTTCCGCGGATCAGATCATACTCACATTGGTTCTACGCGAGGCTCAGCTCGTAAGAGATCGACACAGGGTCTCAGGCGAGAGACTCGAGGATGCGACGTTCGAAAAGCTTAGGATGTGGAATCAAATCGCCAGGGAATTGGACGATGTTGTCTCAATTAAAAACATTTTCGACCTAACTGTCGCAGTTAGAAAGATTTGGCCTGACTTCGATTGGCGTCAAACGCCCGCGACTTGGTTTAATCCCTTACTATCATCGGAAGATACTGGCGGTCGATTTACGAACGAAATCATAAGACGTGAGAAGACATTCAGAGATTTTCACTATGCTCAACTACTTTTGTCGAAAGTATCTGAAGGGAGTACAGTGATAGCACTTGCTGGCCGCAACCATGCTTATTCAATCGCTTCGGGATATCAATGTCTACTTAATTCTGACAAGTAGTTGTGTTTTCAAGGGTTGGGCAGTTGATTTGCATTTAAAACTGCCCCAGCTTTGCATTGAATTTTGACCCACCCTTTTCGTTACTATTTTACGTCTGGGATGTGGATAACTTGGATGTTTTTCTCTCCTTTTTTGTTTGCTGGGCACTCTCTTTAAAACGGTAGCTGTCGTTGCCGGTTTCCACTATATGGCAATGATGCGTGACCTGATCGAGCAAGGTCGTGGTCATCTTGGCGTCTCCAAAGACATTTGACCATTCAGCAAAGCTCAGATTTGTCGTGATGATCATGCTGGTGCGCTCGTAGAACTTAATCAATAAGTCCCTTTCCGCTGACAAATAGCATAATTAATTGTGGTCCGAAAAATTATTTTCTTAACTTTAACGATTCTAAAGTATCGTGGACAACTTCGTTGACGCGCTGAGTCTGTTCACAATCCATCTCGAACAGTCTATCTTCAAGTACTTGAGACATCTCAATCAATTTATCGCGCAAGATCGGGAGATATTTTGCCGAGAGAGCATAGAACATTTTTTCTGTCATTTGTTGATTTGGGTCATCCATCTTGCTCTCTCGATTTCGTATTTTCACACTGATTAAAACTCTACCCAATCAGTGCCAGAGTCGTTGGTCGACGCGGATGTTTTCAATGCAGGGCGAGCCGCAATGGCGACTGGTTTGGCAGATGCTTTTGCTACCGGTTTCGGTGCGGGTGCTGTCGTTTGTGTTGTCTTTGAAACTGAGCGTTTAGACGCGCCGCCCATTTCTCTGAGCTTGAAAAAAGAAACCAGTTCTGTCAGTTTTTCAGCCTGATCCTGCAACGCAGAAGCAGCTGCAGCGGCCTCTTCGACCAGCGCTGCATTTTGTTGCGTGGTCTCATCCATATGAACAACCGCCTGGTTAATCTGCTCTATGCCCGCACTCTGTTCACTGCTGGCACTACTGATCTCACTCACCACATCACTGACTTTATGGATTCCCGTTACAATTTCGGACATCGTATTACCCGCCTTATCTACCAGGCGGCTACCGGCATCGACTTTTTCTACCGAGTTATCAATCAGCGCTTTAATTTCCTTCGCAGCCGAAGCGGAACGCTGCGCCAGATTCCGCACCTCTGACGCCACCACCGCAAAGCCTCGTCCCTGTTCGCCGGCACGTGCAGCTTCGACAGCCGCATTCAACGCAAGAATATTCGTCTGAAAAGCAATTCCATCGATCACACTGATAATGTCCACGATCTTTCTCGCAGACTCATTGATTTCGCCCATGGTATGCACCACCTGACCGACCACATTTCCACCTTCCGTTGCCAGTGTTGTGGCGGTGCTTGCAAGGACATTCGCCTGACGTGCATTATCTGAGTTCTGTTTCACGGTCGACGTCAGTTCTTCCATTGACGATGCGGTTTCTTCCAGCGCACCGGCTTGCTGTTCAGTACGTGACGACAAATCCATATTGCCGGAAGCTATCTCTCCAGAAGCAGTCGCAATCGAATCAGTGCTATGACGAATCTCAGTGCAAATATGCTCAAGACTGGATGACATGTTCTTCAGGGAGATCATCAACTTCGCAACCTCATCGGTGCCTTTGACTTCGATCACCTGAGTCAAATCACCGGCCGCCACACGTTCTGCTATATCAATTGCCGAATTGAGAGAAGACGAAATGTTACGCGCTAAACGGATCCCCATCAGTCCAATCGCTGCCAGTGCGATTGCACCAATGGTGAGTGACATCCAGATAGCAGAATTCTGAGATTTTTTTGCTTCCTCAGCGCTGCTTACTCCTATCTGTACATTGTAATCAAGGTGATCATCGACCAGCTTTGCTACCTTTCCCGCATCTGCCTGCTGAGAAAACATATAAGCCCGAGCTTCATCCGCACCTGCTCCGTTAGCTATCTCGACAGCCTTATTCCGGATCTGCCGGTACACCTCAAATGCTTTTCTATCATCCGATAACATCGCGCGATCTTTATCGTTACTAATGTCTTCTTTCTCGTATTTATCGAAGGCTTTGAACACTCCGGCCTCTGCTTCGTCAATTTTCTTTTGTAGTTCAGCTTTTTTTGCAGGATCGGACGCGGCCAGCAACTGCCAGGTCAGGAGACGATTCTGCGTCGTTCCTGACTTAACCAAACCCAGATCAATCAAACTAGGAACAACATTGACGTTCACATAATTTGTCGTTTCAAACACTTTATTGATCTGAGAAATCCCAATACCAATCAGCATTACGATACTAATCAATACTGCAGCCATTAACATATAGAGGCGTTTGGCGATGGTCATTTTTACTCCGGCTAATAATCTTCGTTGGGAATCTGACTATGCGCTAGCTACTTAGTAAAGGTAACTGTGCTCCTTAAATCGTGCATACGGTATGAGTCAGAAATACAAATAAAAACAGCAGTCATTGCAGAAAAATATAACTACTAGCCTTCACTTTAGTTAGAAATTTCTCTGAGGAAAAGTAATGCGAAGATCATTTAACTATATTTAATTCTCTGTCGCGTTTTTGCTTAAATCAGGCGACGATTAAGTTGATTAAACATGCTCAAACTTCGGATATCTTTGCTCTGCACGAGCTCGACGCTAATGATGAATATGTTAAGCCTGAGGCCTCACCATACGTGTGTGTAGTGGTTCGTACTATGTGATTAACAGTAGTGTGATATTGCTCTTACTATTGGCATGTCGCCTGTCGATTACAAGCGTTGGTCAAACAATCGCAATACCAGCTCATCCTGATATGGCGTGGAGTATCGAAGAGTCCGTGTCGCGTAGTAGCGTTTTCTGATGACAGGCTTGTGATTTCTTCAGCTTCAAACTTACCCCTGATCGTAACTAATCACCACCAACGCTGATGCCTGTTGCTTACCGGCAGATCGCAAGCAATGCGGTAGCAGGGCGTTGAAATAAATCGCATCGCCTTTCTTAAGTTGCTCGCGATGGTCGGGGAATTGAATTTCTATGCTCCCCGTCAACACGTATAAGAACTCTTCACCCGCGTGTCCAGCAGCATGCGGGCCGTTGGATAGCTCACTGGGCGGGTACACAATGAAAGGCTGCATGCGCTTATTGTTGATTTCTGCCGCCAGGGCTTCCATGCTGCTGCCCTCATCAGCCGCTCTGACGATGCGCAGGCGCTCATTGTGTCGCACAACAGAAAGCATTTCGCTGCTGCTTGTGGGACTGAATAACTGGCCGACATCGACTTTCAGTGCCGTGGAAATTTTAATCGCGGCGGCAATCGAAGGTACACAGATTCCACGTTCGACCTTTGATAAGTAACTCTTGGTCAGACCGCTGGCATCTGCCATATCTTGCAGACTCATGCCCATTTGCTGGCGCAGCATTTTAATTTTTTGCGACATTTTTTGTTTTCCGTTTCTTATTTTTGCCTGATCTGATGAATCTTACTGAAATTCCAGGACTGGAAAATTAAATGACAATTAGTGTAATATATGACACATAGTGTCATTTTAATTTCTGAAATTTATTCTATTTTGCCAGTTGGAGGTTGAAGATGAAAACGGCGTTAATCATCCATCATGTCGCTTTTGAAGATGCGGGTAGTTTTCTTGTTTTGCTGAAGGAGATGAATTTTTCTATTCAGGAAGTTAATGCCTGCAACCACAACTGGGCTGAACTCAACCCGCTTGATGCCGATGTTTGTATCGTGCTGGGCGGGCCTATCGGTGCCTACGAAGATCACCATTTCCCATTTTTGCTACAAGAAGTACATTTTTTACAGCAGCGTTTGCATGCAGACTTGCCGACACTGGGGATATGTCTCGGCGCACAATTGATGGCGCGGGCACTCGGTGCAAGTGTGTATCCGGCCACAACCAAAGAGCTAGGCTGGTATCCGCTAAGGATCACGCAGGAAGGTAAGCATACGCCGGTGCGATATTTTGACGAAAGAGATTGCACGATGTTCCACTGGCACGGCGATACCTTCGATTTACCGTATGGCGCACAATTGCTGGCGTCAAGTGACGCCTGTCAAAATCAGGTATATAGCTGGGGAAAAAACGCACTGGCGTTTCAATGTCACCCAGAAGTCACTGCCAACGGCCTGGAGGCTTGGTATGTCGGGCACGCCCATGAAATGCTGCATGAAAAACATTCGCCGTCACTGATGCGTCAACAGGCCGCTATCCATGGCCCGAAACTGGCACAACAGGCGCGTTTGTTTTTCGCTGAATGGCTTAACGTGTGCGGACGATGATGCCAACTATTCAAAGCACCAT
This sequence comes from Undibacterium sp. 14-3-2, assembly GCF_016595265.1. NCBI lineage: Bacteria > Pseudomonadati > Pseudomonadota > Betaproteobacteria > Burkholderiales > Oxalobacteraceae > Undibacterium > Undibacterium sp. 14-3-2. The sequence goes on from NZ_JAENGS010000001.1 coordinate 400,694, forward strand.
TGATGCAATCTTTATCGGCCAAGCGCGTGCTTTCGGGCCAAATGTTGAAGTCAGCGCTATACAAAAACAGCAGGTCTGGGATGCGGTATCAGTTACTACGTCCGGCTTGCAGGGAGACGAACAGGGTGACAAGTTATATCACGGCGGGCCGGATAAGGCCGTACACCACTATCCGTCTGAACATTATGCGATCTGGCGTGCGCAATTCGGGGACGATGCAGCGTCACGCTTTTGCCCGGGCGGCTTTGGTGAAAATATTTCTACCTCGGGTTGGACTGAGCATAGGGTTTGCATCGGCGATGTCTTTATGCTGGGTACTGCAATACTGCAAGTGACACAAGCACGGCAGCCTTGCTGGAAATTGAATCTCCGTTTTGAAAACAATCATATGGCTAGCATCGTGCAAAACAGTTTGCGTACAGGTTGGTATTACCGTGTCCTGCAAGCAGGTTCCGTTGCACCGGGCGATAGCTTGCGTCTGCTTGATCGTACACAACCGGATTGGTCGCTGGCACGTTTGCTACATCACCTGTATATCGACACCATGAATGCACAAGCAATGCAAGCCATGAGTGAACTTGAGGAGCTGACACCCTCGTGGAGAAAAATCGCGCAAGACAGATTAAGCAAAGGCATTGTTGAAGATTGGCAGCGCCGCTTGCAAACACCTGCGATCATTTGACGTATCAATCACAGCTGGCGGAATTCATCGCAAAAGATCGCATAGGTTCACATTTTTGAGGGGGGGGTATTTTTGCAACTGGCTGAATGTCTGGGCTATATGTCTAAACTCTTCCCGTGGACGGATTCAGATAATGCTATTTCTTCGGGGCGCAGCGTTAAAACCTGTACCCCGTTACGTGTTACCGCTACCGTATGCTCGAACTGCGCGGATAATTTCCCATCAGTCGTAATGACCGCCCAGCCATTTTCTTCCGTCTTAACGGTATGACTACCTTGATTAATCATTGGTTCGATGGTGAACACCATTCCTTCCTGCATTGTCAGTCCGGTGTGCGGTCTTCCCCAATGCAGCACTTGAGGTGGCTCGTGCATTTCACGACCAATCCCGTGACCGCAATACTCTCTCACGACGGAATAGCCGTTTTGCCGGGCGTGACGCTCGATAGCATGACCGATATCGCCGAGCTGGGCACCCGGACGGACAACGTTGATTCCCTTCCACATGGCTGCATAGCAGACTTTTACCAGCCGTCTGGCAGCATTTGATACATCGCCGACGAGATAGGTTTTGCTGGAATCAGCGATAAAGTTGTTCTTCTCTAACGTGATATCAAAATTGACGATATCTCCGTTCAGCAATATATCCGAGGTGGAAGGAACACCATGGCAGATAACGTTGTTGCGTGAAGAATTCAGCGCGTAAGCGTAGTCGTATTGACCTTTGCTTGCCGGACGTGCCTTAAGCTCATTCACAATATATCTATCGACCAAGTCATTTACCTGCATGGTCGACATGCCGATCAAGCTCAATTTATCTAGATGGCTAAACACCTTCGCCAGTAGTCTGCCCGACTCCGCCAATAAGGCGATTTCTTCCGGTCGCTTTGTCATATGAATGCTCCGACTATCGCTCTGGCATGAGCATTCCTTTGCTCCGGGGTAAAGGCTTCAGTGACAGTCTGCGGTGGCCTGATATCAATCAAGCTACCAATCTTTATTCCAGCAGATTTTCTATTCATGGTTGCGGTCATCATCGTGTTTGCTGTGTGCATCTGGTTGTGCAGATCATTGGAGGTATCCAAAATTCCCAACCTTATAGGCTTATATGTAGTGTATATAAATTGTATATGTATCGTATATTATCTGCAAGCGACATTTTTTGCACCGATAGTCTGATGGGATGTTTGTCTGCACGAATTTTTATGGTCTTTTTTATCGTTCTAAGTTCGTTTCAATATAATTTCAACGTACGTTTGTGATTCATGCGTGGAAAAACATGAGAGAGCATTGATGGAATCCCACGGAGCTTTTTTTATGCTGACGTGGTAACGTTGGGCTTATTCAGGAGTGTCCGGTATGCTTACTGCAGTGAGGTCTGCCTGGTGCGTAATCAACTTACTTGATCGGTTGGTTTAGAGCAGGGTGCTATTACCAAATTTGGGATGGAGAATTTATGCGTATCGTCAGTGGTGATGAAATCAGCATTGCGTTGACTTGGGAAAAAATGCAGGTCGTGATTGATATCGGTTCAGATGCAGACACAAAAAATAGACAGCACATACGTTTGTTGCCTGCAGAAGCACGTCAATTGGCCGCATACTTAGTGACGATGGCAGATCAATGTGAATCGAAATCGCCAGAACCTGTTCAGGCATCCGTTTCCGCGAATATGGACCAAGCCCGCGCCGGGGACCTTGTGCGTCAAGCGACACCGGACTACTTTAATGATGTAGCCAATCTGGCGCTGGCCAGTAAAGCGATCTTGCTGAAAAAAATGACAGAAAGCTTGGACAGGGGAGCGTTGGATAAAGCAGACGAAGATGCGCTGCGCCAGCAGATGGTTGATCTGATCAACGAGGCTGCGGCGGTTACAGCCAATGCAACGGTGGAAACGGAATCTGCCCTTTCAGCGCTGAGTAAGACAGACCAGAGCCTGAAAAAATATCAGATGTTGCTGGATAAGATCGATACGAAGAAGTGACTGGTATCCGGTCGGGTACAAATGCAAGCTAACTTGATACCCCTGCAATGATATGTATGGCGCGGCGAGGTCGTTCAGTGCTGACCACTTTAGCGCTGGATGCCGTGCTGATTCAGTCTCGTCGTATTATTGTGAACCCGTTTTGTGAACAAGCTTGAATACGACGAATTCAGGATAGATAACCTCTGCAATACATGACGACATCCGGCCTTATATTGACTTTGACGTTTCAAGCTGATGTTTGAGTATCGTTCTGTCACAGGCACCGTCCCAGAGTGCAACGACGATACACACCACAACATTGCTGATCGTGCTGGTAAGGGCGCGGGCTTCTGACATGAATCTGTCTATGCCAAGCAATAAAACAGCACCTGCCAACGGCAGATCAGGAATGACAGTAAGCGTTGCCAACAGTGCGACGAAGCCACTGCCACTGACACCGGCGGCACCTTTTGATGTCAGCAGCATAGTGGCGATCAGGCTCAGGATCTGACCATTGCTGAGTTGTATGTCGCAGGCCTGGGCAATAAACATTGAGGCGAGCGTCAGGTAAATTGCGGTGCCATCGAGGTTAAACGAATACGCCATCGGTAACACCAGTCCTGCAACATCTTTTTTGCAACCGAGCGTTTGTAGTTTTTTCATGAGCGGCGGCAGCACCGGCTCTGATGAGGATGTACCCAATACAACGAGCAACTCTTCCCGGATATAACTCATCAGTTTCCACAGACTGAAACCATGCAGCTTCGCAAGACTTCCAAGAATGACGATGACAAAAACCGCGCAAGCGATGTAGAAATTCAGAATCAGATAACTGAACGCAGCCACGGACTTTATGCCAAAACGTCCCACCGTATAGGCGATAGAGGCGAATGCCGCCAATGGCGCCAGTTTCATGACGTAATCAAAAATGTTAAAACACAGGCGGCTTAACTCATCAATTGTTGTCAGCATACGGTCACCGGGGCGTCGGCTACGGGCGATCGCAAAACCGGTCAGTACCGCAAGCAACAAGACTGGTAAGACCTCGGCCTGGGTAAAAGCACCGACATAGGAATGTGGGATGATGTGGAGAATGAAATCGGCGAAACCCTGATATCCGGTATGACCCAACATCGGCGACAGAGTATTTTTGTCGGTGGCGGTTGGGTGAAAATGCCAGCCAGCCCCTGGACGCATGAGGGATGCTGCCAGCCATCCGGTTAACAACGCAAGTAAAGTCAGAAAATAAAAAATCAGCATCGCTTTGACGAGCGTGCTGGTAACTCCGCGACGCTCATTCAGGCTTGCGATACCGCCGGCGATCGTAAAGAACACGAGCGGTGCCAGCATCATTTTGACCAGTTTGATGAATGCGTCTCCCAGCGGTTTTAATTCTGTTCCCAGTGCTGGCCAGAAATGACCAAATCCTATGCCGAGAAACACGGCAAGCAAAACTTGCAGATACAAACGTTTGCTCAGAAATGAGAAGGGCAAGGTCATTTCGGCAGCACTGATTTATTCGTTTTACTACTTTGCACCAACATGTCGAATAAGGTTCTGGCTGCTGGTGGCATGATGCGCCCGCGTTTAGAGATCAAACCTAAGGTTCTGTGGATGGAAGGATTGACTAAGGGAATGCCGACCAGCGTTGCATCCATATATTTTGGCAGCGATAAGCGAGGAACGGCGGCGACTCCCATGCCTGCTTCAACCAGTGCCAGAATGCCAGAGACATGGTTCACTTCATAAAAAATGACGGGGTGTTTTTCTACGCCCGCCAACGCATTGTCGATCAAGCTGCGGTTGCCGCTGGACTTGGAGACCGAGATATAACGCTCGCTGGCAGTTTCTTTCCAGGATAACTTTTTGCGTTTCGCCAGTGCGTGATCATGGCGCATCGCCAGCACATAACTCTCCTTGTAAATTGGGTGAAAATCAATTTCCGGGTCTTCAGCACCGGCAAAGTTAATACCAAAATCCGCCTCGCCAGCCAATATCAGATTCAGCACGTCTTGCGCGCTCTCATCAAATATGCGCACGCGTATTTTGGGAAAGCGCTCGGTAAAACCTTTCAATACGTCGGGCAAAAAATAATGCACTGCCGATGGAACGCATGCCAGGGTCACGATGCCTGTGCGGTGCGCAGCCAGATCTGACATGTTCAGTATCGCGCCTTCCAGTTCATCGAGTGCGGTACGGACATTGCTCAGAAATACTCTGCCGATATTAGTCAGTTGCACGCGCCGCGTGGTCCGTTCAAATAATTTGACGCCCAGCATATCTTCCAGCTTTTCAATGCGGCGACTCAATGCCGGTTGCGATAAAAACAGATCTTCCGCCGCCTGTTTAAAACTGCTGCGTTCTGCGACGGCGACAAAGGCCTGCAGTTCTTGTAAATCGAAATTGATGCGTCCCATGCATTAATCTTAATAAATATTGCAATTCACAAATTATGCCATGTGGCGGATGATGCAGACCAAATAAAAAGTCGGCGGTACGTGAATATTGACCGGCTCAAACCAAGCATTACAGACATTTCAAGGCCTCATTAAGAAGGCAATACCACGGAGACCACATGAAACCTTCTTATCTCATCGTCTTGCTGGGCATCAGCAGCGGTGCCCTTGCACAATCTACTGTCACACCGTATGGCATCGCGGATCTTGGAGTGCATTACAGTAACGGCATCAATGCCAGCAATGCGCCTGTCGTATCCGGTTCCACCGGTTCCGTCAGCAGCGGCGTCAATAATACCAGCCGCTGGGGCTTCAAAGGACAAGAGTCTCTTGGTGCAGATATGACTGTCCTGTTTCAGCTTGAAGGCGGCTTAAACATCGATACCGGCGCATCTGCAAAATCAGACAAGCTATTTGATCGCCTCGCCTTCGTTGGCATTAAAACCGGTTATGGCAGCCTGACCGCCGGCCGCCAGGCAACGATACTGTCGGATGCGATTTCGACGGTTGATCCGCTGGGGATGCGGTATGCAAGCCTCAACCCAAACATCAACGTCACGGCACTGAGCAATACCGCGTTTGGTACTCATGCGTTTGGCGTCCAGTATGGTACCAGCGGCTACAACGACAATTACTATCGTCTGGACAACATGCTGAAATACACCGGTGACTTTGGTCCGCTGGTGGCGCGCGCGTCATATTCATTTGGTGAGGTGGCAGGTAATAGCAGCGCCTTGTCGACCATGGGTGTCGGCCTCGCATATCAACAAGACGGATTGAATATCTCTGGTGCCTGGATGAAATTCAAGAACAGCGCTGACTTTGATTTACAGGCTTATACCCTGGGTGCGGCCTATCAATTGGGTAGCGTGCAACTGAAGGTCAATTTTGGTCAGAACCGCGCCGATACCAGCGCAACAAAACAAACCCGCCAACACATCGCCTCCGGCGGTGCTGTGCTGGCATTAACTGCTGATCTGACACTGACATCGGCTTACTACCGCGTCCGTCGTGAAGCCACCGGCTTTGCCGATGATGGCTTTGATCGCAGCTTTATTTATCTGGAAAAATCCCTGTCAAAACGTAGCACTGCGTATATCGAAACTGATTACACAAACTGGAAAGCTAATGCTGCCGGTGTTAGCGGTAACAAAACGAACAGCAGTAACGGTTATGGCCTGACGATAGGTCTGATGCACAAGTTCTGAGCAATGAAAGGAATCACTATGTCGAAGTTTAAGCTTCGTTTCAATATGACGGCAATCACGCTGGCGGCCAGCAGCTTATTTGTTACCAGCCTGGCAGCAGCGGAGGACATTCGCGTCATCAGTTCGGGCGGCTTTGCGCAAGCATACAAAAATCTCGCTTCTGCATATGAAAAAAGTAGTAGCGATAAGCTGATATCTGGCTGGGGGCCATCGATGGGAACAACCGCAAATGCGATCCCGGTGCGTATGGCTCGTGGTGAGAATATTGATGTCGTCATCATGGTAGGTGATTCTCTGGACACCTTGATGAAGGAAGGAAAACTGGTTGCCGGTAGCAAAGTGGTGCTGGCAAATTCACTGATCGCCTGCGCGGTAAAAACGGGGAATGCCAAGCCCGATATCAGCACCGTTGATGGTCTGAAACAAGCATTTTTGCAAGCGCGAACAGTCGCTTATTCCGACAGTGCCAGCGGTGAATACATCAAGCACCAATTGATGAAAAAGCTGGGTATTGCAGAGCAGATGCAGGGCAAGGCAGCACAAATTCCAGCCACACCTGTCGGTGAAATCATCGCTCACGGTGAGGCCGATTTCGGGTGCCAGCAACGTAGTGAATTATTGCCAGTCGCGGGAATTGATATTGTTGGCTTGCTGCCGCAGGAAGTACAACTGAGCACGCCTTTCTCTGCAGCCATAGTCAGTGGCAGTAAGGTACAGAAAAACGCACAGGCTTTGCTTGATTTCCTGTCGTCGGAAAAAAATGCCGGTGTGATTGCAGAGACTGGCCTGGCGCCGGTTGCTGCTAAAAAGTAAGACGCTGATTCAGCGTTAATCTTTGTTCGTTTTTTTCTTTTTATCTTGTTTTGACGGGTTAGGCTATGTATCTGCATGGCCGCCGATTGAAAAGGTCAGATAGTATGTCCAGCACAACTTCTAACGCAGTAAGCAACGTCCATCAGGATGGTCATGTTGCGGCAAAACGCCACTCGAAATTTTCTACCGTCATCCGCGTGACGAGTGGAAATTTCATTGAAATGTATGACTTCTTCCTGTTTGGATTTTACGCAACCTATATCGCTAAAGCTTTTTTTCCTGCCAGCAGTGAATACGCGGCGCTGATGATGACATTTGCGACTTTCGGCGCGGGCTTTTTCATGCGGCCGCTCGGCGCGATTATTCTGGGTAGCTATATTGACCGCATCGGTCGCCGCAAAGGCTTGGTGCTGACGCTGGGCATTATGGCATCGGGTACCGCCATGATCGCTTTTATCCCCGGTTATGCCACCATCGGTTTGCTGGCACCTTTGCTGGTCCTGATTGGTCGTTTGCTACAGGGTTTTTCTGCCGGGGTTGAACTGGGCGGCGTGTCTGTGTATTTATCCGAAATGGCAACGCCGGGCCACAAAGGTTTTTACGTCAGTTGGCAATCGGCCAGTCAACAAGTGGCCATCATTTTCTCCGCAGCGTTGGGATATTTTCTGAATGAAACCTTGAGTAAGGAATTCATTGCGGACTGGGGCTGGCGCATACCTTTCTTCATTGGTTGCTCCATTATTCCGGTAGTTTTCTTCATTCGTCGTTCTTTGCAAGAGACAGAAGAATATCTGGCACAAAAAACGCATCCTACGTTCAGAGAAATGCTGAAAACTATTTCTCTGAACTGGCCACTGGTTGTGACCGGCACCATGCTGATCGTGATGACTACGGTTTCGTTTTACCTGATCACCGTTTATACGCCAACTTTTGGTAAAACCGTACTGAAGCTGACAACAGTCGAGAGTCTGGTGGTGACGCTGTGTGTAGGGGTATCCAACTTTATCTGGTTGCCAGTTATGGGGGGCTTGTCTGACCGTATCGGCAGATGGCCCATCATGGCACTGTTTTCCGGCTTGACTGCTGTGACGGCTTATCCGCTGTTGTCATGGCTGATCGCCAATCCGAGTTTTGAGCATATGTTGCTGGCAGAATTATGGCTGTCGTTCCTGTACGGAAGTTATAACGGTGCGACGATTGTTGCTCTGACAGAAATCATTCCTGTCCGTATCCGTACCACAGGTTTCTCACTGGCATATAGCCTGGCAACAGCCTTGTTTGGTGGTCTGACACCGCTGATTTCCACCTGGTTGATAGAAACTACGGGCGATAAAGCATCACCAGGATACTGGATGGCAATGGCTGGCAGTGTTGGCTTGCTGGCGACTTTCCTGATTTATCGCGGTGTAGTCAAGGAACGTTAATTGCCCAGGCTGGCAATTAAAGCCAGTTTTTCAAAGTAAAAAGCATGGCAGATAGTGAGTGAATCACTACTGCCTGCTTTTTTATTATTTGTACGAGGTTTAAGAAAGCGCATGACTGTCAATTTACCGATATGTGTCTCTGGCTGACAACATTTCTGGAAAAAGGAATTCTGAGTCGCTTCTTATTGTTTGCCATCATCGCTTTTCGTGTGAATGATAGGAGCAGATCTGCCTGTCGCAACGCCGGTGATTACCATTCTGTCGATTCTTTTTTCTAAGCAACGTCAGGACGGCCAGTCATTGGATTCTGTGCAGAATCAAATTCTGGTCCTCCTTCGTGCAAAGAGCATTTGAAAATGAATTCATTACTTCGTCGCGGGAAACGTCGTTGTTAATAGCTTTAAAGGAGCTTATATGAGCTGGTTTCTGAATCTGAAGATTGCGTATAAATTACTGCTTTCTTTTTTTATTGCCCTGAGTCTGACCCTGGCTACAGGCATTTTTGGCATCGTTCAGACCGCGCGCCTGAATGCTGCGTCGACGACGGTACTCAATGATACGTTGCCGGGAGTGCGTTATGCGCTGCTGATGAAGGCAACGCTGAACCGTATGCGTGTATCGGAATTGCAGCATATTCTTTCCAGCGAAGAGTCGGATTTCAGTTATTACGAAAAGAGTATTGAATCCCGTACTTCAGAATTTACGGGGTATGAAACAAAATATCGATCTCTGGTCAACTCGGCAGAAGAGAAAAAAATATTCGATACCTTAGATCAGTCGTTTATATCGTATCGCAATGCTGGCAAAAAAGTGCTTGAGCTATCCCGTGCCGGAAATCAGGATGAGGCGCGGAAAGCGATCCGTGGTGATTCCGTAAAATTATTTCGATCTGTGAACGATCTCGTCGATAAACTGGTGGAGATGAGTCAGGCTGAAAGCGAGCGTGCACTGGTCACCAACGATGATTTGTTTTCGTCTTCACGCTCGTGGATTATTGGAATTATGAGTGCGGCAATGGTGCTCAGCGTGATTCTGGCTTTATGGATTGCACGCCTGATCAGCCGACCACTGCGTGCGGCAGTCAGTATGGCGGAAAGTGCTGCCAGCGGTGATCTGACGGTATCGATTGAGGCTGAATCGGACGATGAGATCGGCCAGTTACTGCGCGCGATGAAAACGATGAATGCGAGCCTGCAAAGACTGGTGGGACAGGTTCGCGAGGGTACGGATGCAATCAATACCGCTTCTCAGGAGATCGCGACCGGCAACCTTGATTTGTCTGCGCGTACTGAACAACAGGCGGGATCTCTTGAAGAAACCGCATCGGCGATGGAAGAGTTAACGTCGACAGTAAAGCAGAATGCAGACAATGCGCGACACGCCAATAGTCTGGCCGGGTCTGCCACAACGGTCGCAGGCAAAGGAGGAGAAGTCGTTGGCGAAGTGATTGCGACCATGAGTTCCATCAACGAGTCTTCCCGCAAAATTGTGGACATTATCAGCGTGATTGATGGTATTGCGTTCCAGACGAATATTCTGGCACTGAATGCTGCAGTAGAGGCAGCTCGCGCCGGAGAACAGGGGCGCGGCTTTGCTGTGGTAGCAAGCGAAGTCCGGAATCTGGCTCAGCGCAGTGCCGCAGCAGCTAAAGAAATTAAGGATTTGATTAACGATTCAGTAGAAAAAGTGGCGGCTGGTAGCAAGCTGGTGAATCAGGCAGGAAGCACCATGGATGAAGTGGTTGATAGTGTGCGTAAAGTCAGCGATATCGTCAATGAAATCAGTGCGGCGACACAAGAGCAAAGCATAGGAATTGAGGAAGTGAATAACGCCATCATCAAGATGGATGAAGTGACTCAGCAAAATGCTGCATTGGTGGAAGAGGCCGCAGCGGCAGCACAATCCATGCAGGATCAGGCCGTGCATTTGACAAATGCCGTGAGTGTCTTCCGGTTGGATGCGACTTCAGTCACCCGTGTTACCCGCAGGCTGGGATAGTAATTGCCTGACTCTGCAGCGCGGCTGAATCTGTTTCAGCCGCGCGCTATGGCAGATGGTCCTGCAGACGTACTTCAGAATTTATGCATCAGACCCAGGGTGAAGCCATATCCATTGGATTTATTGGCCTGCGTTCCGGTTGTGCCTGCCGCATTACCGTTCCACTTGGTTGAATCAAGCTCGACATATAAGGTGCTGCGCTTTGACATTTCCTGTTCGAGATAGGCAACCACACGATCAAACCCATCGGAGGTAAAGCCTGTGCTGTCGCGTCGTACACGATAATACGCGGCGGTCAGCGATAGGCCGGGGCGAATCACGACGTTGCCGCCGCCTGAATAGATATTTTCTTTTGTTTCCTTATTGATTGCCGTTTCTGCTTTGTTATTGCCATAATTGGCTTTGAGTGTGAATTCACCAAAGTTATAGGCAGCGCCCAGCGTATAGGCGTCAAGGCTGAAACTGGCACTGTTTTTCAATTTCATATACGCGCCAGATATAGCCAGGCCATCTTGCTGATAGCTCAGACCCGCACCCACCGTCGACAACGCGCTGGTGTTTCCCGCCACTTCACCAAATGAATAGGAGACGCGAGTTGTCACCGGACCAAAGTCACTGGTGAATTTCAGCATATTGTCCAGACGATAGTAATTGTCGTTGTAGCCGCTGGTGCCGTATTGCATTCCAAAGGCATGAGTGCCAAAAGCCGTATTACTTAATGCGGTTACGTTGATGTTAGGGTTGAAACTGGCAAAGCGCATTCCTAAAGGATCGACCGGCGATATCGCATCCGATAATATCGTCGCCTGACGTCCGGCCGTCAGTACGCCGGCACTGGTCTTTAAGCCAACAAATGCGATCCGGTCAAACAACTTATCCGATTTGGCAGAACCACCCGTATCAATATTCAGGCCGCCTTCGAGCTGGAAAAGAGCTGACATATCATTTCCCAGCGCCTCCTGACCTTTGATACCCCAGCGACTGGTATTGTTGATGCCGCTGCTCAGAGCCGTGGTGGAATTCGATGCTGTGGGAGCATTGCTGGCGTTTAATCCATTACTGTAATGAATGCCAAGGTCTGCGATGCCATACAGCACGACATTCGATTGTGCTGAAACAGTTGGTGAAAAGGCAGACATTCCTGCCAGACTTATTCCGGATAAAAATAAACGCGTTTTCATGGTGTCCTCTTCGTATATTGTTGAGTTCAGGCCTGCGATTACTATCGACGTTTCTTTTCTTCTGACACACGGGGTGAAACACACTACGGATGAATCTGCTGCATAAAATCACTTTTCTATCTGACTGTAATTCAGTTACAGTTTTTCACAGGAAGTGTCGCTGTTGCGTTGTCGTTTTTCATTTGCTCAGATTCCGCAGTCGTTGCCAGTCGCTGCAATTCTCCAGTTGCCGCGAGCTGACTGATCGTTGTGGCCAGACTCGCTGCCAACGCTTTATGTTTGATATTCAGATAGTGGTGAGCGGGTTGTACCAGTAAGACGATTTTTTCCGAAACAATGTCATTGATCATTGTTTTTTTCATTGCCCGGTCTGCGCTATATCTGGAGTCCACCGCGACATCAATACGACCAGCGGTCAACATTTTGAAGAGACTTTCTGACGTATCAGCAAACGTAATGTCGTTGAGCCCTTCGGTCGCATTTTGCGCATTTATAATTCCGCGCACGACACCAACTCTGAGTGGCTTTAAATCGCTTTTTTTCTGAATAGTCAGATTGCGGGTTTTTAATGTATACGCCAGAGTTTCAACGACGATATAAGGCGGATCAATACGTATTAACTCTGGATGTGACGCTGCGTAATTGGGTGGCCGCAATACTTCGCCGTCTATGTTTCCAGCCTTAGCTTCTTTGGTTGCGCGCAGTGGCGGCAAGTTGATAATACAAAATTCCAGCTTCGTCTGTTTGTAGACTTCGCGAAGTATGGATGCTGCAATCATGCCAGTGGCAGAGTCGACGTTGACAGAAATATGTAAATTTCCAGGTGTTTCAGCCGCAACACTTGTTGAAATTAACGCCGTCATTATCTGCATCAACAAGTTCATCGTTTGTCTCATACCTGAACGCGTTATGTTTAGAATAGTAAGCAATCCCGGATACGTTTCAGCAATTGCAGAGCATTGTAGTGTTGATGCAGTCGATTGTCGTCTCGTAATCCGACTTGCCCTTTATGGCTATGAATGTTGCCACATTCCTTCGTGTATGGCTGTGGCGTCAGTACAAATATTTCTGTATCTGTTTATATAGTTACCGCAGGCAAGATTTGCACACGCCGGCTTCCCGCGGTCTTTCTTTATGCCTGCGTTGATATATCGCAGGCTTAGATGTCTGCCAGAAGTCATTTTTTTGATCTCGAAAGACTGATAGAAAGTGCTCATTACAGTGGCGACAGGCCGATCAGCACAGCAAGCGTAATATCGTGGTGCTGCGAGTTTTTTCGTATCAATCAGTTGATCTATGAGTTTTTTGACCCGGATCAATGATTTTAAAAAAGCATCAGTCTTCGTTTGACTATACTATATTTAGTGATTATTCTAAATTCAACTACTAAATATTGTGTATTTGGATAACGATAATGACTGAGCAATTTTGTGAGTCGCAGACACAGGTCATCAAGCGGGATGGCAGCATCAGCGCATTTGATGCAAAGAAAATTGAATTTGCCCTGCAGCGCGCAGGTCAGGCGAGTGGTGAATTTGATTTACGCGTGGCGAGTGATTTGTGTGCACAGGTAATGCAAAGTAATGCGATGGTAAACGCTACGCCGCTACTGCATATCGAGCAGATTCAGGACGTAGTCGAATCAGTCTTATTTGAGTCCGGTTATCGCCAGACCTTGCGCGCCTATATTGTGTATCGCGAACAGCACCAACGTTTGCGGCATGACCAACACACCCTCGTTGATGTCGAATCATCCATCAATGAATACCTGCAGCGTCAGGACTGGCGTGTCAATGCAAATGCCAATCAGGGATACTCGCTCGGCGGTCTGATTCTGAATGTCTCCGGCAAAGTCATTGCGAATTACTGGCTGAGTCATGTGTATCCGCCAGAAGTCGGTATGGCACACCGGGAAGCGGATCTGCATATTCATGATCTGGATATGCTGGCTGGCTACTGCGCCGGATGGTCTTTACGTACCTTGTTGAACGAGGGCTTGAATGGCGTGCCGGGTAAGGTCGAGTCTGCGCCGCCAAAACATTTATCGAGCGCGGTCGGGCAGATCGTGAATTTTCTCGGGACATTGCAAAATGAATGGGCGGGCGCTCAGGCATTCAGTTCTTTCGATACCTACCTGGCGCCTTTCGTGCGCAAGGATGCATTGAGTTACGCCAGTGTTAAACAGTGTATGCAGGAGCTGATTTACAACCTGAATGTGCCGTCACGCTGGGGCACTCAGACGCCTTTTACGAATCTGACTTTCGACTGGGTGTGCCCGGCTGATTTACGTGATCAGATACCTGTGATCGCTGGCATCGAAATGCCATTTTCCTACGGTGAATTACAGGCCGAAATGGACATGATTAACCGTGCATACATCGAAGTGATGATGGCCGGTGATGCAAAAGGGCGCGCGTTCACCTTTCCTATTCCTACCTATAACATGACCGAGGATTTTGACTGGTACAGCCCGAACGCCGAACGTCTGTTTGAAATGACGGCACGTTATGGCTTACCGTATTTTCAGAATTTCATTAACTCTGAACTCAAGCCGAACATGATACGTTCTATGTGTTGTCGCTTGCAGCTGGATCTGCGCGAATTGCTGAAGCGCGGTAACGGTTTGTTTGGCTCTGCTGAACAGACCGGCTCGCTCGGTGTGGTCACGATTAACTGCGCCCGTCTCGGTTATCGCTATCGAGGTAATGAGTCTGCCTTGCTGGCAGCACTGGATCATTTGCTGGAACTCGGAAAAACCAGCCTGGAAATAAAACGCAAAGTGATACAGCGCCACATGGATAACGGCCTGTTCCCTTATACCAAGCGCTATCTGGGAACCTTGCGTAATCACTTTTCGACGCTGGGTGTGAACGGTATCAACGAGATGATACGTAACTTCACTGCCGGTGAAGACGATATCAGCAGCGCTGCTGGCCATGCGATGGCGATTCGTTTTCTGGATCATATCCGCGCCAGAATGCTGAAATTTCAGGACGAGACCGGCCATATGTACAATCTGGAAGCGACACCTGCGGAAGGAACAACCTACCGTTTTGCGAAAGAAGACTGCAAGCGCTTTCCGGATATTCTGCAGGCCGGTACGGCCGAGATGCCTTACTACACTAACTCATCACAATTACCGGTCGGCTTTACCGAAGATCCATTTGAAGCGCTGGAGCTGCAAGACGATTTGCAGCGTAAATATACTGGCGGCACCGTGCTGCATCTGTACATGACCGAAGCCTTATCCAGCGGCGAAGCATGCCGGCAATTGGTGCAGCGCTCACTGAGCCGTTTCAGGCTGCCGTACATCACAGTAACGCCGACTTTTTCCATTTGTCCTAAGCATGGATATCTGCAGGGAAGCCATCCATTCTGTCCGAAATGTGATGACGAGATCATTGCCCGCAAACGCATGACAGCCATGCAAACTACCACCAACTAACCAGAGGTCATTCACTATGTCATTACTTCATACCGCTCAGACTATTGAAAAACATAGCGTTGTACTCAATGACGAAGAACGTCAGCCATGTGAAATATGGACACGGGTGATGGGTTACCATCGCCCGGTCAGTTCTTTCAACACCGGGAAAAAAGGTGAGTTCTGCGAGCGTACCTATTTCACCGAAAATGCCGCTCAGCTGCGATAACCGTGGCATGCGGAACAGCCTGAGAATTGGCGGGTTCACCCCATTCAGCGCAACAGATTATCCGGGGAAACTCGCTGCTGTGGTGTTTGTACAAGGATGTCCCTGGCGTTGTTCCTATTGTCATAATCCACATTTGCAGGAGCGCGGAACCGCAACGGATCAGACTTGGGAGGCTATCCGCAGTTTTTTGTCACGCCGAACCGGATTGATTGATGCGGTCGTTTTCAGCGGCGGCGAAGCGACGATGGATCCCGCTTTAGCATTGGCAATGAAAGAGGTTCGCGAACTCGGTTTTCAGGTGGGCTTGCACACTGCCTGCATCTATCCCAAACAGTTAGAGCGTGTGTTGCCGTTGCTGAACTGGGTTGGCTTCGACGTCAAGGCACCGTTGGCGGACTACGCAGCTATTACCGGTGTGCAGGGCAGCGACCGTGCAGTTCACCAATGCGCAGAAATGATACTTGCCAGCGGCGTTGATTACGAATGCCGGACCACCATACATCCGACCTTACTCAGTGAACAAAAAATAATGGCGCTGGCGCTGGAACTGTCGGCAATCGGTGTGCAACATTACGTACTGCAGAAATTCCGTACACAGGGATGCCAGACAAATGCTTTGAACCAAGCGCTGATCGCCGATTATCCTTCGCTGGCATTGCAGGAAAAAATACGTGCGCTTTTCCTCACATTGCTGATACGTGCGTAAACGGGCATGCTGTCCTCACTCAGGCTGGCAATGCTCATGGTTCAGGTGTTTGCGCGGTAGCACGCCCATTTCCGGGTGCCAGACAGCGGTCTATCGTTAATAGCAGGGTATTAATTTCCAGCGGCTTGGTGAGGTAAGAATGGAAACCGGCGTTGAGCCCCTTTTCAATATCCTGCCTCATTGCATTCGCTGTCAATGCAATAAATGTCGTACAACGCAGATGGGTATCTGCTTTCATCTGACGCAATACCGCGTAGCCATCCATCCCTGGCATGTTAATGTCGAGCAGCACAATATCCGGCTGATGCTGGTGCGCCAGCTCAATGCCAGCTTGCGGTGTTTGTGCTGTCAGTAATTGCATGCCAGATCGTAAGCCGAGGATTTGTCTGACGAGTTTCAGATTGACCGGACTATCGTCGATATACAGGATGACCGCATTATTTCCCCAGGCGCAGACTGGTTCGTCAGACAGTTGCGGTGCAACAGGCATAGACGCGGCAGGCATAGGCGCTGTAGGAATGGCGTCACCTGGAAGCTCAATCCAGAAGCAACTGCCGTGATTTAATTTACTCTCCACGCCGATTTTTCCATGCATCAGTTCGGTCAGTTTTTGCGTGATCGTCAGACCAATACCGGTGCCCTCGGTATCTCCCAGTTCTACGCCAAGCCGGTTGAATGCCTGAAACAGTTCACCCATCTTATCCGGATGAATGCCGATGCCGGTATCGGTCACAGACAGCCGCATATTTCCGGAAGACTGTATTGCGGCATCGACCTGCACGTTACCACCGGTGTAGTTATATTTGATGGCGTTGGACAGCAGATTCAATACAACCTGTTTTAAGCGGACACGATCGGCACGCACGGCGACGGGCGAGGTAATCAGCGATTGCATCGATATTTTTCTTTCTGCCGCTAACGGCCGGATCAGATCGAAGCATTCTGTAATCAGGTCTTCAAGGTTGACAGGTTCCAGCGACAGGCGCACATGGCCACCTTCTATTTTGGCCAGTTCCAGCACTTCATTGACGAGCTCCAGCAGATGTCGCCCCCCTTTCAGAATTTCCTGTACATGATCCTGTTGAGCGGGAGTCAGTGGAGCTTCATAGCCCAGCATCTGGGCGAAGCCGAGAATAGCGTTCAAGGGTGTGCGCAATTCATGGCTCATGCTGGATAAGAATTCTGACTTTGCCTGATTTGCTTTATCTGCCGCTTCTCGCGCCAGGGCGAGTTCGTTTCTGCGGGAGATTTCCTGGCTGAAATCAGTCCAGATATTAAAGATGTATTGAATTTCATCAAGATCATTTTTGATAAAACCGATGTTGCTCATGGTGATGAAAACGGAACCATCTTTGCGTCGGTGCGGCAATTCCCCGACCCAGTTTTTACCGCTTCGGATACACCTGCCCACTTCCTGCGTAATCTCTTTTGCCTGTGCTTCTGCTAAAGCAAAACTGAAATGCTGACCGATTATTTCTGCGTCGGTATACCCCAGCATTTTTTCCAGAGCATGATTCTGATACAGCAGATAGCCTTTGCCATCGCAGATGCCGACACACTGATTACTGGCATGAAAAACCCGACGGAATAATTCCAGACGGTCTTCTATCGCCTTGCGTTCAGTGATGTCGGTGATAAAGGCAGTGAAATAAAAATGTCGTCCTAATTTGTGATGAGTGAAGGTCAGCTCAACTGGAAATTCTGTGCCGTTTTTATGTAATGCGCTTGTCTCTATGCGTTTATTTAATATCAGTCCCTCACCTAACGCCAGAAAGCGTTTCATTCCGTACTGAAAATACTCGCGGTTTTTGGGGGGCGTAATAGTGTCATTTAATACCAGCCCCAGCGCTTCGGCCCTTGTCCAGCCCAGCATTTGTTCTGCCCGCGGATTCCAGTCGGATACTCTGCCCCTGGAGTCGATGGTGATAATCGCGTCCTGCGACGAATTTAAAATTCCCCGCAGCTGAAACTGCGTTTCGTAGATCGTGCGTGCAGACTGATTTGAGTAGTAGCCAACGGCGATAAATGCCATGCTACTGGCCAGCAAGATCAGAATCAGCATGAGTTCCTTGCTGTCACCGGACAGCCATATCGCAACGACAGGAGGCAGCAGATTGGCGACGATAAATCCGCGCATGGCATGAAACTGTTTTGCTACTGTACTGACCGAAACGGCACTGACGCACAATAGGGTGCCGATAAAAAAGGCTGGCAGAACGCCGCTGCTGTGAGGGAGTAATAAGACAGGTCCCAGAGACCACGCTGCACCATGCGTCGTTGCCTGTACAAAAAATATTTTTTGCCATTTTTTGATGGCGGAACCGGACGGTGCTGCCTTTTTAAAGAACTGATATTGCACATGTCCGAGTGCTGCGCTTCCTAATACAGCGGCGATCCAGAGTAACAATTGCGGGACGGGAACGATGCCCCAAACGATAGCGCCACCGAAGACCGCAGTAATCACAGCCATCGTCTGATTCAGTGGCTCCTGGCTGTATGTTGCATACAGCAGGTGCGCCTCGACATCACATTCCTGATCGTCAGCGGGGCGCAAAGTATTGATTAAAAGATTCTGCATGCCTGTTCTTTATATTTTCGGATCGCATGTTTATTGATCAGGTTTTCATGGGCTTTGGTGCGTATGTGCTACACATCATTCCATTGTAATTCTTTAAAATAATTGCCAATGTGAAATTTGGTCAAAAAAGCAGTAATCTGAAACGCGATGCCGTCATATGTCGGTATGATCAAGTGACAATATCGGCAGATGTTCAGCTCAAGGTAAACCGTTGTCCGCAAGTGGAGCCGAGGGACGTCTTTTTTGAATTAGGCTGATCTGTCTTTTTAAAAATGTTATAAATGCAAAGCGGAATGACGACAGCGTGCTGTGAAGACATTGCTTGCGTAGGAAAAATAGAATAAATCGAATAGATCGGAGACCTATACATCCTGTATCTGTGGATGGCAGCAGGGTTCAGCGCTTGCCATGAATAAATGAGGGTGGGAATTCCCCAAATACAACAGATACACTGCGTGACCTCCATTTGTTATTTCTTCCGATATCTTGCATTTGTTTTAGTAGTCAACAGTCAGTGTCGTAGCAGTATCTGGTTTCAGGCATTTGCTGTCAGGCGTACAACTGGTATGTGCGCAGACAGTTGGTAATTTTTCTCAGATTGATGGTCGGAGTTTTTTGCATGTCTGTTATGAAGACACTCATCAGGTACAGCCTTGATCTGGTACTCGGATCGGGAAAGGCGATGCGCATCCGTACCAGCCAGTTTGTACTCGCCGCATTGCTGATGCTGGCGAGCATTGGTGTCTTATTTTTCATGAAATCGGTGGGCATTGGAGGGATGGGCGACGTGCGATTGTGGGCAGCCTGTTCAACCGCAGGTCTGATGATTGTGTATGCGCTGATACGCAGTGGCTATTCCTTGCGCTGGGCTGACCCTTCGTTGGCATTTGTGCAAATGCTGTTTGCGATTGCCTGCAATGCTGCAGCGTTCGCGCTGGCCGGTGATGGCAGAGGCGTGACCTTACCGTTGCTGGCCGTGATTCTGATGTTCGGCATGTTTGGTTTATCTATACAGCAGGTGATTACCGTTGCGGTGTACGGCCTGATGCTGTTTGCTGAAGCGATTCTTTTTTCTCTGCTGCGGGAGACAGAAAGAACGACCTACTATTTGTATGGTGCCTACTATTTCATGGTAGTGATTGTGCTTGCCAGTTCCACTTTTTTGACCTGGCGACTGTGCGAAATGCGTGAGCACATGCGTCATCAGAAGCTGCAACTGACACGAGCGTTGGAAAAAATTCAGCAAACCGCTAACTATGATGAACTTACCGGTGCAGCAAACCGGCGCCATATGCTGCAACTGATACAGTACGAAAGCCAGCGTTCCGATCGTTCTGCGAACCCGTTGCTGGTAGCGATGCTGGACATCGATTATTTCAAACGCATCAATGATACCTATGGCCATCAGGCCGGAGATGTCGCATTACAGAAATTTACCAAAACAGTGCAGGAAAAAATCCGTGTTACCGATACTCTGGCGCGCTGGGGCGGTGAGGAATACCTGATTTTACTGACAGAGACTGAACTCGACGTCGGACTGATTTGCCTTGAACGTGTGCGTGCCGCAGTCGCAGCCGATGTTGTCAAATTCGCCGGTTCATGGATCAGCCTGACCGTCTCTATCGGTGTGACCAGATACAAGCCAGGAGAGGCGTTCGAGAAAACTCTCACCCGTGCCGACGAGGCATTGTATGCAGCAAAAGCACAGGGCAGAAATCAGATCGTTTGTTTACAGCAATCGACAGACACGGTTGACTCTATGCCTGACATAAGTAAAGTGAAGGCTGGGTGAATATTCACTGGTAAGTCGAGCCACCACTAGTAGTACGTTGTTATCTCCAATGCTGTTTAACCGGTATAACAAAAGCTGCTACTGTCTTCCCCGTCTATTCGATAGCTACATTTACTCGCGGTAATGACGCCTTTTCCAATACGGAAAGCGGCTTAATTCAAAGCGATCACTGCTTGTACCCCTCCTTTGCACTGATAGTTCCCTTTCAATTTGCCTGTTCTGATGTCGTCGTCTCGACGTAGTCCGTACCGCATCTGCACGAGTTCTCTTCCAACAAAAATTTTTACAGTTTGTTTACAGCTTCACCCAGAGTTTTAACAAAATTCTTAGACCCTTTTGTCTATTCTCCACAGTGTGGAAAAACCGGAAGAGGTATGTGATGGAATTGTTGATGGACATTCTTTATGCAGGCGGGATAGTCATCTGTTTTTTGATGATCTGGATCCTGATGTTGGTGTGTGAAAAATTAGGAGCGAAGTCATGAACATGTTTTATATCGGCGGTGCGTTAATTGCCGCAGGTTTGTTGGTGTATCTGGTGATCGCGTTATTGAACGCAGAGGAACTGTGATGACGACACAAGCGCTTATTCTATTAATCGTATTTTTAGCGGTATTACTGGTGTTGTCGTATCCCTTAGGGATGTTGATTGCAAAAATTGCTGATGGCAAAGCGCCCGTGCCCGGAATGCGATGGCTGGCCTGGTTAGAGCGAGGCATGTATAAACTCGCCGGAGTCAACGCAGACGAAGGGATGACCTGGAAAGGGTATACCTTAGCCTTACTGGTATTTAATGTACTTGGTACCTTGTTTGTTTATGCGATACAGCGATTGCAATTATGGTTGCCGTTGAATCCGCAAGCGATGCCGAATGTCAGTGCTGATTCGTCCTTTAACACAGCGGTCAGCTTTGTCAGTAACACGAACTGGCAGGGATACGTCGGTGAAGGAACGATGAGTTACCTGACGCAGATGCTGGCGTTGGCCGGGCAGAATTTTTTCTCAGCGGCGACCGGCATTGCCGTGGTCTTCGCCCTGATCCGTGGCTTCTCCGCACACTCATCCAAATCTATAGGTAATTTCTGGGTCGATCTCACGCGTTCGACCTTATATCTGTTGCTGCCTTTGTCTGTGATCTTCGCTGTTTTCCTGATGGGACAAGGCGTGGTGCAGAATTTCTCAGCATATAAAGACGTGCAGTTAGCCGATGCCGTGACCTATAGCATGCCTAAGACTGGCGCGGATGGTCAGCCCTTAAAAGACAGCAAAGGCGCACCTGTAACGGAAGAGATGAAAACCCGCACACAGACACTGGCGATGGGGCCAGTTGCCTCGCAAGAAGCGATCAAGCTGTTGGGAACCAACGGTGGCGGCTTCTTCAATGTGAACTCTGCTCATCCTTATGAAAATCCTACGCCTTTGAGCAATTTCTTTCAGATGATCGCAATTTTTCTGATACCGGCAGCCTTGTGTTTTGCATTTGGCCACATGGTCGGCGATCAGCGACAAGGCTGGGCGGTGTTGGCGACGATGACATTACTATTCGTTGTAATGACGGTCGGTGTGACGGTGGCCGAGCAGCAGACACATCCTGCACTGGCAGCGATGAATGTTGATCAGGGCAGCAGCGCTCTGCAGTCAGGTGGCAATATGGAAGGCAAGGAAACTCGCTTTGGTATCAGTGCATCTTCACTGTTTGTCGCAGTGACTACTGCGGCTTCTTGTGGTGCGGTGAATGCGATGCATGACTCCCTAATGCCACTCGGTGGTTTGGTTCCTGTCGCCCTGATGCAATTTGGTGAAGTTGTATTCGGCGGGGTTGGCTCGGGTTTGTACGGGATGCTGATTTTTGCCATCCTCGCAGTATTTATTGCTGGTCTGATGATAGGTCGTACGCCTGAATATCTGGGTAAAAAAATCCAGTCGTATGAAATGAAAATGACCTCAGTCGCTATATTGGTCACGCCTGTACTGGTGTTAGCAGGTACCGCGATTGCAGTCATGACAGAGGCTGGTCGTGCCGGCATTCTGAATCCGGGAGCGCATGGTTTTTCTGAAGTGCTGTATGCATTCACTTCCGCCGCTAACAATAACGGTAGCGCATTTGCCGGTATCAGTGCCAACACACCTTTCTACAACATCATGCTGGCGATTGCGATGTGGTTCGGGCGCTTCGCCATGATTGTGCCTGTATTGGCAATTGCCGGTTCGCTGGCTGCGAAAAAACGTCTGGAAGTGAATGCCGGCACGATGCCTACGCATGGCTTGATGTTTATCGCCTTGTTGGCAGGTACCGTGGTTCTGATCAGCGTACTGAACTATGTGCCAGCGCTGGCTTTAGGGCCGGTCGCCGAACATCTGCAGCTTGTTGCACCACGCTAAGAATTGAGGGGAAATCTGATGTCCAGTACCAATGTCCAAAAAAGTTCTGATAACAAAGCTGGTTCCGCCGACCGTACCAGCGTAGGGGCTGACTATACCGTCCAAACCGGCGGCAAGCCTCGTCTTCCGCTCTTTGATGCGAGTCTGATAGGCCCGGCAATTGTCGATTCTTTCAGAAAACTCAGTCCACGTACACAGTTGCGCAGCCCGGTCATGTTTGTCGTATATGTGGGCAGTGTGATGACGAGTCTGTTATTTTTGCAATCCCTGTTTGGTCAAGGGGAAGCCAGCTCCGGATTCATTCTGGCCATTTCCGTTTGGCTATGGTTCACTGTCCTGTTCGCCAATTTTGCTGAGTCGCTGGCAGAGGGGCGCAGCAAAGCACAGGCGGCATCATTACGGGCGCTGAAGCAAACGGTGATGGCCAAAAAGCTGGCTATCCCTAAACATGGCACCACCTGGCTGCCAGCGGCGGTGGAAGATCTGCGTAAAGACAATGTTTTTTTAGTCGAAGCCAATGATGTTATTCCTGTGGATGGCGAAGTGATAGAGGGTGTTGCCACCGTCGACGAGAGCGCAATCACGGGCGAGTCTGCCCCGGTGATACGTGAGTCTGGCGGCGATTTCTCTGCCGTGACTGGTGGTACCCGGGTGTTATCCGACTGGCTGGTGGTGCGTGTGACGTCGAATCCGGGCGAGGGCTTTATCGATCGTATGATCGCCATGGTCGAAGGCGCTAAACGTCAGAAAACACCAAACGAAGTTGCCCTGACTATTTTACTGATCGCCTTAACCATTATTTTCCTGGTGGTGACGGTAAGCCTGCTGCCGTTCTCATTGTTCAGTGTCGATGCGGCCAAAGCGCTGGGGATGACTTCACAGCCCATTTCTATCACAGTACTCATTGCGCTGTTAGTGTGCCTGATCCCAACGACCATCGGCGGCTTGTTGTCAGCCATAGGCGTGGCGGGCATGAGTCGCATGATGCAGGCAAATGTGATCGCTACGTCAGGTCGTGCGGTTGAAGCTGCCGGGGACGTGGATATCCTGTTACTCGACAAAACCGGCACGATTACCTTAGGCAATCGTCAGGCATCCGAGTTTTTCCCAGCACCCGGCGTGACGCCTTCCGAACTTGCAGATACAGCGCAACTTGCATCGCTGGCCGACGAAACACCGGAAGGACGCAGTATCGTGGTGTTGGCAAAACAACGCTTTAATTTGCGTGAGAGAGAAATGTCTTCACTCCACGCACAGTTTGTCCAGTTCACTGCACAAAGCCGCATGAGTGGCGTTGATATTGGCGAACGCGTTGTACGCAAGGGCGCTGCTGACGCAGTCAGAAAATTTGTCGAAGCGATGGGGCGTTCGTTTCCGCTGGAAGTCGCGAAAACAGTCGATGACATTTCCCGTCGTGGCAGTACGCCGCTGGTCGTGGTGGATGATGGCCGGGTGATGGGAACGATAGAGCTGAAAGACATCGTCAAGGGGGGCATCAAGGAACGTTTTGCCGAGTTGCGTCGTATGGGAATTAAAACCATCATGATTACCGGCGACAATAAGCTGACGGCAGCAGCAATTGCGGCAGAGGCGGGTGTCGATGATTTTTTGGCAGAAGCGACGCCGGAAGATAAGCTCAAGCTGATACGCAGTTATCAGTCCGACGGTCGCCTCGTCGCCATGACTGGTGATGGTACCAATGATGCGCCTGCATTAGCACAGGCGGATGTGGCGGTGGCAATGAATTCCGGTACGCAGGCCGCTAAAGAGGCGGGAAACATGGTGGATCTGGATTCGAATCCGACCAAGTTGCTGGAGATCGTTGAAATCGGTAAGCAGATGCTGATGACGCGCGGCTCTTTGACGACTTTTTCTATCGCCAACGATATCGCTAAATATTTTGCAATTATTCCGGCCGCATTTGTGGCGACATATCCGGAATTAAAAACGCTGGACATCATGCATCTGACCAGCCCGTCATCTGCGATCATGTCTGCGGTGATATTTAATGCGCTGATCATCGTGTTTCTGATTCCGCTGGCGATCAAAGGCGTGAAATACCGTGCGATCGGTGCATCGCTGTTATTGCGTCGCAATCTGTTGATTTATGGCCTTGGCGGCATTCTCTTGCCATTTGCCGGTATCAAACTGATCGATGTGATTCTGACCGCATTGCAATTGGCTTAACGTAGAAATCGAGGATATTCATGAACTCTGTCACTCACTCTTTCACTCACACGCTGCGTCCAGCATTCATGCTGTTTTGCAGCCTGTCAATTCTGGTTGGCGTGCTCTATCCGGTTGCACTGACCGGCGTCGGTAAGATCGCTTTTGCAGATAAAGCGGAAGGTAGTCTGATCCGCAAAGAGGGGAAAATTGTTGGTTCCTCTCTGATAGGACAAGCTTTCAGCTCGCCACAGTATTTTTGGGGGCGTCCTTCCGCTACAGGCCCTATGCCGAACAACCCGCTTGCTTCCAGCGGCAGCAATTTTGGTCCGAGCAATCAGGCTCAGACGGATGCCGTCAAAGCCCGTATCGATACTCTGAAAGCTGCAGATCCTGCAAACACGGCCAAAATCCCGGTCGATCTGGTGACGGCATCTGCCAGCGGGCTGGATCCTGACATCAGCCTTGCTGCAGCGTATTATCAGGCGTCTCGTGTGGCGCATGCGCGTCAGATAGGAACAGACCAGGTGCGTAACCTGATTGATGAACTTGCCGAACATCCGGTGGTCGGTTTATTTGGCGAAGCACGGGTCAATGTTCTGGCGTTAAACCTGGCGCTGGATCAGAAGAAAAAATAAGTAGTGCCACATGTTGCAGAAATTTGATGTGATATGGAAGTGCGCGAATGCTGCGCTTCCGGCAATTCTGTCACTCAGCTGCTTTGACTGATTTTCAAGAGAAATACAATAACGATGGCCATCAATAGCGATCAGCGTCCTAACCCCGATATGTTGCTGGCACATGTGCAGGCACAGGAGCGCCGCGCCGCGCGTGGCAAGTTGCGCATCTACTTCGGCGCGTCTGCCGGTGTCGGTAAAACCTATGCAATGCTGACCGCCGCGCGAAAACTGATAGCGGATGGTCGTCAGGTATTAGTCGGCGTGATAGAAACCCACGGCAGGGAAGAAACCGCTGCATTGCTTCATGGTCTGGACGTCTTACCGCTCCGGAATATTCCTTATCGCGACAAAGTGTTGTCCGAGTTTGATATTGACGCAGCACTGGAGCGGCATCCGCCACTAATACTGATGGATGAGCTGGCACACTCGAATGCATCTGGTTCCCGCCATCCTAAACGTTGGCAAGATGTCGAAGAATTACTGGATGCCGGCATCGATGTCTACACGACCGTGAATGTCCAGCATTTAGAAAGTCTGAATGATGTGGTCGGCAGTATTACCGGTATACGGGTGGCAGAAACCGTGCCGGATACCGTGTTTGATGAAGCCGATGAAGTGGTGCTGGTGGATATTCCTGCTGATGAGCTGTTAGCCAGACTGAAATCAGGGCGGGTATATCAGATACCGCAGGCAGAACGCGCCGCGAAGAATTTTTTTCGCAAAGGAAATCTGATTGCGCTGCGTGAGCTGGCCTTGCGCCGCACTGCCGATAGGGTAGAGGACGATGTCCGTGCCTATAAAATTGAAAAATCGATTAATATCGTCTGGAAAACGGATGCCGCATTGCTTGCTTGTGTTGGACCAGGGCGTGGCGCGGATCATCTGATCCGCAGTGTAGCCAGACTGGCGGGGCAGATGAATGCAGTCTGGCACGCCGTTTATATCGAAACACCTGCATTGCAAAAGTTACCGGCTGCGCAGCGTGAACGCATTTTAAAAAGTCTGAAGCTGGCGCAGGATCTGGGTGCCAACACTGCGGTGTTATTCAGTAATGACATTGCGCAGGCAATTGTTGATTATGCGAACGGACAGAATTTTTCACGCGTCGTGATGGGGCGGCAGTCACGCCTGTCACGTCGGTTACCGTGGACGACATCGTATGCGAGGACAGTCGCTGCATTAGCGCCGCATATTGATCTGATAGAAATTGGTCGCGCCGCATCTGATCATGAGGATTCGCTGTCAGAAATGGCGGCGGAATCCGTTGCGATGCACTCTCCGGATAAACGCATTCCGGCTGCCAATCGATACAACCGAAACCAGATACGGAGTTATCTGCTGGCCGCTCTGGCAAGTATGGCGACAGCGCTGGTGGCGACTCCCTTGCTCGACATTTTTAATCTGGTCAATATTGCGATGTTGTTTTTATTGACGGTCGTGCTGGTCGCTGTGCGTTTTGGCCGGGGGCCGTCCGTGCTGGCAACGGTGGTGGGCGTATTGGCGTTTGATTTCTTTTTTGTACCACCGCGTTTTTCGTTTGCCGTCAGTGATCTGCAATTCGCCATGACGTTTGTCGTGATGTTAGTGGTGGGGCTGATTACCGGACATCTCACGGCGGGTTTGCGGTATCAGGCGAAAGTCGCCTCACGCAGAGAATCCCGCTCCCGCGCCTTATACGAATTTGCCCGTGATTTATCCGGCGTTTTACAAGGCGAACAGATCTCTGACAAAACCCAGGCCATCATACAGCGTGCATTCCGGGCGAACGCGACACTTTTGTTGCCTGACGATGAAGGTCGCTTACAACCGCCTTCACCCGAAGTCGCAGGTTTAGACATGGGAATAGCGCAATGGGCTTTTGATAAAGCAGAAACCGCAGGTATCGGCACTGACACTCTGCCTGCCAGCAATTTCTTTTATCTGCCACTGGTAGCGCCTATGCGTACACGCGGATTGCTGGCGATACAACCTGATAATCGTCGCTGGATACTCATACCGGAACAAAGGCAGCAGCTGGATACATTTGCCGCGCTGGCGGCGATTGCGCTGGAGCGTCTGCATTACATTGAGGTGGCGCAGAATGCGCTGGTGCACATGGAGTCCGAGCGTTTACGTAATTCCTTGCTGGCCGCTCTGTCACATGATTTACGTACACCGCTGACCTCGCTGGTGGGGATCTCCGAATCGCTGACGATGTCAACACCGCCGCTCAGTGATCGCCAAAAAGAAATGGCACATGCCTTACATGATGAAACCTTGCGTATGAGTGCGCTGGTCTCCAATCTCTTAGATATGGCGCGCATACAGAGTGGTGAAATCAAACTCGATCTGCAATGGCAGCCACTGGAAGAAGTGATCGGCAGTTCTATCCGTATCTGCGCTCCACAACTGAAAGAGCATCAGGTGCAGACTATCATGGCAGCGGATTTACCGTTAATTCATTTTGATGCCGTGCTGATAGAACGTGTGCTTTGTAATCTGCTGGAAAATGCGGCGAAATATACACCGGCAGGTTCCCGTATTACCCTCAGTGCTGAAACCAGCGGAGCCGACATCGATATCAAGGTATTTGATAATGGGCCGGGTCTGCCACAGGGCAGAGAAGAGGCCGTGTTTGAAAAATTCACCCGCGGTGAAAGAGAATCCTCTAAACCGGGTGTGGGTCTTGGGCTGGCCATCTGTCGCGCTATCGTTGAAGCCCATAAAGGGCGTATCCATGCTGGGGTATCACCCGATGGCGGTGCCTGTATTATCATTTCTCTGCCATTAGGAAATCCGCCAGATATGCCGGACATGGAAATCATGAGCCTCATGAACCAAGATGCACACACCATCGGCAGCAACCATCCGATACGACCATTATCCGTATGAACACATCAGCATCGACGCCGCCTATGTCAGAACACAATGCCACTCTGCCCACCGCTTTGCTGGTGGAAGATGAACCGCAAATCCGCCGCTTCGTCCGCAGCTCTTTAGAAGAAGGTGGCTGGCAGGTGTTTGAGTCCGGCACTTTACAACGCGGACTGGTCGACGCCGGTACCCGCCAGCCTGATCTGATTATTCTTGATCTTGGTCTGCCTGATGGTGACGGTATCGACTTCATTAAAGACGTGCGCAGATGGTCGGGTGTCCCCATTATCGTGTTGTCAGCCAGAGTGAGCGAAGCGGAAAAAATCAAAGCGCTGGATGCCGGTGCCGACGACTATCTGACGAAACCATTTGGTGTTGGTGAATTGCAAGCGAGGGTGCGGGCAACTTTACGGCGTCAGCGTCAACCCGGTAGTACACCAGATGGCGTCGTTCAGTTTGGCGACGTTAAAGTTGATGTGCAGGCACGTATGGTCACGAAAGCGGGCGTCATCGTCAAACTCACCCCGACTGAATTTCGTCTGCTGAGTGCACTGATCAATAGTGCTGGCCGGGTCGTGACGAATCCGCAATTATTACGCGAAGTATGGGGGCCATCGCATGCGGAAAGTGGCCATTATCTGCGCATTTACATGCGCTATCTGCGGCATAAATTAGAAGATGATCCGACCCAGCCACGTTATCTTCTGACGGAAACAGCGGTCGGTTACCGATTGTTATTACCTAGCTGATTTTCCATTTTTTCTCTGAGTATCCGGCGCCAGAATCTGCTCGCCGGAGGGGCGTCTGCACGCCTGTTATTTAAGTTTTTATATGTTTTTCGTCACGCGGTGAATTGAAATTTGCGGCGAACGATGAACATCAATTAGAACGACATTGTCGTTATCATGAAAGGAAGTGCTATGAAAAAAATACTTGTTGCAGCAATTTTCCCGACCTTATTTTTTGTGGCTTATGTCCAGGCGCAGGAAGTCAAACCTGAAATGAAACCGGACAACGAAGTCAGTTTTAATGCTGCGCTGACTTCCGACTACCGTTATCGCGGTATTTCGCAAACACGTCTGCAAGCAGCTTTGCAAGGCGGTGCTGATTACGTTCATAATCCTAGCGGATTGTATGCGGGTGCATGGTTATCCAGCATTAAGTGGACGAAAGATGCTGGCGGCGGTGGTAATCTTGAAGCGGATTTGTATGCTGGTCGCCGTGGGGAGATAAACAAAGACGTCAGCTACGACATTGGTGTTCTGACTTATGTTTATCCTTCCAATGGATTGGCCACGGATGCGAATACCACCGAGGTTTACGGGCAACTGACTTATGGCCCCGCCTACGTGAAGTATTCACATGCGGTCACCAATTTATTCGGTATGGCTGACAGTAAAAACAGTGGCTATCTGGATCTGGGTGCCAACATCGACGTCGCCACTGGGCTGACGTTGAACATCCATGCGGGGCGTCAACAGGTGAAAAATAACAGTACCAGCAGCTATACGGATTGGAAAATCGGCATCACCAAAGATTTCGGTGTCTTGACGGGCGCTGTGGCGGTGGTTGGTACGAATGCCAGTGAGACGAGCTATGCATCGCCTGCAAACGGGAAGTTTCTTGGTAAGACCGCCCTGGTCGTCAGCATCAGCAAAACGTTTTAATGCTGGGGCAGGGCGCAATCAGCGCTGATAGCGGAGCGGCTTTTCTTGCCGCTCTTTACTCATCTTATTTCAGTAAGCTATGCAAGCCCTCATAAGCCAGATAGAAACCAACCAGTAAAATCAGAGCGCCGGATAAATACGGCGCTCTGCGGGCAAATGTGCCGAAACCGCTCCAGCGTTTCGAGATGTGTTTGATGCTCAATGCGGCCAACACGCCAGACATGACCATGGTCAGCGCCAGGCCAATGCTGAAACTCAGTACCAGTGTTGCACCCAGCGCGACCTTTTTCAGTTGCAGGCAGAGCAGCAAGACCGTGATCGATGCCGGGCAGGGAATGAGGCCGCCGGTTAAACCAAACATGACAATTTGTCCGGTCGTTACTTCGCGGTTGGTGAAGCGACGGCGTATGTCGTTCGCATGGGCAAGTTCATGCGCATCCTGATATTCGTCACTGCCAGTATCAAGATCGCCGGACTCAGCATGATGATGTTCATGTTCTTTGAAATACACGACATATTCATGCGAGTGGTTGCCATGACCTAAGTGCAAATGGGCAGAGAATTTATGCGGTTCAGGGATCGTCTGTTCCGATTCTATGAAGCCTTCCCGTTGCACAAACCTGAAAGTTTGGCTGTCTTTCTCGTTGCGCACGGTTTCCAATGTCAGCTGTTCTGCTGCCCATGCATGGTTGTCCTGATACATACGAAACCGTGGCGGTACGCCATCCTCAAATATCTCCAGTCGTATAACGCCATGCCCCGTATCGATCTCTTGCATATCATCGTGGTGGTGATGGTCGTGAGCATGATGCTGCTCGCGCCAGGTACGCCACATCATCCAGACTGCGATGCTGATAATCAGGATTGCAGACACAACCTGTAAGTAAGGTTCAGTGGCTTCGGCATTCCATTGCTGGCCGAAATACATACCGGCCAGTGCGATGATCCAGACAACGACGGTATGCGACAGGGTTGCCGACAAACCCAGCAAAACAGCCTGTGTCAGTGTACCGCGCACGGCGATGATAAATGCCGCCATCATGGTTTTTGAATGGCCGGGTTCCAGTCCGTGCAAAGCGCCAAGTAGGATGGCGCTGGGAATAAACAGCCACGCATTCGTTGCGCCCTGTTGTAGCAGAGTTGAGAATTCAATCATATTGAGCGCTTTATTTTAAGTAGCTTTTCACCACATCAATCAGCTGTTCGCGTGCATCGGTATGTTCTTCATTGTGTTCAGTGCTGTCATGCGGCGCATCGATCAGATGCGTGCGTATGTGGTCTTCAAGTACCGTTGCGAGTAAGCCATTCATCGCGCCGCGACAGCTGGTGATCTGATGCAGGATTTCCATGCAGCCTTTTTCCTCCTCCAGTGCCCGCTCTATGCTATCGAGCTGGCCACGGATACGACGCACCCGGTTCAGTAGCTTTTGCTTATCTTTAATCGTATGGCTCATGTTAAATAAAATAGGGTAGGGGGGGATACTATATCTCATTCAGTAAATACTTAAAAAATAAGTCTTACGCCTGAATCGGTGAGTTATTTTTCGTCGTAGTCTTCATTGAATGAACGGTGTCACAGAGATGACATACGCCGCCCTTATAGTGAGCGCCCGTATTCGACTTGTTCTGTTCGTTGATTCGGCCGACCCATTCATCTCACTGTGTATAGAAAATGATAAAAACCTCATTTCCGCTACGTACGATTTCCGCCGTTCTGATTTCTGCCTTCATGTTTGTCGCTTGTGGCGGATCTTCCGATTCAGTCGTGGCGACGGCGCCGTTAGTTATTCCGGATGCACCTAAAGGTTCTGGTGTTACCGATAGCGCGCCGGTTGCTGACGAAAGTAAAGTGCTTCCATACGTTGACTTTGCTTATACCAATCAACGCGGCGATGCACGCTATGCGACCTTGCAGACCAACGCCGGTGTGCGCGTCGTTGCGGGCTTTCTGCAACTCTGGCAACCGCGCAGTCTGTTGGTGGATGCGGGTTCTCCGGCAGCAGCGAATGGCAGTTTTCCGGCAGTGACAGCATCGGATTGGACTGGTATTCCAGGTGATGCGACCGATGGCAAAGTGCTCAACACGACGATACACAACGCCAATATTCAGTATGTAGTCGATGCAAGCAAAGCGCGTACGCCTGAGCAGGAACTCGCCGCCTATCTGGATGATCGCCGCAACAAGGGGTACAGTATCAGCGATGGTATGGGGCCGTTGACGCAGGCATGGCGTAGCAGTGCGCAACAAACCACCACCATCACCGACATCGCGGCGGATGCGACGACTGTGCGCTATGACGATAAAGGTAATGATACCGGCGTCGGCAGCAGTACCAACACCAGTTTTGGTCTCGCGGTCGATTTCATCAATAACATCGGTGAAAATGGCTCTACCGAACCTGCCAAACGTTTCTTCAAATATGCCCGTCCATGGCGCTGGAACAGCAATGTCAAGGTTGTCGCGGCGCTGGAACCAGCGAAAAGCACCACCCCGGCAACCGATGGCGGTTATATCAGCGGCCACTCTGCAGAAGCGGTGCGCAAAGCGATTGCGATGGCGTATCTGGTGCCGCAACGCTATCAGGAAATGCTGGCGCGGGGTCTGGAACTCGGTGAAAACCGTATCCTCGCTGGTATGCACTCTCCGCTCGATGTGATCAGTGGCCGCGTGCAGGCGCAGGCCGTGGCGACAG
Organism: Undibacterium sp. 14-3-2; assembly: GCF_016595265.1. Lineage (NCBI taxonomy): Bacteria > Pseudomonadati > Pseudomonadota > Betaproteobacteria > Burkholderiales > Oxalobacteraceae > Undibacterium > Undibacterium sp. 14-3-2. Next base: position 433,590 of record NZ_JAENGS010000001.1, read on the forward strand.
CGAGTATTGCCACTGGTGCGAATGCTAAGAATGATCTGAAAATGCAGGCATATCAACAGGCACAATCCGGCTTGCAAACCGCCCTGAAACTGAGTGATGCTGCCGCTTTGCAGATCTATGCGCATAGCGGCACGGCGGCGAACGACCGGTTTGCTGACTACCAGATCAATAAGGCAAATTATCTGCGTCGTCTGACTTTTGGCTTGCCAGCGATTGGCGACACCAGCAAACCAGCTGTTGTGCCAAAAGGGGCGGAAATATTACTGGAAACGCGTTTGCCGTATCTCGATGCAAATCAGCGTCGCGTTGTGCTGAAAACCACCGCATTGCCATCCGGCTATCCGATTCTGGATGATGAAGAAGGCTGGGGCCGCTTGAATCTGTTCGCGGCGGCGGATGCTTACGCTGCATTCAACGGCGATGTGAGCGTCACGATGGATGCAACGAAAGGTGGCTTTTTTGCACAGGATAGCTGGAGAAATGACATCAGCGGTATTGGACGCCTGACGAAGCTGGGCACAGGTATTCTGCGCCTGAGCGGCAATAACAGCTACAGCGGCGGCACGATTATCAGCGCAGGCACGCTGGCAGCAGACAGCAATCAGGCATTTGGTAAAGGTGACGTTTATCTGAATGGCGGCAAGCTGGTGCATAACAGCAAATTGCCTTTGCAACTGCTGGCAAACTACACGCAACTCACTGGCAGCGCGCTGGAAATCGTCGCCAACAGCAGTAACCTCGGAAAAATTCAGGTCGCAGGTGCGGTCGCGATTGACGGTGCGGCCAGTCTGAATCTGAAATTTGCAGCCGATTACAAACCTGCTGCCGGAACCGTTTTGACGGTACTGAACGCCAAATCGGTCGGTGGTAAATTCGCTACCGTGACGGTCGATGGCTTTCCTAAAGCGACGGTCACTTACAATGCAGATTCCGTCACTATCCGCTTAGACGCCTGAGTGGATAGTAATAAGACTGATAGCGAAAAAAAACACTGGCTTGTGAGCCAGTGTTTTTTTATGCCTCGTCAGAAAAAGAATTTGCCGGAATTGTCTGACGGATTAAGTTTCTTGCAGCTTGCGGTACAGCGTTTGCCGACTGATACCTAATTCACGTGCCGCTGCCGAGACATTGCCATTCGCATTAGTAAGCGCCTGTCGGATCGCTTTCATCGAACGTGCATGCAAGCTGAGTTCTTGTGGCTCACCAGCGTTGTCGCTGACGATTGTCGCAGCGGCTTTCTGAGCAGTCGGCGTCTGTAACTCTGCGACCAAATCGTCTGCCAGATGTTCCCAACTGATGCAGTGTTGGTCATCATCCCGTAAAGCCACCGCAGCGCGCAGCACGTGGCTGAGTTGACGCAGATTGCCGGGCCAGTGAAAGGTTTTCATCGCCGCCAGCAGATCAGGTGCAATGTGCAGATCGCTGTCCGGTGCAAATTCTTGCAATAGTCTTCCGCATAAAAACTCAAAATCCGTCCGCGCCCGTAACGCAGGCAGGCAGACGTTTAAACCATTGATGCGATAAAACAGATCTTCGCGGAAACGGCCAGCAGTGATGCTGTTTTTTAAATTCTGATGCGTGGCGCAAATTAAATTGAAATCCACCGCCATCGGCGTGCTGCTTCCCAGCGGTGTAACCTGACGTTCCTGTAACACCCGCAGCAATCGTGTTTGTAAGCCTAAAGGCATGTCGCCGATTTCATCCAGAAATAAAGTGCCGCCCTGCGCTTCGCGCAAACGTCCTTGTGCACCTTGTTTTGTCGCGCCAGTGAATGCGCCTGCGACGTAACCGAATAATTCAGCTTCGATCAGATGTTCTGGAATCGCTGCACAATTCACCGCGACAAACGGCTTATTCCGGCGCAGTGATGCCCGGTGTGTTGCCTGTGCAAACAATTCTTTACCAACCCCCGATTCGCCGGTCACCAGTAAAGGAATCGCCTTGTCGATGACCTTGCGTGCTCGCTCGCTTGCGGCCAGCCACTGGGCATCTTCATTCGTCGCCGGGGATATGGGTGTTGCCGGAGCGGCTTTTGTATTGGCGCTTAGTGCTTGCCGCGCCAGGCTGTGACTATGTACCTGTGCAAACAACATGCCGCCATCTTTGGTTCGCAGCGTTTCAGGCCGTATCACTGCGCGCTGGTGAAATGACAGTATCTGTTGAAATTCTGTCTCGAATAAATCCGACCAGCAGGTTGCCGCGATGTCTTTGTACTGCAATTTTAGTAATGCCAGCCCTTTACGATTCGCGCCAGTCAGCCAGCCATCTTCTGAGAATGCCAGCACACTTTGCGCTACCGAGCCCAAACCTTCGGCGCGCGGATGCAATTGCACGATAATCTGATGCTGACAAGCGCTCAGTACCATGCTGTTTTCTATCATTTGCGCCGCTGTAGAGACCAGACCCAGCGTATGTGGATGGCGGCTGCGATGGTCGCCGGAGATGTCCAGTATTCCCATCAGCTTACCTTGTGCGGACAAGATGGGGGCCGCAGCGCAGGTCAGAAATTCATTATGCTCAAGATAATGTTCCGCGCCGTGAATCTCGATTTCGTTCGCCTCTGCCACGGCCGTGCCAATCGCATTCGTTCCGCGCTGGTTTTCCGCCCAGGTGGCACCGCATTTCAATGCCACACACTCAGCCTTACTCAGAAAATCCAGATCGCCCAGCGTATGCATCAGTACACCTTGCGCATCGGCCAGTATCACCATGCTATGGCTGTGCCGTACCTGTTCGAACAGATATTCGATCACCGGTTCTGAATGGCTGATCAGCTCATGATTGAAGTGGCGGGCATGTTGTAAATTGCTGCTGCTTAAATTGTCTTCGCATTCGACCCGTCCTACCGGGAAAAGCCCCGCCGACAAGCTGCGCTGCCAGGATTCGGCAATGCGATCATCAATGCCCGGGGCCGGAGCTATGCCATATTCGACCAGTTGCAAACGGGCCTGCTTCAGATGGGATGAGGGCAGAATGGCGTGGTTGCGCATGAACTTGTCTCCTGCGGCATCGGTAGTTGCCGCTGTGTTTAGTGCTGTGTTTGTAGCTGTGTTTGCTGCTGCATTTACTGCTGTTTTTGCCACTGTTATACCTGTCTCATTTTGTGTCAGGTGTCACAGGCATCAGCGGACAGTTGACAACTATCTTAGCAGGAATCCGTCGGCAAAAGTGCATGTATAGCCGTCGTCATTGCTTCCCTACAGACGACGCCAGAAGGGAAAGCAGGTCAGATTATCTTGCCATCCGCGGTTGGCATGGCTTTTGCGAATAGTGGCGCTGACCAGCGCAAAAAAACTTTGTGACTGTCAATAACAACTAACTGAAGGAGACAACCTTGATCTATGAAGCCCCAGGTGCTGCAGGCGCCAAAATCCAATATAAATCCCGTTACGACAACTTCATCGGCGGCAAATGGACAGCGCCTGTGAAAGGTGAGTATTTTGATGTCATTACCCCGATCAACGGCAAAGTCTATACACAGGCAGCGCGCTCAACAGCCGAAGATATCGAGCTGGCGCTGGACGCAGCACATGCTGCAGCCGATGCATGGGGCAAGACCGATGCCGCCACACGCTCCAATATCCTGCTGAAAATTGCTGACCGTGTTGAGGCGAATCTGGAATTGCTGGCCTATGCCGAAACCGTCGATAACGGCAAAGCGATTCGCGAAACGCTGAATGCCGATATTCCACTGACCGCCGATCACTTCCGTTATTTTGCCGGTTGCGTGCGTGCGCAGGAAGGTGCTTTGTCGAATATCGATGAAACCACCGTCGCCTATCATATTCAGGAGCCGCTCGGCGTGGTCGGGCAAATCATTCCGTGGAATTTCCCGATTCTGATGGCAGCATGGAAACTGGCTCCGGCGCTGGGCGCAGGTAATTGCGTCGTGCTCAAACCAGCCGAATCCACACCGATCTCGATTCTGATTTTGATGGATCTGATTGCCGATCTGTTGCCACCCGGCGTGCTCAATATCGTTAACGGTTTCGGGCGCGAAGCCGGTATGCCACTGGCGACCAGCAAGCGTATCGCCAAGATTGCGTTCACCGGTTCGACCAGCACAGGTCGCGTGATTGCGCAGGCAGCAGCCAACAATCTGATTCCTGCAACACTGGAACTGGGTGGTAAATCGCCAAACGTCTTCTTTGCCGACATCATGGACAAAGACGACGAATTTCTCGATAAAGCCATCGAAGGTCTGGTCTTGTTTGCCTTCAATCAGGGTGAAGTTTGCACCTGCCCATCGCGTGCACTGATACAGGAATCGATCTACGACAAATTCATGGAACGTGTCTTGAAACGTGTTGCCGCGATTCAGCATAAAAATCCGCTGGATACCGACAGCATGATGGGTGCGCAGGCATCCAAAGAGCAACTGACCAAAATCCTCTCGTATCTGGATCTCGGCAAACAAGAAGGTGCCGAAGTACTGGCGGGTGGTAGTCAGGCGCATCTGGGTGGCGATCTGGAAGGCGGCTACTATGTGCAGCCGACGCTGTTCAAAGGCCACAACAAAATGCGCATCTTCCAGGAAGAAATTTTCGGCCCTGTGCTGGCAGTGACCACCTTCAAAGACGAAGCTGAAGCCTTGGCGTTGGCCAACGACACGCTGTATGGTCTGGGTGCCGGTGTATGGAGCCGCAATGGTAATGTCGCTTACCGCATGGGGCGCGCCATCAAAGCGGGTCGCGTCTGGACTAACTGCTACCACGCTTACCCAGCGCATGCGGCATTCGGTGGCTATAAAGAATCCGGTATCGGACGTGAAACTCACAAAATGATGCTCGATCATTACCAGCAAACCAAAAATCTGCTGGTCAGCTACAGTGAGAATAAACTCGGCTTCTTTTAATTTCCATGGGGAGTTAAGTCTCTGATTTGGACGGGTGACTCGTCACCTGTCCATAGTGCCCCTTGGTGTTGATTGAATATTTGCAGGACTTACGCAAAATTGTCACGGCTGCGTTATTACTCCCTTCCGTACTGTTTGTACTATTTGTCATGTGCGTACTGTCTTCGTCGCCATACCTTGCCGCGACAAATTTACGTAAGTTCTAATTTAAAAATATTAAGGAAATCGTTATGGGCGTTTCACAATTTTTTATGCCAGGTAAAAACATTCTTGGTTTAGGTGCTTTAGATGAGGGAATTAATCAAATAGGACAAATGGGCTATAAAAAAGCCTTAATCGTCACGGACGGTGCTTTATCAAAAATGGGTTTAGCAAAAACCGTCGCCGATAAGCTAGCTGCCCAAGGTATTTCGGCAGACGTATTCGATGGCGTGCAACCCAATCCAACCGTTGGTAACGTCAATTCCGGCCTGGAAAAACTCAAAACCGCGCAAGCCGATTTCATCATCTCTTTGGGTGGTGGCTCATCGCATGACTGTGCCAAAGGCATTGCGCTGGTTGCGAGCAATGGCGGGAAAATTGAGGATTACGAGGGCTTAGATAAATCCAAAGTGCCACAAATGACGCTCATTGCCGTGAATACAACGGCTGGAACCGCGTCTGAAATGACGCGCTTTACCATTATCACGGATGAAACCCGGCACGTTAAAATGGCGATAGTCGACAGCCACGTGACGCCATTTTTATCCATCAACGATTCAGGTTTGATGGAGGCGATGCCCGCTGGCTTGACTGCGGCCACGGGGATGGATGCACTGACACATGCGGTTGAAGCGTATGTTTCAACGATTGCCACTCCCCTGACTGATGCTTGCGCAGTCAAGGCCATAGAGTTAATCGGGCGCTATTTGCCAACTGCGGTCAAAGAACCTAAAAATCAGGAAGCACGCGAGCAAATGGCCTATGCGCAGTTTTTAGCGGGTATGGCATTTAACAATGCGTCGTTAGGTTACGTTCATGCGATGGCGCACCAATTGGGCGGCTTTTATAATCTACCGCACGGTGTGTGCAATGCACTCCTTTTGCCACATGTGGAAACGTTTAACTTGCGTGCCGCACAAGAGCGCTTAAATCAAATTGGCGGCATTTTGAATGCCAGCAATCCAGATTTGGCAGGTTTGGGCGTCATTGAAGCGATTAAAAAATTAGCAGATATCGTGGGCATTCCAAAATCGCTCGAAGAGTTGGGTGTGAAGCAAGAGGATTTTGACGTCTTGGCACAAAACGCGCTCAGAGATGTGTGCGGTTTAACCAATCCGATTCAAGCATCTCATGATGAGATTGTGGGTATATTTGCGTCGGCTTACGGCAAACGCTCATAAAAATTGATTGGAACAAGGGTGGCGGACAAAACCGCCATGCCCAATGCATCACAAACCACTGCCTATCTCTAAAAAATAGAGATGGACGGTTTTGGAGGGGCGATTATGGTTGAGCGAGTCACCGCCACACCCGCAGCGCTGGAACTCATACAGCAATTGCAGGCAGAACATGGCAGCATTATGTTTCACCAGTCCGGCGGCTGCTGCGATAACAGCGCCGCCAATTGCTATCTGCCCACCGACCTGACGATCGGCCCTTACGACATCAAATTAGGCGAGGTCGGCGGCGTGCCGTTTTACATAGGCAAGCTGCAATACGATTACTGGAAACACACCCAGCTGATTCTGGATGTGATCGACGGCCACGGCGGCACGTTTTCACTGGAAGGCGCAACTGGCAAGGCGTTTCACACCCGTTCGCGTTTGTTCACCGATGCAGAATGGGCGCAGATCGCAGACCAGGTGGCGCACGATCTGGCCTGAATTTTTCCTGTTTTAATTTTAGTAAGGCGATCAGCCTGTCGGATATTTTAAGATGTGAAGCAGACCAGTTGTGGCTTCATTTTTTTGTCTTCAGCATTTTGATGAATGCCGTTAATGCTGACGATGCCTGCCCCCGCCAGACCAGATGCGTTTTGTTCGACGACACCTGTTTTGGTAATGCATGCTGATTGACTTTTTCATTCGCCTGCAAAGCGCTCAAGACCGATACCGGCACGATGGCAAATCCGGTTCCGGCGGCAACGCAGGCGATCATTCCCTGATAGGAAGCAAATTCCAGCACACGTTGCGGAATCACATTGTGATGGCTTAACCAGTTTTCCAGACATTGGCGATACGAACAGCCCTGCGCAAATGCAATCATGGTGCTGCCGCCCAGATCACTGGGGCTGTGCAAGCGGCTGATTTTGTTGGAAGTGATCAACACCAGTTTTTCCTGAAAGATGGGAATCGATTCCAGTTCCGGCGCTGTGTATGGTTCAGAAACAAATGCTGCTTCGATCTCAAACTGCGTGACGCGCTTGATGAGCGCGGCGGTGGTGCCTGTCATCAGTTCGACAATCACATCCGGATGTTGCTCGTGATAGTGCGACAGTATCGGCGCTAAACGGCTGCCCGCGGTGCTTTCCAGAGAGCCAAGGCGGAATGTACCTTGCGGCTTTCCGGTCTGCATTTCGTTTACCGCTTCGTCTGCCAGACGCAGCAATCGGTGCGCGTAGTTCAGCAGTGTGTGTCCTTCCGTCGTCAACGCCAGCGTACGGCCTTCGCGTCGGAAGAGTTGAACGGCCAGGTATTCTTCCAGTTGCCGTATGCGTGTAGTGACATTCGAAGGCACACGATGCAACTTGCTTGCCGCGCGCACGACACCGCCTTCTTCAACCACGGTTCGGAATATCAGCAGTGACTCTAAATCTATTGTTCTCATAAAGAGAATCTTAATCCAGAATAATTCATTTGTCAGTGAAGCAGATTTCCATTTTAATGAATGGATGAATACACCCGCATTGCATCCTGCTACACGTCCGCAACACTTCGCCATCATCATCGCTATCGCGGCCATGTTGTCCTTAGCGTTGGCGATGGGAATTGGTCGTTTTGCGTTCACGCCCCTGTTTCCATTGATGCTGCGGGATGGTGTGTTGCGCAGCGATGCAGGTGCTTGGCTGGCCGCCAGTAATTATCTGGGCTATCTGATCGGCGCGCTCTGTGCCAGCCGGGTGCGCTTGTCGCCTGCCAATTTGCTGGCAGTCAGTCTGATTTACATCGTGATCGTCACCGCTGCGATAGGCATCACATCGTCTGAGTGGGCCTGGCTGATCTTGCGTTTTCTGGCCGGTGTCTTCAGTGCATGGGCCTTGATTGCCACCAGCGCGTGGGGTCTGGGCTGGATGGCGAATCTGGCCAGGCCCCGACTGACGGGTCTTATCTATGCTGGCGTTGGGTTGGGTATCGTCGCGGCGGGTATTTTTTGTTTGTGGGCGGCAGAAAAAATGCCTGCCAGTGCGATGTGGATAGTCTTAGCTTGTCTGGCGTCACTGGTCGCCCTATTGCCACTGATCGTCGGCTTTTATTTTCCTTTACCGCCAGTTGCAAACAGCGTCGCTACACCTGTGAATGCCGCGCAAGTATCAGCATCAGAATCAGCATTAACTTCAGCACCCGGTGTGACGGGGCTGATTATCTGTTACGGCATGTTTGGTTTCGGCTACATCCTGCCGGCGACGTATCTGCCAGCACAGGCAAGACAATTGCTGGATGACCCGCAGATATTCGGCTGGGCATGGCCCGCATTCGGCATGGCGGCTGCCGCATCGACCCTGATCGTTGCAGGCGTGCTCGGCAAATGCAATCGCCTGCATGTGTGGGCAACGTCTCATGCGCTGATGGCGGTCGGCGTGATATTGCCCTGCATCTGGCTTTCGATGACCAGTATCGTCCTGGCCGCCTTGTTCGTCGGCGGAAATTTCATGGTCATCACCATGCTGGGGATGCAGGAAGCGCGGGCGCGCGCCGCAACTAACCCGACCGCCGTCCTGGCACGCATGACCGCCAGCTTCGCGTTTGGTCAATTGCTCGGTCCCGTCGTCGTGGCTCTGATGGATGCATTTTCCGCCGATCACGCAAGCGCACTCCGCTACGCATTGCAACTTGCAACCGCCTGCCTGATGGCAAGCGCCATTTACTTATGGCGCAGAGCTGAATCGGCTCAACGTCTTTGACGGTAATACGGTTCGATAACACTGGAAAATTGCTCGACCCTGCAAAATTCCTGGCGACTTGCAGGTGAAAGTTAAAATGAAAGCGAATAAACTGCGAACTGCATTCGCGCGGCACTTATTCGCATTTACTGATGCAGATGGCGCTGCGCATCGCATCTCTGAAGACATCACCGCAACGAGAAAAAAATGGTCATTTTAAGAAAACCAGAATTCAGTGATATTGCTGAAGTCAAAAAATTATACGAACAAAGCACTTCATTTCATCAGCCGTGGACTTATGCGCCGCGCGATTACGAGGTCTATATCAGCCAGGAAAACCGGTATTTTGTTTGCTCAGCGACGAACGGCAATATTCTCGGCACCTTCCATATCTCCGGCATCGTGCGCGGCTATTTTCAATCGGCGTATTTAGGCTACGAAGTTTTTCACCCTCATCAGGGGAAAGGCTACATGCGCAAGGGCATGGCACTGCTCCTGAAAGAAGCGTTCGAAGAATTGCATCTGCATCGGCTCGAAGCCAACATACAACCAGAAAATCTGGCATCCATCCGCCTCGTGTCAAACGCCGGTTTTGTGAAAGAAGGATTTTCTAAAAACTATTTGAGAATCGGCGGGCTGGAGTGGAAAGACCATGAACGCTGGGCGATCATCAACGCCATGTGGACAGAAAAAAATACCTGATAAACCGCATTTCACGCAAATCATACCTGTTGCCAGGCGCGCTCAGAGCGTACCAGTTGGCTCAATTTTAGCCCGTGGAAGGGCTGAATATACTGGGGGGTGTATATTTAAAACCCCTTGTTTTATGCTGAGAATAAGGTGTTTTTGGCACATACTCCCCGATTTTTATCAAAATTAAGATTTTTGAGCGGTAATTTTTCTGTTGTTGCAGTTTGTTTTAATGGCATGTTGAAAATTGTCTTTTTTGACACTTCGAGTTAATCTTCGTTTTTGTCAAATTAAATCAAGTCAGGCTTCTGAACAGAGGGGTTATCGATGGACGAATTAGATGTTGAATATGCTGGGTTTTGGGTACGCGTAGGTGCTACCGTTATCGATACTTTGCTGCTAATGGTTATTTCATATCCAATTCTTATTTCAATATACGGTTGGGAATATCTCGGTTTTGAAAAGATTGTGGCGGGACCGGCAGATCTCTTGATCACGTGGATTTTTCCGGTTGTTGCAGCCATTTGGTTTTGGTCGCAAAAGCAAGCCACTCCGGGTAAGTCAGCATTATCTTTACGCATTTTGGACGCGGACTCCGGCAAGAGCCTCTCAATTGCTCAAAGCCTGGGACGATACTTAGCCTATTTTATTTCGATAATTCCAATGGGCCTTGGTTTGATCTGGGTCGGTTTGGACAGAAAAAAACAAGGATGGCACGATAAGCTGGCACGCACAGTTGTGGTCAGAGCAAAAAAACGTGGCCCGGAACCGGTTCGGTTTCCCAAAGCCTGATCCATCATTGCACCAGACCTGCTGTGGCTTCGGGCATCTGATGTTGAAGCGAGACGATGCCGTGTATGTTTTCTCATTTGTGCGCGTTCAGCGCTGCCGCCCGGATGCTACACTTCAGTAAGCAACACACTTACAAGGAGGCACTATGTCAGTCGAAAAGAAATACTGGTTTCCCGCAAAGCGTTATGGCTGGGGCTGGGGTATTCCCAACGTGTGGCAAGGTTGGCTGGTGTTGTTTGTCTTCCTTTTGCTGGTAGTGGCCGGTGCTGTCGTCTTGCTGCCAACGCAGGGGCAATTGATATTTAATCTCTACCTCGGAATCATCTGCGCCGCGCTGATCGCAGTTTGTCTGCTCAAAGGTGAGCCACCACGCTGGCGTTGGGGCTCGCGTTAGCGTTTGCTACTGGCGCTGCGCGGGGCAGGCAAAAGCGCGTGTCGCAGAATGCGCAACCGGCCGGTAATCAATGTTCACTATTCCGCAGACCTGCATCGCGATTGAGGCTCGCACTGCCTGCCGAACATTATCAGTGATAATCTAAAAATTCGTGGCACCTTGATCGTGTATTTTGTGGTGCGGCACACTCCTCATTTCATCAGAATTTTTTATGAAGCAATTTTTATCCGCAAGCGAATACATTGATCTTGACCATCCCACCATCCGGCAAAAAGCGCAGGAACTCGCGGCATCCGCTGGCGCGACTAACACGCATGAACTGATACGGCACATCTTTCATTTTGTGCGCGATCAGATCAAACACAGCTCCGATTACAAGCTCAACCCAGTGACTTGCAAAGCGTCTGACGTGCTGCTGCACGGCACCGGTTACTGCTACGCCAAGAGCCACTTGCTCGCTGCGCTGCTGCGCGCGAACGGCATTCCGACCGGGCTGTGCTATCAACGCTTGTCCGTCACCGGCGACGGCGCGCCGTATTGCCTGCACGGCCTCAACGCCGTTTATCTGCCGGAACATGGCTGGTACAGGATTGATGCGCGCGGCAACAAACCCGGCGTAGCAGCAGAGTTTCATCCGCCGCAGGAAGCGCTCGCATTTCCCATCCTCGCACCGCATGAACGCGATCTGCCCGAAGTCTGGAGCGAGCCTTTACCCGTCGTCGTTACCGCGCTGCGAAGCTACGATACTTACGACCAGGTGCTGGCAAATCTGCCCGATGTCGAACTGTTCGCCTGAACTACAAAAAGCGCAGGGCGCAGATAGCGTGAGCCGCGCCAACTGCGTCGTTTACCTCAAATTTTGTCTGTCGAAGGGCTAAATATACTGGGGGGAGTATTTTTAAACGCCCTTGTTTTATGCTGAGAATAAGGTGTTTTTGGCACATACTCCCTGATTTTTGCCTAAATGATTGTTTCAGAACGGTGATTTGCGTGCGGTTAGCCACACAGTAGGAAATGCAAATCCGCAGCGCCATCCAAACCCTCGCTCCCGCCATTCAAGCCTTTCCTATTTACGGTAGTTGACGCAGACCAGAACAAAGCAAACCAATCCAGCCTCAATGTAGTTACCGTTTTTCAGTGGCTAGGACATCTTACTGGCACGGCAAGCTATGCCGGACTTCATCGAGGAATTGAGGGGGATGCGCGTTCATGGCGGACATACTGTGTACTTCATCGGTATAACGAAAAAGCTGATACCAGATAAGGACATGCGACGCATTGGAACTCGTTGCTTATTTTTTATTCATCTGATATTTTGCCATTTTGCACTTTAAAACAAGTTAGCGAACAGGTTATGCCAAGCTTTGTGTGGGATCGACAGTCAGCCGAAGCGTTCTCCGAACCATATGAATACGGAGGGCAGGAACAGTTTGCGCGCGAAGCCAATGCCGTACTTGGTGAGCTAAAGGCGCACTACGCGCAATTGGATCGGGCCTTTGCTCGCGACGAAAAGACTGTTGCAAAGGCAGTGTGGATGTTGCAAGTTGACGCGCTCGGTGCTTTGACAGATGCATTGGCTCTTACCAACGATAAGCGGCATCGTTTGGTCTCGCGGCTATTCCGGGATTTCATCGAAACAATGGATGCGTCGTTCTACTTCTTCCACGGCGGAGAGAAGGCACAGGCTAATCTTGCTAAGTGGTACGAGAACGAGGTCATACCCCACCGAGTTTTTCGAGAATTCATTAAATCCCAGCACGGGAACGAACAGTTTGAGCGCCTACGATCCGCCTACAGTGACTTCAGCAAGTACACCCATCGAACCTATCGAGCATTGCTCATGAGCTACATCCTTGCTTCGGAGGATAAGCTCGCTTACGACGGCTTCCGTCGCTTAGACCTAGACTACGTGCTACCACACGTTGTCTCATTTTCGTATGCTGTCATTGCCATGCTGATAAAGCGATTTGTCGAGTTCGCTACTGCAACCGAACAGGTCTCCGAAGAGCAGGCGCAGGCACTCTGGACGAAATGCCTTGAATCGGAAACTGTTCCCCGTCGCTTTGGGTCGGGGTCTGGTCAGCTAATGCGAGGACCGCTCATTGAACTCAATGTTCGCTAACCATGCGTTCGAGGCGACCCGTGCAAAAAGCCGCGCAGGCGCCTCAACTCCACGTTATGCGATTAGGTAATATTCCCTCAGAAATCGATGTTGATACCCGGTTGCACCAAGCGGCTGAGGTTGGAGACCTTGCCGCAGCTAAGTCTCTTTTGTCGCAAGCTTGCGCGATCAATGCGATAGATATTTGCGGGCGAACGCCGTTGCACTTTGCTGCGGCAAATAATCAACTTGAGATGGTTGAGTATCTGATCAGCGTAGGTGCTGATGCCAATGGGCAAGCGGACGGTGATGGCTGGCAAGATCACGCGCCTTTGGGATATGCCGTCGGGACTTGTTCCACCGATATGATTCAACGACTACTCCAACTTGGAGCAGATCCGACATGCTCCGGCTGGATGGGGCTCACGGCGCTTGATCTTGCGAAAGATAGAATTGATGAAGAGGGTAGGATGATCTTCGAACTCTTGCAAAAGAAATGCCTGGACGAATAAGCAAACACGTAACTTGACGGTTGACGTGGAATCGCTAACAACGACCGCATTCTTTAATAATTTATCGGATCGTGGCGATCCCGCTATCTCAACGTCGAAATTCACACCCAAACGTGGCCTGCTCATCTGAACAAGAAGGGTGCTGACGCTCACTATTCAACACCCCATTTCTCACAATGACCGGACAGGTTTATTCTGGAAAACGGACGAGTTTTTTACTTTCTTTGGGCGCTTGATATTGTGCGACGTTGAGCTGCATCGCCAGCAAAGAATAATAGGCGTTGATGCCGGTTAAATCGACGACGCCTTTTTTACCAAAACGTTTTTCGGCGCGCGCGAATGTGGCGTCTGAGACGCGCTTGTTTTTATGTAGCTCGGTCGAAAAGTCATACACAATTTCTTCGTCCGCAGTCATGCCGACAGGGCGAGTGCCGTCGGCGATGGCGTTGGCGATTTCTGGTTTGATGCCCATTTTGAGCGCGATAGGATAATGCACGTACCATTCAAAATCCTGTGTCCATTCGCGCGCGGTGATTAAAATTGCCAGCTCGCTTAAGGTATTGCCAATGGCCGAGTTGTAGCGCAAATAATCGCCCATGGCTCTGGCCTGCGACATGACTTGCGGGCTGTGCATCAAGGGTTCAAACGGGCCAAACACGGGCACCTTACGCGTCGCTAAAAACTCTTCCGCAGCTTTTTGTTGTTCCGGTGTGTATTGATCGGGTGGTATGGTCGGAAGCCGGTCAGCGGCGTAAGCGGAAGTCGAAATCAAACCGGCAGCGATAGTAGAACAAAGTGTATTTTTCATGAAGTCTCCTCAGGGATGAACGTAAAATCGAATCAGATAAACAGGCTCAGACATTAGTCAAAAAGTGCTCAACTGAATGATGAGTTGAAGTCGATGTCCCATTATCCTTCAGCATCAGAATGCCTGCATAGAGATCAAAAAAACTGACACTACTACTCGCTCTCGCATTCAAGCCCCCTTTATTTTCGTTCGATGACGCAGACCAGTGCAAACCAATCCAGCCTCAATGCAGTTAGCGTTTTTCAGTGACGAGGACGTCATACTGGCACTGCAAGCTATGCCGGACTTCATTGAGGAATTGTGGGAAAAGAGCGCGCATGGCGGACATGCTGTGTACTTCATTGGTATAACGAAAAGCCTATACCAGATAAGGACTTGCGACGCATTGGAATTTGTTGCCTATTTTCTATTCATCTGATATTTTGCCATTTTGCACTTTAAAACAAGTTAGGCAACAACCAAACACGACCGAAGCGACAGCATGAATGAAATTCAAAAAGCGTTCCTATCGGAGTGTGCAGACAGGTGGTTCAAGAATCCCGCTGGAATAACAGCCTCCGATTTGGGAAGGAAATTTGGCATTTCCAATGAAGAGGCATGCAAAGAAGTTGAGCTTTTGTGCGAAGCGGGTTACGGAAAGATAAATCGTGACGCCGAGTTCACTCAACTATCTTTCGACCTGGAAAATCCTCAAGCGGGCTTTACTTCCGCCCCACTTAGGACCCACGTCTTCTTCCCATCAAAGCAAGTCCTAGCCGATGCCTTTTATGGCTCGAAGCTCCCGAGACAGAATTTGCCGGAGTACGTCGTCAGGCTTCACCTTGGTGCGCATCAGTACGGCTTAGTCTTCTTCGACGAAGAAGTACTTGCCAGATATTTTGAACACCCAGAGTTTTACGAAATTGAAGACTCTCTCGCAGGAGGATCTATCACGGCAAATTCCGACGCAGGTGAGGATCGACATCTTTACGTAAGGTACGGCAAGTGCCAGCTCAAAACAGGACGCATTGCAGTGAGCGCAGTTCACAAAGATCTTGCGCACATGGGGGCTTCAGAGCAGCGCTACTGGCATGCTCATGAAATCAGCGACCCATCAATAGATACCTCAGATGAAAACTTCCAACGGTTCCTTGATCGCACATATGAAGGAGCATGGGTTGAGTACCCTGATCCAATTCGCAATCTATTGACTGAAGTTGTTGGCGCAAACTCAGACCTGAATCCATTGTCGCTTTTCACTCGCGCAGATAACGTCCATCTTCGAATGCCTGTGGAGCAAACATATAAATCGTACTGCGACTGCGCGAGTGAACTGTACAAAGTTGTTGGGCCTGATGCGCTTTCACAATCGGCACTAAAGGCTTTGCTACAAGATCGCTTCGGGCAAACGCAAGAAGACTTCATTCATCCCGAGTCGAAGCGACCGCTAAGCAGCTTGCAGCTTCTTGGCTTGCTTGAGTCCAAGCTCGGGGTGCCTGATGCTTTTAACGGTCCGTTAAAAAACGTCGCAAAGCTTCGTATCGAAGCTGACCACAAAATCCTAGAGCCACAAGCATCGAATCGTTCGTACTCTAGTGACTTCGCAAACCTCTGCTCGGAGCTTAAGAATGGTATTGCCAAAATACGGGCGGCCTTGGCTCGCTGAAGGTTGTGGCCTTACTGGTCGGTCAAGCGGATGCCAACACTGGCCATGCCTGCGGCATTTTGCTGGCCAGTGTTGGTGCCCTGCGCTCGCTGCGCTCCTTCCGGCGCCGATTAGCTCCACGTTAGAACGCTATGGCACCTTTGTTATCCGCTTTGGTTGCAGTCCCCGGAGCAGTGTTTCTATTAGCTATGGCGTTCGTTGTTGTTTGCATCTTTCAACCAACGTCCTTTTCTATTCGAGTTGCAGTTATTTTCGTCGCGGGGGCGGCAATTGGTGGTGTCGTTGCTACGGTCGCTCTCTCGCTCTTTATCCCAGCCACGCTATTGGCCGCTTGGCAGGTAATCGCGTACTTGGCATCTCTTGCTGTTGGTGCCTTACTTAGTGGCGTATTGGCGGTCGTTTTCTGCATCAAATGCCGCATTCTGACCCTGCGATCAAGTGGGGGACCCAGGGAGACGTTATAGCGGTCATCAAATCGTGGTAGCGGAGCCAGATGGAGACGGTTTTCAGGTGTTATCAGATCGTATTTTAATGAGGTAATAAATCATGACAAAAAGTGCGGCGTATCGGCCGGTAGCGACAATCAATCTGCTATGGGTGCGTAAAGACGGAAGTGAGGTGCCGGTGGTCGGGCAGATCGGTGAGCCTTATAAACTCGATGAGTTGTCATGGGCTTGTCCGGCGGAACTAAAGGGTGTTGATCCTCAATACCCTGATATTCAGGGTGGTAGTGCAATGCAGGCGGTTTGTCTTGCTATTCGCCTGATAAAAACAAGATTGGGGCATTTGCTGGATGACGATGAGTGCATCTATGAGGTTGAAAACCTGACTGAAAAATTAGATAAGGCATATTTGGATATTGTGTTCGCGAGTTAAATGACTATTTTGTTATTGATGGGACTTACGCTAAATCACCCAGTATCGTTGTTGTTGCTTCACCTTAATAAACTTCATACCAGCATTCCAAAGTAGATATCCAACACACAGATTCGCGGTAGGGGAATGCAGGCATCCGCTCACCAAGCACTTACTCTTGACGTCTCTGTTTCCTGCCGCTTTTCACTTCACTATTTCTCTGATCCGCTCCACTGAATTTCCATCTGATATGGTTTTTCATCCGTTTCTGCCACTGTTTTTTGCTTCTGCTCCGTAGCACACTGGCACCGTCAATACCAGTGGTGATGGTTCATGGTGGGTGATGCGGTGGTGGGTGTTCTGCATCGGTTTTATCTGAACTGTCTCTTTTTATATCCACAGGATGGACGCAAAACCGCCACGGTGGTGTGATGGCTCGCGGTGATACAGCTTTTACTGATGTGCATTGCTTGGATCGCTGGCGCTGATGGTGATGTTCTGTGAATTCATGTGAGGCCATGCCTTGCCGGAACAAGTTTGCGTTATTCCTCATCCGTTGTCGTGTGCACTATGCGGTGGCGGGGATTAATTTCTGTTTTTCTATTGAGTGAAATGATGAGTCAGGCAGACGCACGCGTATCCGTAGTGAGTATTTACAGGAAGTTTGATGACATTTATGTCCGGCAGTCTAAGGGGCGGTATACCAACTGGCGCTGGTTTTTTGTCTGGCTCACGCAATGTGTGTTTTATTGTTCGCCGTGGATGAGCTGGAATGGGCGGCAGGCGGTGTTGTTTGATCTTGCTGCGCGTAAGTTTTATTTATTTGGTCTGGTGTTGTTCCCGCAGGATTTCATTTTTCTGGCGGTGCTGCTGATCATCTGCGCCTATTCCTTATTTTTGTTCACGGCGGTGACGGGGCGGGTCTGGTGCGGTTTTTCTTGTCCGCAAACGGTGTACACCGAGATTTTCATGTGGATAGAAAATAAGATCGAGGGGCCGCGCAGTGCGCGTATGCGGCTGGCGAAGCAGTCGATGAATCTGAAAAAATTCACTAAAAAATTCAGCAAGCATACGGTGTGGGGATTGATTGGTATCTGGACTGGGTTTACCTTCGTCGGTTATTTCATTCCTGTGCATTTGCTGGGTAGCGAAGTGCTGAGTTTTTCTTTGGGTCGGTGGGAAGCATTCTGGATCTTGTTTTATGGTTTCGCGACTTACGGCAATGCGGGTTTCATGCGTGAGCAGATGTGCCGTTACCTTTGTCCGTATGCGCGCTTTCAGGGTTCGATGTTTGATAAAGACACGCTGGTTGTCAGTTACGACAAAGCGCGCGGCGAGCCACGGAATGTGTTGAATAAATCTGACCCTGCGATGATCGCCAAAGGCGGTTGTATCGATTGCTCTATGTGTGTACAGGTATGTCCGACGGGTATCGATATCCGCAATGGTTTGCAGCATGATTGCATCGGTTGTGCGGCCTGTGTCGATGCCTGCGATAGTGTGATGGATAAGATAGGCTCACCCCGCGGCTTGATTCGTTTCACAACAGAAAATGCAGTGCAGAACGGGCTGTCAACGAAGCAGATCATGCGCAATATTCTGCGTCCACGGGTGCTTATTTATAGTCTGATTCTGATGTCGATGGTAGGCGCATTTGCTTATACGCTGACGACGCATGTGCCGTTAAAAATGAATGTGATCCGTGATCGCGGTAATATGGGGCGGATAGTGAATGAAGGCGCGGTAGAAAATGTGTATCGCTTGCATATCATGAATTCGGATGAGCAGGTGCATCGTTATCAGATTCGTGTCAGCGGCATTCCGAATATCATGCTGGAAACGGCCAATGAAGTGACGCTGAGCCCGACAGAATCCAGAATCGTACCGGTGACAGTGCGGGTGCCGGGCGGTGACGGTGTGCAAGGTGCTAATCCTATTCATATCGAATTGCAGGCGCTGGATAATGAGCAGGTGAAAATTTCTGAAAAAGCGACGTTCTTCGTTCCACGGTAGTGGCCAGGTCGCCGGGGCGATGTGCTGTCCAACGCAGAAAAGCGTTGGACAGCACCGCTGATGATCAGGCATGACTGTTTTGAAACATGGCTGCGCAGATAGAAAAAATATGAAATTGTATGAGACGCTGGCGGAAGATATCGCCCAATCCATCCGCACCGGAGTCATGAAACTCGGGGACAAATTGCCATCGGTGCGCGAGACCAGCGTCAGTCGCAGCGTCAGCCCATCTACTGTTTTTGAAGCCTACTATTTGTTGGAAGCACGTGGTCTGATACGGTCCAAAGAGCGCAGTGGCTATTACGTGATTGCGGGCGCAAAAAAGCTGCCTCCGGAACCGGAGCGCGTTTCCAGCCCGGCCAGCAGTTCGACCGAAGTGGATGTCAGTCGGCTGGTATTTGATATTCTGGAAGCGTCCAAAATGCGCGATGTTGCGCCTTTGGGTTCGGCGTTTCCTAGCCCCTTATTGTTTCCGTTTGATAAGCTCGCCAGTTCAATGAATGCCAGCATGCGGGTGATGGACCCGTGGAGCACGGTCGATGATCTGACGCCCGGCAGCATTCATCTGCGGCGGCAAATCGCCTTGCGTTATCTGGTCAGCGGTATGCATGTGCACACCGACGACATCATCATCACCAGCGGCGCATTGGATGCGCTGAATTTATGTCTGCTGGCCGTGACCAGACCGGGCGATGCGGTGATTATTGAGTCCCCCAGTTTTTACGGTGCCTTGCAGGCACTCGAACGTCTGGGCTTGAGAGCAATTGAAGTACCGACGCATCCGCGTGAAGGCGTTGATCTGAATGCGCTGGCGCAGGCGATAGAACAGCATCAGCCGAAAGCATGCTGGCTGATGACGAATTTCCAGAATCCTCTTGGCAGCCAGATGTCGGATGAAAAAAAGCGCGCGCTGGTGGAACTGATCACCCGCTACGAATTACCGCTGATTGAAGACGATGTGTATGCCGAGTTGTATTTCGGCGAGCGCCGCCCGTTGCCGGCAAAAGCCTTTGATAGCAAAGGGCTGGTCATGCATTGTTCGTCGTTTTCCAAATCGCTGGCACCGGGCTTTCGTGTCGGTTGGGCGATGCCGGGGCGTTACACCAGCGCGGTTGCCAGACATAAACTGACCACGACCTTATCGGCGTCTGTTCCGGCGCAAGAGGCGTTGGCGGATTATCTGGCGAAGGGGCAGTTTGATCGCCATTTGCGGCAGTTGCGGCATGTTTTATCGGTGCAGCAAAGCGCGGTGATTGAGGCGATAGCCCGTTATTTTCCGGCAGAGACCAAAGCGACGCGGCCGGGTGGCGGCTATTTTTCGTGGGTAGAATTGCCCGCGCATGTGGATGCATTAGAGGTACATCGGCGGGCATTATCATTGGGTATCAGTGTTGCGCCGGGACCGATGTTTTCAGCGCAACGGCATTTCAAAAACTGTTTGCGTATCAATTATGGTCATCGCTTTGATGCACGTATGGATGCGGCCTTGCAGACATTAGGAAAATTGGTGATCAGCCTGATGTGATTGTCGTGGCTGGTGCGGTGATGAATGGTGAACGCAAGATCAGGGAAAATTCGACGCAAATTTCGCACAAGATAAGCGAACGTTAGCGCTCAAACTTCAATAGAATACAGTGGCTGTATTTTCTGGTTATGCGAGTAAAGGCGTATCGGATAACCGACTGATCAATCATCATCACACTTAATTTTCTTCCATGAAGCTGTATACCTATTTCCGCAGCTCGGCTGCTTATCGTGTCCGCATTGCGCTGAATCTGAAACAACTGCCTTATGACGCCGTGGCTGTGCATTTGCTGCGCGATGGTGGTCAACAGAAACAGGCAGATTACAAACAGAAAAGCCCCTTAGGTATCGTCCCTGCGCTGGAGACCGAACACGCGGTGCTCACGCAGTCGCTGGCGATCATCGAATGGCTGGATGAAACTTATCCGCAAATCGCTTTGTTGCCCGACGATGCCGACGGGCGCGCCCGCGTCAGAGCGATTGCGCAGACGATCGCCTGTGATATCCACCCTCTGAATAATTTGCGGGTGCTCGCTTATCTGACAAAAAATATCGGCATCACAGAAGAGCAGAAAAACGACTGGTACCGGCATTGGGTGAATGAAGGGCTGGCAGCGGTCGAGCAATTGCTGGCCAATGACCCGCACACCGGCATTTTTTGCCACGGCGATACACCGGGATTGGCGGATTGCTGCCTGATTCCGCAAGTATTCAATGCGCGCCGTTTCCAATGCCCGCTGGACGATTTACCCGTGATCAGCCGCATCGTTGCTGCGTGTGAATCGCTGGAAGCATTTCAACTGGCGGCACCAGCACAGCAATTTGATGCGGAATAGTTGGCAGGTCCTCGCTCAGGGCTAGAAAAGGCGCTGGCTGGCAACGCTTGCAGCGCTTTATGGTAATATATGAATTGTTTATGTTTCATATATAATAAAAGCCATGGGCATCGTAAAAATTTCCGAACAAATGCATGAGAATCTGCGTGTTGCCAGCAATGCGCTCTCTCGTTCTATCAACGCGCAGGCCGAGCACTGGATGCGTATCGGCATGTTGGCCGAAATTTACCCTGATCTGGATCACCGCGATATCTGTCAGTTGCTGATTCGTGCCGAACAGGCAGGTGGCTTTGATCTGGAGACTTTGTCTTCTATCCGCACAGCCGGGCCGGGCACTGGCGTCGTGGCCGGAGGTGTGCAATGAGAGGCGCTAAAGTCAAAATCAATACGCCGGACGAAATCGCCATGTCACGCGCCGCCGGCAAATTGGCGGCAGCGGTGCTGGATATGATTACGCCGCATGTCAAACCGGGCGTCAGTACCGAAGAATTGGATAAGCTGTGCCATGATTACATCGTGGATGAACTCAAGGCGATTCCTGCCAATATCGGCTATCACGGTTTCCCAAAAACGATTTGTGCTTCGGTGAATCATGTGGTTTGTCATGGTATTCCGTCGCCGGCAAAAATTCTGAAAAAAGGCGACATCGTTAACATCGACGTGGCTGTGATTAAAGACGGCTGGTTCGGTGATACCAGCCGTATGTATTTTGCCGGAGAGCCCAGCCCACAGGCGCGCCGACTGGTGAATACGACCTATGAGGCAATGCGGGCGGGCATCATGCAGGTGCGCCCGGGTGCGACACTGGGCGATGTAGGCCATGCTATCCAGAGCATTGCGCATCGCGATGGTTTCAGCGTGGTGCGGGAATACTGCGGTCACGGTATTGGCAAAATTTATCATGATGAGCCGCAGGTACTGCATTACGGCAAACGTGGTGAAGGTTTGCGCCTCGAAGAAGGCATGATTTTCACGATAGAACCGATGATCAATGCCGGCAAGCGTGGCGTCAAAGAACTGCAGGACGGCTGGACTGTCGTCACGCAGGATCATTCCTTGTCGGCACAATGGGAGCACATGGTAGTCGTGACTGCCGACGGTTTTGAAGTGCTGACGCCATGGCCAGACGGCACTGGCTCTTACGAAGCGATTGCCTGATCTACATCAGATGAACCCCGTGCGTCACTAACGACGACACGGGGCTTCTTTGCGATGTTAATGCGGTGAAAGTGAATCTGATTGCGATTCCCCCGGCCGACTCAGCCGGTACACCACCTGATGGACTGCGCCATCGTCGATCAGTGCGATACGCAGATCCTCAGATGGCTGCGCATCAAGCGACATGCCCGCGCTGGCATTGGGTTCCTGGCTGACGCGTATGCTGATGTGATACATGCTGAGTCCAAACTGATAGTGAATCTCAAAACCGTCCCAGCTGGCTGGAATGCATGGGCTTATGGTCAGGAAATGACCATGTCGTTGCAGTCCCAGCAGTGACTCCACGATCAGGGTATACATCCATCCGGCAGAGCCTGTATACCAGGTCCAGCCACCGCGACCTGTATGTGGTGCCACACCATAGACGTCGGCAGCGATGACGTAAGGTTCCACCTTGTATCGTGCGATACCGGTGGGGGTATCTGCATGGCGCAGCGGGTTCACGATATCGAATGCTTCCCAGGCTTTTGCGGTGTCGCCCATTTTTGCAAATGCCATTGCTGCCCAGATCGCTGCATGCGTATATTGACCGCCATTTTCCCTGACGCCGGGAACATAGCCGCTGATATAGCCCGGATTTTTCCCCGCCTGATTGAATGGCGGATCCAGCAAGAGTATCAGGCCATCGTCTTTCTGCACCAGACGTTCATGCAGCGATTGCATTGCCTGCTGGCGATGTTCTTGCGTTCCGCCGCCGGATAATACGGACCAGCTTTGTGAAATCGAATCGATCTGACATTCGATATTTTCATGCGAACCCAAGGGCGTGCCGTCATCAAAATAAGCACGGCGATACCAGGCGCCATCCCACGCCTGCAGATCAATGTTGCGCGCTAATGTGATGGCCTGTGTTTTGCATTGTTCAGCAAAAACAGCATCTTCCCTGAGCTGGGCGATATCAGCAAACTCGTTTAACACCTGATGCAGGAAAAAGCCCAGCCATACGCTTTCGCCTTTACCCTGAGCGCCTACTTTATCCATGCCGTCGTTCCAGTCGCAGGAACCCATTAACGGTAAGTCATGCGTACCAAAGCGCATGCCGTGCCGGATTGCTCTGACACAGTGATCATAAATGCTGGCGGAATGTAAGGAGCGGGCAGGCAGATCGTAATATGAATCTTCTTCAGGATTGACGGCGCGGCCTTCAATATAGGCGACCTGCACATCCAGTATTCCGCTGTCGCCGCTATTGTGGACATAACGTGCGACGGCAAATGGCAGCCATAAATAATCATCGGAACAATGGGTACGCACACCTCTTTGTGTCGGCGGGTGCCACCAGTGCATGACATCGCCTTCAATGAATTGGTGCGCAGCCGACAATAAAATCTGATCGCGCGCCAGTTGATGTGCAGTATGTGCGAGCGCCATCGTATCTTGCAATTGATCGCGGAAGCCAAACGCGCCACCGGACTGATAAAAACCGCTGCGTGCCCACAAGCGGCAAGCGATGGTCTGATACAGCAACCAGCCATTCGCCAGAATATTCAGCGTTTTGTCCGGCGTCGTCACTTGCACCATATTGAGTGTGTCGGCCCAGTGCTGATGAACACGGATCAGCGCTTCATCTGCCGCATGGCTGCCGCGCAACTGGGTAATCAGTTGTTGCGCCGTTTGTTGTTTCTGATCGGCCAGGCCTAAGGTGAAGACGATATTGCGTGTTTGCCCCGGTGCTAACTCAAAAGCGATCTGTATCGCCGCACATGGGTCGAAACCAGCACCGGTCTTGCCTGACAGACGCGTCCTGTTCATTGCTTGCGGACGCTGCAAATTGCCGTTGCGGCCAATAAATTCATGACGATCACCGGTGACCGTAAACGTGCTGGCATCGGTACAGAAAAATGCGGTGCGTCCGGTAAATTCTGTGTTGTAGGCGTTGTGAGCACAGATACCTCCGCTGGCAGTGTCAATGCTCGTGACGATGTGCATACCAGTCTTGGCTCGAAGATCACCCAAGACCCATTCCACATAACCGGTGGCGCTGAGTTTACGTGGATGATCCGACTGATTGCTGATTCTTAATACCGAGTATTTGACTGGCGAGTCTATTGCGACATAGACGGTCAGTTCTGAACTGATGTCATCTTCGGTGTGACTGAATGTGCTGTATCCGAAACCGTGGCGGGTGACATAATCGCCGCTGCCCCGGCATGGCAGCGCAGCTGGCGACCAGAATTTGCCGCTGTCTTCATCGCGAATATAGAAACATTCCCCACTGTTATCGGTGACTGGGTCATTACTCCACGGCGTCAGTCTGAATTCATGGGCATTTTCGCCCCAGGTATAAGATTGACCACTTTCCGAGATCACGCTGCCAAACGTGGGGTTGGCTAACACATTGACCCACGGTGCCGGTGTCCGTTGATTGTTGTCCGTAGTGATGATGTATTCCCTGCCATCAGCGGAGAAGCCTCCCAGACCGTTGTCTGATTGCAGATGTCTGGCGACGGGCGTTGGCAGTGAATTCGCTAACGAACGTAGTCGTGATCTGACGGGGATCAGCGCTGGTATACGTATCTCCAGCAAATCGCGGCGGTTCAGTTGGTCGGACAGCGTTCCGCGCTGATCACTTAAGACGACACAGGCGACCGATTGAAAGAGGATTCTGTCTTCGGTGGAAATCTGATCCAGCAGACGGACAAAGATGCCGCCGGGACGTTCAACCGAATCCAGACCTGTGACGGATGAAATCAGGCCGGTGATCTGCTCTTGTAACGCTTGTCTGTAATTTGCATGATCTTCATTCCAGATCACCAGATCAACGGCGAGCCCGCGTGAGCGCCAATAAGCATGCGCCTGTATCAGTTGCCGGGCGAGGTCGATATGATCCTGACGACTGATGTGCAGCAAGACGATAGGCAGGTCGCCGGAAATAGCATAACTCCACAAGCCGGACTGACCTCGGGCATTCTGTCGCAGGATGTCCTGATTGGCCCGTAACAATGAGTTCACATAAATAACAGAGTTCGCCAGGATGGCGTAAAGCTGCGCATCTTTTTCACTGATGTTTAACTGTCGCAAGACCACCTGGCTATGTGTCCATGACAGATCGACGACGCGTTCTGCGAGATGCCTGTCCTGATATTTTTCTATCAGTCGCAAGCAGGATTCACGCGTTGTGGCGATACCCGTCACCATATCGAGCGTGGCAGTTTGCTCAGGCTCCAGCGTGATTTGAAAGCGGATGGCGACAACCGGATCCAGCACCGAGCCTTCTGTGTCCGACAATGCACCTAGGTTTTGCATCGCTGCCGGATGAACAAGGTCATTTCCACGACCGATGAAGCGCATGCGGTCTGTCTCGTAGGATATCGCATCAGCATTCGCGCCATGCAGTGCCATCAGATGAAACATGAGCGGAACTTGTTCGGATTCAGAACGGGGTCGCCGTTTACATAAAATGGCGTACTGATCGCGCAGTATTTCCGTTTCCACAAATAGCTTGCTCAGCGCCGGGTGCATGTTATCGGCGGCGGCGGGTGCTAGCACAACTTCTGCATAGCTGGTGAATTCTATCGTCCGGCGATAACGTGAACGGTTGACCATGCGTGTACGACGTAATTCAATGTCATCTTCCGGTGACACCACTATTTCAGTATGAAGGTCGATGTTGTTATCGGAGCGACGACATTCGGCGCGGCCTTCTGAAAAAATAACTTCATAGTTTTTCGGTGCGACCAGTGTAGGCTGGTATGTCGTAGACCAGTAGCGATGACTTTCTATATCTCTGACATAACAAAAAGTGCCGCTGCTGTCTTTCGTGCCATCCTGCGCCCAGCGGGTAACGGCGAGATCGCCCCAGCGGCTGTAACTCCCGCCCGCATTCGTTACCATCACGTGATAGCGACCATTGGATAAGAGCTGTACTTCCGGTATGCGTGAGTTGGGCTCGGATAATATGCGTAACGGTATTTCCTCGCTGAGCTTACTGCTGCGCAGATCGGCAAGCTCGGCGGTATTAGCGTAATGCGCAGTTGCCAATGGCACACGTTCATGCAGTAAAGGGATGGTCGCCTGTAATACCGGGTCAGATTCAAAGCGTTTTTGCAGTGGACGATCCAGCAATAAATACGCTAAGGATAAAAATCCCATTCCCTGATGATGCGCCATGTATGAGCTGATGACGGTGTGACTCTGACCGCGCAGAACACGAGACGAGGTATAGTCTATCGCTTCAAAAAAGCCAAAGTCACCTTCAAAACCTTGCGCTGACAGCCGTTCGAGATTGTCGCAAGCTTGTTCGGGTTCTATCATCAATGCCATCATCGAGGCATAAGGTGCAATCACGAGATCATCACCCAGCCCGCGTTTAAAGCCTAATCCCGGTATGCCGAAGGCGCGATACTGATAATTTAAATTGGCATCAAAAGCATTGTAGCCAGACTCGGATATACCCCACGGTACGCTGCGCTGCTGACCATACTGAATTTGTCGTTCGACAGCAGCATGATAGGTTTCCTCCAATATCGTATTTTGATACGTAGGCATGATCAGGAGCGGCATTAAATACTCAAACATCGATCCGCTCCAGGACATGAGTATAGGTTTGCCGCCCGCAAGCGTTAACTGGCGACCCAGTGCGAACCAGCTTTCCTGCGGTATTTGTCCCTGAGCAATCGCGATGAAGCTGGCCAGGCGCGCTTCTGATGCCAGCAAATCGTAATAACTGAGATCGCGTCTGTGATCGCTGACGTTGTAGCCGATGGCCAGCAAGTGGGTTGTGCTGTCATACAGAAATGCGTAATCTGCTTCAGAAAATCTGAGTGCCTGCTGCACTAATTTTTCAATCTGGACGAGGCGGGAAGTCGCTTGTAAATTGGCTTCACTGATTGCGGAAAACAGCGCAGCATCATTAGCTTCTTGCTGAGCACATTGATCAACTGACAGATTCTGTTCTTTACTTGCATAGCCTTGCAGACGCAATTGTGCCAGGTCACGCAAGCTTGGCACGATATCCAGTTGCGGGTAGATCGCTATGTAATCCGTGACTGCCGGTGACGCCAGCCATGGCGCCAGCATCTCTATTTCAGCGAGCTGCTGCTGACATTGCAATACAAAGGCAAGTGCCCAGCGATCCATGACTGCTTCAGGCATTTGTTCCATACGATTGAGCAAGTGTCCGCCGCCGAGGGCTAATTTTTTCAGATGCTGATGAATGCGACTGAATGAGTGTGGCATCTGAGCGCACAGCATCTGAAGTTCACGCAGCATATCCCGCTGGTCTTCTGTCGTTTTTTCCTTAGCGCTGAGCTGGATCAGCAGATAGGTATCGAGCAGACCTTGAAACAGACGGGGATGAACTATTGCGCAGTCTGTCATTTCAAGCAGGCCAGGCCTGAGCGTCAGCAGATGCCCTGAGAAATTGCCGCTATCGACAGTCGATACATACATTGGCAGCATAGGTTCCAATGTACGGGTGTCATACCAGTTATAAAAATGCCCCAGATGGCGTTGCATTTTCTCCAGGCTGGCAAAGGTATTTCTGGTGCGGGTCAGCATATCGCCGCCAGTCAGATAGCCGAAATCATAGGCGATCAGATTGGCGAGCAACGACAGCCCGATGTTTGTTGGTGACGTTCTGTGCGCTGTGACTGCGACTGGTTGCAGTTGTACATTATCAGGCGGCAGCCAGTTATCTTCCGCGGTGACGTAGCGGTCAAAAAATGACCAGGTTTTACGTGACAGTAGTCTCAGATAAGTATTTTGTGCCGGTAACAGTTGTTTGGCTTGCCTGATCGTTGGCTGACTGATCCAGTACGCCAGAAACGGCGAAAAAAACCAACACAGAATTAGCGGTAATGCGGCAGGCAAGGCATTTTTGTGTGTATAGCTGAAGCTTGCCAGCAGTATGGTTGCCAGTACTGGCCCTATCCACATCAGACGCAGATGGCTGAACAGGGTGTTGTCCTGATTTTTTTTGCCGATGATCGAGGGACTCCATTCAAGCAGGCGACGGTGTGAGAAGTTGATACGCCACAAGGTACGAAGAATGGCATCCATGTTGACCATTGCCTCATAAGGCAGAAAACAGAACGTCAGCAATCCTTGCGCCAGATGGCGGCGGACATCGGCCAGACTGGCCTTGATGTGCTGTATAAAAAGCACATCTTTCGGCTTACGCAACAAAGTCAGGCAGAGAGAAAGCAGCGGTGGCAGAAGAATCAGAGCGAATACCGTATTGCTCCAAAACCAGGGTGTCGGGAGAAAACTCCAGCCTGCTAAAAGAAAAAGTAACGTTGCTGACGGGACGATACTGCGCCGTAAATTATCAAGCAGTTTCCAGCGTGATAATGCTGAAAGAGAATTGGGCAGCACCGAACCTTGTTTGTTTCTATCTTCATTCAGATGCGGTACTTTGGGGAATATCCATGCGGCTATCTGCCAGTCGCCCCGTACCCAGCGGTGATGCCTGCGCATATCGGTCAGATAGGAGGATGGATATTGCTCGTAGAGTTGCACATCACTCAGCAGGCCTGAGCGGATATAACATCCCTCAATCAGATCATGGCTCAGTATGCGGTTTTCCGGAAGACATTGATGGAGTGCCGTTTCAAACATATCGACATCGTAAATACCTTTCCCAACGAAAGAACCTTCACCAAAAATATCCTGATAGACATCCGATACGGTTCGGGTATAAGGATCGATGCCAGTATCGCCACCGACTAATAATTCGTATCGGGATGCATCTGATGAGGGAATGTTGACAGCAATGCGTGGCTGTAAAATGCCATATCCCATGGTGACGCGTTTTTTAACTTCGTCATAAAAAGGACGATTCAGCGGATGCGCCATGGTTGATATCATTAATGATGCAGCATCCCGCGGCAACACAGTATCTGTATCCAGAGTGATCACATAGCGGATCTGATCAAAGCCGCTGGTGTCACCGACCACAACAGAGAATGTGTTTTGTTCTCCGCCTCGCAAGAAATGATTGAGGCTGCTCAGTTTTCCGCGCTTGCGTTCATACGACATCCAGACCTGTTCTTGCGGATTCCATAAGCGAGGACGATGCAGCAAAATAAAATAATCGCCTGCATCGCGTGGATATTTATGATTCAGTGCGACAATTTTTTCTTTCATAGCGTGCAGTAATTCGCTATCGGAATAAAGTATTTCCGTTGCGGCATCGGCAAAATCGGTGAGCAGGCAAAAACGTATATGTTCATTGCGATTTGCCAGAAATCGTATTTCTATCGCCTCTGTCAGCGATTCAACGTCAGTGTCGTCGATCAGAATGGTCGGTACTACGACCAGGGTGCTGAATTCTTTTGGAATTCCGTGTAAAAAATCCATACGAGGCAAGTGATGCGGCGCGGCGATATTGGTCACCAGCCAGTTAAGCAAGACGACGGCAAACTGGCTGCTCATCAATAAAGCGCAGATCAGGAACAAGGCGAGAAAATAGGGGGGAGCCTGATCTGCCACTGCAGGACTGATCAATATACCGGTCACTCCCAATGTAAGGAGAAAAATACCCTCGGTGTAATGTCTGAATCTGGATTTCGCGAGTATACGTTTGGCTTTTTGTTTCAAAGAAAACTGTGTTTCAGTTGCGTCTTCCAGCGTAGCGAGTCCTTCTGCTAAAAGGTAGTAACCGACATGCGTACGCCTGGCGTCATGCCCTGTTTCTGCAGTTGATTGTGTCGCCAGATGAATTGCCATTTCCGCGACTTCTGTTTCAGTGAGGCGGCTGCTTTTGGCGATTCTCTCTATGGTGTGGCGGTATTTGTCACGCGTGGTGAAATTCATTTCCGGGTAAATCAGCGCCGGATCCAGGCGTAGTATTTTCTCGACCGCACTCATGTCCTCAACAAAGGTACGCCAGTTCATCGATGTTAAAAATCGCAGGCTACCGATACTGTTGCTGATGGATATCTGATCCGAGGCTTGCTTTTGTGATTCTTGTTGCACCAGATTTTCTATGGTCTGGCCGTTTTCTGCCAGGCGTTGCGATAACCAGTTGAGAGGGAGTGTCAGGGTCGGTGCCTGGCCGCGCAGACGGCGCACAAATTCAGCGACAAAGGCGCTGTCCAGCGGTGGGTGTGAGCGTGACATATCCGCGACCAGCAATATCAGATTACTGGGTTCGAGATCGGCAGTCTCTACCATTTCGTCGGCCCACAATATTGCCAACTTGCGATTATTCTGAGTGATGCTCAGACGTGTGGCGATACGCCGCAGGTTTTCTATCAACGCCAACCGCAGCATGATGGGGACGGCCCATAGCTCACCCAGCTTCAGGGTAGACACGGATTGGTAGGCGCTGATAAAACGACGTAAATTTTCAGGGTCAACCCTGCCGTCACCATGCGAAATCGTCTCCAGCGCAATATCGTAAACCCGGGGTCTGCCAGCGGTATCACCATGCAGCAAACGCGGCAATTCTTTACTGTAATTTTTCGGCAAATGCCGTTTTGCTGTCTGTATCTGCTCTTCGATCAGATAGGTGTTATCCAGTAACCAGACAGCGGCAGGTGTCGCCTGATGACCGGATTTGATGGCTTCTGTCAGCGTGTGACATGTATTGATGATGATGACTTCGTTTTCTGCAAGACGGGACAGCAACTGATCCTGACCAAATACGCTGCTGAGCTGATGCCTGCCAGCCAGGTTGCGGCCATGTTGCTCCATCTGCGTTGCACTGAATAATTCCGCCCGCAATAGTGGCTCACTGATAAGAGGCGATATCTGCGAGCGTAGCCGCAGGAATTGACCAAACGAGATCATTCGCAGGAGATGAAACCCGCTGTGCAGTATTTCTTTGATCGTTTTCAAATTTCACATTCTTTCTGAGCTACAGACCGTGAATTGAAAAGCAGGGGAGCATTGGCTGCGTGCCGGTTTTCAAGCGATATTTTCCGGCACTCGCATCAGAAATGATGGCGTCGCAGGGTCTGTGGCTGGAATGCTATTCCGCATGGCCTTATTTTTCGGTGCGCTAACGCACACATCTTTCAAGCGGACTGTGACTGTATTGGTACAACTTAATTTTGCCTTAAGTTTTACTGCACATACTTTTGCCGACAGTCTGATCAATTCTCTTCCGATCTGCTGTGCCAGTCATATTCACAAACATAAGACAAAAGGAGAATCCAACATGATCAGATCTTCAGGTTTTACTCGCCAATGGCAATCCCGAATTCAATTGATGACTACCAGTGCTGGCGCATTGCTTGTGCTGAGCGCTTGCGGTGGTGGCGGTAGCAGCACATCGGTGTCATCCCCGCCTCAGTCAGTAGTCAATCCACCGCTTGCAGTAAGTACCTATACCGGTCCGGTGGCGGGTCTTGGTTCTATCATTGTGAATGGCGTTCGCTTTGAAACTGTCGGCGCGTTTGTGCATGATGGCGATGATCCTTATGGCTCGGCGAAATATCAATCGGTGATCGGGCTTGGCACCACGGTCGCGGTGGCGGGAAATGTAGATGAAAAAAGTGCTGCTGGCAGCGCTTCAGATATCCGTATTGTTGGTGGATTGCGTGGAAAAATTACCGGAATTGATCTGCAACTTGGCACTTTGCGTGTTAACGATCAGTTGGTGAAGGTGACGAACAATACGGTGTTCGATGGCAATACAACGACACTTGCCGGGTTACTCGTCGGTAATCAGATTGAGGTGTATGGGCTGCCTCAGGCCGATGGCAGTTTTGTTGCTACACGGATCGAGTCGTATGCAGAGACGTCTGGTGCGATCAGCGGTGTTGCGTTGCGCGGGATAGTTGCATCGACGACTGCGAACAATGACAGTTTTACGCTGGTCAATGGCATCAACGTTTCTTATAGCGCCGACAAAGTTGTTCCCAAAGGTGCGTTGATCCGGGTTGGCTCTGATGTCAGGATTATTTCTGCTGCGGCACCAGTCAACGGCAAACTCATTGCAACGAAAGTGCTGGTATTGGGAGCAGGTGAGTTGACTTCCGGCAGTTCCACATTCACCACCGGCAGCATCGTCAAAATAAAAGGCATTGTTGATTCGGTCAGCGGAACCAGCATTGTTGTATCAGGCACCAAAGTCGATATCGGTAATTTGCCAGCGCCTGCGATTGGTGCAGTAGTTGAGGTGAAAGGTAGCCTGTCGTCGGTCGGCACTATCGTTGCCAGCCAGATTGAACTCGAAGGTAATGGCCGCAGCGTGGACGTATTGGGCGTCAATGGCCAGGTTATTTATACCGGTAGCTATAAGCAGGAACTGTATGGAATTGTGGGAAATTATGTGTCTCTCTCCAGCTTTACCGTACAAGGTGTGCAGGTCGATGCGAGTAAAGCACGCTTTGAGTATGGCGTCAGCACTCTCGCGAACAATAGTTATGTCGAGATAAAAGGCAATCTCGTGAATGGCATACTGGTGGCGACGAAGGTGGAGCTGAAAGGGGCGACGACAGGTATTTCAACCGGAACCGGCAATAGCAGTGATTTGTCGAGTGGCAATCGTAACTTTGAAATCTATGCCACTTTGAACTGCACCAGCTACCCTGCAACGTGCTCGTTGACCGGCAGCTCTGTATTAAATGCAAATTTGTCAGCAGCCCGTTGGGAAGATGGCGGCCAGTATGTGAATGGGATGTATGTCGAAGCGAAGGGATATCTTGATGCGAAAGGAATTTTCCAGGTCATCAAGATTGAAGCCAAGAAAAAGCGCTGAAAAGCGAGCTCAAACGCGCGCTCAGACGCGATCAAAAAACGCTGTAGCTGTATCCGTATTGAAACCGCTTTAGTGCTGAAACAGATCGCCCGATTGTAAAGTGGGCGATCTGTTTTTTTCTTAATGAGAATGTGCCGAGGTAATGGTCGTGCCTGGTGCGAAGCGATCCAGAACGTGGCTGGTCATGCCCTTGGCTAATTCTTCTTCACCAAAGAATACGGAACCGATACCCTCGTTATGCAACAGGACGGATTCTTCTTCGTTATGGGTACGCAGAATGATTTCGATAGTCGGGTTGAGCGTGCGTGCCGTTTCAGCCATCTGGCGGACGTTGATCGTATCCGGTGTCGCCACCACCAGCATCGCGGCGTTGGCGATATGTGCCTGAATCAGCACAGCCGGATCGCCTGCATTACCTGACACGGCGGCTCGGCCATTTTTACGTAAATCTTCTACCACTTCACGGTTTTGTTCTGCCACAACGTAAGGAATACCGCGTTCATCCAGTGCTTTCGCAATACGTCTGCCGACACGACCGTAGCCGACCAGCACCACTTGTCCCTCCAGATATTTGCGCTCGGTACTCATAGGCAGTTCGGCGTAAGGGTCGAGATTAACTTCCAGGCGACGTGCCAATGCCGAACGATCCAGTATCCAGCGGCGGAACGGTGATATCGCGGTAAAGATGAAGGAATTCAGTGCGATAGAAATCAGTGCGCCCGCCAGAATCAGATTGACACCTTCGGCTGGTAACAAACCGATGGATTTTCCGAGTCCGGCCAGAATAAATGAGAATTCACCGATCTGAGCGAGGCTGGCGGCAATCGTCAGCGCCGTATTCAGCGGATATTTAAAGGCCAGTACCAGCGTGGCCGCCGGGATGGAGTTACCCAGCAGGATAATCGCAACCACGCCCAATACATGCAGCGGCCGGTCAACCAGCACCGACGGATCAAACAGCATACCGACCGAGACGAAAAACAGTACCGAGAATGCGTCTCGTAAAGGCAGCGATTCTTCTGCGGCACGATGACTGAATTCCGATTCACGCATGACTGAACCCGCAAAAAATGCACCGAGCGCGAATGACACTTTGAATAATTCGGCCGCACCATAGGCAATACCAATCGCTGTTGCGATCACGGATAAGGTGAACAATTCACGCGAACCAGTGCGCGCAACCTGCCACAGCATCCACGGCAGCAGGCGTCGTCCAACGACCAGCATCAGTACAATAAATGCAGTGACTTGCAGCAGTGTCTGACCTATTGTTGACCACAAAGAACCGCTGTTGGCCACTGCGGTATGACTGCCGAGTATGCCAGCCAATGCAGGCAGCAACACCAATACCATGACCGTCACCAGATCCTGTACCACCAGCCAGCCTACGGCAATTTTGCCATTCATGGTATCGAGCAGATTGCGTGCTTCTAATGACTTCAGCAACACTACCGTGCTGGCGCAGGATAAGGACAAGCCGAATACCAGCGCCGCACCAAACGACCAACCCCACCACGAGGCAAGTCCGATACCGAGTAAAGCGGCACATCCCATCTGCACGATAGCTCCCGGCACGGCGAGACGTTTGACCGCAAGCAGGTCGGCAGGAGAAAAATGCAGGCCCACGCCGAACATCAGCAACATGATGCCGATTTCAGAAAGCTGCGAAGCAATGTTGACGTCGGCCACAAAGCCTGGCGAAGCCGGTCCGATAATGATGCCCGCTACAAGATAACCAACTAAGGCGGGTACTTTAATCCGTTCAGCGATGAAGCCAAGAATGAGTGCGACGCCAAAAGCGGCCGCGACAGTGGTGATCAGAGATACGCCGTGATCCATTCAATTCCTTTCTTCAGACAGCCCGGTGAGCATGACTGACAATGTTACTGAGGTGATACCAGTGCGGGCACTAGCGGAGAAACTTTCCGGGTCTCTGCCGTGGATGGCAAGATGACACGCAGCATGTGCGTGGAAAGGTAGTGTATCGCAGAGCGTGTGGTGACCATTCGATCAAGCTCAATGGTGGTGCCTGCGTATGAATTTTTTCTATAATACTTTGCTATAGCAAGCTCAGACAAGCAATCTGTGTTTGTTCAGAAAGATGACGCGATTGCAGTGACTGCGTTCGCGGTCGCCGCATACAAACTGCGTGAGTTGAAATGCGGTTGGAAGTGAGGAAAGATAGTGGCCTGAGCGTTTGCAGTTCGCCCATCTGCAAACGCTCAGGCCAATAATTCAATTTTATCAGGGCTTGCTGACCTGTTCTGTATGATCCCGGTCCGGGCGTTTCCAGGGATCGATGTGCGTCATCAGGTTCAGTACGCGGTGGCGTAACATCACGCGTTGTCGGGCTTCAACAGCGATGTCGTGTCCGGCCTCTACCGTTATCGTTGCATCGACTTCTATGTGTGCATCGACGACGATCATGTCGCCCATCTTGCGGGTATGCACATCATGCACATCAATCACGCCCGGGGTTTCCAGCAGTGTCTGACGTATTGCCTGTACTTCCTGATCATCGGCAGCGCGATCCATCAGGTCATGCAGCGCTTCCCAGCTGAACTCCCAGCCCATCTTCGCCACCATAAAGCCGACGATCAGCGCTGCAATCGGGTCAAGAATCGGGTAACCAGCCAGATTGCCGATAATACCCAAGGCGACCACCAGCGAAGAGGCTGCATCTGAGCGGGCATGCCAGGCATTGGCAACGAGCATGCTGGATTTTACTTTTTGTGCAATGGTCAGCATGTAACGGAATAACAGCTCTTTGGAAATCAACGCGCTGCCAGCGACCCACAAAGCAATGCTGTGCACCTGAGGCACGCTTTCCGGTGATTCCAGCTTTCTGAATGCTGACCATAACATGCCGATACCAACGGCTAACAATAACATGCCAAGTATCAGCGAGGCTGCTGTTTCAAAACGCTGATGTCCATAAGGATGATCTTCATCCGCATCTTTTTTACTGTGATGGCTGGCAAACAGAACGACAAAGTCTGCCACTAAGTCGGATAGAGAGTGGATGCCGTCGGCGATCAGTGCCTGTGATTTTCCGAATATACCGACGCTGATTTGCAGCGCGGTCAGCGCAAGATTGACGACAACGCTGGTCCAGGTGCTGCGTGCAGCCGCGGCGTTGCGTTCTGCCGCAGTTTTATAGTCATCTTCTGTGTCGTCATGCGTATCGTTGTGCATATCGTTGTGCATCATCATAAATTTGATTCGACATTTCCTGAGCTGATCAGCGTCGCGCGGATGAAACTCTCAATGAAATGATGTTCTGTGAAAAAATTATATTTAATAGAATAAACGATCTGTCTTCCGGGTAAAAAGTCAGCCGCGTGGATATCTCGCTGTATCTGGCTTCCGATCAGAGATGATCCGGCAAAGGTAATGCAAAATTTTCCTCTCTGAACATCCGGGCACAAACGGCAACATATTCAGCATCTAACTGTTTACCTGCAAGCAGTTCAATTTCATGCAGTGCTTTTTCTATACCTAAAGCCGGTCGATAAGGTCGATACGAGGCCATTGCTTCGACGATATCCGCGATCGCCAGTACGCGTGCTTCCGGCAAAATTTCATTTCCCTGCAATCCACGCGGATAGCCGGAACCATCTATTTTTTCGTGATGCTGATAAACAATTTCTGCAACAGGCCACGGGAACGGTATATCTTTCAGTATGGTGTAGCCGGTGTACGGATGTTCACTCATCAATAGAAACTCAGCATCACTCAGGCGCTTCGGTTTGGTCAGAATTTCAATCGGAATCGCAATTTTTCCTATGTCATGCACGACTGCTGCCATTTGCAGTGCTTGCAAGCGATCGCTACTCCAGCCCAGCCGTTGCGCAATGCCACAGGCAATCACAGATACTCTGTCCTGATGACCTGAAGTATACGGGTCACGATTTTCCATTGTTTTTGCCATCGCACGGATTGCCGCACCCAGGGCATTGGATAAGTTCAACTGTGCTGCTTCACGCTGCTGCCGTTCGCTGTCGATAACGGCATTCTGAGCAAATTTATTCAGCCCGTGCGCAATTTCTCCCGCCAGATGCTCGAATAATTCCAGCATAGTTTTGCCGAAAGTCTCAGGCTCTGACGAGTAAACCGTTAAGGCGCCATGTTGATCGTGTTGATATTTGAATGGAACGGCAACGCTGGCACGAATATTTTCCTGCTTTGCTTTTTTACTCCATGGTGTAAAACCGGGATTGGTTTCAGCGTCTTTCATCATCTGGGTGAGGCCGCTGCGTATCGCCAGCCCGGTCGGGCCTTGCCCCCAGGGACTGTCTTCTGCCCAACTGACGGACAAATCCGTCAGATAGTTTTTGCTGCAACCGGATCCGGCGGCAATACGTACACGTTTGTCTGCGGTGTTTTCGGCGATACCAACCCAGGCAAGAACGTAGCGATGTTCGTGCGTTAAGGCGTCACATACCAACTGCATTAACTCTTCTGCTGAACTTGCCTGTGACAGTGCCAGTGCGGCACTGGCATACGCTGATAATTCCCATTTCTTCGCCGCCAGTTCATATTCAGTGTCTGCGATGGTTTGCAGATTTCTGAAACTGCCTATCAGCTGGTAACTACCCTGATTTTCAAACATCGTTGCCAGTGAGACTTCCACCGGGATCAGTTGCATCGCTTTTGTCTGTATATACAGATCTTTGAGAACGGCAGGTGTCGATACGGTGAGCAGAGTCGTGTGCAGGGAGCTGCGCTCGTTTTCTGGAAACAATAATTGATATGACATGCCTATCAATTCTGCCCGATCATAGCCAGTCAGCAATTCACTTGCGCGGTTCACGTCAAGCAACTGACCAGAAGCCATATCTATTGCAAACAGGGGAAACATTGAGTGATTCCAGGCCATCGTATGTAAGTCTTCATTACTTGCCGCATTTTTTACATCGGCCAAAGAGATGTCCATATTTGAATAATCACTAATTTTATTGAGTAACATGCATAGCTTTGTGACCGATATCCGTTATCTGATCCCGAAAGGAGATGGATATAACGAGTCACACAGGAGTGTCCGCATTGTAATGGATATGGCAGTAATTAACTAAATCCTCGGGATGACAATTATTGTTAACTATGATTCCAGGGTAAGCGGATGTTTGCTGAGACAGGGGCTACAGTGGACACCCTGAGTGCTCAGAAATGATGGAATGACTATGAAAAAAGCCCGCAGTCTTTCGATTGCGGGCTGTTCTGGTTAGTGTTGAGTTCGTCGTATTGAATCTAAGTGCTTCGGCAATAGATTCGGATCTTCGTAGACCAGATTTCGTGGCCTGTCACTCATCGTATCTTTACGGACAATTTCTTTGACCGGCTGCATCGTTGGCAATACGGCACCAGAATTCACACCCTGGAAAGTACGCGCTAATGGCAACACCAAATTATCCCAGTCGTTGTAATCCTTGAGCACCCTCAGGCTTGTCGTCGTATCCGGATTGTGGATGTTGAACGCAAATGTGCCGCTCGTCTGGCTATTGCTGTTGTCCCAATCCGCGTAAGCGCCAGCAACTGCGCCACGGCCGATATTCAGAGATTCGTTCAGGTTATTTTCATCCAGATCGATACTGCTACCGTTCGAATAATCCATGATAAAGCTGTTGCCGCAAGGCGAATTATCGATGTTGCAGATGTTGAGACCAGTAGCCTTGGCGTAGGTTTTGTTGGTCAGATAAAAACGGTTGGCTGCCTGAGTACTACTTGGATTTGCGCTTAAGCCTGGGAAACTATACATGTAGTTCATGATGCTGTAATAGTTGGGCTTGTAATTATTGCTTTCATTACCGCCATGTGAAAGGCCCAGGTTATGACCAAACTCATGCATCAGCGTTGCAGCTTGGGCATTAATCAGATAGGTGACTTGTGTGCCGGCAGTAGTTTTGAAGCCGCAATTCCCTAATGTGATAATAAAATCATTGCCATTGACCTCACCGAGGCCGCTGGAACCACAACTGCCATCCACTTGCTGAGACTGCCCCATAATGACGTAATGGAAAATCAGCTTACGGCGTACATCGAGGTTAATCCGCTTTACATCGTACAGATTGGTACAGCCGGACGTCGTGACCTTGTCATATTCCATTACCAGACACGGTGTGTAAGGGACGGATTTACCGCCACCAAGGTTGAACGCTCCCGGATTGATTGTCGGCGAGAATAAATTACCTGCATCAATATGTAATGCGATTTTTTTCTTGCCGGCACTGTAGACTTTATTGGCAAAAGTATCGACCAATTTTTGTGCGGCTTCCGGACGCAAAATGATGCCGGGATCATTGCTGTTCATACTGTCAATTTGCATGAACACATCACGTTGACCAGGGCGGGCACCCATGGCATAGAGATCCAGCCCGGCAAAAGTTTTACCATTGATTTTTGCGCTGTCAGGGATGCCGTCGCCATCAGAGTCAACCACGCCGACACCGACATCATTCGGGCCTGCTGGCGTAGCAAAATTCACTGAAGACCAGTCCGAGCCTGTATTGGTATCCGTCATTCCTGATGCAGCAAGGCGGACGATAGAGTAGCCATACTGGTTCTTATCAAAAGGAAGCGCCGGTGCATTGGCTCCGGTCCACGCGCTGGCAGTTGTCGGACTAGCATTGTTGTTACCAAAACGAACGACATCAGCGGTCTGACCACCTTTGATCAGCTCCAGGAAGCCAGAAGATGTCCAGAAAGGTTTTTGTGCGCTGTTGCCAACATAGACAATCTGTTTGCTATCGACAGGGTTATCCACGGTTCTGCTTGAGACTACCAGATACGATTTTGGTGGAATAGTAACTGACGGCATTGGGAAAGTCGTTGGCGTTGAATAAATCGACCCCTGATCCAGATAAGTGCTACGCAATGTATAGTCGGCCAGATTGATGCTGGTAGTTGCATTCGGGTTATAGACTTCGAACCATGTGGACCCGTTACTGTAATAGTCAGAAGAGACTTCAGAAATCAGCAGATTTTTTGCATTTTCCGCTACGACAGGCTCTGTATTAAAGACGAAACGCTGCACATTGATTTTATTGCCGTTCGTGAGCGTCATAACGCCGGTGGTATTGCTGGTCATCTCGAAGCTGACCACGCCCGGATTGGTTGATGAGAGGGAAGCCCCTTTATAGCCTCCAAACATGGATTGACCGTTAGAGTAGGATTCCAGGTTGCCACTGATCAGATTCGGTGCCAACAACTTCGCGCTGCTGACATACCATGTCGGCAAACCATTGTCCTGATACATGAAGCTGCCGATGAATGCTTGCGCTCCTTGTGCTTCGATAAAGAAACCACGTCCGCTTTCATCAGGATTCCACCACCAGCCACTTTGGAACTGGTCAGTAGAAGGCTGGAACGCGGTTGGTGTTGAAATCGGAAAAGCCTGAAGCGCGATCACCGTTGTCGCATTGCTGCCTGAGCTAGTGACGCTTAACTGGCCGGTTGTGCTGCTGTCGAAAGATGCGGTTGCCGTTGCGTAGGTCGTTGGTTGCGCTTGTTTATAGGTGCCCAGCAAGGACTGACCGCCGGTATAGCGCAGGAAATCGCCACGGTAACTGCCATCAGGCTGTTGATTCATGGTGCTGACATACCAGGTTGATTCACCCGTTGTTTCATACATGAAACCGGCAACGAACAACTGGCTGCCCTGACGTTCAATCGCAAAACCCCGGCCACCTTCCGCCGGATTCCAGAACCATCCGGTTCTCGGTTGAACATAGTTTGCAGCCATCGCTTGCACGGAATTTCCGGCGGCGTTGTTGCTGTTGGTTGAACTTGTGTCCGGCGTACTGCCGCCACAAGCAGCCAGCGTGGCGATCAGCACGCTGCAGACGAAAGACTTAAGTAAATGACTGAGCATAATTTGTCTGGTTTGATTTAAGAATAAGCTAAGTTCCGGCAGATAATGTGATTGCACACTCTGATCCACGTTCGAAGCTTAGTTTTTACAAAAGAGGTGTTACGGGCAGAAACAGAGGAAGTATTGTTCAACATCTGTCTTTATTCAATCCCGAATTCAGTTGATGCAAGGTAAGAATCTTACAGAAGTATGAATCTTTGCATGACCTTGACTCAGATGAAGGAATTTTTACATATTCTACATTGTTAAGAGTAGAAAAGTTGCATATTGATAATCGCTACAGATTTTTCAGAAGCCTAGAACATTATTGTGTTTTTTTATACACAAATATGGCATTCCCTGCCTGATAGTCGAAACGAAAGAGCATACAAATTCAACGGCGATCTGGCACTCAACTCCGGCATTTCATGAACGATCTTGCGTCATAGCATAAAATCATGCCTTCAGCACAGGAAAGTTTATGAAACGTAATCTGCATCTCCTCCTCATTGACCCGCAAAATGATTTTTGTGATGTTCCCGCCGATTATCTGATGACCGACCCTGTCAGCCGACAAATCGTTACTCCCGCTTTACCTGTGGCGGGGGCGCATGCCGACATGCTACGTATCGCAGAACTCATAGAACGTGCTGGCGCTGGGTTGTCCGACATTAGTATTACGCTGGATTCTCATCACCGGTATGACATCGCCCATCCGCCTTTCTGGATGGATGCCAGCGGAAAGGCTATCGCACCGTTCACCGTGATTTCCGCGCGGGATGTCAGGGAAGGGCGCTATCTGCCACGTCAGTCGCAATCGCTCGCCCGCACACTCGCGTATCTGGATAGTCTGGAAACGAATGGACGGTATCAACTGATGGTGTGGCCGGTGCATTGCGAAATTGGTAGCTGGGGACATAATGTTCATGCGGATGTGCGGGCGGCTTACGGTCGCTGGGAGGAGGCAGGCAGCAGCGTCGCGATGAAACTGATCAAAGGCAGCAATCCCTGGACTGAACATTATTCTGCAGTGATGGCAGAAGTACCGGACCCGCAAGACCCTGCAACGCAGCTGAACCGCAGCTTTATCGACAGCTTGGCCGGAGCCGATCAGATCTACGTTGCGGGCGAGGCTGGTAGCCACTGCGTCAAAGCGACAACAGAACACATCGTTGAACACTTTGATCCGGCGCAGTTGTCAAAGCTGGTATTGCTGAGTGACTGCATCAGCCCGGTAGCAGGGTTTGAGGCGCAATATGCCAGTTTCCTTCACGATATGCAGCAACGCGGTGTGCAGATCGCCACCGCAGCCGATGTGTTGCCCGACTTAGTAGCGAATCAGGCGCGCTGAATTTCATACGCCAGCCATCATGCTGGTGTCTATCAATTACCGTAAAGAATTTCAAATGAAGCCAGTTGTACAAAGCTTGCTGGAAACCGATTTATATAAATTCACGATGTGGCAGGCCTTGCTGCACAGCCATCCGAATACGCAGACGGAATATGCGTTTGTGTGCAGGAATACACCGGCCTATCCTCTGGCCGAATTAAAAGACGATGTTGAACGCGAGCTCGATCATTTGTGTTCATTAAAGTTTACTGAAGATGAACTCGATTATTTGCGTTCCTTACGCTTCATCAAAAGTGACTTCACCGATTTTCTGGCGCTATTTCATTTCCAGCGCAAGTTCATCAAAGTCAGTACCAACGGCGAGCAACTGGAGATTGTTGCTACAGGTCCGCAGGTACATGTTTCGGCGTTCGAGATATTTGTGCTGCATATCGTCAATGAATTGTATTTCCGCCGTTTGCAGACCGATGCCACCTTACCGGAAGCGCGCCGGCGACTGGCTGCAAAGCTTTCACAATTGCAGGCATTTGCGCAGGAACCAAAAAAATTTCATCCTTTTGAGTTTTCTGATTTTGGCGTGCGTCGCCGTTTTTCCGGAGCCTGGCATGACGAAGTCATCACTACGCTGGCGCGCGAAGTACCGGAATTTTTCAAAGGTACATCGAACGTCTATCTTGCTAAGAAACATCACCTCGTACCGATGGGAACGATGGCGCATGAATACTTGCAGTCCTATCAGTCTTTTGGCGTGCGTTTGCGCGATTTTCAGAAGGCGGCGCTGGAAGACTGGGTGCAGGAATATCGCGGTGATCTCGGCATTGCTTTAACCGATGTCGTTGGTATGGATGCTTTCCTCGCTGACTTTGATCTGTATTTTGCCAAGTTGTTTGATGGTTTGCGGCACGATTCCGGCGACCCTATCGTCTGGGGCGAAAAGGCGCTGGCGCATTATGCGAAACTCAGAATAGATGGTAAAACCAAGCGTCTTGTGTTTTCCGACGCACTCGATTTTGACACTGCTTTCAGAATTTACCGTCACTTTGCGGATCGTACAATGCCGGCATTTGGCATCGGTACCAACCTGACTAATGACACTGGAATCCCACCGTTGAATATCGTCATGAAGCTCATGTCATGCAATGGTCAGCCCGTCGCTAAGTTATCGGATTCCGCCGGCAAAACGCTCTGCACAGATGAAACCTTTCTGGCGTACCTGCGTCAGGTATT
Source organism: Undibacterium sp. 14-3-2 (assembly GCF_016595265.1). Taxonomy (NCBI): domain Bacteria; kingdom Pseudomonadati; phylum Pseudomonadota; class Betaproteobacteria; order Burkholderiales; family Oxalobacteraceae; genus Undibacterium; species Undibacterium sp. 14-3-2. Next base: position 476,989 of record NZ_JAENGS010000001.1, read on the forward strand.
TCATCATCCTGCCATCTGACTATGCCACTATCCCATGATGAATAATTTCGATGTTGCAGTCCTGATTGGACGTTTTCAGCCGTTTCATCAAGGGCATGCCAGTTTATTGGCTCTTGCGCTGTCGAACGCGGACACGGTGATCGTTGTGCTAGGTTCTGCGTTTTGCGCCAGAAGTGTCAGGAATCCGTTCACCTGGCAAGAGCGGGCGGCAATGATCAGTGCAAGTTTGTCTGAGGCCGATCAGGCGCGTGTCAGTTTTATTCCTGTGCGCGATTATTACGATGATCTGCGCTGGGCAAATACCGTGCAGAACAAGGTCACGCAAGCCATTGGCGGGCAGGGTGATGAGGCTTTGCATATCGCGCTGATCGGCTATGTAAAAGATGCATCCAGCTATTATTTGCAGAACTTCCCGCAATGGCAATGGATAGAGGCAGAGCGAGTTGTCGCAACAGATGCAACACAGATACGGCAACAGCTTTTTGCAGCAAACGATATGCAGGCAACATTGGATATGGTCGCAGCGTTTCTGCCATTGTCTGTGCTGCGTTTTATCAGTGAGTGGGTTTTACTGCCTGATTATGCCGGACTAGTGCAAGAGCATCTGCAACTGCAGAAATACAAAGACGCCTGGAAAGCAGCACCTTATTCGCCGGTATTTTGTACCGTGGATGCTGTGGTGAAAGTGGCTGGGCATGTTTTGTTGGTGCAACGCGGAGGATACCCGGGCAAAGGTTTGTGGGCCTTACCGGGTGGTTTCCTTGATCAGCAGGAACTTTTACTGCAAGGCGCAATCCGAGAATTAATCGAAGAGACGAATCTTGCTGTGCGCAAGTCAGAACTCGAAGAGGCGCTGGTTGATGTTCGCGTATTTGATCACCCGGCTCGCAGTCAGCGTGGACGCACGATTACGCATGCCCACTTCTTTGATCTGCCATTGGCAACGCTGCCTGAGATTGTTGCTGCCGATGATGCAGTGCGGGCGGCATGGTTTCCCGTAACCGAATTGTGTGCGATGGATGAGCAGTTTTTTGACGATCATTTCCATATTCTCGATCAGTTTTTGCAACTGATCGCGGCAGGAAATTAATTGATGCGGGGCAGCTTGCCTCTTTTTTTAAGGTGAAATGTGATTAAGATTTTTTCTCAAAAACGCTTTATCCAAGCGGTTTGTGCAGCATTGGTCATTGGTGTTGCAGGCTGCGCGCAACCAGTCAAGCAAACGATGGTTTCTGCTGCGACTGTGCAGTCTGCACGGCCACCAGTCATTCTGGTATCGATCGATGGCTTCAAGCCAGACTACCTGCAACGTGGCGTGACGCCGAATCTGAATGCCCTGATTGCTGATGGTGTGCGTGCAGAAAAGATGCTGCCCTCATTCCCTTCAATCACCTTCCCTAACCACTACACGCTGGTGACCGGTTTACGGCCTGATCATCACGGTATTGTGGGAAATACGATGATAGATCCTGCGATTCCCGGTGTCCGTTTCAGTCTGGGTAACCGTGATGCCGTCATCGACCGTCGCTGGTGGGATCAGGCCGAGCCGGTCTGGGTGACCGCAGAAAAAAATGGTGTGCGTGCAGCCACTATGTTCTGGCCAGGTTCAGAAGCGGATATTCATGGTGTACGTCCGACAGAGTGGCGCGTATTCGATGGTAAATTGCCGCCAGAAAAACGCGTTGATACCTTGCTGGGCTGGATCGATCAGCCTGTGGAGAAAAGAGCAGGCTTTCTGACTTTGTATTTTGATGACGTGGATCATGCGGGTCATGAATTCGGGCCGGACGATCAGCACACAACAGATGCTGTTGCCAGCGTTGATGCGGCGATTGGCCGTCTGATTGCCGGCCTACGCTCGCGTCAGGTCAACGCCAACATTGTGGTGGTGTCGGATCACGGGATGGCAGCCACCAGCGCGGAACGGGTTGTGTATCTGAATAAAATCCTGCCGCCAGACAGTTTTAAGGTGGTGACTGCGGGAACCTACGCTGGTATCGAAGTAGCTCCCGGGCAAGATGCCGTTGTGAATCAGCAGTTATTGAAAAAACATGAGCACATGGAATGCTGGAAGAAAGCCGATATTCCCCCGCGCTACCACTTCGGCAGCAATGTCCGCGTGCCATCCGTCGTTTGTCTGGCGGACGTAGGTTGGCTGATTTTTGGTGAGGAAAATATCAAAAACCGTACTAACGGCGGTGCCCATGGTTACGACAATACAGCACCGGAAATGGCTGCGACCTTTATTGCCAATGGGCCAGCATTCAAAAAGAATACGGTGATCCCCGCGTTTGACAACGTTGACGTGTATCCTTTGCTGATGAAGCTGATAGGCGTTCCCGCCTTGCCTTCGGATGGCAGTGAAAAACCAACGGCTGCAGCGCTGAATTAATATTTCCGCCAACAGCTTTCCGGAGCACAGCCAGCCTGGCTGTGCTCCGTTTCCCGCTTTCCCCGCCTTTTTAGCTAACTTCTGTCTGAACTTTGATGCCTGCGACGCTGATGGCTTTCATCCTGCTCAGATACTTGAGCAAAATTCTGTAAGTATCACGATCAAAACGCGGTTTGCCGCGTGTCAGCAAATCCTGAATATCCGCTTCACTCTTCGCCTTGCCCAGATAGCACCATGCCTCAATCACGTGATGGACATTGCCTTCTTTGAGTACAGCGGGGCCAGAGAATGGCCATGCCTTTAATTTCATTGCACCGAGTGCCTCTGCCAGCCGCAGGTTATGCTGCAACGGTGATTCCGCGCCGACGCATGCTCCCTTGCATTGCTTCAGTTGGCGCGCAAAACAAGGCTTACCCGCACCACCTTTTTCCAACCCCAGCGTGGCAGCACATAGTTGAAATTGCTTCACTGCCTGCAATAAAAACTCGCGTGCGCTAGCGCCGCTTTTAAACAGACCGTATAACTGCTCTTGTCTGCCGAGATCCAGATCGCGGGCATACACGAGTTGTGGTTGCAACAAGCCACTGCCCATATCCTTCAGACGCCACGAGCAGAATTCTGTGTTACGGCGTAATAGACGATTCAGCGTCGGCTGCATTTCTTTGATCAGTCTGGCTTCGGTAATCAGTGCATCAATTTCACCCTCGCACTCTATCCACTCGATATCGCGCACCTGTTGTGAGATGCTCATTTCTTTGGCAATCGCATGATCAGAAGAAAAATGCGATAACACCCGTTGGCGCAGCGTATTACTTTTGCCGACGTAAATCGGTAATCTGTTTTCTGCAAAAAACAGATAGACGCCATAGCCTTTTGGCAGTTGCTCCACAATATCCGCGTCCAGATGCGGCGGCAGACTGGGGCGCGCTGTTTGTTCTTGTACCGCTACCTGTAAGGTTTCCGCGGGCAAAGTCGCCTGCAGATCGCACCAGAACTGGTAAATCGCATCGGCATCGGTCAAGGCGCGGTGCCGATCGCCTACGCTGATCTGATGGCGCTCGATCAGACAGTCCAGATTGTGTTTGGCAAACTGAGGGAACAACTGACGCGACAGCTTCAGCGTGCACAGCACCGTTGCTCTGAAAGTGAGGCCGAGGCGCTTGAATTCATTTTTCAAAAATCCATAATCAAAGCGTGCATTATGCGCAACAAAGATATGTCCTTGCAGGCGTTGCAGGACTTCCTTTGCAATATCAGCAAACACAGGCTGATCAGCGACCATTGCATTGCTGATGCCAGTCAGTTGCTCAACAAAGGGCGGGATAGCTGCTTCGGGGTTTAATAGTTGTGACCAGCGTTCTGTACGTTCGCCATCAAAAGTCACGATAGCTATTTCAGTGATGCGGTCGCGGGTTGCGATGGTGCCTGTGGTTTCCAGGTCGACGAAGGCAAGAGGGCTTGCAAGTAGGCTCAAAATCTGACTCAGTTGGTGCGTATATAGCCCGTCATTGTATAGGGGATCAGCGCTTTCTGATGTGTCCTCATCTTTGTTGCACGCGTCTTTCGCATCCTCGTCACTTCTCACGCAGGTAAGTGTTGGCTTAATTGAACCTTATGCAACAGATCGTCTGATTTTGATGTTCCGCAGCGCTGGATTATCGGACAATGGGTGGAATATCTTTTCATAAAAACATCATGCCAACTACTTCTCAGTCAGCTGATTTGCCGACGGCGCCAGATGCGCTGGTCGATGCGTTTGGTCAGGTTCGCACCGGAAAATTTGCCGGTGCCGTCTCGGTGATTGACTGGTCTGCGCTTGCGGCTCCTTTCCGGCGCGGTGTCGTATGGCAGCGCTTTCATCACAAGCACTGGCAGTATGCTGCACTGGCGACGGATCAGATATTTTGCGGCATCGCGATTGTGGATGTTGGCTGGTCCAATACTGCATTTGCCTACGTGTTTGACCGTCAGCAAAAAAAGCTGCTGGCAGAATTTTCGCAGGATGGCATACCCGGGCTGACGGCGCATCTGAATGCCCACCCTGCCACCGGCGCTGAAAGCTGGTTTCGCTTTCCCGGACAGCGGCTACATTTTCATCATCAGCCTGCCAACAATACTTACCGTATTCAGGTGTCGTTTCGCGATTGCCAGATTGATGCTGAATTACACTTGGCCGATGCAGCGCCGGAATTGCTGGCCGTCGGCAACGTCAATGGTGGCAGCGTGCATGCAACTGTGAAATCTGGCGGGATGCGCTTGAGCGGAGACGTGAAAGTCGGGCAACGTTGTTTTAGCCTTAGCGATGGATGCGGCAGTGTCGATCACAGCAATGGTTTTCTGGCGCGGGAAACGCGCTGGCTGTGGGCGTCGGCACATAGTCTGGATATGGGATTTAATCTGCAATCCGGTTATTTCGGCGATCAGGAAAATGCTTTGTGGCTGGACGGACAACTGATTTCTCTGAGCAGCGCGCACTTTGAATACGACCCGGCGAACGTACTGGTACCGTGGCATATCCACACCAGTGATGGCTTACTGGATTTGTATTTCCAACCGGAAGGCGTGCGCAGTGAAAACAAGAATTTGTTGATCGCTGCGAGTCGTTATCAACAACCGGTGGGCAGCTTCAGCGGCTGGGTAAAGGCGCATGCAGATGCCAGCCCACGGCCTGTCAGCAAGCTGGCCGGGGTGACGGAGGATCATTTTGCGCGTTGGTAAGTTGTCTTGATTACAGTCAATACAGAGCTGGCGTCTGCCCTGATTTGTGCCATTCACGCGGGTTGATGCTGAGGTAAACGGGTTTTCTGCCAAAAGTTTGATCTGTCCGGTATGACGCTGACATTCTTCATGCTACAAGACAGTTTTACTTACTTATCTTCATTTTTGCCATGTTAACCCTCACGCTCAGTGAATTTACTCTCGACGATTTTTTAGCTAATTACTGGCAGCAAAAACCGGTACTGATACGTCAGGGCTTTCCGGCATTCAGTGATCTGATTTCACCGAATGAGCTGGCGGGGCTGGCATGTGAATCGCAGATAGATTCTCGTCTGATTTATAAACAATCAGGAAAATGGCAAGCCGAAAATGGCCCGTTTGAAAGCTACGAACATCTTGGTGAACGCGATTGGACGCTGGTGGTACAGGCCGTTGATCACTGGTCGCCGGAAGTCGCCAGTCTGGTACGGGCATTTTCTTTCATTCCGAAATGGCGGCTCGATGATGTGATGATCAGCTTTGCCGCGCCGAGCGGCGGTGTCGGGCCGCACATCGATTTGTATGACGTGTTTATCTGTCAGGGCTCAGGCAGCCGTCGCTGGCGCGTTGGTGATCGGGGTAACCATCGTCAATTCGCTGCTCACGCCGCCTTATTGCATACCGATCCTTTCGAGCCCATTATCGACGCTGTGCTGACTGCGGGTGACATTCTTTATATCCCACCCGGCTTTCCGCATGATGGCGTATCACTTGAGAGTTCCATGAGTTTTTCAGTGGGCTTTCGCAGCAAATCAGCCAGCGATATGCTGAGTGGATTGGCGGACTACCTGATAGATAATGAACTCGGTGGCACCCTGATCAGTGATCCGCAACGTCGTATGCATCAGCATCAGGGGCATATTAATGCCGGTGATTTTGCGCTGATCAAACAGCAAATGCAGACGATACTGAATGATGACGAAATCATGATGAATTTTGTCGGCTGCCATTTATCAAAAACCAAATGTGAACTCGATTTACAGGCGCTGGATTTTCCTATCAATGAAACCGAGTTACGCAAGAATTTGCAGCAAACCGATCTGATTCGCACCGGTGGCTTGCGTTGCTTCTATCTTGACGACAGCATTAGTCAGGGTATTTGCTATGTCAACGGCGAACGGTATGAATTCGGTGCAGACTGCAGTGCGACTGTGCTGGCGCTGTGCGATGAAGACAATCTCAGTCTGGCGGCATTGGAACAAGGTTTGCAGCACGCTGCTTTCGTCAAAGCGCTGACGCAATGGGTGAATGACGGTTATTGGTATTTCTGAATGGCGCGTTGATCCACAAATCAGGAAATAGCTTGATTTTCAAAATTAAATCTCAGTATTGATGCGGACATCAGCCATATTCGGGCCTGTAAGCGGCATCAATACTGAGACAATCAGCGTAGTCTGCCGATGTAGGTCTGATCGACGATGGAGTTCTGGTCGAGTGCCGGTAATTTTGTCGGGTCAGCAGATGTGACTGCGGCGGCGACCAGATTTGCCGATACGGCAGGTGTTGCTGCCACTGGCGTTTTGGGGCGTATTTTTAAACCTTCGAGTTTCTTGATCAGCGGTGTCGGTTCGGTAGCGACAAACAGACCATGTTCGCCAAAATAAATTTCTTCCAGCTTGAGGCAGATGTCATGCAGGTCGGTGTTTGGTAATTCCAAAGCCAGATCGAGAATATAGCGGCAATAAACAGGGTCGATGCGCATGTATTCGATATCGATCACCCTCTCATTCTGGCGCCGCAAAATGACATGCATACGCGCCATCAGAGAGAATGCGAGGTTGTCAGACATAACTGCGCTCATAATACATGCTCCCCATGTAGTTCCAGATCGAGACCTTCTCTTTCCTGTTCCGGTGTCACACGCAAGCCAGTGAGCAGACGCACAATACCAAGAATCACCGTTGTCATGGCACCCGAATAAATGATCGTGACTGCTACCCCAAATGCCTGATTGCTCAGACTGCCTTCGACACCGCCAATACTTTTGAGTGCAAACACGCCCGTGAGCAGCGCACCAACAATGCCGCCTATCGCATGCACGCCGAACACATCCAGAGAGTCATCGTAGCGACCCATTGCTTTGAGCGACGTTGCACCCCAATAGCAAGCAACACCGGCCACCGCGCCGATCACGAATGCCCCGGTCACATCGACAAAACCTGAGGCAGGAGTAATCGCGACCAGGCCAGCAACAGCGCCGGAAACAATGCCAAGGACAGATGGCTTACCACGGCGCAGCCACTCTACGCACATCCAGGCCATGGCAGACACTGCGGCTGCCAATTGCGTCACCAGCATCGCGTAACCTGCACGTCCATCTGCTGCGCCAGCAGAGCCGGCATTAAAGCCGAACCAGCCTACCCATAACAACGCTGCGCCGATGACTGTCAGTACCAGATTATGAGGTGGCATCGGTTCTTTACCGAAACCACTGCGCGGGCCGATGATCAGCGCTGCGACCAGTCCTGATACACCGGCATTAATATGGACAACCGTACCACCGGCAAAATCGAGCACGCCACGCGCTGCCAGCCAGCCCGTCGGTTCCCACACCCAGTGAGCTACAGGAACATAGACGATCAGTGACCAGAGCGTGATGAACAACAGAAAAGCAGAAAATTTCATTCTTTCAGCAAAGGCACCGGTAATCAGGGCTGGCGTGATGATCGCAAAGGTCATCTGAAACATCATGAACACACTTTCCGGTATCGTCGTGGCGATATGGTGCACTGTCAGCTGACCAGCATCTTTCAGAAATACCATGCCGTGCAACAGCAGCCGGTCAAGGCTACCCAGATACGGCGTGGCTGGCGTGAATACCAGGCTGTAACCGAGAACGACCCAGATAATCGTGACGATACAGGTGGTGGTGACGCTATGAGCGACGGTTGCCAGCGCATTTTTTTTGCGGACCATGCCGGCATAAAACAAAGCCAGACCTGGAATGGTCATCAGCAGTACCAGCGCCGTTGACGTCAGCATCCAGGCGGTATCCCCTGCGCTGATGGTCGTTGCATTGACGAGCGTCGGCATTGTCATCGGTGCCGGTGGTAAGGATGCTGTTACTGCCGTCGTTGGCTTTACCAATGGTACTGAGGGGATGGTGATTTCAGTGCTGCTGCCAGATGCAGGGGCCGGATCGTCGGTCTGTCCGGAGGCTGGTGCTGAGCCCAGACAAAACAGCAACCCGAACAGTATGAAAGGTGTTGACAGAGAACGTATTTTCATCAGAGATCCTTAGTCTAAAATCATCGTGAATTGCCATTACCGTGTGTGCAGTGCAGCATAATTCATGCCATATAGCTATTGTTGCGGCTGCGCAGGAGGATAGACTTGGATCGGTGTGAGAAGGGGCGGTGATTGGGCTTAGCTAGTCGATACGGATTTTTGTTGGCGTGTTTTTGCACCAAATCAAGACAAGTTGGGAATAAAACGGCGCATCTTCATATTGGCTGGATAGTACTTATAAAAAACGCCAGTGCTCTTCTGACTATGACGTCAGGAGAGCACTGGCGTTTAGCGTTGAATCAGGCTTACTTATTCAGGCTGTGCGTCAGGTAAGGTGATCTTGTTATCGGTACTGAACTGGTAATCACGGAACACATGTTCGGCACTGAGGATCTGGTAAGTACCATCCGGCAATTTGCGCGTGGTGTCTTTGAGGCGATACGTGGTCTGACCGCAAGTCCAGCAATTGAAGTTACGCATGTGGGTGCACAGGCAGGTCTTGTCCATAACCGAGATTTTTTTTGCATCAGGGTGTAGCGCCACTTCGCGGTTGTACGAAGTGATGTAAGCACAATTTCCGTTCGCATCCAGCAGATAGCCGTAGGACTCACAACCTGGACGAATGCCATCGCCAATCGCTGGCGTATTTTTCAGCATGCGCATAGGGTAGCCGGTCGGCGAAATATGATTGACTTCAATATCATCTTCGCTGGCTTTGAAGTATTCCTGTTTGACACTATCCGGCAAACCGCATTCTTTCGTCACTGTGAAACGGGTTGCCACCTGTACGCCGGAGGCACCGTTTTCGAGGAAAGAAACCGCATCGCTGCCAGTGAAAATGCCGCCCGCCGCAATGATAGGAATATCCAGTTGTTCTGCTTTCAGATACTCAGACACCTCGGTCACAATCGTCTGTAAATCGAATGTGGCCCAGTCATCACCGAAACCCAGATGACCACCCGCCAACGGGCCTTCGACGATCACGTAGTCAGGCAGACGGTTTAATTTTGCATTCTTACGCAGAAATAATTGCAGCGCGCGGACTGACGAGACGATGATGCCAAGCTTGGCTTCACGGAAACGCGGGTGATCCGCCATCAGACCGAAGGAACTCAGATGCAGACCAGCGCTCAGCGTGATGCCATCAATGCCGCCATCCAGTGCTGCTTCCAGACGCACTTTCAGCGTTTCACGCGGGCCGTTCATGGTCAGTTTTTCCATGCAGTTCACAAAGATCATGCCCGAGCCTTGCTTGGCTTCCATGGTGCGACCAATGTGCAGACGTGTCGCTGCGGCCAGATCCTCAAGATTGAATTTGATGTCCGTCTTGTCGGAATTGTTGATGTTGTATTTGTAGAATTTGGTTTTTTCCTTGATGTAGCTGGTACCAAAGCGGCGATCCGACACATCATGAACCAGTGCGTCAGAAATATGGCCGATACCACCCAGACGGGCTGCAACCAATGCCAGTTCCGCAGTGGAAATATCGACACCCATCCCGCCTATCATGATGGGAACCAGTTCATCTTTGCCTAACTTCAGGCGGAAATCATCTACTCGTTTCATTGCAATCCTTGACACATTGAGCTGTAAGTCGCACCCGATGGCGAAATCTCGTTACTGAGTGAGGCCGTTATTCAACATAAGTTTGTCAAATATTTTCACAAAGTTATTTTATAAAATAACAGCGCCCCAGATTGTAAGCCAGGCTAGCTATGCGCTGTGAATAATTTCGTCTCGCAAGTATTCACATTTATGCCTAAAAAAACAGCAAATTTAAGTGTAAAAAAATTGTCATTAGCATCATTTTTATGATTTTGCAGACAGCTAGACGACAAAGGGAGGGAAATAATCCTAATTAAGCTATTTTTTCTTTTACACAGATATTGGTAAAAACATCATTTTTCTCTTTTCTGCTCCCGGAAAATAATTGCAATCAGCGCTATTTTTTTGCAGCTTGTTGATATCCCTCAAATTCGTACTGGCGTGAAGTGGTTTTATTGACGTCTCAATTTGCCTGATGACTGTTTCAGGGACATGACAAGGACAGCTCGGGTGCGTAATTGTCGCATTAGCTGGCACTTTTTGCTGAGCACAGGCAACGCTGGCAAGCATAGTGTTGCCGTAAACAAGTGTCGGAATTGAATGACGTCTTCTTTTAAATTGCTCATCATTCGTACGATGCGCTTGATATCTGCTTTACATAAGGCTCTCTCAGAAAAAAACAATGTCTTCCTGAGCTTTATTTCTGATCGCCTCCGTCAGTCTCTGTTGCCGTGCTGATGGTAATGAGTACCGCGTTGCAGACTCTCGCCTGGCGTTCACCAGCGCAATTTTTTCCAGGCTGCTTGTTGAGATGGTGTCAAAAAAGTCCATGCGAGAAAACGGCTTTGTTTATTGCCCTGGCTCATGGCAATTTCTTTGATTTCCAGCGCTTTGACGCGTTTCAGTGCTGCTTTGAGTGCGGGCAAATTATCTGATTTTGATACCAGCGTGCTGAACCAGAAGCATCGTCCCGGTATGCTGGCGCTTTCAGTGATCATGCGTTCGATAAAAGCAAGCTCACCGCCAGGGCACCACAGTTCAGCATCGCGACCACCGAAATTCAGCATGGGTTCAGCTGCACCTGCCAGCTTGTCTTTACCGAGCTTATTCCATTTACGTTGCGAGCCAGCCTGCGCTTCCGCAATCGAAGTGTGAAAGGGCGGATTACACATACTGAGATCAAACCAGTCATCATCGCCGACGATGCTGTTAAAAATGGCGTTCGCCGAAGGTTGTAGACGGAGACTAATCTTGTCAGCAAGCGCGGGGTTCGCGTCGAGTATACGTTGTACATTGGCCAGCGATTTTGCATTAATATCAGTCGCGGTAAATTGCCAGCCGTATTCACTGGTGCCGATCAAGGGGTAAATGCCATTGGCTCCCGTGCCGATATCGAGCACGCTCAGCAAATTTTTTTTCGGGCGAATACCTTTATTTGTCGATGTCAGTAAGTCCGCCAGATGGTGCAGGTAATCAGCCCGTCCCGGAACCGGCGGACAAAGCTGCTGTTCCGGAATATCCCACTCAAGTATCCCGTATTCACTTTTCAGTAAAGCACGGTTCAGCGCTTTCACCGCTGCCGGGTCAGCAAAATCGATACTGGATTCACCGTACTCATTGCGCATCACAAACACCGCCAATGCACTGTCCACCGCCACTAGTCTGGCGAAATCATAGCGCCCTTGATGGTGATTGCGCGGATGGAGTTTGCTGGGCTTTTGTATAGCGGAGCTGGGATGCGGGCGTGGCATGCGTTGATGAACCGGTCTGGTAGAGAAGGCATTGTTGCATAAACTGCGGCGAAATTACGACAGTGGTATTTTTTTGAAAAAATTACCACGGTCATTTGCAATTCTTGAATCTATACTTCGCATGTTTTTTCAATAACGAGATAAAGACATCATGAAAAATATTCCTGCTATTGCATCCATCATTATTGTGCTTCTGCTGTTACTGGTTTTGAATCCCTTTGCCACGATACAAGCCGGACATCGCGGCGTGTTAACGACGTTTGGTAAGCCGTCTGATGAGGTGTACAGCGAAGGTATTCATTTTATCTGGCCGATTGCGCAGCGCTTGCATAAAGTGTCAGTCGCGATACAAAAAGGTGAGGGCGATGGTGACGCCGCCTCGAAAGATCTGCAAACCGTACATACAAAAATTGCGATCAATTACCACGTCAGGCCAGATGCCGTCGTCTCTGTGTTCCGTGATCTCGGCAATGAGCCAGGCGAGCGCATCATTATTCCTAGTGTGCAGGAGGCAGTGAAGGCAGTGACTGCACGATTCACTGCTGAAGAGCTGATTTCCCGGCGCTCGCAAGTCCGCGATGAAATTATCGTGGCACTCAAAGAACGCATGGCCAGACACGGTCTGGTGGTGGATGAATTTTCCATCGTCAACTTCAATTTCAGCCGCACATTCAATGAAGCGATTGAAGCGAAAACGACCGCAGATCAGTTAAAGATGAAAGCAGAACGTGATTTGCAACGTATCGAAGTCGAAGCGAAACAAAAAGTGTCGCGTGCGCGTGCTGAAGCGGAAGCGCTGGCTTTACAACGCCAGCAAGTGACACCGGAGTTGCTACGTCTGCGTGAGACCGAAAATCAGGCGAAAGCGATAGAGAAATGGGATGGTCGTCTGCCGACGACAACTGGCGGCGCGATTCCGTTTTTGAATATCAACAGTAACGGCAACAATAAGTAAGCAAAAAAAAGCCGTTGTCTGGCAAACGTGTCAGACAACGGCGTTCATGCATCATACTGTCGTGAATACAGGTGCCGCAGAACCGGCACCTGATTTTCTGGTAAATATTATTGCGAGTTGTTACGAGATGCTGACCGCACTGGTGCCGCTGTTGACGGTGGCAGTGGTAATGCGGGCGATCACATCTGTTGGCGCTGTCATCGTACCGTTATTGACCAGCTTATTCACTTGCTTGAACTGAGCGACCAGTTTGCCCGGCGTCAATGTCACCACCGTATATCCCTGTGCATCGGAATTGATGTACTTCATCCACTGATTATTTCCGAGCGCTGCCAGTTGCTGTGCCAGACCCAGCAGGCTGGTATTGAAGTCGCTATTCGTTTTCAACCCCGCCAGAATGGCTTGTACTGTGCCCGTCAGCGTTGCGCCTTCAGGTACGCCTTTGGCTGTCAGCGCGCCTGTCAGTTGTACGCGGATTTGTTCCAGCAGACCATCGACCGTCGGTGCTGCTTTGCCCATGGTGTAATCGAGCATATTGACGTTGATGGTGATCGTGCCGATATTCGGCACAGGAATACTCAGCGGGTAAAAGATGATCGTTGCCAGACCGGTAGAACCTGCACCATCTTTCATATAAGTGAAAAACGAGTCGGAACTGATACCGGCGCTGACCAGATCCACCATCGCAGGTGTGCCACCACCAGCCGCATCGAAATCATCGTTGACGGTACCGGCAAAGAAGCCGTGTATATCACCGGTCACCGAGACGACGTTACTGATTTTATTCGTCAGCAAATGTTGCATCAGTGCTTTACGTTCGCTGTTATAACCATCCCACTGATCGCAGTTCAGCAAGAACTTAGTGAAGAATGATGACAGCGCCGCTTGCTGACCTGAGGCGATCACGAAGCTGGAATTTTGCTTGTTGGTCTGTACATCCGGTTTGATGTAACCAAAGGCGATGGTTTGCGCAGCGGCACCTATCTGCGTCGCTGTTCCCGCTGCTGCGGCAGCTTTCGCGGCGTTGAACGTTGCTACGGCGATACCTGCCTGTGCTGCGGTTAAGCCAGCGCTTGTTGCGGCAGTGGCAAGATTGCCGCCAGTCGCAGCAGCCGTGGCGATGGCTGCTGCGCCAGCACTGGCAATAGCTTGCGAGGCACCGGCAGTCATTGCTGCCACCAGCGTTGCTGCGACCAGCACATTGCCGCCGAGTGCAGGATTACTCAGTGCGGTGGTGATATTTGTTGCCAGTGTGGAGATGGAATTGAGCGCAAGTAATGTCGCAATCGCATCCGTACCATTAAGACCCATGCGCATCAGGCAGACTTCGTTACCCCAGATTTTCCAGGTATTGGTCGATGTCTGCATTTTATTTTTCCACCAGTCGCGCTGGGTTTTACCCAGCATACTGACATCCGACAATGGATCGCCGGTCATGGCAGTGGCTGCAGTGATTTTTTGTGCTTCCACCAGATTGAATACATCTTGCGGCACCACATAACGCGTTCCCATGCTGCTGTTCAGCGCTTTACCTGTTGCAGGGTTGAACAGGCTTTCCGGCACGACGTGATCTGAACGATACAAGCGTTCATCGGTCATGACCAGTTGCATCAGCTTACCGAACTGGAAGTCACGATAAATCTGGATATTCTGGAAGCCGGTATTTGCTGCATCCAGGCTGACGTCCGCAGGCATAAATTCAAACCATGCCTGATTCGCTGTGCGGCGGCGGCTGGTCTGGTGAATATTATTGCCGCTTGAATCGAGGCTGTTGTTTTCATAGGTGACGGCGTCTTTCCAGGCGTCATCAGAAAATTCATGATCGTCCCAGATCGCGATATACGCGAAACGTTCGTGTATTGCTTGCTGACGCGGGTCGCTGCGATACATTTTGTAGAGGTAACGGTAATCGGCAAGCGTGGTCGCATATTTAGCTTTACCGGTAGTGCCGTCGGCATTCAGCAATGCAGTGCCATCAGGCAATTGCAATGCGGTGTGGCGCGCTTCAGCATTACCTGTCTGGAATGCTGCACCAACGGTTTCGTAAATATAGTCGCCGAGGTGAATGATGAAATCGAGATTTTCATTTTTAGCGATGTAGTCCATCGCACCCCAGTGATTGACACTCCAGTCCTGGCAAGTCAGATAGGCGAACTGTAATTGTGCGACATCTGCGTTGCTTGCTGGCGCTGTTTTGAAACGTCCGACATTCGAGCGCACATCACCGGCGACGAACTGATAGAAATAAGTCTGACCAGCCTGCAAGCCAGTCACTTTATTGCGAACTGTGTTATCGAAGCTGGCGAGTACAGACAAACGTGTATCGACGACGGTCGTGCCAGTCAGTGCGGCATTGCTGCCGAGCAGAGCCGTGTTATCTGTTGCGGTTACGATCAGGCGTATTGCGACATCGTTGCCAGTTGGCGCTACCGCTGCGACTCCCAGCGATGCCGGAGTCACACGTGTCCACAGGATAACGCTGTCAGGACGAGGGTCACCGGAAGCGACACTTTGCGGGAATTTCCAGCTTGCGCCCGTGGCCAGCGGTAATTCAGATTGGTCGCTGGCGACGCTGCTGCTACCGCCGCAGGCACTCAGACTGCCAGTGGCTACTGATACTGATAAAAAGCCGCTGTATTTCAAAAACTGTCGTCTATCCAATTTCATCTCCCTGGAGTTGGCGGTTGAGCAGACTGCTGTTGACGTATCGCATGGGCATACAGGAGCCGGATGTCATGCGTTGATGCGACAGACGATTCTGCATCAGACCATATTGCTGGCGTACGCAAAAAGCAGTACGCAACAACAAGCTAAAAACCAGAAAGACTAGGGGGTGGATATGTCATCGTGATGACATTGATACTAGGGTGTTTACTCTATTCGTCAGCCGAAATATCTGTGCTTCCGATGCTCCGGGAAAAGAAAAAAGAGATGGTCGGCGGTATTTGTTGCGTTTGTAGAACCGCTGCCATCTCTTAGAATTTTGCGCTGAAGCAGATTGCTAGACAGTCAGTTTCGTTACTGTGAACTCAGTTACTGTAAAAACAGCGGCCGCAGACATGGTGATAACGTTCGTTACCGCCGATATCAATTTGTTCGCCGCTGCGGGTGCGCTTGCCTTGTTCGTCCACGCGGATATTCATTGTCGCTTTCTTACCGCAGCTGCAGATGTTTTTGAGTTCTTCTATCGTGTCAGAGAGCGCCAGTAAATACGTGGAGCCGGTAAATGGTTCACCCAGAAAATCGCTGCGCAAGCCGTAACAAATAACAGGCACACCGCGCACATGCGCGAGCTGATGCAATTGCTTTACCTGATCGGCAGATAAAAACTGTGCCTCATCGACCAAGACGCAACTGACTTGCGGCGCTTCTTTAAAAAAATCGAAACCGGCATCAAACACGGCGGCTTCACGTTGCGGGCCGAGGCGCGAAGTAACTTTGCCCTGCCCGTAGCGATGGTCGATCGCGGCCGTGTACAGACAGACTTGCTGACCCTGTTCTTCGTAATTGTGCGCGACTTGCAAAAGGGCGGTCGATTTTCCTGCATTCATGGCGGAATATCTGAAATAAAGCTTTGCCACGGTGTTCCTTAAAAATGAGGTCGAGGTAAATAGTGACGGTCTGGGGTGATTTCAAGAGCGTCGAAACCGCTATTGTAGAGAATCATCACACCCCCGGTCACGAAAAAAATGAATGCAAATTTTTCTCTTGAAAAGCTTTTGGCACACCCTATCTTTGACTCAGCAGATGCTCACCTGAGGTCTGCGGAAATTATTTATATCGCTTCAATTTAAAAGGATATCACCATGCGTAATTTTGACTTTGCTCCGTTGTATCGTTCTGCAATTGGCTTTGACCGTCTTGCACAATTGTTTGATGACGCGCAGCGTAATGATGCAACACCAAGCTACCCGCCATACAACATCGAACTGATTGCGGAAGATAAATATGCGATCACGATGGCCGTTGCCGGATTTGATCGCAGCGAACTGGATATTGAAAGCGAACGCGATACATTGAAAATCGTCGGTCGCAAGCAAAAAGACGAAACACAGAAAAACTATCTGCATCGCGGCATCGCCTCACGCGATTTTGAACACCGTTTCCGCCTTGCCGATCACGTGAAAGTGGTCAGCGCGCGTCTGGACAATGGTTTGCTGAGCATAGAGCTGGTGCGTGAAGTGCCGGAAGCCTATAAACCACGACGCATCCTGATTGATGGCGACAACCTGCAACTGGTGCAGTCACAAGCAGCATAAGCACCCAAGCACCCAAGCACCACGTTTGTTCTGATACGCAAACAAAAAAAGCATGGAATTTTTCCATGCTTTTTTTATGTCGCTTGATTATTTTTATTTGCGGATGATATTGCTCAGATTCACTTCGCGGATATCTTTTGTGCCAGTCAGTGCCATGCTGACGTCCAGTTCTTTTTGTAAAATTTCCAGCATCGTGGTGACGCCTTTTTCACCCATCGCCCCCAGACCATACAGAAACGCGCGGCCTATCATGCTGCCTTTAGCGCCGAGTGCTGTCGCTTTCAGAATATCCTGACCAGTGCGGACACCGCCATCGAACCAGACTTCGGTCTGATGACCGACGGCATCCACAATCGCCGGTAAGGCTTCAATCGACGACATCGCGCCGTCAAGCTGGCGACCTCCATGATTGCTGACCACAATCGCATCGGCACCGGCGACGACGGCGAGTTTGGCATCTTCGACATCCAGTATGCCTTTCAGGATCAGCTTGCCGCCCCATTCTTTTTTGATCCAGGCCACATCGTCCCAGTTCAGCGTAGGATCGAACTGGCTGGCAGTCCATTGGCTCAGGGTCAGTATGCCGTCGCCACCTTTGACGTGGCCGACCAGATTGCCGAAGGTTTTACGTCCAGCCAGTGCGCGCAGCGCCCATGATGGTTTAGTCGCCAGATCAAGAATATTCGCGAGCGTCAGTTTCGGCGGTACCGACATGCCGTTTTTTAAATCCTTGTGACGTTGCCCGAGAATTTGCAGATCCAGCGTCAATACCAGTGCTGAGCATTTGCAGGCTTTGGCGCGCTGTATCATTTCTTTGACGAAGCCACGGTCGCGCATCACATACAGCTGAAACCAGAACGGCTTGGTAGTCACGCTGGCAACATCTTCAATCGAGCAGATACTCATGGTGGACAGCGTGAACGGAATGCCGAATTTTTCTGCGGCAATCGCGCCCAACATTTCGCCGTTCGCCCACTGCATACCGGTCAGGCCGGTCGGTGCAATGGCGACCGGCATCGTGACATCCTGACCTATCATCGTGGTGCGGGTATTGCGCTGATCCACATTAATAGCGACACGTTGGCGCAACTTGATTGCGGCCAGATCGCTGCTATTTGCTTTATACGTGCTTTCCGTGTACGAACCGCTGTCCGCGTAGTCATAGAATGCTTTCGGTACACGCTTTTTGGCGAGTAAGCGTAAATCTTCTACACAGGTAATAACGGGCATGCTGATTCTCCGGTGGACTAATGAATAGGCAAAAGTGTAGGGGATAACGGTGATTTGATGGGGGAAAACGTTTCAGTTTTGCGGTGAAGTATTTTCAACTGAGCGTTTCTGTTTCGACAAAACGTTCGCAAATAAACTGCCGTAGCCATTGATTACCGGCATCCTGGTGATAGCGGCGGTGCCAGAACAAATTCGTTTGCAGCGCTGGCAAACGCAGCGGTGGCTTGACATACGTCAAACCAAAAGGCGCTGCCGCCCGCTCCGCCAGCTTACGCGGCACGGTGACCAGTAAATCATTACTGCTGACGATATACGGAACAGCAACGAAATGCGGCACTTTAAAGTGGGCGTGGGGATGGATGCCCGCTTTTTCCAGACGTTGATTGATACTGATATACGGTTCCTCTTGCGAAGCGACTATCAGATGGCGTGCGGCAACAAATTCCTTCAGTTCCAGCGGCTTGCCCGCCAACGGATGTGTCTGCCGCAACATGCAGACATAATTTTGCCGGAATAAACGACGTTGATACCAGGCATCGGATAAATCATCAAACGCACCAATCGCCAGATCGACACGGCCAGATTCCATTTCTGTTTTCAGATCGATGCTGCCAGCGCGTACCGTCGATATTTTTATCTGCGGTGCTTGCCGCAGCAATTCCTCCACCAGCAAAGGCATGAAATAGACTTCCCCGACATCCGTCATGGCGATGGTGAAGTGGCGTTTCGAGCTTGCCGCATCAAAGCTGTCTTCGCTGTTCAAGGCCTGCGTGATATGACTGAGTGCGAGTGCAACGGAATCCGCCAGTTGTTCGGCGCGTGGGGTTGGTTGCATGCCGTTAGCGGTGCGTACAAACAGTTCATCATCAAAGCTGCGCCGCAGTCGCGCCAGCGCATTGCTGACTGCCGGTTGCGACAGACCAAGCTGACGCGCCACCAGCGAAATTTGTCTGCTTTCAAAAATATGCTGAAACACCACCAGCAGATTCAGGTCGATATCTTTGGCTTCTATCATGCGTGTCTCTGATTATTGATTTGATGAATGATCTGTATTTATGTATTTATATCGTAAAAAACACCTGGCTGCAGTAGAGTTCCAGAAATTCTCCTATTTCCTGACAGGATGGCGCTATGAACATGCAAGATATCCTTCGTTATCAGACCGGTTTTGTAAACGAATTTGCCAGTGAAACATTGGCTGGTGCGTTGCCGGAACACCAGAATTCTCCGCAACAATGTGCATATGGTTTGTATGCCGAACAGGTGTCCGGTACGGCGTTTACTGCACCACGCCATGCGAACCGGCGTTCATGGTTGTACCGCATACGTCCGGCGGCAATGCATCAGCCGTTTCAGCAAGTCAGCAATGGCAATATGACGAATGATTTCAGTCAGATGCCATCGACACCGAATCAACTACGCTGGGACCCGCAACCTATGCCGCAGACGCCGACCGATTTTATCGATGGCTGGCTGACGATGGCGGGCAATGGTTCTGCCGATGCACAAAGCGGTTGCGCGATTCATTTGTATGCGGCAAACCGCGACATGAGCACGCGTTTCTATTACAACGCCGATGCCGAATTGCTGATCATTCCGCAGCAAGGACGCCTGCATATACTTACTGAGCTGGGCCGCATGAATATTGAGCCGCAAGAGATCGCGGTGATTCCGCGCGGCATCCGTTTTCAGGTGCAATTGCCGGATGGCGAAGCGCGTGGCTATATTTGTGAAAATTTTGGCAGCATGTTCCGCTTGCCTGATCTTGGCGTGATCGGCTCGAATGGTCTTGCCAATCCGCGTGACTTTCAGACGCCCATCGCCTGGTATGAAGATAAGGAAGGCGATTTTGAATTGCTGGCCAAATTCAGTGGCAATCTGTGGTCGGCAAAAATCGGCCATTCACCACTCGATGTGGTCGCCTGGCATGGCAATTTCGCGCCATACAAATACGATTTGCGTCATTTCAACACCATAGGCTCTATCAGTTACGATCATCCTGATCCGTCAATTTTTCTGGTATTGCAATCGCCCAGCGATACGCCGGGTGTCGATACCATTGATTTCGTGATATTCCCGCCACGCTGGCTGGCGGCGGAAAACACTTTCCGCCCGCCCTGGTTCCATCGCAATATCGCGAGTGAATTTATGGGGCTGATTCATGGACAATACGATGCGAAATCGACCGGTTTCAGACCTGGAGGGGCAAGTCTGCACAATTGCATGAGTGGTCACGGGCCGGATGCGGCGACATTTGAAAAAGCCAGCAATATTGACACCAGCACACCGCACAAAGTCGCAGACACGATGGCGTTCATGATAGAGACGCGTAACATCATCAAACCGACCCGCGCCGCCATGACGTCGCCGCAATTGCAGGCCGATTATTATCAATGCTGGCAAGGCATCAGAAAAAATTTCAATCCTCAGCAAGTGTGAAAATAAGCGTGAAAACAAGTGTGAAAGACAGCATCACCATGACGATACAATTGAACGAAACCCACAATCCCGAGCTGCGCAGTTGGGTTGTATCGGCGAATCAGCCTGACAGCGATTTCCCTATACAAAATCTGCCTTTCGGCGTATTTCGTCGCCACGGCAGCCATCAGGCTTTCCGCATCGGTGTGGCGATCGGCGATCAGATTCTTGATCTGGCTGCAGCCCATGCGATACACGCATTTGCAGGCTATACCGAATTGCAGGGCGGGCACTTTACGGCAGCGGTCAATGCACAACATCTGAATGCGCTGATGGCACTCGGCGCGCCAGTCTGGTCGGCATTGCGTCTGGCTTTATCGCGCGTATTGCGGGCCGATGCGAAACATCTGGCCGCATTGCAAAACTGCCTGCTGCCGCAGAGCGCGGCTGAATATGCCTTACCTGCGCAGATCGGCGATTACACCGATTTCTACACCTCGCTGCACCATGCGACGGCGGTCGGCAAATTATTCCGTCCCGATAATCCGCTGCTGCCGAATTACAAATGGGTGCCGATCGGCTATCACGGCCGCGCTTCGTCGATAGGTGTGTCCGGCCAGCAATTTCGCCGCCCGGTGGCACAAACCAAACCGCCGACAGCAGAGACACCGGTATTCGGCCCGGCCAAGCGCATGGATTACGAACTCGAAATCGGCATTTTCATCGGTCAGGGCAATGCACTGGGCGATGTGATTAGCATGGATCAGGCCGAATCACATGTGTTTGGCTTGTGCCTGCTGAACGACTGGTCGGCACGCGATGTGCAGGCCTGGGAATACCAGCCGCTCGGCCCTTTCCTCGCAAAGAATTTTGCCTCGACAATTTCACCCTGGATCGTCACGCTGGAAGCGCTGGCGCCGTATCGTCAGGCGTGGCAGCGCGATGCGGCTGACCCGCAACCATTGCCATATCTGGATGCGCCGGATCTACGCGACAGCGGAGCGTTTGATATTCAGCTCGAAGTCTTGCTGCAAACCGAAAAAATGCGGGCTGACAGCATCGCGCCACAACGCTTGTCCACATCGAATTTCCGTGATTCTTATTGGACGGTCGCGCAACTCGTCACGCATCACACGGTCAATGGTTGCAACCTCAATCCCGGCGATCTGCTCGGTTCCGGCACCCAATCCGGCCCGGCGCCGGAAGAAGCCGGTTCCTTACTGGAACTGACCGAAGGCGGCAAAAAGCCGATTGCACTGAGCAATGGTGAACAAAGGCTGTTTCTGGAGGATGGCGATACCGTCATCCTGCGCGGCTGGACGCAAAAACAAGGCCTGCCGCGCATAGGTTTCGGCGAAGTCGCCGGTACTTTGTTGCCTGCCAGAAGCTGAGGTCTGGCGTTTGAAATGCGCATGATGACGCGGTAAAAAAAGGAAGCTCGCGGCTTCCTTTTTTTTATGCCGTATGATATTCAGCGCGAATTGAGTCTTGTTTGTTTAACCTTGTGATTCATTCTTCCTTCAGGAAATAGGAGCTATGCTGAAAATTGTCGGTAACACCATCATTCAGGAAAAACATAAAGCGACTTGCCATTGCGGTGCCGTGGAATTAGAGCTGGATCTACCCAATGGCATAGTCGATGCACGTCGCTGTGATTGTTCTATGTGCCGGCGACGTGGCGCTATCGTTGCTTCTGTTCCCTTATCTGGAATCAGGATAGTCAAAGGGATGGAATTTCTGAAGTTATATCAATTCAATACCTTCACCGCTAAACACTATTTTTGCGCAAACTGTGGGATTTACACGCACCATCAACGCCGCTCAAATCCTGAGCAATACGGTTATAACGTCGCTTGCCTGGAAGGCGTGAATCCATTTGATCTTCGTGATGTGGCGACCAATGACGGCGTCAATCATCCGGCAGATCGACAACGGGCTGCAACGGAAAAATGATTCCTTGTATGCGAATGAAATGAGTTGTACTCACCGGAACCCATCCACATGCCAAAAAAATCTTATCCCTTAGGCAAAGTCTATGGCTTGCTGGAACCGGGGCCGGTGGTGTTGCTGACGACGGCGGATGGCGGGCGCATGAATGTGATGACGATGTCGTGGCATGCGATGCTGGAATTCGAGCCGCCGCTGCTGAGCTGTGTTGTCAGCAACCGTAATTACTCTTTCGATTTGCTGATGGCGACGCGGGAATGTGTGATTAATATTCCGACGGCAGAGATTGCGGAGCAAGTCGTGCAATGCGGTAATGTCAGCGGTGCGACGGTCGATAAATTTCTGCAATGCGGGCTGACGCCGGTCGCCGCAAAAATGGTGGGTGCGCCGCTGATCGCTGAATGTTATGCGAGTCTGGAATGCCGGGTGGTGGACATCAGCAGGGTCAAAAAATACGGTCAGTTTGTGCTGGAAGTCGTCAAGGCGTGGCGTGATCCGGCTGTGGCGGCGCCGCGCACCTTGCATCATCTGGGTTACGGCAAATTCATGGTCGCTGGCG
Source organism: Undibacterium sp. 14-3-2 (assembly GCF_016595265.1). Taxonomy (NCBI): domain Bacteria; kingdom Pseudomonadati; phylum Pseudomonadota; class Betaproteobacteria; order Burkholderiales; family Oxalobacteraceae; genus Undibacterium; species Undibacterium sp. 14-3-2. Next base: position 500,030 of record NZ_JAENGS010000001.1, read on the forward strand.
ACATCATTCAGTTGAAATCAACCATGCGTTAATGGCTGCAGCCGCCATTTTTCAGCTATTTCCGGCCCCGGAAGCTGAAAATATACTGGGGGGAGTATATTTTAAAGCCCTTTGTTTATAAGGAGATAAAGGCGAAATCGCCATATACTCCCATGAAAACCTCAATTTCTGAGGTTTTTTCTGGCTTTTCAGGCTGATTGTTTCGACGCGCAGGTCGATTCAAATTGCTGCTGCAAGGCATCGAGAAATACTCTGGTGCGCGCCGGCATCAGACGGCGGCCGGGGAACACTGCCCACAGTTTGATATCCGGCGATTGCCAGTCGCCGAGGATGCGTATCAGTTCGCCCGATTTCACATAACATTCGGCAAAATTATCCGGCAGCATGATGATGCCATCGCCGTTGCGCGCGAGGCGCGTCAGGAGTTCCGGCGAATTGGCGCTGGCGCGTCCGGGTGGAATGCCTTCCCATTTTTCTTCATTGCGACTCAGTTTCCACGGCGTTGCTTCGCCATTGCGCGCCAACAGCAGCAAAGCATCATGCTCCATCAGCGCTTCCGGCTCACTGGGTAAGCCGTGCCGCGCGATGTAGGCGGGCGACGCGTACAAACCCACCGTGAACACCGCCAGCCGGCGCGCTGCGAGCGAGGCATCGTCCGGCAGATCGCCGGTGCGGATCGCGACATCGAAATTCTCACCGATCAGATCAACACGACGTGGTGATAAATCAATTTCAAACGCAATCGCCGGATGTGCGGCGATCAGCGCAGATAAGAACTGGCTCATTTCCTGATTCGCAAAATCGGCGGGCATTGAGACCCGCAGGCGTCCCGATGGTTCGGCCTGGCGATGCTGGGTCAGCGCCAGAGTGGCATCCACTTCTTCCTGTACATGCTGCGCGTGCTGCAAGACATGCTGCCCGAATTCGGTGACGCTGAGTTTGCGGGTCGTGCGCAGCAGCAGCCGTTCACCGAGTTGCGATTCGAGTGCCGTGATGCGGCGCGACAACGTCGATTTCGGTACCGCTAAACGGGCCGCCGCCTTGCTGAAACTGCCTTCAGCCACAATGCGGGCAAACAGTAAAAGATCATTCGCTTCCAGTTGCATCGTCGTTCTCTTTTCGCCTGATTTTTTGTGGGAGTTTGGGGAAACTGACTGATAAACAAGTCATTGTTCCATATTTGGGATAATGATATCCAATTTATGGTCTTCTGGAATATGATTGGAACATATAAAGTACGTTCATGGTCATCTGATCCTTAACCACTTTATCGAAGGCAAGAAAATGAAACTCTTACAAATCAATTCCAGCGTCCGTTCCGAAGGTTCCCATTCCAACCGTTTGTCTAAAGTGCTGGTCGAGCGTTTGCTGACAGCAAATCCGGGCGCAGCGCTGACGGTGCGTGATCTGGGACACACGCCACATCCGGCACTCGACGAAGCGGCCTTGCAAGCCTTGTTCACACCAGCCGATCAGCGCAATGCGACGCAGCAGGCGCGTGTGGCACAAGATGATGCGCTGATCGCAGAAATTCAGGCAGCAGACGTGGTCGTGCTCGGCGCACCGATGTATAACTTCGGTATTTCTTCCCAGCTGAAAAACTGGATCGACGCGATTTCCCGTGCTCAGGTCACTTTCCGTTATACCGCGAATGGCCCTGAAGGTTTGCTGACTGGTAAAAAAGTGTATGTTGTGCTGACCCGCGGTGGCTTATATCGCAACACAGGGAATGACACACAAATGCCTTACCTGAAAGCTTTCTTCGGCTTCCTCGGCATGACCGATGTGGAATTCATCTATGCCGAAGGTCTGGCGATGGGGCCGGACGCCGAAGCGGCAGCGATCGCTTCAGCGACACAACAAATTGAAGATGCACTGAAATCCTGATTGCCATCTGGCGCAATCAGTTACAAGGAGAATCAGGATGAGCACCGTACATACAGATCTGCAGACAGAAAACGTCAGCCAGTCGCGGGTGGTGGAACAACTGGTCGCCGGTCAGGCGACCTCCGATGGCGCTGGCGTCAAACTGACGCGGGTGCTGACTCAGCCGTTCCAGTATCGTCTTGATCCTTACCTGATGCTGGATGCGTTTGGCAGCGACGAGGCGGACGATTACATCGGTGGTTTTCCCGACCATCCGCATCGCGGCTTTGAAACCATCACTTACATGCTGACCGGTCGCATGCGTCATCGCGATAGTGCCGGGCACGAAGGTTTGCTGCAAAACGGCGGCGTGCAATGGATGACCGCAGGGCGCGGCGTGATTCACTCCGAATTGCCGGAGCAGGAAGAAGGCCGCATGGCTGGCTTCCAGTTGTGGCTGAATCTGCCTGCCAAAGACAAAATGATAGAGCCGTGGTATCGCGATATTCAGAGCGAGGAAATACCTGAGCTTCTTACTGCCGATGGCGTGAAAGCGCGTGTGATCGCCGGGCATAGTCATGGCGTTGCCGGTGCGATGCAGCGTGAAGTAACGCAGCCTTTGTATCTCGATATTCATTTGCCTGCCGGTACACAATTCCGCCAGCATCTGAGTGCGACCGCCAATGCGTTTTTATATGTGTACGAAGGCGAGCTGGAAGTCGCTGGCAAAGCAGTGCCGCAGCAAAGAATGGCGATTTTGAAAAAAGCAGCGGATACCGATGGTGTCATCATCAGCGCCGCCACGACTACCCGCGCTTTGTTAATTGCCGGTGAGCCGCTGGGTGAAACGATAGTCCAGTACGGGCCGTTTGTGATGAACAGTCAGCAAGAAATCTTCAAAGCGATCAGCGATTTCCGTGAAGGTAAATTTGCCTGAAACGGACGCAGCATAGAAAATAAAAAAGCGGGCATGAATGTATTTCATGCCCGCTTTTTTTGTCAGGGGAAAAGCCTTAATCGTCCTGATCCTGGCCCAGATGCAGTTGAATCACGCCGCTGGCTGGCGTGGCGCATGGCTCTTCGTCAAATGCGATATCGCCATCCGGATTTGCTTCGCCACTGATTTGCAGATCGGTGAAGTTGAACAGGTTTTTATCCATCAGATGGGAAGGCACAACGGTGGATAAAGACGAGAAAATATTATCGACGCGACCAGGATATTTTTTATCCCATTCACGCATCAGATTTTTGATTTGTTTGCGTTGCAGGTTTTCCTGCGAGCCGCACAGATCGCAAGGAATGATAGGGAAGTTTTTGACCTGCGCATAACGCTCGGTATCGGCTTCTTTGACATACGCCATCGGGCGGATGACGATGTGCTTGCCATCATCGGATTGCAATTTTGCTGGCATGCCTTTGATTTTTCCGCCGAAAAACATATTCAGGAAAAAGGTTTCGAGTATGTCGTCACGGTGATGGCCGAGTGCAATTTTATTCGCACCCAATTCATCGGCAACCCGGTACAGAATGCCACGGCGCAGGCGCGAACACAGCGAGCAGGTGGTTTTGCCTTCCGGGATCAGGCGCTTGACGATGCTGTAGGTATCCTGATTTTCGATGTGATATGGAATGCCGATTTTTTCCAGATAAGCAGGCAGCACATCGGCGGGAAAGTTGGGTTGTTTCTGATCGAGATTCACCGCGACGATATCGAAATGGATCGGTGCGCGTTCGCGTAGCGTCATCAGAATATCGAGCAAAGCATAACTGTCTTTGCCGCCCGACAGACAGACCATGACTTTGTCACCGTCTTCTATCATATTGAAATCGCCAATGGCCTGCCCGACCTGACGGCACAGACGTTTATGCAGCTTATTGTTTTCGTAGGTGATTTTTTCCTGCGATTTGGCAACGGCTGCAGGCGCATCAGCCTGTGCTGCTAAAGATTCATTGATTGCTTGCATGGTCTGACTTAAATTTCTGTTTTAATCTGAAATACTTCAACGCCGACGCCTTCACAATCGGGATACACATCCGGCTTCATGGTGGAAACACGCACTGCGCGCACCCGCGGATGTGCCAGCATGATGCGGGCAACGTCGTCGCACAGCGTTTCCTGCAAATGCACGTGCCCCTGCGCAACGCGAGCGGCGATCGTGCCGCGCATGAAATCGTAATCGACCACTTCATCAAGCTGATCGTCTTTCGGTGTCGACAGTGCCAGCGGAATATACAGATCGACATTGATCATGACGCGCTGTTCGCCTTTTTTCTCAAACTCGTGAACGCCGATATTGATCGACACTTCGTAATTCCGCAAAAACAAGCGGCGGCAGTCGGCGAGTTGTGGGTGGTGCAAAATGGATAGCATAAAGAGCCTGATAAAAGAGCCTGATAAAGTAAAAACGTTTTCTGATTCGGGTAGCCTGCGGCAAGCGCGTCGTCAGGCCTGCGTATCATTTTCTGTGATTCATCCGCAGTAATTCATTTGCTGTGATTCATGAGTATTGATTTGCAGTGGCAACAAACATCACATCGCGCTGCAAAGGAATTAAATGCTGCCCGCCATCGACCAATAAGGTCGTGCCTGTCATGGCCGGGCTGTCGGCAACAAAGCAGACTGTGCGCGCAATATCTTCCGGCGTGCTGGAACGACCCAGCGGCGTGACCTGATGCGCCTGCTGAAAATCGGCCTCGCTCTGATGGCCGGATACCATCGTGATTCCGGGCGCGATACCGACCACCCGCACTCGTGGCGCCAGCGCCTGTGCCAGCGTCGTGGTCGCGCATTGTAGTGCAGCTTTGGACAAGGTATACGATAAAAAATCGGGATTCAGATTAAATAATTTCTGATCGAGCAAATTAATCACGCAGGCTTGCTGGCCCGCAGCGGTGGCGGCATGCAACGCCTGCGCGAGGATCAGCGGTGCGCCCAGATTGGCGTGCATGTGGCGGTCGAGTGCCGCATAGGTAAAGCTGCTGGCGCTGTCTTCGGCAAACAGCGACGCATTATTCACCACGCAATGCACTGCGCCCATCGCGGATATGGCTTGCGGTAACAAAGCGTGCGTCGCGGTTTCATCAGCCAGGTCGCATTGCAAAGCGATTGCGCGTCGGCCCAGCGACTGAATTTCCTGCACCACGCTGGCGGCATCGGTGGCCGAGGTGCCGAAATGCACGACAATATCCCAGCCTTGTTGCGCCATCGTCAGGGCGATATGCCGCCCTATGCGTTTCGCGCCGCCGGTAACGAGGGCAACACGCGCCTCGGTGTTGCTGAGCTTGGTCTGGGTCATGGAAATTCTTTAACGTGACTACGGGGTTTTTACTACAATGCCGGTATGCAAAAATTATCTCTTCCTATTCCTGCGCCGGAGGCGCTCGCAGCTTCACAAGCACTGCAACAGCTCATCATTGACGACATCAGGCAACATCAGGGCTGGATCCCTTTTTCGCGCTACATGGAACTGGCCTTGTATGCGCCGGATCTGGGTTATTACAGCGGCGGTGCCACAAAATTAGGCAAAGACGGCGATTTTACAACAGCCCCGGAAATGTCTGCTTTATTCGGTGCGACGCTGGCCACGCTGGCGGGCAAATTATTCGCCCAAACCACCGCGCAAGTCATGGAATTCGGTGCCGGTACAGGTAAGCTCGCCAGAGATTTTTTAACGGAATGTCAATTTTCTGGAATAGCGATAGAGCGCTATTTTATCGTGGAATTGTCCGGCGAATTGCGCGCGCGTCAGGAAGATTTGCTGAAAGACTTTCCGCAGGTGGTCTGGTTGCAAGAAATGCCCGCGTCTTTTTCCGGCATCGTGCTGGGCAACGAAGTGCTCGATGCGATGCCGGTGGATCTGGTGCGCAAGACTGCCGCTGGCTGGTGCGAGATCGGCGTGGCGCTGGCGGACGACGGTGACGCAGCGCCTCTGCAATACCGCGAACGCGCTTGCGACGCGTACAAATGCATGCAGATTCCTGATGCCGACGAACTGCCGGTTGGCTACCTGACGGAAGTGCATGCGGTGGCAAGCGGTTTCATGCACAGTCTGGCGCAGATGCTGAATGCTGGCTGTGCCGCCACGGGCAAAGGCGGCGCGGCGATCCTGATCGATTACGGTTTTCCGGCGCACGAGTATTACCACCCTCAACGCTCGCAGGGTAGCCTGATGTGCCACTACCGCCATCATGCGCATCCCGATCCGTTTTATTTGCCAGGCTTGCAAGACATCACCGCCCATGTTGACTTTACTGCCATGGCACGCGCAGCACTGGAAGACAATTTGTCTGTATTGAGCTACACCAGCCAGGCCGGTTTTTTACTCGAATCGGGCATTGCAGACCTGCTCAGCCGTACCTCGCCGGAAGAGGTGATGGTTTATCTGCCGCAGGCCAATGCACTGCAAAAACTGATCTCTCCGGCGGAAATGGGCGAGTTATTTAAAGTCCTGGTGATCGGCAGCGGGATTGATCTTCCTGACAATTTACTACGGCACGACCGCAGTCACCGTCTTTGATCGCGTGCTGACGTAAAAATAGGCGTCCAATATACTGGGGGGGAGTATATTTTGAGGCCCAGTGTTTATAAGGACATGAAGGCATTTTTTATGAAAACAGGGGGGAGTATCTGATGTTTCGTTGGGTATTGACGATATTTCTGGCCGTCGTGGTGTTTTCCAGCCTGCTGCCCTGGCTGGAAAAACTGGGCATAGGGCGCTTGCCCGGCGACCTTCGTTTTCGCTTATTTGGCCGTGATTTTTCTTTTCCGTTTGCCTCGACGATACTGATTTCGCTGGTCGTGTTATTGCTGGCGCGCGTCTTCAAGTGAACGCAATAGCGCAGAAAAAATGCCTGTTTTGAACCGATTTTGCAGCGTTGGTCGATTAAAGTTTTTACGCTATTTCGCCGTCACTTTAATATAATGAATCGTCAGGCGTGGCAGCAATCAGGAGGTTGCTGAACTTACATCAGCATTGCTATCTGATATGTCTTACTAGCGATTACAAACAAAAAATTACGCTAAAGGTAGAAATGAGCGAACTCAGCGAAATCAGGGCATTGCTCATTGAACCGCATCAGGGAATGCGGGTCAGTTTGCACAATATGCTCAATCTGTGTGGCATTACAAAAATCGAGCACTCGCTGACTGCCGGTACCGCAGTGCGGACCATACAGGCAAAAGTATTCGATCTGATTCTGTGTGAATACGATCTCGGCGTCGGTCAGGACGGCCAGCAATTGCTGGAAGACATGCGCCATCACAAGCTTGCGCCTTTATCGACCATCTTTATCATGGTGACCGCCGAGCGTTCTTACGCCAAAGTTGTCAGCGCTGCTGAACTTGCCCCGTCTGATTACCTGCTCAAGCCATTTACTGCCGACATGCTGCTGGAACGTGTGGTTCGCGCGCTGGAAAAACGCAAAGCCTTTGTCGATGTCTATAACCTGATGGAACAGGGGCAAGTGAGCGAGGCGATTACCGCCACCTATCACGGCGAACGTGAATTTCCGCGCTACGTGATTGATTTCATGCGCCTGCGCGCCGAACTGCATGTGGTGCTGGGCGAAGCCGCAGAAGCTGAAGCGCTGTACACCCAACTGTTTGAAATGAAAGCCGTCGCCTGGGCTCGCCTGGGTCTGGCGAAAACGCTGTACATGCAGGGAAAATATCAGGAAGCGGAAAGCATCCTGAAAAATCTGGTCGCGGAAAACAACAAGTACATGGATGCGTATGACTGGCTTGCCAAAACACATGAAATGGTTGGCCAGCTCCCCGAAGCGAAAGAAGTGCTGGATACGGCGGTCGCCGTTTCGCCGCACGGTGTACGCCGCTTACGTAATCTGGGGCGGATTGCGATGGAAACCGGTGACATCGAAACCGCAGAAAATGTGTTTAAAAAAGTCGTCAGCAAGGCAAAATTTTCTGAATTCCGTGATCCTGAAGATCACATGAATCTGGTCGATGCGCTGGTCAAAAAAGGCGATACCGATCAGGCTAAATCGGTGATTCGCGACATGGACAGAAGTATGGTCGGTCTGAAAAAGACAGCGGCCTGCCGCGCGATTTCAAATGCGATGGTGCATGCCAAAACCGGTGACGCGAGGTTGACCGAAGAACTCGGTGCCGCCGTCGAAGCCTCGCGCGAAGACATCGGTTTATCGACCGGTGCCAAGATCGGTCTGGCGAAGAGTTGCCTTGATAACGACAATGAAGACGCGGCTTCCGAAATTATTCTCGACGTGATGAAAAATGCGGCGAGTAACCAGCAGGTCATGAACAAGGCGATGGGCGTGTTTGAAAGCGCCGGCAAAGGGCATCTGGCGAAAGAGCTGGCACAGCGCAGCAAGAAGGAAGTTATGGATCTGGTGGCGCTGGGTGTGCAAAAAGCGAAGCAGGGCGATTTCCGCGGCTCGGTTGAGCTGATGACGGCCGCTGCCCGTAAATCGCCGGACAATTCACAAGTGGTGATGAATGCCGCGTTGGCGGCATTGAAATGTCTGGAAAATCTTGGCTGGGACAATACTATCGGCGAGCAGGCGAAGGCGCTGATCGAATCTGCGCGTCATCTTGATCCTATGAATCCGCGTCTGAAGGCGATTCGGGGTTTATATGATGAGCTGCAGAAAAAGTATGGTTTGAGTATCAGTCGTTTTACAAAAAATTAGATCGATTGCCATATCTGCCAGCCGTATCGGCGATTGATCGAACGGCAGGCAGGAGTCGCACAGTATCTTGTCGAATTCATTGGCTGCACACGCAGGAACTATGGCAACTTATCCAACAGCAGGTTTTTCTCAGATTCCCCTCGAGTCGCATCGCGAACGCTTATTAAAAAAAATCCGAGACGAAAACGATTTACCGACACTGGGTGTCGCGATCGCTAAAGTCGTTGAAATTACTTCGTCCGGCGAAGATTCGGTGTCACGTCTCGCGCATTTTGTCTTGTCGGATGTCGGCCTGACGCAAAAAATCTTGCGGTTGGCAAATACGGTGCAATACCGGACTGCGGCTGGCGCTGCGGTGACGACCATTTCACGCTCGATATTTCTGCTCGGATTCAATACCGTTAAAACCAGCGCGCTGGCGATGCTGCTGGTCGATTTTTTCAAAGATCAGGCGCAGGCGATTAGTGTACGTAAAGAGCTGATTCATTCTTTGTGCGCCAGTATTATCGGTCGCGAAATTGCACAGCGTGGGCGTTTTCAGGATGGCGAAGAAGCGGCGGTTGCTTCCTTGTTCAAGAATGTCGGCAAGGTTCTGATTGCCTCGTTTGACCATGGATTATTTTCTCGTATTCAGAATGTTGCCTCCACCGGAGAAACCAGTGAGGATGCGGCATCGGTCTTGTTGCTCGGCTGTAGCTTCGAGCGTTTTGGCGAGCTGGCGTTGCAAGGCTGGAAAATCCCGGACGCAATTATTCAGGCGATGGCGCCATTGCCTTCTGGTGAGCTGCGCAAGAGCATGCAACGTAATGAATGGCTGAAACAAGTGGCAAGCTTCAGCGATGCGCTGGCCGGTATTCTGATTTCAGGTGTCGGCGATAAATCAGCCCGTTATGAAAAATTGCTGAAGCGCTTCGGTAAAGTGCTGGAGCTGGATCAGGCGATGCTGGACGATTTGTTGCTCAAAGTCGAAGCTGAGACCCGCCAGATGGCAAAGAGCATGGATATTGCCTTGCCAGAGGCGAATGCAGAAGCGCCGGAATTATTGAAAACGCTGGGCGTTCCCAGTGAATTTTTGCTGAAGACCGCCGAAGTCACTCCCGCGCAGGAAGCGATTCGTTACCCCAGCGGAAAACCGCACAACGCGCGTGATCTGTTGCTGACCGGCGTGCAGGATGTGACGCAGATGCTGACCTCCGATGACTACAAGCTGAATGATCTGATCTTGCTGGTGCTCGAAACCTTGTACACCAGCATGGGATTTCGTTTTGCCACAGTCTGCCTGCGCGATATCAGCAGCGGGCGTTATGTCGCGCGCCTGGCGGTTGGTGAACATTATGCCGAACGGCAAAAGAGCTTTTTCTTCGGCGGCAAATCCGAGTCTGATTTATTTGCGCTGGCCTTAAGCAATAATGCCGACGTGATGATTTCGGATGCGATGGTGCCAAAAATCCGCAGTTTATTGCCAGCCTGGCATCAGGAATTATTACCGGACGCCCGTAGTTTTATTATTTTGCCGCTGGTCATACAAAAGAAGCCCCTGGGCTTGTTTTATGCGGATCGCGCGACCACCGCGGATGAAGGCGTGCCGCCGGATGAAACCGCTTTGATCAAGACCTTGAAAAGTCAGTTACTCGCCGCGATGATGCGAGGCTGATTTTTTATTCAAACCATTGCCAGTTGATTGCGGCGTAGCGGCTACAATAGTTTTTGTGTTTTTTTTGCAGTTTAATTTCAGCGCTTGTCGCTATTGATTATTATGACTTTTTCTACCTGGTTTGCCTTTCTGATTGCCGCTTGTGTAATCGCTATTTCCCCCGGTTCTGGTGCAGTGTTATCAATGTCGCATGGGCTGAATTACGGCGTCAAAAAAGCCAGTACAACGATACTGGGCTTGCAGGCTGGCTTGTTGTTGATTCTGGCGATTGCCGGGGCAGGGGTGGGTTCGATTCTGTTAGCGTCAGAATTCGCGTTTAATATTGTTAAAATCGTTGGTGCGCTGTATTTGATTTATCTTGGATTTAATCAATGGCGTGCACGGGTAGAAGTGGTGAAGGAAGAAGAAAAAAACGTCACGCTGACACAGTTGCCCACTGCACGCAGACGTTTCCTGATCGGATTTTTTACAAATACGACGAATCCCAAAGGCATTATTTTTATGGTGGCGGTGTTGCCACAATTTATTTCGCACGATGCGCCGTTGTTGCCGCAGCTTTGCATACTCGGGGCGACTATGTGCGGCGTCGATCTGATCGTGATGCATAGCTATGCGTATGCCGCCTCGACCATGCAGAGATATTTTAGTGACCCACGCTGGTTAAAAAGCCAGAATCGCTTCTTTGGCGGGATACTGATGGCGATTGGGGCTGCGCTGTTTTTCGTCAAACGCAGCCCGTCCAACTGAACATCCAACTGATTTGCTTTAGTTCAGCTCAATACCTTGTTTCTTGGCGAGAGAATCAATGTCTTGCCAGATGGTCATTTGATTTAACAAGCGGGTTGCCGGGTCCAGCATGGCATTCAGATTGAAGAAGCGCTCCAGCGATGTTTCGTCAAATTGACTGCGCTGAGAAAAATTGATGCGACCGTATTGCTTATTGAAGGCATTCAGTAAATCTGCAGGCGTGTCTTTGTGCCACGATTGCATCAGGCCACCGACCATCAACGCTGTATCGGTGGTTTGTTCCAGACTGCGTGGATTTCTGGCAACGCTGATGTCGCGGTAATCGAGCAGGCGCGGGAAATAGAATTGTTTGATCCAACTCGCCGGAATCCCGCCTTCTCTTTGCAAAGAACCACTGCGCCAGAGTTTCCAGCTTTTCTCGGCCTCACCTTCACTGACGAAATGCGTGTCTGCCTGAACGACACAGTCTTCCCCGAGCACGATTTCCAGCACGACCGGTAAGCCGGTTTCACTGGCAATGCTTTCCAGCTCCGGCATTTGCGGTTTTTCGCCGCGATGATCCTGCAGCGCCTGCACGAAAGCTGCCATGATGTCCTGATGTGCGTGATGGACCGCGCCGGTGTTATTGCAGAAATCTGCACACGCAGCGAAGTAGGCCATCAACTCGCCTATCATGATTCCTGGTATTGATGCGCCAGCGGCATCTTGCAAACCCTGGCGCACACTACTCATCGCGATACCATTTCTTAAAATCGGATAAAGCTGGGTTGTTGTGCAGCCGAATTTGACGATACTACCAGCGGCAAGTTTAAATTCACTCATGTGATGACACTTTCTTAAATAGATGCAGCACTTGCTCTGGCGGACGTCCTATGACCGCTCTTCCATTGAATGTAGCGATAGGACGTTGCAATAACTTAGGGTAATCAGCGATGGCCTGAAGCGCGCGGGATTCGTCGGCTTTCGCTAAATTTTTCTCGGCATATTCCGCTTCGTTATTGCGCAACATTTGTTGTACATCGCCGCCCAGTTGTTCCAGCAGCGTCGTTAATTGTCCGACCAACAGCGGTGTTTTCTGGTAGTCGATGACCTTTAACTCCTGCGCGTGTTCAGCGCAGGCAGATTCGAGTATCGCCAGTGCTTCACGGGATTTGGAGCAACGCGGATTATGATAAATCGTCAGCATTTCTTTCTCTTTATAAAAAACGATCGCCGATACCCATCAGCACCAAGACACCAAGAATAGCGAATACGCCAGCAGCAATCCAGCGGACTATTTTGAATGGAAAATTCGGCGCTGCGATTTTTCCTAAAAAGACTGCAGGAATATCAGCAATTAACATACCCAGCGTTGTGCCGGCGATGACCAGATAGAGATTCGAGTATTTGGCTGCCAGTGCGACCGTTGCCAGCTGTGTTTTATCGCCGATTTCGGCAATAAAGAAAGTGATGCAGGTCAGCGCGAAGACGCCGTATTTTCCTTCACTCAGGCCTTCATCTTCCATTTCATCAGGTTTCAGTGTCCAGGCTGCAATTGCCAGAAAAGATAATCCTAGCGCCCAGCGCAACAACGTGGATGGAATATTAGTGGCAACCCATTGGCCGAGTAATCCGGCCAGAGCATGATTGGCTAGGGTGGCAATCAATATGCCGAGAATGATAGGGATTGGTTTTTTATAGCGTGCTGCCAGTAATAAGGCGAGCAATTGTGTTTTGTCACCAATTTCGCCAACGGTGACGGCCAGAGCAGAGACGAGGAAAGCTTCCATGATTTTTATTGAGATCGGGCGCTGATAACCAATGACAGCAACACTCCGCCCGATCTCCGGTAACAGAAGTGCAACTATCAAAGGTCTTGCCAAATCCCGCGCAGATCATCGCAGATCCATTGCTGATTACAGGATCAACCGCACCATGACTGTTGAGTCAAGTATGTTGATGCGATTTCTTCAGCAAGGCTGAAGCAGGCTACTCCCCAATGAATGTGAGCGCGGATTATACTGCATAGTCGCTTGCGGATGATAGGTTTAAAAAAACGGGAACTGATTTTTACCCGGATATCTTACGCAGGTAGCGTAAATTGCTTTCCGCCACAGACTGATAGTTGATAAACTAAAAAACGATTTACATCATTTATGGGGCGTTATGGGAAGTTACCTGAGTCATTTCATGAGTTTCTGGTCGGCCGCCGAGCTGAACGCCAACATCATCATATTCTTGAATCTGGCTGGCGCAATGTTGCTGGGCTTTGTCGTCGGCTACGAGCGCTCTTATCACGGACGTGCCGCAGGCATGCGGACCTACGGGCTGGTATGTATGGCTTCTGCAGCGTTGGTCGTGATTGCCGGCTACCCTGACTTCTGGTACGGCGGTCGGGCGATAGCGCCGGTGGCGCTTGATCCGACCAGGATTATTCAGGGAATCGTTACCGGTATTGGCTTTCTCGGTGCCGGCGTGATTATGAAGGAAGGATTCACTATCAGCGGTTTGACTACGGCGGCTTCGGTGTGGGCGTCATCTGCGATCGGTGTTTTAGTCGGAGTAGGCTTTTATGCCGCGGCAATTCTGTTGGCACTTTTGTCGGCCGCCTGCATGGTATGGGTGCATCGCCTTGAGTCCTGGTTACCTTCACAAGCGGCAATTGTGATCACGATACGTTTTAAAAAGGGATTTTTACCGGATGAGAAAACGATGGGTGAAATGGCTTTGAGACGCGGTTATGAAATGGCCAGTGGTACGTTGGCGATTGCACAGAGTAATGGTGCTCTGGAGTGGCGTTTTGTTGCCGTTGCAATGGATAAAAAGCTTGCGCTGCCAATCAGTGTTTTATCTCAGGACTTCGAAAAATTTGATGGCGTTGATTCCTTTCAGCTGTCGCATGCACGAAATTGACTCTTTTCGACAATTTTTTTAAATAGCTCTTGACATCAGTGCTTCGGATCTCTATAGTTCTGAGTTCCCTATGGAGGGGTGGCCGAGTGGTTAAAGGCGACAGACTGTAAATCTGTTCTCTCTGAGTACGCTGGTTCGAATCCAGCCCCCTCCACCATAGGAAAGAATTTGTATTGCGGCTGAAGTGGTAGCCCCTGCGGGTGTAGCTCAATGGTAGAGCTGAAGCCTTCCAAGCTTATGACGAGGGTTCGATTCCCTTCACCCGCTCCAGTTATTTTGCATGGCTTTGTGCAGACTAAGCTGCCCTTGTAGCTCAGTGGTAGAGCACTCCCTTGGTAAGGGAGAGGCCACGTGTTCAATCCACGTCAAGGGCACCATGTAAGCTGGTGTTTCAAGTCTGAAGTCGTCGGGCGCGTGCCTGAGTATCTCATAAAATCGTTAGGAGTCCAAAATGGCAAAAGGTAAGTTCGAACGCACCAAGCCGCACGTCAACGTAGGTACAATTGGTCACGTTGATCACGGTAAAACAACATTGACAGCAGCGATTGCAACAGTATTGTCTGCAAAATTCGGTGGCGAAGCGAAGAAATACGACGAAATCGACGCAGCACCAGAAGAAAAAGCACGCGGTATTACAATTAATACTGCCCACGTTGAATACGAAACAGCAACACGCCACTACGCTCACGTTGACTGCCCAGGCCATGCTGACTATGTTAAAAACATGATCACTGGTGCGGCTCAGATGGACGGCGCGATCCTGGTTTGCTCCGCAGCAGACGGCCCAATGCCACAAACACGTGAGCACATCCTGTTGGCTCGCCAGGTTGGTGTTCCATACATCATCGTTTTCCTGAACAAATGCGACATGGTTGATGACGCTGAATTGCTGGAACTCGTTGAAATGGAAGTGCGTGAATTACTGTCCAAATATGAATTCCCAGGCGACGATCTGCCTATCATCCAAGGTTCCGCAAAACTGGCGCTCGAAGGCGACAAAGGTCCATTGGGCGAAGAAGCAATCCTGAAACTGGCTGATGCACTCGACACCTACATCCCAACACCAGAACGTGCTGTTGACGGCGCCTTCCTGTTGCCAGTAGAAGACGTATTCTCCATCTCTGGTCGCGGTACAGTGGTGACCGGTCGTATCGAACGCGGTATCATCAAAGTTGGTGAAGAGATCGAAATCGTCGGTATCAAAGACACAGTTAAAACAACATGTACTGGCGTTGAAATGTTCCGCAAATTGCTGGATCAAGGTCAAGCTGGTGACAACGTCGGTGTTCTGCTGCGCGGTACAAAACGCGAAGACATCCAACGTGGTCAAGTGTTGGCAAAACCAGGTTCAATCAAGCCACACAGCCACTTCACAGGCGAGATCTACGTTTTGTCGAAAGATGAAGGCGGTCGTCATACGCCATTCTTCAACAACTACCGTCCACAGTTCTACTTCCGTACAACGGACGTAACTGGTTCGATCGAGTTGCCAGCAGACAAAGAAATGGTGATGCCAGGTGATAACGTCTCTATCACAGTCAAACTGATCAACCCGATCGCGATGGAAGAAGGTCTCCGCTTCGCTATCCGTGAAGGTGGTCGTACTGTTGGTGCGGGTGTTGTTGCTAAAATTATCGAGTAATTTTTAAAGTTCATTCGAAATAAGTATTGCGGCTTGCCAAGGTCGCAGTACTTATCAAGTGGTTCTAAGATGTAGGGGTGTAGCTCAATTGGCAGAGCGTCGGTCTCCAAAACCGAAGGTTGTAGGTTCGATTCCTACCGCCCCTGCCACCGTCAAGGCCGCAGGGCACCGAAAGTAAATCAAAAGTATGTCTAATCATTCCGTACAAACAGTAAGTACCTCCAATGACAAATATAAAGTCATTCTGGCAGGTGCTGCAGTCGTTTCTGGAATTGCTGCTTTTTACATTCTCGCTGGTCAGTCGACTTGGGTTCGGGTTGTTGCTCTTCTGGCGGGCTTGGTTGTTGCTGTCGGACTGCTTGCAATCTCCGAAGTTGGTCGTAATTTTTTTGATTTCGCTAAAGAATCTGTTCGTGAAACAAAAAAGGTTGTCTGGCCTACGCGCAAAGAAGCCGGTCAGATTACGGCAGTGGTGTTTGGTTTTGTATTGGTCATGGCGATCTTTCTCTGGGGGACGGATAAGTTTCTCGAGTTTTTGTTGTATGACGTAATTCTTGGATGGAAAAAATAATGAGCGATAACATTCAGGAAAACGAGCAAGGTACAGCGCCTGAGGTGTCTGTGCCTAAAAGCGCTAAAAGATGGTATGCCGTTCACGCCTACTCAGGCATGGAAAAAAGTGTGCACCGTGCTCTGGTGGAGCGTATTGAGCGCGCTGAAATGCAAGATCTGTTCGGTCGCATTCTTGTGCCAACAGAGGAAGTGATTGAAGTTCGCAATGGTCGTAAAGTAGTGACTGAGCGCCGTTTATTTCCAAGCTATGTATTCGTTGAAATGGATATGACGGACGATACATGGCATCTGGTAAAAAATACCAGCAAAGTGACTGGCTTTATTGGTGGTAAGTCGAATAAGCCTGCGCCGATTCCTCAGCATGAAGTAGATAAAATTCTGCAGCAAATGCAGGATGGCGTTGAGAAGCCAAGGCCAAAAGTATTGTATGAGGTTGGTGAGGTTGTACGTATTAAGGAAGGCCCGTTCACTGATTTCAACGGAAATGTTGAAGAAGTTAATTACGAGAAATCCAAAGTGCGTGTAACAGTGACGATTTTTGGTCGCGCTACACCAGTTGAGTTGGAATTTGCTCAGGTTGAAAAAGTCTGAGAGTATCAATCGTTGATCAGTACGAAAAAAAGCAATTTTTGAAACTGAGAAGTAAGCAGAGGAGCCTGACTTAGTTAATAACCTTGTCAGGCGCTAACACTCAATTAATGAAGGAGCCAACATGGCAAAGAAAATTATTGGTTTTATCAAGCTGCAAGTGCCAGCTGGTAAAGCAAATCCATCCCCACCAATCGGTCCAGCTCTGGGTCAACGTGGTTTGAACATCATGGAATTCTGTAAGGCATTTAATGCACAGACTCAAGGTGTTGAACCAGGTATGCCGATTCCTGTCGTGATTACTGCATTTGCGGATAAGTCTTTCACTTTCGTGATGAAGACTCCACCAGCAACTTACATGATCAAAAAAGCTGCAGGTATCACTAAAGGTTCAGCTAAACCTCACACTGATAAAGTTGGTAGCATCACACGTAAGCAAGCTGAAGAGATCGCGACTACTAAGCGCGCAGATCTGACAGCAGCTGATATGGACGCAGCAGTGCGTACTATCGCTGGTTCCGCTCGCTCTATGGGCATCACGGTGGAGGGTCTGTAATGGCTAAGTTATCTAAAAAAGCAAAGTTGCTCGCAACTAAAGTAGATCGTCTGAAAGTGTATCCATTTGACAATGCTATCGCGTTGATCAAAGAATGTGCTACAGCGAAATTCAACGAATCTATCGACGTTTCTGTTCAACTCGGTGTTGATCCTAAGAAATCTGACCAAGTTGTTCGTGGCGCAGTTGTATTACCAGCTGGTACAGGTAAAACAGTACGTGTAGCGGTATTCGCTCAAGGCGCAAAAGCTGAAGAAGCTAAAGCAGCCGGTGCAGATATCGTTGGTATGGAAGATTTGGCAGAACGCGTTAAAGCTGGCGATATGCCATTTGACGTTGTGATCGCATCTCCAGATACTATGCGTATCGTTGGTACTTTAGGTCAGGTTCTGGGCCCACGTGGCCTGATGCCAAATCCGAAAGTTGGTACTGTGACTCCTGACGTTGCTACTGCAGTTAAAAATGCAAAAGCAGGTCAAGTACAATACCGTACAGACAAAGCAGGTATCATTCACACTACTATCGGTCGTAAGTCTTTTGCCGATGGTGATCTGAAGTCGAATCTGGTTGCATTGATCGATGCACTGAACAAAGCTAAACCAGCGACAAGCAAAGGTGTTTACCTGCGTAAGATTTCTATCTCATCTACGATGGGTGCGGGCGTACGCGTTGATCACGCTAATCTCGGTTAAGTAAAAATTAAGTCCTCATGCTGTATTGCATGAGGCGTATCTTTGGGCTGGATATCTTGAGCAATCAGGATATTCAGAGTGTCAAAGACCGTTGGGCTTGTTACTTTGTTTCAAGTTAAACATCTGCGGAGCAATTTGCAGAACCCAACGCAGATGGTGTACCCGAACAAGTTTTGTAGTGATTACTGGTCCCCCAGTGAAACTCCTAACTTCGGACGCCGTGTTCGAAACGATGTGAGGGAAGTGCATCATCCTGATGTGCAGACTGAATATCATTAATGGAGGTTGACCGTGAGTCTCAATCTGAATGACAAAAAAGCCGTCGTCGCTGAAGTCTCTGCAAAAGTAGCAACTGCTCAGACTATCGTCGTGGCTGAATATCGTGGCATCCAGGTCGGTCATTTGACGCAATTACGTGCTAATGCACGTGCTCAAGGCGTATACATGCGCGTGTTGAAAAATACACTCGCACGTCGCGCTGTTGAGGGAACTGCATTTGCCAGCCTCGCTTCTGAAATGACCGGTCCGTTGATCTATGCGATCTCGGAAGATGCTGTTGCTGCTGCAAAAGTCGTTCAAGACTTTGCAAAAAGCAATGACAAACTGGTTATCAAAGCGGGTAACTATGCAGGCAAATCGCTGGATAAAGCTGGCGTTGTTGCATTGGCAAGCATCCCAAGCCGCGAAGTATTGTTGGCGCAAGTCGTAGGTATGATGCAGGCTCCTGTATCTGCTTTCGCACGTGCTCTGGCCGCCGTGGCAGCAAAGAAAGAAACAGAAGCTGCGTAATGCAGTGACGTTTCCGTCAAATACCGTATCAATGTAATTAATTAATTGGAGTTTCAAATGGCAATTAGCAAAGACGATATCCTGGAAGCCGTAGGCGCGATGTCCGTAATGGACCTGAACGATCTGGTTAAAGCTTTCGAAGAAAAATTTGGTGTGTCCGCTGCTGCAGTTGCAGCTGGTCCTGCTGCTGGCGGCGGTGCTGCTGCAGCTGCTGAAGAACAAACAGAATTCAACGTAATTCTGGCTGAAGTTGGCGCGAACAAAGTTGGCGTCATTAAAGCAGTTCGTGAAATCACAGGTCTGGGCTTGAAAGAAGCTAAAGATCTGGTTGATGGCGCACCTAAAGCAGTTAAAGAAGGTGTTGCTAAAGCTGACGCTGAAGCCGCTAAGAAAAAGCTTGAAGAAGCTGGCGCTAAAGTCGACGTTAAGTAATACAGTATTAAGGCAAATCTGCGGATTTGCCGAAGTCAAAGGCAGGAATCCTCTCGAAAGAGAGGGTTCCTCTTTGGCTTCTTTGTCGTTCAGGGTTGTTTAGCTGTTTATTAAGACCGAGGGCTGAGACTTGAGGTTTTTTGTCGCAGAGTTGAATTAATTTTGTGACAGGAATCCTGAATTCTCCATCCTTCCTTGTCACTCACGGAGTGTCCATGCACTACTCATTTACTGAGAAGAAGCGTATTCGTAAATCTTTTGCGAAGCGCGCCAACGTCCACAACGTTCCGTTCTTATTGGCGACTCAAATCGAGTCGTACCAAAGCTTTTTACAAGAAGACAGAACAGCGGCAAACCGCAAAAATGAGGGCTTGCAGTCAGCCTTCACTTCGATTTTTCCTATCGTTTCACACAATGGATTCGCTCGTCTCGAATTCTTGTCCTATGTTTTAGGTGATCCTGCTTTTGACGTCAAGGAATGTCAATTGCGTGGACTTACCTATGCTTCGCCATTGCGTGCAAAAGTTCGCCTGGTGATCTTGGATAAAGAATCGCCGACTAAGCCTGTCGTTAAAGAAATGAAAGAACAGGAAGTCTACATGGGTGAATTGCCTTTGATGACGACGACGGGTTCTTTTGTTGTTAACGGTACCGAACGTGTGATTGTTTCCCAGTTGCATCGTTCGCCAGGTGTGTTCTTTGAACATGATCGCGGCAAAACGCATTCTTCCGGTAAATTGTTGTTCTCGGCAAGGATCATTCCTTACCGTGGTTCATGGCTGGATTTCGAGTTTGACCCGAAAGATATCCTGTTCTTCCGTATTGACCGCCGCCGTAAGATGCCAGTAACGATCTTGTTGCGTGCTATCGGCATGAGCAACGAACAGATTCTGGCAAATTTCTTTGTTTTCGATAATTTCAACCTGCATGCAGATGGCGCAGAGATGGAATTTGTCGCTGAGCGTTTGCGCGGTGAAGTCGCGCGTTTCGACATCGCTGACAAATCTGGCAAAGTAATTGTTGCTAAGGATAAGCGTATCAATGCTAAGCATGTACGTGAAATCGAGGCGGGTGGAATCAAGCACATTTCTGTACCTGAGGACTATTTGCTTGGCCGCGTATTGGCGAAAAATATTATTGATGCTGACACTGGTGAAGTGATTGCGAATGCCAACGACGAGTTGACAGAGGAATTGCTGGCGCGTTTGCGCGATGCACGTGTAACAGACATTCAGACTCTTTACACGAATGATCTGGATCAGGGTGCTTATATTTCTCAGACCTTGCGTACTGATGACACTTCGGATCAGATGGCTGCCCGTGTTGCGATTTATCGCATGATGCGTCCTGGTGAACCACCAACAGAAGATTCCGTTGAAGCATTGTTCAATGGCTTGTTCTATAGCGAAGACCGTTACGATCTGTCTGCTGTTGGTCGCATGAAGTTCAACCGCCGTATCGGTCGTGATGAACTGACAGGCGCGATGACACTGTCGAACGAAGATGTATTGGCCGTAATCAAGATTCTGGTAGAACTGCGCAATGGCCGCGGTGAAGTCGATGATATCGATCACTTGGGTAATCGTCGTGTACGTTGCGTCGGTGAATTGGCTGAGAATCAGTTCCGCGCTGGTCTGGTACGTGTAGAGCGTGCAGTGAAAGAGCGTCTGGGTCAGGCTGAAGCCGATAACCTGATGCCACATGACCTGATCAACTCCAAACCTATCTCCGCAGCGATTCGTGAGTTCTTCGGTTCTTCACAATTGTCTCAGTTTATGGATCAGACTAACCCATTGTCCGAGATCACGCATAAGCGTCGTATTTCCGCTCTGGGACCTGGTGGTTTGACGCGTGAGCGCGCCGGCTTTGAAGTCCGCGACGTTCATCCAACTCACTATGGCCGTGTTTGCCCGATTGAAACTCCTGAGGGACCAAACATTGGTCTGATCAACTCGCTGGCGTTGTATGCACGGCTGAACGAATACGGTTTCCTGGAAACGCCATACCGTAAAGTTGTTGACAGCAAAATCACCAACCAGATCGACTACCTGTCTGCGATTGAAGAAGGCCGTTACATCATCGCTCAGGCGAATGCGACGATCGATGGCGAAGGCAAACTGATTGATGAACTGGTGTCTGCGCGTGAAGCTGGCGAAACGATACTGGTATCCCCAGAACGTATCCAGTACATGGACGTGGCAACAGGTCAGGTGGTTTCTGTTGCGGCATCGCTGATTCCGTTCCTCGAACACGATGATGCGAACCGTGCGTTGATGGGTGCCAACATGCAACGTCAGGCAGTTCCTTGCTTGCGTCCGGAAAAAGCATTTGTCGGTACAGGTATTGAACGTACTGTTGCAGTTGACTCCGGTACAACAGTACAGGCATTGCGTGGCGGTAAAGTTGATTATATCGATGCGGGCCGTATCGTTATTCGTGTGAATGATGCTGAAGCGCAGGCTGGTGAAGTCGGTGTGGATATTTACAACCTCATCAAATACACACGTTCTAACCAAAATACAAATATCAACCAACGTCCTATCGTTAAAGTCGGTGACGTGGTTGCTAAAGGCGACGTACTGGCTGACGGCGCATCGACAGATATGGGTGAGCTGGCTCTTGGTCAGAACATGCTGGTCGCGTTCATGCCATGGAACGGCTATAACTTCGAAGATTCGATCCTGATCTCTGAAAAAGTGGTCGCTGACGACCGCTACACATCGATTCATATCGAAGAGTTGTCTGTTGTTGCCCGTGATACCAAGTTGGGTGCCGAGGAAATCACACGTGATATCTCAAATCTGGCAGAAAACCAACTGGCTCGTCTGGATGAGTCCGGTATCGTCTACATCGGCGCTGAAGTAACAGCTGGTGATACTCTGGTCGGTAAAGTGACGCCAAAAGGTGAAACTCAGCTGACACCGGAAGAAAAACTGTTGCGCGCGATTTTCGGTGAGAAAGCGTCTGACGTCAAAGATACTTCCCTGCGCGTGCCTTCAGGCATGGTAGGTACAGTCATCGACGTGCAAGTGTTCACTCGCGAAGGCATCCAACGCGACAAACGTGCACAGCAAATTATCGATGATGAATTGAAGCGTTATCGCCTCGATCTGAACGATCAGTTGCGTATTGTTGAAGGCGATGCGTTTGAACGTCTGGAACGTATGCTTGACGGTAAGATTGCCGATGGTGGCCCAGCCAAACTGGCGAAAGGCACGAAACTGACCAAAGAATATCTGGCAAGTATCGACAAGTACCACTGGTTCGATATTCGTCTGGCATCTGATGAAGCAGCGAATGCTCTGGTCGCGATCAAAGATTCTATCGCTGAGAAACGTCACCAGTTTGATCTGGCTTTCGAAGAAAAACGTACCAAGTTGACGCAAGGCGATGAGTTGCCGCCAGGCGTACAGAAAATGGTTAAGGTCTATCTGGCTGTTAAACGTCGTCTGCAACCAGGTGACAAAATGGCGGGTCGTCACGGTAATAAGGGTGTGGTTTCCCGTATCGTGCCTATCGAAGATATGCCATACATGGCCGACGGTACTCCTGCAGACATCGTATTGAACCCATTGGGTGTTCCTTCACGTATGAACGTGGGTCAGGTTCTGGAAGTTCATCTGGGTTGGGCCGCAAAAGGTCTGGGCTTGCGTATCGGCGAAATGCTGAAGGCAAAAGCCAAGGTCGAAGAGTTGCGTGAATTCTTGAAAAAGATTTACAACGAATCCGGCAAAACAGAAGATCTGGACAGCTTCACCGATACAGAAATTCTGGAATTGACGAATAACCTGAAAAATGGTGTGCCGTTTGCAACACCAGTGTTTGACGGTGCGGATGAAGAGGAAATTCGTCGCATGCTGGATCTGGCCTTCCCTGACCATATCGCTCAGCATCTCGGTATGACACCATCGAAGAATCAGGTTACTTTGTACGATGGCCGTACCGGTGAAGCGTTTGAACGTAAAGTCACACTGGGTTACATGCATATGTTGAAACTGCATCATCTGGTTGATGATAAAATGCATGCCCGTTCGACTGGTCCTTACTCTCTGGTGACTCAACAGCCATTGGGCGGTAAAGCACAGTTCGGTGGTCAGCGTTTCGGTGAGATGGAGGTTTGGGCTCTTGAAGCATACGGCGCGTCTTATGTCTTGCAAGAGATGTTGACCGTCAAGTCCGATGACGTGAATGGCCGTACGAAAGTGTACGAAAATCTCGTTAAGGGTGATCACGTGATTGATGCTGGTATGCCAGAGTCGTTCAACGTTCTTGTCAAAGAGATCCGCTCTCTGGGTATCGATATCGATCTCGAACGCGATTAATTGTAATTAAGTAGTAAAACCATCGCCCGAACGAGTTTCGGGCGTTGGTCATTCAGCTAGCCAGCAGTTTGGAAGCGAGTTCGTTCCCGGTATGAGCGGAACCAGTGTCGACAGACCTGGCTCTCCCGCTGATGCGAACAGGGTAAGGCGAAAGACCTTCTGTTGCAGCACCATTCAGCCACCAAGCGTGAATTTCAAAGTAAATTGCGCGCTTCACTGGAGTGATATACATGAAAGCCCTGCTCGATCTATTCAAGCAAGTCCAACCTAACGAACAATTCGACGCGATCAAAATTGGTCTGGCGTCTCCTGAAAAAATTCGTTCCTGGTCCTACGGCGAAGTTAAAAAGCCGGAAACCATCAACTATCGTACTTTCAAGCCTGAGCGCGACGGTTTATTCTGCGCCAAAATTTTTGGCCCTATCAAAGATTACGAATGCCTGTGCGGTAAATACAAACGTCTGAAGCATCGTGGCGTGATTTGTGAAAAGTGCGGCGTTGAAGTCACACTGGCGAAAGTGCGTCGTGAACGCATGGGGCACATTGAGCTGGCATCGCCAACAGCACACATCTGGTTCCTGAAATCTCTGCCATCCCGTCTGGGTATGGTGCTCGACATGACATTGCGCGATATCGAACGCGTTTTGTATTTTGAAGCATACGTTGTGACCGATCCTGGCATGACGCCGCTGAAAAAATGCCAGATCATGTCGGAAGACGACTACGCTGCTAAATACGAAGAATATGGCGACGAATTCACCGCATTCATGGGCGCAGAAGGTATCCGTGAATTGCTGCGTTCGATTGATATCGATCGTGATGCTGAAACTTTGCGTGTAGAACTCAAAGAATCCAAATCTGAAGCCAAGATCAAGAAATATGCAAAACGTCTGAAAGTACTCGAAGCGTTCCAACGCTCCGGTATCAAACCAGACTGGATGATCATGGAAGTGTTGCCAGTGTTGCCGCCAGAGCTGCGCCCATTGGTACCGCTGGACGGTGGCCGTTTTGCGACTTCCGATCTGAATGATCTGTATCGCCGCGTCATTAACCGTAATAACCGTTTGAAGCGCCTGATGGAATTGCGCGCTCCGGAAATCATTACCCGTAATGAAAAGCGTATGTTGCAAGAAGCGGTTGACTCCTTGTTAGATAACGGTCGCCGCGGTAAGGCAATGACTGGTGCGAACAAGCGTCCATTGAAATCTCTGGCTGAGATGATCAAAGGTAAAGGCGGCCGTTTCCGTCAAAACTTGCTGGGTAAACGCGTCGATTACTCTGGTCGTTCCGTTATCGTGGTGGGTCCGCAACTGAAATTGCATCAATGCGGTCTGCCAAAATTGATGGCCTTGGAACTCTTCAAACCTTTCATTTTCAATAAACTGGAATTGATGGGTCTGGCAACAACGATCAAGGCAGCGAAGAAACTGGTTGAAATTCAAGAGCCAGTCGTCTGGGATATTCTGGAAGAAGTGATCCGCGAACATCCGATTATGCTGAACCGTGCGCCAACTTTGCACCGTTTGGGTATTCAGGCGTTTGAACCAGTGTTGATCGAAGGTAAAGCGATCCAGTTGCATCCACTCGTCTGCGCGGCTTTCAATGCCGACTTCGACGGTGACCAGATGGCGGTTCACGTACCTTTGTCTATCGAAGCGCAGATGGAAGCCCGCACACTGATGCTGGCGTCTAACAATATTCTGTTCCCATCCAATGGCGAACCGTCTATCGTGCCTTCTCAGGATATCGTGTTGGGTCTGTACTACGCGTCTCGCGAAGCCATCAACGGCAAGGGCGAAGGCATGATGTTCCCTGACGTTTCAGAAGCGATCCGCGCCTGGGACAACAAGGAAGTCGAGCTGGCAACACGCGTGACTGTCCGTATTACGGAATATCCGAAAGATCCGGCAACTGGTGAATTCGTTAAAACGATCAAACGTTACGAAACCACAGTTGGCCGTGCGATTTTGTCAGAAATTCTGCCTAAGGGCTTGCCATTCACCGTGCTGAACCGCGCGTTGAAGAAAAAAGAAATTTCCAAACTGATCGATACGTCGTTCCGTAAATGCGGCCTGCGCGCTACCGTTGTGTTTGCCGATCAACTGATGCAAATGGGTTTCCGCCTCGCGACACGCGCCGGTATCTCTATCTGTATCGATGACATGTTGGTACCGCCACAAAAAGTGACTTTGCTGGCAGCGGCTGAGCACGAAGTTAAACAGATCGAGCAGCAATATGCATCCGGTCTGGTCACTGCAGGCGAACGCTACAATAAAGTGGTCGATATCTGGGGCAAAACCGGTGATGAAGTCGGCAAGGCCATGATGGAACAACTGAAAGTTGAACCAGTTACACGCCGCGACGGCACAGTTGGTACACAAGAATCGTTTAACGCGATTTACATGATGGCCGACTCTGGTGCGCGTGGTTCTGCAGCGCAGATTCGTCAGTTGGCCGGTATGCGTGGTCTGATGGCGAAACCAGATGGCTCGATTATCGAAACACCGATTACCGCGAACTTCCGCGAAGGTCTGAACGTTCTGCAGTACTTTATTTCTACGCACGGTGCGCGTAAAGGTCTGGCCGATACCGCATTGAAGACAGCGAACTCCGGTTACCTGACACGTCGTCTGGTTGACGTGACGCAGGATCTGGTCGTGGTTGAGGACGATTGCGGTACAAGCAATGGTTCTTCCATGAAAGCGCTGGTCGAAGGCGGTGAAGTTAACGTGCCTCTGCGCGACCTGATCCTGGGCCGTGTTTCTGCTAACGATATCGTGAATCCTGAAACGCAGGAAACACTGTACGAAGCAGGTACTTTGCTGGATGAAGTTGCGGTTGAACGTATCGAAGCACTGGGCATTGATGAAGTGAAAGTACGTACGCCACTGACTTGTGACACACGTTACGGTCTGTGCGCAATGTGTTACGGACGTGATCTGGGTCGCGGTATGATGGTGAATGCTGGTGAAGCAGTCGGTGTTATCGCTGCGCAGTCCATCGGTGAACCAGGTACACAGTTGACGATGCGTACGTTCCACATTGGTGGTGCGGCGTCCCGTGCAGCAGTGGCATCTTCCGTTGAGGCAAAATCTAACGGTACGATTCGTTTCACAGCAACGATGCGTTATGTGACGAACGGTAAAGGCGATCAGATCGTAATTTCCCGTTCTGGTGAAGTGTTGATCACGGACGACCACGGTCGTGAACGTGAACGCCATAAAGTACCTTACGGTGCCACGCTGATTGTGAAAGACGGCATGGTGATCAAGGCAGGTACAGCACTGGCAACATGGGATCCGCTGACACGTCCTATCATTACCGAATACACCGGTACTGTGAAGTTTGAAAACGTCGAAGAAGGTGTGACTGTTGCGAAACAGGTTGATGAAGTGACTGGCTTGTCCACTCTGGTAGCGATCGATGCGAAACGCCGTGGTAGCGCTGCTGGTAAGTCTTTGCGTCCGCAAGTGAAGCTGTTGAACGAACAAGGTGAAGAGGTCAAGATCTCTGGCACCGAGCACGCAGTGACGATTGGCTTCCAGGTTGGTGCGCTGATTACGGTGAAAGACGGTCAGCAAGTACACGTTGGTGAGGTTCTGGCGCGTATCCCGACTGAATCACAAAAAACCCGTGATATTACCGGTGGTTTGCCACGCGTTGCTGAGTTGTTCGAAGCGCGTTCACCAAAAGATGCCGGTATGTTGGCGGAAGTAACTGGTACGGTTGCATTTGGTAAAGAAACTAAAGGTAAGCAACGTCTGGAAATCACCGACATGGACGGTGAGAAACACGAATTCCTGATTACCAAAGACAAACAAGTCCTGGTGCATGATGGTCAGGTTGTGAACAAAGGTGAGATGATTGTCGACGGCCCGGCCGATCCACAAGACATCCTGCGTTTGCTGGGTATCGAAGCGTTGGCACGTTACATCGTTGACGAAGTGCAGGACGTGTACCGCTTGCAAGGCGTTAAGATCAATGACAAGCACATTGAAGTGATCGTGCGTCAGATGTTGCGTCGTGTAGTTGTGGTGAATCCAGGTGATGCGAACTACATCGTCGGTGAACAAGTTGAACGCTCTGACCTGTTAGGTGAAAACGATCGCGTGGTCGCTGCTGGCGGTATTCCTGCAACGTATGAAAATATCTTGTTGGGTATTACCAAAGCGTCTCTGTCGACCGATTCCTTCATCTCGGCAGCGTCCTTCCAGGAAACAACCCGCGTTCTGACAGAAGCAGCGATCATGGGCAAGAAAGATACCCTGCGCGGCCTGAAAGAAAACGTCATCGTGGGTCGTCTGATTCCTGCCGGTACCGGTCTGGCATTCCACCGCGCCCGCAAGTTGAAAGAAACCTGGGAAGCGGATGAACGTCACGCGTTGCTGGAAGCAGAAAAAGCAGTCTTCGCTCCTGCTCCAGAAGCAACAACTGATGTGCATGAAGGCGACGCGTAAGCGTAGCTGAAAGAATAAAAACGGCACCGAAGCTTAGTCTCCGGTGCCGTTTTTTTATAGAGATAGGACTGTCGCAAAACTACCCCAGCGGCGTTATGGCTACTCGTACTGTCTTCGTCGCCATGGTGTAGCCAGGGTTTCAGGCAAGATGTTGCCTGCTGGCGAAACGGACATTGCTTACCAGCGATGTTTCCCAAAGCAGAAAAAAGCTTTTTAGCCTTGCCGGGGCAAATTGCGTCAGTCCTAAGAGAATGAGATTCAGCGTAGCCCCTCGCAGTGTTGTCAGTTGCTGTTACCCCCTAACCGTACTGCATCAGAGGCTGACATCTGAAGCAAGGTTCATAAAAATTTAAATTTTCACGACGAATACAGACTCATGCCAGATCAATGCCTTACCACAACGCCTGCAAGCGGCCGTACTGATGATATTCAGCTCAATATCACTGCGGAGAAGATCCTCGTATTGCGTGATGCGTTCGGCATGTTGGCGGATGTTGAAGTTGTCGCGGAAACTGGCTCGACGAATGCTGATCTGCTGTCCCGATTGGGCGAATTGAATAAGCCGGTACTGCGCGTTGCCTTGCATCAGACTGCCGGTCGCGGGCGCGCAGGTCGTAGCTGGCAATCGGTGCCGGGTGGCATGCTGATGTTTTCGCTTGCCTGGCCATTGAGCCGGGAGACACACGCACTGATGGGATTGCCGTTGGCGGTTGGTGTTGCTATCGCAGACGTATTACAGGCACTCGATTTACCAGTGCAACTGAAGTGGCCGAATGATATTTTACGCGACGGAAAAAAGCTGGCAGGTATACTGATCGAAAGTGCCGCCAAAAAAAATGGCGGCACCTGGATTGTGGCTGGCATCGGTCTGAATCTGCAGTTGCCCGAGGCATTTGAAGCCAGCCTGGGGCGTGCAGTAGCAGATGCGCCGTGGCTGGCACGGATGGATAGAAATGCTTTGCTTGCGCATTTGCTGAACGCCCTCGCAAAGGCTTTCGAGCAGTTTGACCAGCACGGTTTTTCTGCGTTTCAGGTGCGTTGGAATGCGCTGCATGCCTACGCGAATCAGGAAGTGCAGATCATTGACCACGGCCAGATATTGCAGCGTGGTATCGCCACCGGGGTTGATGTCAGCGGCCGTCTGCTGCTGCAAACTCTAGCCGGGCAAATACCCGTACTGGCGGGTGATGTGTCGTTGAGACCAGTCGATACTGTTTGAGATACCCCCTGCGATTGCACAAACAATGAAAGAAGAATAGACATGCTATTACTGATTGATGCCGGCAATACCCGCATCAAATGGGGCATCCCCCAGTTAGCGACAGCGTTGACTAACACCTTACCAGACTGGCTGATAATGGATTCTGTTGCACATACAGAGATTGCCACCCTGGCTGAGCGCTGGCATCCATGTCCGGTCACCAGCGTGCTGGTGTCGAATGTCGCGGGTGAGGGTGTTAAAGCACAGCTCAGCGATATATTGGCGCGTATTTTTCCCGCGCTGCAACCATATTGGCTGGCATCGCAAGCACAGCTGGCCGGTCTGAAAAACCAATATCGTCATCCGCAGCAACTGGGTTGTGATCGTTTTGCCTCAGCGATTGCAGCGCATTATCTGTATCCGCAACAGAATCTGATTGTGACAACCTGCGGTACTGCGACGACGGTTGATGCGGTCAGTGCGGATGGTGTGTTCACTGGCGGTATGATTTTGCCGGGCTTGAAACTGATGGCGGAATCGCTGGCTCGCAATACAGCACAATTGCCGCAGGTTGCAGAAAGCATCAGGGTCCATCAACCATTTGCCGACAATACGGATCAGGCGATCGTCAGCGGTTGCATACATGCGCAGACTGGAGCGATCACACTGGCTTATCACGCCTTCGCCGAGGAACAGAAAACAGCGGTGACGTGTCTGATCTCCGGCGGTGCCGCGCCTTATCTGTTGCCCCATCTGGATTTTGATTGCCAGCATATCCCCAATCTTGTCTTGACTGGACTGTATGTCGTGGCACAATCAAGCCCGAGCTGAATTCACCTACTTATCATCATGCTGCGATTTTTTTTCTGGAGTTTATTGGTCTTGAACGCATTTGCGCTGGCGTTCAATCTTGGCTGGCTGGGACATTGGTCATTGGAGACGCATGAGCCGGAACGCCTGAAAAAACAGCATCACGTCGATGAACTGGTACAGATTTCCGCCAGTGCAGCGATGACCGCAGCAGAGCCTGTGCCGGAAAAAAAAGCTGAAATCATCGCTTGTCTGGAAATCGGGAATTTTCCTCAGGCCGAGGCGCCGAAGATAGAAGAGAAGTTAAAGACGCTGGCTTTGGGTGATAGACAGTCAAGGCTGAATGTCAGCGATATCGGCACCCACATGGTGTACATCCCGTCTCAGGGCAGCAAAGATGGTGCGGATAAGAAAGTAGGTGAATTGCGCCGTATCGGCATTACTGATTTCTTCGTGATACAGGAACAAGGCACCTTACATTGGGGAATTTCACTCGGCATTTTCAAGACTGAAGAAGCGGCGAAATTACATCTGGCCAATCTGAATAATAAAGGGGTACGCACTGCCCGCATCATGCCGCGTACCGTGACCACCTCTAAATTTGCATATCAGCTGCGGGCGCTGAATGGGGATGAAAAGACGAAGTTTGATGCGATTAAGGCACAATTCCCTGCACAGGAAACCCGCAATTGCCAGAATACGGCCTATAGCAAAAGCTGATCTTCATTCGCATTTTGAACAGGGGTTTTTATGATCTGATTAAGCGCCCGCCGTGGCGCTTTTTTATCACCTTTTGTTCCCGTGGCGCAAAGCTAAGTAGTATTCGCTCTTTATCCTCTTCTGATTAAAATCTCACCGTTCATTCTCACAACATGAGAATGCAGGCTTGATATTCCGGAGTCTGCTGTTAGCATGGCATAGCTTCTTTTGAAATGTCAGCGATGATCAACTTATTTCCTTCTGCACCTGTACATGACGTCCGGCTCGATGTGCCATCCGGTGAGAGGGTGTTGCAGGTTCTTGCTTGCGTCGCGCGCGCAGGACAGGCACTCAGCGCCAGAGAATTGGCTGCACAAACCGGAATACCACTGAGCAGCTTGTACCGGCAAATTGCCATGCTCAAAAAGTGGGGACTGTTGCAGGAACATGTGCACAACGGGCTGGCAGCACAGAGCGGATTATATGAGCCTGGGCCAATGACGGTGCAGCTTGCGTGGGGCTTCGATCATCATTCCCATCTGATGCAGCAAGCGCGCGAAGAAATGCAGCAATTGCTGGAGCGTTCCGGCGAAAGCGTAGGCTTACTGATTTATCTGCATGGGCAGGTAATTTGCCTCGATATGCTGGAAAGTCCGCAGGCTTTACGCTGTTCGTTCACGCGTGGCAGCACAGGGCCGACGGCGCGCGGCGCATCGGCCAAAGCCTTATTGGCCTGCTTGCCGCCCGCCGTGTTGGATGCCCAACTGGCGACTCAGCAATTGGATGACGCAAGCGTCGCTGAGCTGAAACAACAACTGCTAGAGATCGCCCGGCAAGGATATGCGGTCAGTCAGGATGAAGTCGATATTGGCGTCTGGGGCGTCAGCGTGCCAGTGATCTCAGGCACGGCGAAAGCCGAGGCGACCCTGTCACTGATGGCACCGACCAGCCGCGCCCTGCCGCATAGCGATGAATTGATACGGCTGACGCAGGCGGCTGCGGCAAAGATCAGTCAGCGTCTGCGATTCGAAAGCCGTATCTGAATCTGAACAAATTATATCGACAGTGCCGTTACCATCGCTAACATTACCTCCATCGTCTTAGCCATTTTTGAAAGCTTCCCATGCATCCCGCATTCCATTTTCAACCAGGCCACGTGCCTTTACTGATTTCCATGCCCCATGTGGGAACGACGATACCGACCGAAGTCGCCGCGCAGATGCTGCCGGTGGCGCAAGAGAAAGCGGATACCGACTGGCATTTACCTTTGCTTTACAACATGGCGCAGGAGCTGGGCGCATCAACGCTGATAGCGGAACATTCGCGCTACGTGATTGATCTGAATCGCGCGCCGGATAATGCAAATCTGTATCCGGGGCAGGACACCACAGGCTTGTGTCCCATCGATACGTTTGCCAAGCAGCCTTTGTATCTGCCGGATCAGCTACCGACGGAAGCTGAAATTCAGCGTCGCATCCAAACGTACTGGCAACCATATCATCAGCAATTGCAGACAGAGCTTGCCCGCTTGCTGCGTCAGCATCGCAGAGTGGTGTTGTGGGATGCCCACTCCATTGCGTCAGTCGTTCCGCGCTTTTTTGATGGCAGCTTACCGGATCTGAATTTTGGTACCGCTGACCAGAAATCCTGCGCCCCCGCATTACAGCAAAGGCTGGCCAACTGCCTGCAATATTCCGCTGATGCGCAGCGTTACAGCCATGTATTCAATGGTCGTTTCAAAGGTGGCTATATTACGCGTCAGTACGGACAACCCGCACAGCACATTCACGCAGTGCAATTGGAAATGAGTCAGCGTGTGTATATGAACGAAGCGGCACCGTATGCGTATCGTCCTGATCTGGCGCAGCAGGTGCAGGGGTTGCTGCGGCAATTGCTGCAACAGTGCATAGACTGGGCGCATGAAACGGAGATCGCATGACCACGCTGTTTGCGCACAACGCGTTTTTGCCGCAAGGCTGGGCAAAGAATATCCGCCTGCAGTGGGATGCACTGGGCGATATCCAAAGCATAGAGATGGATACCATAGTCAGACCCGGCGAACCGCAGGTGACTTACGTGTTACCGGGCATGTGCAATCTGCATTCCCACGCATTCCAGCGCGCCATGGCTGGCATGACCGAAATTGCCGGTGACAGCAAAGACAGCTTCTGGACCTGGCGCGATCTCATGTATCGCTACGCGCTGCACATCACGCCAGAGCAGATACAGGCGATTGCCGCACAACTGTATGCAGAATGTCTGCGGCACGGTTATACAGCAGTGTGTGAATTCCATTATCTGCACCGTGACCCTGCGGGCAAGATGTATGCGAATCCGGCGGAAATGGCGCTATGCCTGATCGCCGCCGCCAGTCAGAGCGGCATCGGCATGACCATGCTGCCGGTGTTGTACAGCTACGCTGACTTCCATGCAAAGCCGCTGCGTGATGATCAACGTCGCTTTGCAACGAGTGTCGATGACATATTGCTGCTGGTGCAAAATCTAGAAGCCAGCCGCAGTCATCAGGTGGAAGTTGGCGTTGCGCCGCATTCACTGCGCGCGGCCAGCATAGGCCAGATACGCGAGCTGCAACAGGCAATGCCCACCGGGCGGCCAGTGCATATCCATATCGCAGAGCAGATGAAAGAAGTCGAGGCTTGCCTCGCTGCCAGCGGCCAGCGCCCGGTCGAATTGCTTCTGGAGACCGATCTCGTTGATCAGCGCTGGTGCCTCGTGCATGCAACCCATCTGACGTCAACTGAAGTCGCCGGCATCGCCGCCAGTGGTGCCGTGGCCGGCATTTGCCCGACCACCGAAGCGAATCTGGGTGATGGCTTTTTCGATTTACCGGATTACATCGCCGCCGGTGGACGTTTTGGCATCGGCAGCGACAGCCAGGTTTCGCAAAGCGTGGTCGAAGAATTGCGCTGGCTCGAATATGGTCAGCGTCTGCGTTTGCAAGGCCGCAATATTGCCAGCAACGCGCAGCAAAAAAAGATCGGTGATTTTCTGTGGCAATCCGCGTTACAAGGCGGCGCGCAAGCCAGCGGGCGCAGACTGGGCAAACTCGCCTCCGGTTACCGTGCCGACTTCGTCGTGCTGGATGATGCGCATCCGAATCTGGCCGGAATTTCCAGCAGCGATGTCCTGAATACCTGGATCTTTGCCGGAAACGATACGCTGGTGCGCGACGTTTATGTTGGTGGCAAACAAGTCGTCAGCAATGGCCGCCACTGCCAGCAAGTGCAGATTGAAAACGCCTATGTCAATTGCATGCGCGAGTTGCGCAAGCTGTGATTTTGCATTTTTCCTTGCTGGAAGCGAAAAATATACTGGGGGGGAGTATTTTTAAACCTCCTTATTTTCTGCTGAGATTAAGGCGGTTTTTGTGCATACTCCCCCAATTTTCAGTCAATGAATAAGGTCGATGTGCAATCAATATGCCATTATTTCTCAGGGCAAATGTCGGAGGCGAAAGGCGTTTGCTCCAGCACCAGGCGCATTGTTTGTTCCAGCAAAGTGGAATCCGGGCGCAGCGGTTCAGGCACGCCGACGGCCTGAAATCCTTCCCGAACATAGAGTCGCATTGCGGCGCTGTCGCCGTATGTCACCCCTAATTGAACAAGCTTGGCGCATCTGGATCTCGCCCAGAGAATTGCTGCTCTGAGCAGCGCCGCTGCCATGCCTTGTCCCCGATATTCTGGTGCCACCCACACCTGAAAAATATTGACGACGGAAGTGTCAGTGGCATCCTCTTTCGCCCACAGCAAACCAGCAAATTCGTTTTTAACGCCCGAGATTTCCGCTATTAACGGGCGATCTTTACCTGAGCTTGTTGCCAGCAAGAGTCGCGTTGCCCAGACATCGTCAGGACGATCTTTTTCTGTTGCGAGTGTGCTGCCAAAGGCGTCTGGCGCGTCGGCAAGAGAGCGAAGTCTGATCTGCCTATATTGTTGCCATTCTTGTGCGGTTAAGGGGCGTACGGTGTAAGACGTGGGTGAAGATGTCATCGGTTGATCTCAGGTGCAAGGGATGTGTCGCTGCTTGGTTTTTCGTGCAAAGTAGCGGCACAGACGCAGGTTAAAGTGCACCAGCCAGACAAAACCAATCTGCTGGCAAGCGGTGGAACCGAAGTCAGCGAAAGTCAGGCGAATCAAGCCAGCACTGAAGTGCTTGTGGCGCACTAATTCGTCGCTAAAGAATAAATATACTCCCTCCCAGTATTTTCAGACATCCTTATTTCATAAAGGGATAAGGATGAAAAAGCCACATACTCCCCATTTTTATTGATATTGTCGATGAACTTCCGCGATCTTCTTGTGGGTGAATTCACGCTTTTTTATTGACCACATTCTGCGTTTCGTCGGCGTATTCATCATTTCGTCACAAACTCTCGCAAAACAATGAAAATTTGTTATGCTTCATTTCTCGTTTAATAAGAGAACAAGCATTTTCTGTCATAACGGGGTGCACGCAAAACCGCCTTTCCGGCGTGACGGTGCATCAGTGGTACTGATCGCTGTTATCGATGTCAGCCTGGTATCAGAGATCAGAGAAATAGAAGAGAAAAGTTCAGAAGTAGTGAAGTTGACCGTTTAACGACTAATGGAATAAATCAATGAAACTCAAACCAATTTGCCTTGCATTTGCCCTCGCGTTTACTGCTGCGACTGCAATGCCTACCCTTGCAGCAGCGCCAAAAGCGGTTGTTGCAGCAAAAGCGACTGCATACACTAGTGTTGAAGGCATCACGGAATACCGTTTGCCTAACGGCTTGCGCGTATTGCTGGCACCGGATGCATCAAAACCAACCACCACTGTCAACGTGACTTACCTCGTTGGTTCACGCCATGAAAGTTACGGCGAAACCGGTATGGCGCATTTGCTTGAGCACATGGTGTTCAAGGGCACCAAAGACCGTGGCAACATCATGCAAGAGCTGAGCAAGCGCGGCATGCAGTTCAATGGCACCACGTTTTACGATCGCACCAACTACTTCGAAACTTTCCCTGCCAGTGAAGATAATCTGAAATGGGCGCTGGAAATGGAAGCCGACCGCATGGTCAATTCCAAAGTGGCGCGGGTTGATCTCGATACCGAATTTTCTGTCGTCCGCAATGAAATGGAAATCGGTGAAAACAATCCGTTTGGCGTGCTCTGGAAGCAACTCAGTGCGGCCACTTTCGACTGGCACAACTATGGACACAGCACCATCGGTGCACGCTCTGACGTCGAAGGCGTAAAGATCACTAACCTGCAGGCGTTTTACCGTAAGTTCTATCAGCCGGATAATGCTGTGCTGATGGTGGCCGGTAAATTCGATGCGGCAAAAACCCTGGCGCTGATTGAAAAATCCTTTGGTGTCATCGCCAAACCGACGCGTGAACTGAGCAACACCTGGACCCGCGAAGCGCCACGCGATGGTACGCGTGAAGTGACCGTGCGCCGCGTCAGCGACCAACAACTGGCTGCCGTACTGTATCCGACATCTGCAGGCAGCCATGCTGATGCTGCGGCTGTCTCTGCTTTAGGTGAGATTCTGGGTTCTTCACCCAATGGCCGTTTGTATAAAAAGCTGGTGGAAAGTAAAAAGGCAGTGAGTGTCGGTGAAATTACCTTTCAGCTGGCAGAGCCTGGCTATGCTATGTTCTTAGGCATCATGAGTAAAGATCAGAATGTCGCTGATGTGAAAGCGAGTCTGATTGAAACTGTCGAAGGGCTGGCGCAAGAACCGGTCACCGAAGCCGAATTGAAGCGGGCCAAAACCAATCTGTTGAATGCGTTGGAAAAAACCATCAACGATCCGCAACGTCTGTGCGTCAGTATGTCTGAATCGATTGCATTGGGTGACTGGCGCATGTTCTTCATTGAACGTGATCGTATCGAAGCATTGACGGTGGCAGATGTACAGCGCGTCGCACAAAATTATTTTAAAGCCGACAACCGCAGTTATGGTCAGTTCCTGCCAGTGGCAAAACCTGATCGCGCTGAAATTCCGGCGGCACCGGATGTTGCCAAACTGGTCGAAGGCTACAAAGGCCGTGCGACTGTGGCGGCAGGCGAAACCTTTGATGCCACCGCTGTCAATATCGATAAACGCACAGAAAAACTGACGCTGAAAAATGGTGCGAAAGTTGCGCTGTTGAGTAAAAAAACGCGCGGTGAAACCGTGAATGGCAATCTGAGTCTGCATTTTGGCGATGAAAAATCCCTGTTCGGCAAAGTCGCTGTTGCCGATCTGACTGCCGATATGCTGATGCGCGGTTCCGGCAAATTCACCCGTGCCGAACTCGATACCAAACTCGGTGAGCTGAAAGCTAAATTACGTATTTCCGGTGCAGGTCAGAATCTGAATGTCAGCTTTGACACCGTGCGCGCTAACCTGCCTGCCTTGCTGGATCTGCTGCGTGAAGTTCTGCGTGCCCCGACTTTCCCGCAATCTGAATTCGATTTGCTGGTCAAAGAAAATCTGACGCAGATAGAATCTGGTAAAAACGAGCCACAAGCGGTTGCAACACGTGCGATGGGCGCGTTGAAAAACAGTCTGTATAAAAAAGGCGATATTCGTTATCAGTCTTCTTTCAATGAAGCGATGGAAGAATACAGCACTGCAAAACTCGACAGCGTCAAAGATTTCTACAAAACCTTCTATGGTGCAAACAGTGCCGAGTTTTCTCTGGTCGGTGATTTTGATGCGGCAGAAGTCAAAACGAAACTGGCCACCGTGCTTGGCGACTGGAATAGTCCAGCGAAGTATGTTCGTGTTCCCAGCCTGAATCTGAATGCAAACGGGCAAGCGAACAGCATAGAAACTCCGGACAAAGCGAATGCGTTTTATCTGGCATCACTGCCGTTTGAACTCGATGACCAGTCGCCCGATTATCCAGCGTTGCGCGTTGCCAATAATATCCTCGGTGGTGGTATCAAATCACGTTTGTTCAATCGCCTGCGTCAGAAAGAAGGCATCAGCTACGGTGCTGGCAGTTCACTGAGCGTGCCGAGCCTGGACAAAAACGCAGCGGTTGTTTTGTACGCAATGTACGCACCGCAAAATCTGGCGAAATTACAAACCGGCGTGAAAGAAGAGCTGGCCTTGTTAGTCAAAGATGGTGTGACGGCAGCAGAATTGG
Organism: Undibacterium sp. 14-3-2; assembly: GCF_016595265.1. Taxonomy (NCBI): domain Bacteria; kingdom Pseudomonadati; phylum Pseudomonadota; class Betaproteobacteria; order Burkholderiales; family Oxalobacteraceae; genus Undibacterium; species Undibacterium sp. 14-3-2. The sequence continues at coordinate 537,746 of NZ_JAENGS010000001.1, forward strand.
CGGACGCGAAGCAGTCTATTGCACAGGAAGGCAATATCCGCCGTGCGCAAGATCCGGCATTAGCAGGCAACCTGCGCGGCCAGTTATATGTTGGTCGCTCTATGGCATTTGATGCTGAGGTCGAAGCGAAAATTGCCGCACTGACGCTGGACGATGTGAATGCAGTGATACGCAAATACGTGAAACCAGACAGTTTTGCCCATTTCTATGTCGGCGATTTTGCTGGCGCAGCGAAAAAAGCAGCAGCCGCGAAGTAAGTTTTTTTGAGGGCATAACGCGACAGAAAATTCTGCTCGCGTAACTGTCAGTGGAAATATAAAAAAAGCGCAGTGTGATTTTCCACACTGCGCTTTTTACATGCTGAACCAGATTGAGCCAGATTATTTCTGACGCAATCTCGCAGCGGCTTCGCGTAACATAGTCTCGGTCGTGCTCCAGTCCACACAGGCATCGGTGACGGAACAGCCGTATTTAAGCTGCGATAAATCGGCAGGAATTGCCTGATTGCCCGCGACGATATTCGATTCGATCATGACGCCGACGATAGCGTCATTGCCGTTGGCGATCTGGTTCACCACATCGGCCATCACCAATGGTTGCAGTTCCGGTTTTTTGAAGCTGTTGGCATGTGAGCAATCAACCACGATATTCGGCGGCAGCTTCGCTTTCACCAGTGCCTGCTGCGCCATCGCCACCGACACCGTGTCGTAGTTCGGACGATCACCACCGCCACGCAACACGACATGGCCATATTGATTGCCGCTGGTGCGTACTATCGACACCTGACCCTGACTGTTGTAACCGAGGAAGGAATGCGGATGTGATGCCGACAGAATCGCATTGATGGCGATGCTGATATCACCGTCGGTACCATTTTTAAAGCCAACCGGTGTCGACAGGCCGGACGACATTTCCCTGTGGGTCTGCGATTCTGTCGTACGTGCGCCAATTGCTGTCCAGGCGATCAGATCACCCAGGTATTGCGGTGAAATCGGGTCGAGTGCTTCGGTACCGGTTGGCAGGCCGAGTTCGCAGACGTCGAGTAAAAAGCGACGCGCTTTTTCCATGCCTTCATCGACACGGAAAGAATCATCCAGATACGGGTCGTTTATATAACCTTTCCAGCCGGTCGTGGTACGTGGTTTTTCAAAATAGACACGCATCACCAGCAACATCACATCGCTGACTTCTGCCTGCAACGCTTTCAGACGACGCGCGTAATCCAGACCCGCCACCGGATCGTGAATGGAGCAAGGGCCGACGACGACGAACAGACGTTTGTCTTTGCGATCAAGGATATTGCGCAGGGCTTCGCGGCTTTGTTCGACGACATTACCTGCCGCTTCCGTGAGCGGCAAACGTGCGTGCAGCTCTTCCGGCGCAGGCATGTGGTCAAACGAGACGATGTTGATATTTTCGAGTGCGGTAGTGGTCATGGTGGCAGTAAGTAATGAAAAACCTGATGCCTATTATGACTTAATTTGCTGCTCTGCCGCAAAACTTGCCTATTTTCAGGGCAACGTGGTGTCGAGTGCGTGGCACAATAGTGCTTTGCACTTTTTGAAAATTGGCAATAACAATGCTTAGTCATGACCAGATTCAGGAGTTTCAGACTCAGGGTTTTTTAGTTTTACCAGGATTGGCAACGCCGGATTTTTGCGAACAAGTGATTCGCTTTGCAGAGCAACAATTAGCGGCTGATGTACAGCCCATAGAATATGAGGCGGATACCCGCTATCCCGGTGCACCGGCGTCGCGCGAGGCCGAAGGTGGGCATACCGCACGTCGTTTGTTGCAGGCGTATTCACGTGATCCAATACTGGCAAAGTGGGCGACCGGCGCGGCACTGGCGCAGCCATTGCTGCAATTACTTGGCAATGGTGCGCTGATGTCGCAAGCACATCACAATTGCATCATGACGAAACAACCGCAGTATTCCACGGCAACTGGCTGGCACCGTGACAGTCGCTACTGGCATTTTGCGCGCGCCGAACTGATTTCAGCGTGGCTGGCGTTACGACATGAAACGGTGGAAAACGGATGTCTGCTGGTGATACCGGGATCGCATCAGCTTCAGATCGATGCATCGCAATTAGACACTGCCCAGTTCTTACGTGCTGATTTGCAGCAGAATCAGGATTTGTTGGCACAGGCGCGTCCGGTGATTTTGCAGCAAGGCGATGTCTTGCTGTTTCACAGTAATCTGTTTCATGCTGCTGGAAAAAATCTGACCACGGCAGGTAAATTTTCTATGGTATTCACTTATCGGGATGCGGCAAATGTGCCGGAAGCAGGTTCGCGTTCGGCGAGTTTGCCTGAAATTCCTTTGTGATATAAAAAGTGTATAGTCAGCCTTTGCTGTGCTTCACAGTCCATTGCCATATACCGTTGCAGAATGTTGTTACATGCATACATGCGGGCAATGGCTTCGTTTCACCTGTCATACAACCTGAGGAGACAACATGTTATCGAAAATGAAGCTGAGTCTGATGGCGGCAAGCCTGATTACTGGAATCGCGCAGGCACAAACACTGGAATTGCATTTTGTCGATGCGAGCGGCAATCTTGGTACTGCTGGCAAAGTGACACTGGAAGATACTGCCTACGGTTTGCTGATTACACCGGATTTAACTGGTTTGCCAGCTGGTGTGCACGGTTTTCACGTACACGCGAATCCTTCTTGCGCACCAGCAGCAAATAATGGCGTCGCGACAGCGGCATTAGGCGCCGGAGCACATTGGGACCCGGAAAAATCAAGTGCACATCTGGGGCCGTATGGCAAAGGACATAAAGGCGATTTACCAGCGTTGTACGTGAGTGCGGATGGCAAGGCGAATTATCCTGTGCTGGCACCGCGTCTGAAGGCCGCCGATCTCAGTGGGCATGCGCTGATGGTGCATGCGGGTGGCGATAATCATAGCGATCATCCTGCGATGCTGGGCGGTGGTGGTGCACGTATGGCGTGTGGCGTGGTTCCGTGAGCTGCACACGCATGAGCATTTTTATGTCGTGATATAAAAACCTTGCGTCTGACGTGAGGTTTTTTTTCTTCGTACTTCTTTTTTAATGGTTTTTTTATGCTTCTGCGTCTTTGTTTCTCTTTGTTGATTCTGGTGATATTCATTCATCCTGTGCAGGCTGCAACGACAACAGCGACGCCGGTGTTGCAAACCGTCACCGCTTGCGGCGACGATGTACCTCTGAAATTTGATGTGCTGCCAGCGGCCAACGCATCGCCGCCATACGCTGCGATGATCGTGGTACACGGCGGTAGCTGGCTCGGCGGTTCCCGTACGGATTTACATGGCTTATTGCAGCAATTATCGCGTATGGGTTTTGTCTCAATGAGTGTAGATTACCGCCTGGCGCCCGCAGCACGGTTTCCGGCGCAGATAGAGGATGTGAAATGTGCGGTACGTTGGTTACGCAGCCATGCAGTTGAGTATCAGATCAATCCCGAAAAAATTGGCGCATTTGGTGTTTCCGCCGGTGCGCATTTGCTTGCACTGGCAGCGGTCACGCCGGGGAAATGGGAAAACACAGGTGGTTATGCTGGTATCAGCAGTCAGTTGCGGTGTGCGGTTTTACATGCGCCGCCGCTGGATTTTGTCGATTGGTGGAAAACTGCCGACCCTGCAATACGCGGCCCCATGTCACCGCGGGTAATGTTGAAATCGCTGCTGGGCGAAGATTTTTCTGCATCGGCGAAGATCTACCAAGACGCCAGTCCTGTTAGTTATATCCCGGCATCTGGGAAACTTAAAAATAAGCTGCCGTCATTATTGCTGTTGCAGGGCGAGCTGGATGCGACTGTACCTGTGCAACAGGCAAGGGATTTTACAAAGAAAATGAAAGCAGCTGGCGCATCGGTGGAGTTAATGACGATTGCCGATGCCGATCATTTTGCTTTTGGTTCTCAGGGGCGTCAGGTGTCCGCAAAAATTCAGGAGTTTCTCGGAGCTTGTCTGCAATAAAAAAAAGGCGCAACAGCGTGAGCTGTATGGCACGTTAGCGCCTTTCGTTTTCATCGCAATGGAAGCCCTGTATTACAGCTCTAAAGCGATGAGTTCCTGTATGGTCTGACGGCGGCGGATTTGCGTGATTTTATCGCCATCGACCAGCACTTCCGGAATCAGCGGACGTGAATTGTAATTCGAGGACATGCTGGCACCATACGCGCCGGTATCGTGAAAGACAAACAGATCGCCGATTTCGCAGGCGGGTAAATCCTGCGTTGTCACGACGCCGCCGTCTTCCTGTGTGAACACATCACCGGATTCGCACAAAGGACCAGCCACAACGGTTGGCTTCAATGCGGTCGTGCGCGGTGTGCCATCTGCGGCGTGTGCCGAAATGCGATGGAAACTGCCATACATCGCCGGACGGGCGAGATCATTGAAGCCGGCGTCGACCAGCGCAAAGAAATTACTGCCGACTTGTTTTTGCGCACGTAATTCAGAAATCAAGATGCCCGACTGTGCAACCAGAAAACGTCCCGGTTCAATTTCCATACTGATTTTGTGGCCGAGATGCGCTTCAATTTCTTTACGCGCTTTATCCCAGATCTGGAAATAATGATCGGTGTCGACCACGGCTTCATCACCACGATAAGGAATCGATAAGCCGCCGCCGATGGAGATCGCCTGCAAGTCGCGATTTGCGGTTTTTACCTGCGCAATCATTGCATCGCAGACGCTTTGCAAGTGGTCGTAATCGACGCCTGAGCCTATGTGCATGTGCAGACCCACCAGTTGCAAGCCATACTGGTCAATGATCTTCAGTGCATCCGGCAATTCTTCAAACCAGATGCCGTGTTTGCTTTGTTCGCCGCCGGTATTGGTTTTGCGGCTGTGGCCATGACCAAAACCGGGATTGATACGCAGCCAGACCGGATGCCCGCGATGTGCCTGTCCAAGCTGTTCCAGCATTTGTGGCGAACCGCAGTTAACCGGAATATTCAGTTCCACCACGCGTTTCAATGCATTGCGATCCAGCAGATCCGCAGTGAACACGATAGGGGCATGGGTTTGATCCACATTGGCGGTTGGCGCATAACCGGCCGCCAGCGCCCGCTCAACCTCACCGAGAGAAACAGAATCCACCATCACCCCTTGTTCGCGCATCAGGCGCAGCAGATGAATATTGCTGGATGCTTTCTGCGCAAAACGGATTACATCAAACTGTTTAAGACGGGCGATTTGCTGACGAATGATGCTGGCGTCGTATGCCCAGCAAGGGGTGTGGAATTCTTTGGCGATCTGCGCGATCTGGGCATTGCTGATAGTGGTCGTCATGATGATCTCTTGAACCTTACCGGGTTTAGTGTAAGCTCTACTTTAACAAGCGCTTCGTGATGCTTAAATAGGATTCCATAAGCAATTCAACCGTGATTGATGGAATTCAACGGAAAATTCTTTTGTCTCCTTATGAATCCAAAAATAGATAATTTTGATCAGAAAATCCTGAGTTTATTGCAACAGGATGCACGCATGTCGCATGCGGAAATTGGCCGTCAGGTGCATCTGAGTCAGCCCGCCGTATCCGAACGCATCAAGCGTCTGGAGGCGGCTGAAGTCATACGTGGTTACCGCGCAGACGTGAATCCTAAGGCGCTCGGTTATCAGATTGCCGCAATGATACGTTTATCGACGCAGCAGGGCAGACCTTACGCGCAGTATGTTGCATCTTGTCCAGAAATTATCGATTGTTATACGGTTACCGGCGAAGACGGTGCAGTGATGCGTGTGCTGGCAACGGATGTGGAGCATTTGCAGCGCATTATCAATGAGCTCAATGCCTTCGGATCGACATCAACGGCGATCGTGCTGACGACGCATGTCGCCGGAAAGACGATTACTGCACCTGTCCATGAAGGAAGCTGATATGAAAAATAAGGGATTTTCCGGTATGAGAGCTGCGTGTATTAAACGTATCGGCACAGGATTGTTGGCTGGTAGCGTAAGCCTTCTGGCTGCCGCCGCAGAGCAGGACGATGCGCCGATCACACCGTATCGGCCATCGGTATCGAACTCGGCACAATTGCCGTTTCCAGGTCAGCTCGAAGCGGAGTTCGGTGTTTTATCCGGTAAATCGGGAGATGCCCGGCGTGACAGCTTGCCTTCATTATTAAAGCTGGCTTTTTCCGAGCAATGGGGCATCTTATTGGGCGGTGATCTTCGTGTTATGAATGACGATGGCGCCGGGACGCGTGTGCGTGGCATGGGGGACGTGAATCTGGTGTTGAAGCGGGCGTTTGTGATCGACAGCGACACTGCTTTCGGATTGGAGCTGGGCGTGAAACTGCCAACCGCAAAACAAGCGATAGGTACAGAAAAACGCGATTACACTCTGAATGGTATTTACAGCAAAGATCTGGGCGACTGGCATCTGGATCTGAATGCGAACGTGACAAAAATGGGATGGGCGGATGACGGCGTATCGCGTTGGCAAACCGGTCTGTCTTCGGCTTTTTCATATAGTCTCAGCGAGGCTCTGGGCGTTACTGCTGAGTGGTCGGGAACGAAAAGTAAAGGCAGTCAGCCGCAAAATCAGATCTTGCTGGCGCTGACTTATAGCCCGAACAAACGTTTAACTTTCGATATAGGATTGAGCAAAGGCATCAGCGCTACGGCCACTGATCGTGCTTTTTTTGCCGGCGTTGTTGTTCCGGTTGCCAGATTATTTTAGCTGCAGGAGTGTAGCCGTTTGATGAAGGTCAGACAGAGGGCAGTCAATTCGGCGCTACATGGATGACACGCTGCCGACATCACGCGTAAACCGTATAATGCCCGCTTATCTCTGAACTATTGAGGAAGTCCCATGTTGGCACCGTCTTCTCCGCGTAAATTCGCTTTGTTTGCCGCTATCGCCGCAATCGCACTGGCTGTGCTTGGTTTTCTCTTTTACCAGTCGGTCGCTGCCAAACCCGCGATGCCACAAGTGACGTTCACCAATCTGAAAGGCGACAAATTGACGACGCAGGATTTGCGCGGCAAAGTCGTTATGGTGAATTTCTGGGCGACTTCCTGTTCTACTTGTATCGCTGAGATGCCACGCATGATAGAGACCTATAACAAGTACAACAAGCAAGGTCTGGAATTTGTTGCGGTGGCAATGAGCTACGATCCGCCGAATTATGTGGTCAATTATGCTGAGACCCGGCAACTGCCATTTCACGTTGCACTGGATGTGCAGGGCAAGTTGGCGCAGGCTTTCGGCGATGTAAAGCTGACGCCGACTACCTATGTTATCGACAAGCAGGGCAATGTTTTAAAACGTTATGTCGGTGAGCCTTCATTCACTGAATTGCATGGTTTGTTGGAAAAAGCTTTAGCTGGTTGATCTTCATCTGAGACACAGCTCAGGACAAACGGCGCTGTCTGTATCGGTATGCTTTGGCTGCTGCAATCAGGCCGATACAAAACAGAGCCGCTGCGGCGCTGGTCAGCACTTCGGGTAAAGCCGGTTGTCCGAAGTGAAACAGTGCACTGATCGCCGGTATACTCAGCGCAAGTAGCAAGATTGCTGAGGCCGTAGCGACCACCCACCACAATGCCGGATTTGGCAAACGCAGACTGTGGATGATGTCTGACGACACACTGCGATGAATAAAAATCAAACCGATATTTCCTATCACCATTGCCGTGAACGCCAGGGCGCGGGCTTCTCCGGTATTTGGATAATGCTGTAATGCATAGCCATAGATACCAAGCACCGTCAGTAGTAACGCCGTGCCATGTAACAAGCCGGTGCGCAGTACTGCTGCATCAAAAATACTGGCGTTGACGGAACGCGGTGGTCTGCGCATGACATCGGGCTCTTCCGATTCCGCCTCGAACACCAGTGAACAGGTCGGGTCAATAATCAGTTGCAGCACCATAATATGCACGGGCAACAGCACCAGCGGCCAGCCTGCAAGCACCGGAATCAGCGACATGCCGATCACCGGAATGTGCACAGCAATGATGAAACGAATGGTTTTGCGTAAATTATCGAAGATGCGCCGTCCTGAGCGTATGGTCGCCACGATCGCTGTAAAGTCGTCATCAAGTAATACCAGTGCAGCCGACTCACGCGCTACATCTGTGCCGCGCTTGCCCATGGCGATACCGATATGGGCGGCCTTTAATGCAGGCGCATCATTGACGCCATCACCGGTCATCGCGACGATCTCGCCATTCTTTTTCAGCACGTTGACCAGTCTTAGTTTTTGCTCTGGCGATACGCGGCAAAAGATACTCGTTGTCTTGATGCGTTGGCTGAGTTCGGCATCGTCAATCGCAGTTAATTCGGCGCCGGTCATGATGCCGGAGGATGTTGCAAAGCCACATTGTTGAGCGATGTTTTGCGCGGTGGCAGGATAGTCGCCGGTAATCATGATGACTCTGATGCCAGCAGTCTGGCAATCCTGTATCGCCGCGGGTACGCCAGCGCGGATCGGATCAGCGAGTGCGATCAGGCCGATGAACTCAAACTCGAAATCATGCTGGATAGGCGGCAGTTTATTATCAGTATTTTCAGTTGCAGACAGTGATACCGGGCTGAATTGCGCTTTGGCGACTCCGAGTACGCGTAAGCCTTGCTTCGCCAGCAGATCGACTTCCTTGTGCAATGCGTTTATTTGCTCAACGCTGAGATGACAAAGATCGGCAATCGCTTCGGGCGCGCCTTTGCTGGCGATCACAAAATGTGCCTGATCGGCCGATTGCCATACGCGTGACATCGCCAGTAACTCTTTTGAGAGCGGATATTCATCAACCAGCGTCCAGCTATCGTGCAGATGTTCGGTTTGCCCCAACATTGATTTTCCGAATTCCTGAATCGCCACTTCCATAGGATCAAATGGCGAGCGATGACTGGCCAGAATCGCGTATTCCAGTACTTCGTGAAACTCTTCTTCCAGTACCTGCGGCTGCTTCGCATCGGGCACGGTACAGCAATAGTGGCTGCCTTGCGCAAACAGGCGCGCAACGGCCATTTTGTTTTGTGTCAGCGTGCCGGTTTTATCGACGCACAGCACAGTTGTTTCACCGAGCATCTCAATCGCCGGTACGCGGCGGGTCAACACTCTTTGTCGGGCAATTCTCCAGGCACCGAGTCCCAGAAAAAGAGCCAGCACGACGGGTAATTCTTCCGGAATCAGCGCCATGGCAAACGTGATACCGACCAGTATGCCATTCAACCAGTCGTGGCGGCTGATGCCATAGAAAATGGTCAGCAGCAGCGCGACAGCCAGACTGGCAAAGGCGATCATTTTGACGACCTTGTCCATTTCGGTCTGCACGCGGGTTGGCTCCTGTTGTACGCTGGCCAGAGCCTGTCCGATTTTCCCTATCGCTGTGCGGCTGCCAGTCGCCATCACTCGCGCAATGCCGTTGCCTTGCACCACTAGTGATCCGGAAAACACAAAAGGCATCTGTTCGCCGCCAGCTTGTCCCATCGTGAGCGGCGCCGGCTCTGCCACTGTTTTTCCGACAGCTAAAGATTCACCGGTCAGCAAAGATTCGTCCACGCTCATATTCATGCACGACAGCAATATGGCATCAGCAGTGACACGGTCGCCTTCAGATAAAACCAGCAAATCACCGCAAACGACGTCCCGGCTGGCGATGTTTTGCTGTCTGCCGTCGCGTATCACGATGGCTCGTGGGCTGGATAAATCTCGCAGTGCTTCGAGTGCACGTTCGGTCTTATGTTCCTGAAACAGACTGATGCTGACGATGATCAGGATAAAAAATACCAGTACGACAGCGCCGTGTGTATCGCCAAGAATCAGATAGACACCGCCACAGGCAAACAGCAACAGCAGCATGGGCTCACTGACGACTTTCCATATCATGCTGGCGATGTTGCGCGGTCTGGCGGAGGGTAATTCATTGGCGCCCTCTGCCGTCAGCCGGGCGGCGGCTTCCGTAGTGCTAAGACCGGTCATTGCGTTCACTTCGGATACCATGTACTGAACCTTTTCACGTGAGCTGGCAGGTGAGGAGTATGCAAAAAACACATGCTCATAGTAGCAAACAAACTCGCCAGATAAGCTTGTGCAAGAGCAAGTCCGGCGACTGATTTGCAATTGCTAGCAAGCGACTGTCGCATTATGAAGCGTCGCAATGGACTGAGATCCGGTGCTTATTAGCCGAAAGCATTGTAGAAAAAAATTTCTAGACAAAAATTTCTAGAACATTTATTCTGCATTCATTCCTGATTTCGAGGTTATTCATGAACTCCGTTCCTAAATCTGTATCGTCCACATCCGCCATCCCCAAGCCCACAGCTTCGGAGCTGAATTTGCTTAAGATACTGTGGCAGCAGGGCCCGATGAATGCCAAGCAGGTACATGAGGCTGCCCATGCGGAACGTCCTGACCTCGCCTATGCGACGGTATTGCGCCATCTGCAAATCATGCATGGGAAGGGTATTTTGACCCGTGATGAAAGCCAGCGATCGCATGTATATGCACCGTCACAAGAACAAGACTCACTGCAAACTAATCTGCTCAAGGATCTGATACAGAAAGTTTTTGCCGGTTCTGGCAAGGCGTTGGTACTGGCAGCTCTGCGTGGTCATGTCAGTGCCGCAGAACGCAAAGAGATAGAGCAAATTCTGCAGGAAGAAAAGAAATCATGATATCCGCAGACATCATGACGCGCAGCATGAGTGAGGTATTGGGCTGGCCTTTACTCAACTTCGTCTGGCAGGGCGCTTTGATCGCCAGCATCAGCGCTATTCTGTTTGCGCTATGCCGCAATGCCCGCCCGCATTTACGTTATCTGATTGCCTGTATCGCCATGTTGCTGTGCCTGTTATGGCCAGTGTTGAGCATTGTCCAACAATGGCAGGCACCTCAAACGCTCAGTCTGGAGGCTGCATTACAACTGGCAACAAACACGGCCATCGCTCTGGATCTGGTGTGGATAAAAGAAAGCGCTTTTGTTGCGGGAATCGGCGCCTGCCTGCCCTTTATCGTCAGTGTCTGGAGTCTAGGCGTCGCGATCATGATGCTACGCCTTGGACTGGGTTTGCTATGGGTACACAAGCTGGGAGCGCAGCATGCGATGGGCACCTTAGCTGACGCGTCATCAACATGGCAGTGTCGCGCCAATCGACTGGCGCACAAATTTGGTATCCAACGTCAGGTAACTCTGCAATTTCGCCAGCAATTATTCAGCCCCATTACTTACGGTTGTTTCAAACCGGTGATACTCATGCCTGCGTCGCTGCTGAGCGGTATGTCTTACGACATGATAGAAGCCTTGCTGGCACACGAGCTTGGCCATATCAAACGCTGGGATTACGCCGTCAATTTATTACAAAATCTGGTCTTGTCGTTACTGTTCTACCATCCTGCTGTCTGGTGGTTATCACGGCGCATCAATACAGAAAGAGAAATGATTGCCGATGACCTTGCAATCAGTGCCGTTGGTCACGCCCGCCCTTTGGCATGTGCATTGCAAGCGCTGGATAAACTCGAGTCAGGTGTGCTTTACCGCCCCGGGCTCGCTGCGAATGGCGGTGACCTGCTGTCACGTATCAGACACCTGATACGTCCTGACGCACAACCATGGCACTGGAAAATGGCAAGCCCCGTATTGGGTATCGGAATGGCATTGCTGCTGTTGATGCAGATGCCGATGATGGCAACTGCGGATATGGCTATGCCAGAACATCCTGCCGTGCCGACCGCAATCGATGGTAATGTCAGCAACGCCAATACTGTTAACAACGCTGCACCTCGCAGAACAGTATATGTCCGCACCCAGTCTGAACATGTGCTTGTGATGGACGAGCAAACCGGGCAGGTATTGATGGGCAAAGATGCGGACGCGATTGTGCCTATCGCCTCTATCTCCAAACTGATGACGGCCATGCTGATTGTCGACGCCGGTTTAGATCGACAGGAAAAAATCACCATCACAAAAGACGATGCTGCAGTCTGGAATACCCGTCAGATTATGCTGAAGCCCGGTCAGGTACTGACGCGGCAAAGCTTGCTGGAACTGGCGCTGACCGCCTCCAGCAATATCGCTGCCAAGGCGCTGGCCAGGACTTATCCCGGTGGCGAGCCCGCATTTATCGATGCCGCACAAAAGAAAATAAGTCAGCTCAAGCTACAGCAAACACAATTGGTCGAAGCGACCGGTATTTCAAGCCAGAATCGCTCCAGTGCTAAAGACATTGCCAGACTGGTGATGGCCGCGGCTGCGTATCCTGAGTTAAGCCGCCTGAGCAGTCGTAGCGAAGGTGCTGTTTTCATCGACGGCACGCTGCAAAAATACCAGAGTAGCAATGCACTGACGGCCAACCAGGATTGGAACATCAGTCTCTCCAAAACTGGCTATTCCAAAGCGGCTGGTCGCTGTCTGGCCATGCGTATGAATATCGGAGGCAAGCCCGTCATCATGGTATTGCTGAATGCCAGAAACCTTGATGCGCGCGATGGTGATGTGATGAATATACGGGCTGCCATGCTACCGACCACAGCCAGCTAAGCAGGTTTTAGTCAGTCAGGTTCGCTGGCTGACGCTATCTCCCCCCCCATGCCTGACATATTGCGCCCCGAGCGGTGCAAGGACAGGGCACGTCCACACACAACAAAAGAAAGACACACCATGCAATTTATACGTGAAATTTTCCGCATTAGGTTGCCACGACTGAATATGCTGACTGTGGCTGCGATCAGCCTGTTCGCTAGTAAAGCCAGCTTCGGACAAGCGACCATTCAGCAAGTCGACATCATCGGAAAAACAACGGCAGTGCGCGAGCGCCAGGACGACGTCGGCATGCGCAGCATCTATGGTCGTGAAGAGATAGAAAAATACGGCGATACCAATCTTAGCGAAGTGCTGAAACGTTTGCCCGGCATCAGCATCAGCGAAGGCGCGGGCAAAGGTGCAGAAATACGCATGCGTGGACTGGGCAATGGCTACACCCAGATACTGCTAAATGGTCAGGCCACGCCCAGCGGTTTTTCCATCGATAACATTGCCCCCGATTTGATAGAAAAAATCGAGGTCATGCGCGTCGCCAGTGCTGATATGAGCGCCCAAAGCATCGCAGGCATCATTAACATTGTCCTCAAGAAAAAGAGCAGCAATCAGGCGAGCGAATTTAAGACCAATGCCAGCCTGCAAGCAAACAGGTTGTCTGGTAATGTGTCCTGGAGCCTTGGGGCGCAGACTCCGGAAGAATGGGGTGATATTTCTTACGTCATAGCTGGAAATGCCGAAAGCAATACCTATGATGTCAACATCAGCCTGGCGGAAAACGTCGCGGTTTTTCAGTCTGCAAATGGACAATGGCAAACACAAATCCGCAGGCAACTACAACAGTCGCAGCAAAACCGTAAAGATGGCTTGAATTTGTCGCCTCGCATCCAATGGAAAATCGATGCAGAGAACAGTCTGAACTGGCAAAGCAACATTAACGCCAGCAGACTGGAACAAGCAAAGCATGAGCAAGACGACAGTGATACGACAGACTTCCCGATGAACAATAGTCTCTGGGCGGCGCATGTGCTGACATCGCGCAATGATCTCAGTTGGGAACGTCGTCTCGATGATAGCGCCAAACTCAACATTAACTTTGGATGGAACAGGCTGGAACGTGACGCAAAATTTAAGTTCTGGGGTAAAGATAGTCAGGCGAATTTGCAGGAAATACGCTACGTCAACGGTGCTGCGCTGGAAAATGAATATCGCCTGTCAGGTAAATATCTTGCGCCGTATTCGGCTGACCACGTTGTCAGTCTGGGCTGGGAAGTCAGCCACGCCTTGCGCAATGAAAATCGCCTTGAACGCGATGTGCAGGTAAGCGATAGCAGCGTGATCAGCGATGCGCATTTCTACCAGGCGCGCATCAATAAATTCGCTGCCTACATACAGGATGAATGGAGTATCAATAAAGCCTGGTCGGCTTATCTGGGCTTGCGTTGGGAGCGCATTACCAGCAGCAGTAAAGAGTTGGTCGCAGCTGACGGGTTTGATTTCAATAATGTTGCGACCATGGCCAGTCCTATACTGCAAACCGTCTGGAAGCAGACAGAACAGACGCAGTGGCGGCTTGCAATGAACCGAAGCTTTAAATTACCCAGCGTTGCCAATCTGGTGCCGCGCCGTTTTCGCGTCGATAACAACAATACTCCGCTTAATGCAGACTTTCAGGGGAATCCACAACTGCGCCCTGAACGCGCGTGGGGTCTTGAGCTGGCGTATGAACATTATTTTGGTAGCACCAGCCTGATCAGTGCGAATCTGTACCGGCGTCAGATTGATGACATCATCGTGGAGCAGCTTAGCCAGAGCGGCGGCAGCTGGCTGAATGTGTTGAGCAATCATGGCCGCGCCAACGTGATGGGTCTGGAAATCGAAGTGAAAACAAAGTTAGCAGAATTATCCAGTCGTTTCCCCGACATGGAATTGCGCGCAACGCTCAACCGCAATTGGTCAAGGATGGACAATGTTCCTGGTCCCGATAATCGCTTATCGCAACAAGTGCCTTTGCTGATCAGCACAGGGGCAGATTATCAACTGCTGCCTCGTTTGCGTATCGGTGGGGACTATCATTTTCAGGCCAGCAATACTACGCGTGAATCAGAATATATGCGGGTTCATCGCAACCCAAAACGTCATCTTGATCTCTACCTGGCCTGGAAGCAAAACCCTCAGAGCCAGCTACGAATGTCTGTCAGCAATGTGCTGCAACAAGACAGCGCCGATAGTGACACTTACACCACGCCGACCGCGCGCTGGAACGACAATAGTCGTCAGCAATCAGCGCGCACATGGCGTCTGGTGTGGGAGCTTAAGTTGTGACCTTGTCTGACAGAGCCCGGAAGCCAGGGATTGATCAGAGCTTCTTCACCAGCACACAGCCAATGGAATAGCCAGCACCAAACGAGCAGATCACGCCCACGCTACCGGCGGTAAGATCATCCTGATATTTGTGGAACGCGATAATCGAACCGGCAGAGGATGTATTGGCGTAAGTGTCGAGTATCGTTGGTGATTCTTCAGGCGTTGCATCGCGGCCGAGTATCATGCGGGAAATCAGCAAGTTCATATTCAAATTTGCCTGATGCAGCCAGAAGCGTTTGACGTCTTGCAAAGGGACACCAGTTGATTCGATAGTGGAAGTGATCGTCGCTGCCGCCATCGGGCACACATCTTTGAATACTTTACGACCTTGCTGACGGAACAATTTGTCTGGTTTGCCGATGCCAGATTCGTCGGCACGGTTCAGGAAACCGAAATTGTTACGGATGTTATTGGAGAACTGAGTTTTCAGTTTCAGGCCAAGGATTTCAAACTGGTGTTTTGATGTTGCCAGATCTGCGCGCTCCAACAAAATGGCAGTACAGCCGTCACCAAAAATAAAGTGGCTGTCGCGGTCACGCCAGTTCAAATGACCACTGGTGATTTCCGGGCTGACGACCAGCACCGCACGGGCTTGTCCGCTTTGGATCGCACTGACCGCGGCCTGAATACCAAACGTCGCAGAAGAGCAGGCGACGTTCATGTCAAAGCCATACCCATCAATACCGAGTGCATTCTGAATTTCGACGGCCATCGCCGGATACGCACGTTGCATATTCGATGCGGCGCAGATGACAGCGTCAACATCTGCCGCTGTGCGACCTGCACGCTCCAGCGCCTGATGGCAAGCGGCCATCGCAATTTCACACATCACTGAAGGCTCGTCATCGCTGCGTTCTGGAATACGCGGCACCATGCGTTTCACATCCAGAATGCCATCTTTGTTGATGACGTAGCGTGATTTGATGCCAGATGCTTTTTCTATGAACGCGACCGAAGATTCTTCGAGTGCCGTCACTTCACCGGCGGCGATGGCGGCGGCGTTTTCCTGATTGAATTTCTGTACGTAAGCGTTAAAACAGGCGATCAGTTCTTCGTTGGAGATGGATTCGGAAGGTGTGTAAAGGCCGGTGCCGCTGATGACTACTTTGTTCATCGTTTTCTTTCTTATGCTGGGTGCCGTGTTTCCGCTACGGAATATTGTGCCGGGCGCATGGTGTGCGCTACACCGGTGACGATAATCGGAATATGAGGGATAGCGGCGCCCTAATGTTGGTCATGTGAATGCGTTGTAAGCGCGACGTTGTCGCCCAATTTTACACAAAACTCCGTCAAATTTATCCGATTAGCGATAGAAATAGAGTTTTTATGCTAGCCAGTAGGGTAAAAAATGAATCAAAAACAAGCATTTAACTGTGACGGGAGGGGGCAGTCGACATGGATGAGAGGATGAAGCACTGCGTACACGGTGCTTCATCCCGTCGCAAAATCAGGTGATCAACTGATTTTTATGGTGCAGTAAATGGTCTTCGATAAAGCTGCTGATGAAATAGTACCCGTGATCATAGTTTGCATGCCGACGCAAAGTCAGTGGTTGCCCTGCTTTTTCGCAGGCGGTCGCGAATAAATGCGGGTGTAACTGACTCGCCAGAAACTGATCCGCCTCGCCCTGGTCGATCAGTATGCCTTGTGGAAAAGGTGCCTGCGCCTGTTGTGCCATCAGCAGGCTGGCGTCATGCGTGACCCAGCCGGCATTGTCATTTCCAAGATAGCCACGAAACGCTTTCTGTCCCCATGCACATTCGGTCGGCGCAGCGATCGGTGCAAAAGCCGACAGACTTTTGTAAATGCCGGGGTGGCGCAAGGCCAGTGTCAGTGCGCCATGTCCCCCCATGGAATGCCCCATGATGCCGAGACGTTCTTGGTCGATGGGTAAGAACTGGGTCAGGAGCGCACGCAGTTCATGGACGATGTAGCTTTCTATGCGATAGTGCGCACTCCACGGTGCTTCGGTTGCATCCAGATAAAAGCCCGCGCCGACACCAAAGTCCCAGGCGTCGCTGTCACCAGGAATATTCGCACCACGCGGACTGGTATCCGGCGTGATCAGTATCAGCCCTTCACGCGCCGCGACGCGTTGCGCCCCGGCTTTGATCATGAAGGTTTCTTCGGTGCAGGTCAGACCTGCCAGAAAAAATATCGCCGGGCATACAGCGCCTGTCAGTGCCTGCGGCGGCAGGAAAACGGAAAAGCGCATCGGCAGCCCGATTTCTGTTGATGGATGGCGATAAAACTGCTGCAGCCCGCCAAAACACGTGTGTTGGCTCAGCAGTTCCACACCTTCAGGCAGCGCCTTCATCGTGACGTCCGCCATCATCAGTACAGCACAACAGAACGGATAGATTCGCCGCTCTTCATCAGATCAAAACCTTCATTGATCCGTTCCAGCGGCAGACGATGGGTAATCAGATCGTCGATATTCAGCTTGCCTTCCATGTACCAGTCAACGATTTTCGGCACATCGGTGCGGCCGCGGGCACCGCCGAATGCGGAGCCTTTCCATTCGCGTCCGGTGACCAGCTGGAACGGACGGGTGCTGATTTCTGCACCGGCTTCCGCCACGCCGATGATGAAGGATTGTCCCCAGCCTTTGTGGCAGCATTCAAGCGCTTGGCGCATGACCTTGGTATTGCCTATGCATTCAAACGAATAATCGACACCGCCATCCGTCAATTGCGTGATGTGATCCACCACGTTGTCAACTTCATTCGGATTCACAAAGTGCGTCATGCCGAATTTACGTGCCATTTCCTGACGTTTAGGATTGATATCGACACCGATAATTTTGTCGGCACCGACCATTTTGGCGGCCTGAATCACGTTCAGACCAATACCGCCCAGACCGAAGACGGCGACATTCGCACCCGCTTCCACTTTCGCGCTGAATACGACAGCACCGACGCCGGTGGTCACGCCGCAGCCGATGTAGCAGATTTTGTCGAAAGGCGCGTCTTCACGGACTTTGGCGACGGCAATTTCCGGCACGACGATGTAGTTAGAGAACGTCGAGGTGCCCATGTAGTGGAACAGCGGTTTGCCATCTAGCGAAAAGCGCGATGTGGCATCCGGCATCAGACCGCGACCCTGAGTCGAGCGTATCGCCTGACAAAGATTGGTTTTGCGTGACAGGCAGAATTTGCATTGACGGCATTCTGGCGTGTACAACGGAATCACATGATCGCCTTTGCGCACGCTGGTAACGCCCGGGCCGGTATCAACAATGATGCCGGCACCTTCATGGCCCAGAATCGCCGGAAACAGGCCTTCAGGATCGGCGCCGGACAGCGTGTAGTAATCGGTGTGGCAGATACCGGTGGCTTTGACTTCGATCAGGACTTCACCTGCACGTGGTCCTTGCAGATCGACTTCTTCTATCGTCAACGGTGCTCCGGCTTTCCAGGCAATGGCGGCTTTGGTTTTCATGTTAATCCTTTAAGGAGGGAGCGCCGGGAATGGCGCTCTTCAGATGATGTGATGCCGCAGATTGTCGTGGATAGCACGCGCGCTTGCATCGCTTATCGCGTAGTGTGGCGGAAAACAGCTGAAGAATGGCTGAAAATGACGGTAATCGTGATCGCGTTTATCATGTCGTCGTTTCATTCACCGGATGTCCTTCATGAAGTCAGAAAAACGCCACTTGCCGAGAACCGTGGATATTGTGGTTTATCCCGGTTTTAAATCACTGGAAGCCATCGGTCCTATGTCCGTTTTTGAATATGCGAATATTCATTTGCAGCGACAGGGCAAGCCTGCAGCATATGACGTAAAGATTGCCGCTGCTCAGATTGGCATGGTGCGTTCCGATACGCTGATGTGTCTGGATGCGACCAAGGTGTTGAATACCTTGGCGCTGCCTGACGACGCGATTATCGTCGGCTCCCGTCATATCAATGGTGCGCTGCTGGAAAACCCGGCAATTATTGATTGGGTATCGGCGGTTGCGCCAAAGGTAAACCGGCTGGCGGCCTTATGTTCTGGTGCATTTTTTCTGGCGCAGGCGGGGCTGCTGGATCGCAAACATGCGACGACGCACTGGAGCGTTGCCGCGCAATTGCAGCAGGATTTCCCCGCGGTTCAGGTGGATGCGGATGCGATTTTTATCCGCAGTGGCAATCTCTGGACCTCAGCCGGTGTTACTGCAGGAATAGATCTGGCACTCGCATTTGTTGAGGCCGATTGCGGTCATGCACTGGCGCTGGAAGTCGCGAGCGACATGGTCGTGTATCTGAAGCGACCGGGTGGGCAATCCCAGTTCAGCACGCATTTATTGAGTCAGAAAACAGCGCAATCGAATATCCGCGATGTGCAGCAGTGGATTATGGCGAATCTGCATCAACGCTTACCAGTTGCGCAATTGGCTAAGATGGCGGGGATGAGTCTGCGCAATTTCAGTCGCTTGTTTCAACAGGAAGTCGGTGTCAGTACCCTGGAATTTATCGAAGCAGCGCGTGTCGAATTTGCCTGTCAATTATTGGCAGACAATGCGGAAAAAAATGCGCCCGTTAAAGCCATTGCAGCGCGTTGCGGCTTTTCCAGCGACGATCATTTGCGTCGCGTATTTCAAAAACGTTTGTGTTGTTCGCCGACAGATTATCGCGCCCGACTGCGTGCGACGAAGTGATCACATTGCCATATAACGACCCGGGCGGTGATTCAGACTGATAGCCAGATTCAGAGCAAAAGCACCGAGTATTGAGGCTGCCAGAGCGAGTGGTGTGACGACAGCGAGTGACGCCAGCACGATGACGAAGTCCAGCCCCATTTGTATTTTTCCGGCACGGATACCGCGCGTCTGTTGCAGGTACAGCGCCAGAATATTAATCCCACCAAGGCTGGCCTGATGGCGGAACAAAACGATAAATCCAACGCCCATCAGTAAGCCACCAATCAGGGCAACATAAAACGGCGTCAGCATATTCACATCGACCAGATGTACCAGTTTAGGATGCAGTCCCGAGAATAAAGAGACAAGGGCGACCGAGCAAAAAGTCTTGAGTGTAAATTGCCATCCCATACGTTTGAGAGCGAGCCAGTAAAACGGCAGATTCACCAGAAAGAAGACGCTGCCGAATGACAAGCCTGTGCGGTAATGAATCAGGAATGCCAGCCCAGCTGTGCCGCCGGTCAGTAAACCGGCCTGATTGAACAGCGCGATCCCTAGCGAGACAAATAGCGTACCGGTCAGAATCGCCAGCACGTCTTCCAGTAAACTGTGCGGAATAAAGCGTTTGGATGGTGTGGGCTGCGTTGACATGATGGGAAGCGCTGGAACCGGAAAGGACGCTTATTGTACCTGCTGATCCGGCACTCGCAGCAGCTTCACGATGCTTGGAAACTGCTGCGAGCCGGATACTTGAGTTGTATCAATAACAGACCCGGACGAGACGTCTTAATGTTGCTGATCGCGTTGTTCTGGCGCTTGATTTTCCGGGTGTTGCTCTTTGCCCGGAAAGAAAAAATCTCTGCCACCGGAACGGAACCTGCGCCACAACAAATGCACCAGGGTACTACCGCGACCAAAGCTGACGCGACGCGAACGCAGCGCAACCAGCATTGCCAGACTGAAACTGACGCCAAGATTGACGATGCCGATCAACAAGATGCCCAGCAATGAATACAGTGCCAGTTGCCAGCTGATATGGTGATCCAGGCCGACCAGTGCAAAAGCAAAATTGGCACTGGAAAAAGTGATGTGGCGAATATCAACCGGCAGCCCGAAGAAAACACCCAACTGACCGATGGTGCCTAGCATGATGCCGAAGAAGAAATTTCCGGCCAGTGCGCCCAGATTGTCACCGATGTAATCAGTGATGCGGTGCAGACGTTCTTCACCGAATATTTTTCTTGGCCAGGCAAGTTGGCGTAAGCGGGCGGGGATATGCCCATAACTGGCTTTATTATCGTAGTAGCCTGAAATTAATCCCGATAAAAATAAGCAGACGCCGGCAATTGCGGCGTGCGGCAGCGCGAGACTGTTGAGCGGATCAAGATCGTGCAGCAGATGTTCAGCTTTTTCCGGCGTGACTAAATGGCTGCCGGTCATCCAAAGCCAGACCCACGCAATGACGTAGGCCGTCGGTATCGCTAAGCCGATATTGCCGATGATGGCAATGAACTGTGAGCGGAAGACGCGTACGATCAGCTCGACCAGCTCATCGAGCTTTTGTTTGCCTTCGTCGATCGCACGGGCGATCAGCGCTGCAGTCATCGCCGGTTGTTTGGTCGCAATCGTAAAATGCAGTACATGTACCAACATGAAACCCGTTGAATAATTCAAGCTGAACAGAACCGCATACCCAAACGGGGCAAGCGCTAATTTACTGAACAGGATTTTTATCGTTGCCATGAAGCCGACGATAAAACCTGCACCGAGTGCCGAGCGCAGCATCGCCATCCATTCACTGCGATTATTGGTCACATAATGCTCACCGCTTTTCCCGGCGCGTTCTGTCACTTGCAGCGATAGTAATTCGGTGTTGGTCTGCATCAGGTCGGTCAGGCTGTGCCGTTTGTTGTCGGCACTGACGAGCTCTTTGAATAAGCGTATGGCTATTGAGGACACTTCGTTGGCGTCCGTGCTGTCGAGTAAATCCAGTAGACTGCGCAACCTGTGCATGCTTTGCGTCAGGCGCAACAGCAAGCGGGTCAGGCTGACAGAAACCCCTGCGACAGCGGCGGTTTTCCGTATCCGGTTGACGATATCGTCACACTGCAATAACAAAATTTCGATATGCTTGTTATCTTCACGTGCCGTTGTGCAGTCGTTTAACCACGTGCGATAACTGATCACGTAGTTATTGATTTCGTCATTTTGCCGGAGAAACGGCGACTCGAATCTTTCGATCTCAGGATAATTACGTACCAGCTCTGCTTCCAGTCCGATATTGGTTATCCGGTACGACAATACCTGTACGGCACTCAGAATTTCGTTGGCCAACGCCGCATGCGCCTGTCGTGCTTTTGAGGTACGAAAACCGATACTGTCGATCAGATCTTGCCAGGTACTTTCATCCAAGGCGTTGACCCAGACCTGATCGGAAGGGTCATCAAAGATCTGCCCGAAAATGTCTTTCACATAATCATTGTTGACTAATGGCGGCAGAAATTTATTGATCAATCTTTGCCAGGCGGCGCCCCAGAAGCCATTGTTCAGGGTGATGCCGGTGTCCGTCAGTAAATGGACCAGAGTGCGGCTGCTGATGACTTGTAGCACGTATTCGCGCAGCGCCTTGCGCCATGCCGGATGCTGGCGTAACACAAAGCACAGCGCGCGTATGTTATCGGTGGCTCTTTGCTTGTCGGTTGCTTGCCGTGGCCGTATTTGTGCCACTAAGCGGCGCAGCGGGCTGATGTCGTTATATGCAGGTGTTAATGCAAGGCTGGACTTTATTTCTGCCAGAATCATATCGAAAGACATTTGATTCTCCTTAATTTTTTTTGCTGACAACTTGTAGCGTACTTTGCACGATTTGTCATGTTGCCGGGTTCATCTCTTGCTATTCGCGATGAACGCAGGGCTATGGAGGAGGAAGATGCCGGTGCCAGCTGCTGGTTCAATACTTGAATCAATCGGCTTTACCTGTGAGGTGTGACAGGATAGACCGGGAAAAACCAAGAAAAGTTCCATTTTTTGTGTGACTCACAGGCATTTGCATGCAAATGGTTGCAAACTAGTCTAAAGTAATGCCGTGTTCATAACCAAGGTTTTGCGTTGGATAATTTATTGTTAGTGATAGCTGCGCTATTACTGGTGTTGTTAAACGGTTTTTTTGTGGCGGCTGAGTTTGGACTGGTGAAGCTGCGCCAGACCCGTATTCGCAGTATTGCCAAAACTTCAGGCTTGCGCGGCAGACTGTTAGTCGAGGTACATCAGCATCTCGATACTTATCTCTCTGCTTGCCAGCTAGGTATTACCCTCGCATCGCTGGGTCTGGGCTGGATAGGCGAACCTGCGTTTGCAAATTTATTACAACCTTTGTTCCACGTTTTGGGCGTGACTTCGGTTGAAATTATTCACGGTGTTTCCTTCTTTTTTGCTTTCTTCGTCATTTCTTTCCTGCATATTGTGGTGGGCGAACTGGCGCCGAAATCGATGGCAATTCGTATGCCAGAAAAAGTGTCTTTGTGGACGGCTCCCGCTTTATATGCATTCTACTGGCTGATGTACCCGGTCATTTGGGTACTCAACAGTAGTGCGAATCTGGTACTGAAATGGGTGGGGCTGGATGTTGCGCATGGCAGTGATAGCCATTATTCACCGGAAGAACTGAAGCTGATTTTGCGTGGCAGTCATGGCGGCAGCAAAGAAATACGCGATGAATGGAGCATCATGGCGCAGGTGCTCGATTTCGGCGGGTTGGAAATTTCTGATCTGATGCGCCCGATCAATGAAGTGGTGGCGATGTACAAAAGCGCCAGCCTGGAAGAAAACATGGAGACGGCAGCACGTAACCGTTTCAGCCGCTATCCGTATTTTGATGAAGATGAAAAAACGGTACTGGGTATGTTGCATCTGAAGGATTTATTTCTGGCGCAGCAATCCGGCAAACCGCTGGATGATCTGAGTAAACATTTGCGTCAGGTAGAATTTGTGCCGCCGAATATGCCCGCTCTGGAGCTGTTCCGTCGCTTTCGTAAAGGTGCACCGCATTTCGCGATCGTCGGACATAAAGGCAGTAAGCCAGTCGGTTTCTTAACGCTGGATAACTTGCTGGGCGCGTTGGTTGGTCAGATTCGCGATGAATTCCGGCAGAATGAAAACGACTGGACATTGCTGGATGATGGCACCCTCATAGGAAAAGGTAGCTTGCCTTTGTACACGCTGGGCATGGCATTGCGCTTTGATCTCGACAGTGATGAAGTCGAATCGATCGGTGGTTTGATCATGCAGAAATTAGGCGACTTGCCGGTCGAAGGACAGAAGGTGGAGTTCGACCGTTTTGACGCCGTGGTCAAAAAGATGAATGGCCCACGCATCGTCCTAGTCAGGATTTATCCCAAAAAAGAGGCTGCCGTATCGTGATAAGTGTCGCATCAGCAGGCTGTGACGTGCTGATGCGAAGTCGGATATAGTAGGAAATTCAGTCGCCGAGACAGATATTCAGGTCGCGCGCGGTCTGCACAATATCGCCATTCAGCGGCACACTTTTCATCCGTCCTGCCACTTCTTCCAGTGCGACATAATTCACGTCCGGATATGCCAGTGCCACCATGATGCCGGAATGCCCTTCATCTAATGCCCGGACTGCAGCAGTACCAAAGCGCATCGCAGAAACGCGGTCGAAGGCGCTCGGACTACCGCCGCGTAACAGATGACCGAGCACAACGGCGCGGGCTTCTTTCCCGGTTTTTCTCTGTAATTCCTGCGCAAGATTTTCGCCTATACCACCCAGTCTTTCCACATAGCCGGCTCCCGCTTTTTCATGCAGTACGCGTTCGCCACCCAATGGGTTCGCACCTTCGGCCACGATAACGATGGAATAGTGATGACCGGCACGGTCTCTGGCGATCAGGTGGGCCGCCAGTTTTTCAATATCGTAAGGAATTTCCGGTATCAGGATAGCGTGTGCATTTGCAGAAATGCCGGTATGCAATGCGATCCAGCCGGCATAACGCCCCATGACCTCTACCACCATGATGCGTTGATGACTATCGGCAGTGCTGTGCAGCCTGTCCGTGCATTCGGTCGCAAAGGCGACGGCGGTGTCAAAGCCAAATGTGGTAAAGGTTTTATCGAGATCGTTATCAATGGTTTTCGGAATACCGACGACGCGCATTCCTTGCTGATGAAGCACATTG
This sequence comes from Undibacterium sp. 14-3-2, assembly GCF_016595265.1. NCBI lineage: Bacteria > Pseudomonadati > Pseudomonadota > Betaproteobacteria > Burkholderiales > Oxalobacteraceae > Undibacterium > Undibacterium sp. 14-3-2. The sequence continues at coordinate 562,414 of NZ_JAENGS010000001.1, forward strand.
GCAATCGTTAATGTGCCGTCGCCGCCGATGCAGACTAAGGCATCAATATCCATTGCCTTCAGCGCTGCGTGTATTTCCCCGCTGCGGTCGGTTTCTGTCACGCTGCCGTCTGGCATGGTGGTGGCGAACTTAAGAGGATTCCCATGATTGGTGGTTCCCAGTATTGTTCCGCCAAGGTGACCGATATGATCGACTTGTGCCATCGTCAGTCTAGTAATGCCGTCAACCGGATAGCGATCCGGTCGTAATATGCCATTGAAGCCTTCGCGGATACCGAAGCATTCCCAGCCGCGTTTTTCAGCGGAAAAAACGACAGAACGTATGACCGCGTTTAAACCCGGAGCATCGCCACCGCCTGTGCTGATGGCAATACGTCGTATAGGATGTGACATGAATTTCCTCTGTGATACCAATGAAGCGGATCAGATTGTGCTCAGGTCACTATTTGCCTCTGATTGATCCCAGCAAAGCTGCTTGCGCATCAAGTTGTCGGGCCACATTGCCGCAGACCAGATCACATAAGTCATAGACGGATTGATCGGCGATCTGGTAGAACACCGTTGTACCACGACTCTGACGTTCAACCAGTCCGTGTTTTGCCAGCGTCGATAAATGGCGTGAGGCATTCGCCTGAGAGCATTGGCAGCGTTCAGCCAGTTCACCAACATTCAGTTCGCCATCGCGCAGACAATTCAGAATGCGCAAACGCGTTGGCTCTGCCAACGCTGAGAAATACTGCGCGACTTGCGTCAACGCCTGATCTGACAAGCCTTCCATCACAGTAGTAAGCTCCGCTTCTAAAGCGACAATCATACCATTTCAATGCGTAATGCAGGTGTCCTTCCAGAGAAGCGGATGCCAGCGGCTACTCTTAGAGCTCAGCACGAAAGCACAGTGCCGCGGTCATTCCAAGCTGTCAGGCTGTTAAAATAGCCTGACTCATACTTTTCATCTGCAACATGTGCGCTACCCCAATTACTGTGAACGTTCCGGTCGAACAACTGTGTGTCGGCTTATATGTTCATCTCGATATTTCCTGGCTTGATCATTCCTTTGCGTTGAACAGTTTTAAGATAAAAAACGAACAGGAAATTCTGGCACTTCGCCAGTTAGGTTTGAAAACGATCAGGGTGAATCCGTACAAGTCGGATTGTCGGCCTCTGCCACCGCCATCGGCCAACGCACCCGTTGCAGAAGTAGCCCTGCCGACGCCCGAGGAACTTGAGAAAATCAAAGAAAAGCGCGCGCGGATTGATCGTCTTCTGAAAGAGCGCAATGCTATTGCCGAGTGTGAAAAGGAATTGCTGAAAGCAGCAGGGACGTTAAAAAATATTACGAAGAACCTGTTCGCCCGCCCGCAAGAATCCGTCCGGCAAGCCGATGAACTGGTGCAACAGATGCTGGAGTCTCTGCTCGTTGATAAGGATATCGCGATCCATCTGATGAATGACAAAATTGCTGGTGAAGAGGCTTATTACCATTCGCTGAATGTGACTGTGCTGACGATGATGCTGGCGAAAGAACTCGCTTTTTCCGCCGATGATATCAAGTTGATGGGTATGGGATGCCTGTTTCACGACATAGGAAAAATGGAGATTCCTGACCGGATTGTTAATAAGACATTTGAATTGACGCGTGCTGAGCAGAATTTATTGCGACAGCATGTTTTTTATGGTCAGCAAATTGCTGAAAAATTACATTTGCCAAAACAGGTGCTGGATATTATCAATCTGCATCACGAACATATGGATGGAAGCGGTTATCCGGGTGCTTTGCCGGGCGATAAAATTTCCCCGCTGGCGCGTATTGTGACGATAACGAATGCTTACGATAATTTGTGTAATTGCCCTAATCCTGCAGATTCCATGAGCCCTTACGAGGCGATGGCGCATATGTTCGGTCATCTGCGCAAGCAGTTTGACCCTGCTGCTTTGAATCTGTTTATCCGCAGTATGGGTATTTATCCTCCCGGAACGATAGTCCGGTTATCTGATGGCACTTACGGTATGGTCGTTGCTGTCAATTCTGGTAAGCCTTTACGTCCCAGTGTATTGATCTATGATCCTAGTGTCCCTAAATCGGAGGCGATTATTCTTGATCTGGTTCATGAGCCGGTTCTCGAGATTGAGGCCAGTCTCAAGCCGGCGCAGCTTGCACCTGAAATATACGAATATCTGAGCCCACGCAAACGCATGACTTATTTCTTCGATACCCAGAAAAACGCCAGACAGTCATCCTGATACGTCCGTCAGAAGAGACTGATTCCCAGCTGCTCACAGCGCAGCAAGAGCGGCAAATTTATCCGGATAAAGACATGACCAGTTATCTGCATGCGACTGCGAGGCAACGCATAAACGGCATCATTGAAGATTTTCGAGAATTGCTACCCGCATCACCTGCATGGGGTAGTCCGCATTTGCCACACCTGAATACTCCGGTTGCATTTGATGATGGCGTCATCATCGGGTATGGCTACCTGTGCGGAAAAATGGTATTCGCTGCTGTGCAGGATGGCAATTTCATGGGCGGTGCGGTAGGCGAAATTCATGGTGCCAAATTAGTTGGCTTATTGCACAAAGCGCTACTGGAAAAACCGGTGGCGGTGATACTTCTCGCTGAGTCTGGTGGTGTGCGCTTACAAGAAGCCAACGCGGGTTTGATCGCAGTTTCTGAGCTGATGCGGGCAGTATTGGCGGTGCGTGCAGCCGGTATTCCTGTAATCGTACTTAATGGCGGCCAGCATGGATGTTTTGGCGGTATGGGCATCGTCGCCAATTGCGCGGATACTCTCGTCATGTCGACCGAGGCGCGGTTGGGTATGTCCGGGCCCAGAGTCATTGAAACTGTGCATGGTGTTGAGGAATTTGACTCCAGAGATCGTGCGTTGGTATGGCAAGTCAACGGTGGCGAACATCGCTATCGTAGTGGCGATTGCCAGATGCTGGTGGACGATACGATTGCCGCATTTAAAACAGCGGCGGCACAGGCAATGACGGTCACCAGGCAGACAGTATCGGGCTTCAGCTCACTTGAAGCAGAACATGCAATGTTGACGCAGCGCTTAGCGACATTCCCACTAGCGATTGGCGATACTGGTTACGCCGATACTTGCAGAGTCGGGAAGCCTGAGCCGGAATGGGGTCATCTGGCGGCACAGCTTTTTCCTGAGGGATATGACATCGCCGAAGCAAACTCGTTGTTATCAGGCACTGCGCAAATGAATAGCGCAACCATCAGCGTTATTGGTACGACAAATCACACCGAAATCGGAGTGGAAATCGCTCTGAAGCAGGCACAACTGGTGTTGATGACGATGCGTGATTATCCGGAGCGACCGATTTTGTTGCTGGTCGATACGACGGGGCAGCGTTTGCGTCGCAGGGATGAAATGCTGGGCCTCCAACGATATATGGCGCATCTGGGAAAATGTATAGAATCAGCGCGGCGAAACGGACATAAGATCATCGCTTTGGTCTATGGGCAGGCCTTATCCGGAGGTTTTGTCAGTAGCGGTATGATGGCAGATGCTTGCTACGCGCTACCTTCGTCAATAATCAGAGTCATGGATTTATCTGCCATGGCGCGCATTATGAAAATCCCACTGGAAACGCTTGCCGGGTTGGCGCAATCTCATCCGGTTTTTGCGCCCGGCCCTGAAAACTATCTGCGCATGGGGGGGGGACAGGAAATTTGGAAAAATAATCTGGCATTTTGTCTGATGACCGCATTCGCAGATATTTCCAATGAAGATTTACGTATGTCGCACGGCACCGCACGAGGTGGGCGTGTTATGGCACAAAAAGTCGTTGATGCCGTATTATTTGCAGATATTAAACGTTAAGGCAGTATTGAATTGGATCAGATTGAACAATTTCAGCGTCACGATCTGGTGTGGTTATCTGATCAGGCATGGAGCGACATTTTTTCCAGGCAAACGCAAAATAGCGAGGGTTTGCAACGCTGGCAACGTGAGGAGTGGCCAGCTGTGGTGTTGCGCCGGGATGCGGACGCCGCCGATGATGAAGTCTGTATAGGATTTGACCTGTCGCTGACGGATGGACGTAAGCCATACATATTTGCCAGAACCAGAGTCGAGTACATCATAGAGCATCAGTCGAGCTTATCGCTGAGCACGGTAATTCCAGTGGCGCCTGTTGCCTGGCAAACAGCTTTACGAGAGCTGAATCTGGAGGCAACGGCTGCCGGTGTGCGCTTACGCGTGTATGGTGCACTCGCGTTGCAGTTTCTGACGGGATTAAATTATCTCGATACGAATTCCAGAATTGACATCCTGTTTCGTCCGCAGGACCACAAACATCTTGTTGCCGGACTGACTTTATTGCAGCGTTATCGTGAACAAATGCCGCTGGATGGTGAAGTCATCTTTCCACGTGGGCAGGCAGTCAGTTGGAAGGAGTGGTTATTATCCGATTCGGTGCCGGACGCTGCGCAGGATCAGCTTGTTCTGGTGAAAGACATGTATCAGGCCCGGCTACTTCCCAAACATGTGCTGACAGAAAGTCTGCATGAAACTTAGCCTTGCCGGAATGGCAAAATACAGACATGTTCAAAGCAAAGACTGATTCGGTTCCGAATGCCCTCATCACTCGACGAGTTGATTACCTGGATCAGTCCGGACAGCTTATTTCAACGCACCTGCAGTTTAGTAACGACGGCGTGGCTGAGCAGAACCTGAGCCGCTGTGTTTTTCAATATGGCGGAAAGTGATGCGGCCTTTAGTCAAATCATAAGGCGACATTTCCAGTGTTACTTTATCTCCCGCAAGAATGCGGATGTGATGCTGACGCATTTTGCCTGATGTGTAGGCGATCAGTTGATGTCCATTTTCCAGATTCACTCTGAAGCGGGAGTCCGGTAAAACTTCTTCAACCAGGCCGCTCATTTCTAACAGTTCTTCTTTTGCCATTGTGGGTTCACATTCATATTAATGATTAGGTACTGTCGCTGTTGCGGCAGTTGATATAGTCCTGCAATGACATTCATTGCAGGAGCTGGTTTTACTTATTGTTCGTACAGCGTATCCGCTGCATTTAAGAGAAAAAGATCGTTATGCTGGCCATACTTGTATGGCATTTACGTCAGAGCGTAAAGACATATCCGGAAAATCAGCACAGGCAAGAGCCACCAATTGACGTAAAGTACTAAGCTGACGGAAGAGGATAACGGATGCCGGAAAATTTTTTTGATAATTGGACTAACTCACTTTAACGAGAGATTATACCCTGATTAGGTGGTCGTAGTCGTTTCTCAGATTTTCCTTTTCATAATCACTACCTCATTGTCTTTTACAGACAGGGCTGAGAGCGATCATAAATTTTCACACCTAAATGGACAATGCGAGGGATCGTTCTCCATTAACTGAGATCTGGAGCATTCAGGCAGGTGCCAAGTCCAATAATGTCGGTGTATGATTCTGTCATTATAAATAATGTAATCTTTATGGGTAATTTCTCATCTTTTTCTGCAGAAGTAGAAGTAAAACAGAATAACAGGCTGTGGCATCGTTGGAACAGGATTACCACTGTAGTTTTTTTACTGACAGCGATATTGTATGTTGCCAACACTTGGTCGCCATCTTCTTACGGTATAGCGCTGAAACACTTTTTTGGTTATTCCGCAAGTGGTCCCGACCTTGGAAAACCACGTCCTATTCGCAGCGACGAATGGATAGTGGCGACGCCGCTGACACAAGCGACGGTGAATAATCATTTCCAACGCTATAACCAGACCTCGTTATACAAAGAAGATTTGCGGATTAATTACGGTTTGCCAGTAATGGATTGGGGCATTATTTTTAAGCCCACGATGTGGTTGTACAAATTCGTGAATCCTGCCTATGCATACTCATTTCACTGGTATGCCATATTTAGTTTATTTATTTTTGGTTATGCATTTTTATTTCGGCAGTTGGGAGCAAGTCCGGTAATCGCCTACGGTTTGTCTTTCGGTTTGTATTTCACTGGTTTTGCACAATTTTGGTGGAGCGAGAAAGGGCCGATATTTGCCTTCTTTCCATGGGTGATTCTACCTTTGTTCTCGCGCATTTCCATCTGGGCGAAAGCATTGCTGCTCTACTGGCTGGCGGTTTGCTGGTTACTGGTTGACTTCTATCCGCCTATACAAATCTCTCTTGCATTTACCGGGGCAGTACTTTTACTGGCGTACAGGCCAGAATTATTCAAATTTAAAACCTGCGTGATTCTGATTTTAGTTGCAGGCCTGGCCTCCTTAACGACGGCAGCATATCTTTGGGATTATTTGCAGGCAACAGCACAAACAGTGTATCCCGGTGGTCGTAGCGTAGGGGGCAATCATACGTTTGATCGTTTTTTTCTTTCATGGTTTTTCCCCGCATTGAATTTTCACTGGGAATATGAGCCGACTATCGCAGCCAATATTTCTGAGTTGGGCACGGTTGGGATGTATTACTACTTGCTGATCGCTTGTTTTCTGGATTTCAATAACTGGCGAAATCCATGGAGTGATCAAAAAACTCGTTTGCGTTTATTGATACTGGGGACCGGTTTTTTAATGATGGCAGCATGGATGTTATTACCTCTGCCTGATTGGGTTGGTAAGCCGTTGCTGTGGAATCATGTGCAGGCTGCACGGATGCAGTTCGCAGGAGGGGTATTGCTGACTTGCCTGATGTTCGTTGCCGCGAACAGTTTTGGCTTGAAATTGTCGCTTCTCCGAGGCGTGATTCTGAGTGCGATTGTTCTGTCTGCCTGGTATTGCATCAAACGTCCTGAAGACAGGAGTATTGCTGAAGAACTCGTATTTTTGTTCCTGCTAGTGATGGTTTATGCCGGTGTTCGCAGGCAATGGTTTAAGCCTCACCACGGATTAGTTACTATTTCTCTGATACTTGCTGCACTGCTATTTGGACGTTTCAATCCGTTGCAGCCAGCATGGCCGATTTTTAATCACGAAAAAAATGAAATAATCCGGAATTATGATGCATTAGCGTCAGCAAATAATGGTGTGCTTGCCGTTCAGGATTTACCCGGTGCCACGGCAAATGGAATGGGTTTTCTATCGGTAAGTCACGTTACCCCCGTTCCTCATTTGGAATTCTGGCGCAAGCAATTTCCAGAGCTATCGGCCGCGGAGCTAAACCACGTATTCAATCGGTATTCTCACATTCATCTCACTGGTGAAATTGAAAAACCTGACTCCCCTCAACTGGACGTGATAAGGGTGCCGTTCAGTCACTTCAGTAGTGCTGGTCATTTACCAGCTCAATACGTAAATTTCAGTTCTTTGCCCGATAAAAAAGATGGTGCATTTAAAGTTGAAATTAAGGATGATAAGCAACTTGTGCTGAAAGGATGGGCACCTTGGCAAGGACCGTTGCAAGAGCATGCTCTGGAGATCATGATTACGCCTGTAACCATTGGCGAACCCAAAAATGAAATGATGATGCGCCCGGATCTGCCGATGAATACCAATCACCAGGTCTCCGCATTAAATGGGTTTACGTTGCGCATTCCAGTGAATGGTAACGTCTCTTCGCTGTGCCTCGTATCACTTGACGTCTCGACTGGTCGTCGAATCTTGTTGAATAATCCAGAAGGTTTGCCTTATTGCGACTTGAACGAAAAAAAACTCAGCTTGCCGGCTGACTATGTCACATTCAATTCCTTGCCAAACGAAAAGGATGGTTATTTCAACGTCGAAACAACGAAGGGCAAGCAACTGATATTGACAGGATGGGCTGCCTGGAAAGCGCCACTGCAAGAGCATGCACTCGAAATCATGGTTAGTCCGGGGGCAAATGGTGCGCCTGTGCACGAAATGATGATGCGCTCAGATTTACCGATTAACACGAATAATCAGGTTCCGGCAATGAATGGATTTACTCTGTCCATTCCAGTGACTGGCAAAATCTCCTCACTTTGCTTGGTATCGCATGACGTCGGCACAGGCCGTCGGGTATTGTTGAATAACCCAGTAGATTTACCTTATTGCGAATTAAAAAAATGACCAAATTGTTACCCCGGATAGCGATTCTGATACCGTGCTATAACGAAGAATTAACGGTGCCGAAAGTAATCCGTGATTTTCAGGCTGCGCTTCCTGCAGCGAGTATTTACGTGTTTGATAATAACTCCCGTGATAAAACGAAAGAGGTGGCGGCTGCCGCAGGTGCAATTGTGGTGGATACACCCTTGCAAGGTAAAGGCAATGTCGTGCGCCGCATGTTTGCCGACGTCGAAGCAGATGTTTATCTGATGGTCGATGGAGATGCAACTTACGATGCCAGTTGCGCCAACAAATTAATAGCGAAGCTGTTGAATGAGCATCTGGATATGGTTGTTGGTTGCCGCGTCGATCAGGGGCAGGCAGAAAACTATCGCCCAGGGCATCGTTGGGGTAATCAGTTGTTAACAGGCGCTGTCAGGAGTGTTTTTGGCGGCAAATTCACCGATATGTTATCCGGATACCGTGCATTCTCCCGACGCTACGTGAAGTCGTTTCCCGCATTGACTAAGGGCTTTGAAATTGAAACTGAGCTGACAATACACGCGCTGGAATTGCGTATGCCGTATGGCGAGGTCACGACTCCCTACGGTGCCCGCCCGGAAGGATCCGAGAGCAAACTCTCTACTTACCGCGATGGCTTTCGTATTCTGAAATCCATTATTCGTTTTTATATGATGGAGCGACCATTTGCTTTTTTCGGCATCATCAGTCTGCTGTTGACATTGCTGTCGCTAGGCTTAATTGGTCCGGTGGTTCTGGAATTTTATGAAACCGGGTTGGTGCGCCGATTGCCGACAGCGGTTTTGAGCGTAGGTGTGATGTTGTCCGGCTTATTGTCGCTTCTTTGCGGTTTATTACTCGACAATGTCACCCGCGGACGGCATGAAATGAAACGCCTTGCTTATTTGTCGGTTGCCCGTTTTGCTGAGCGGTACGACGCGTAATGGTGAAAAAAGAATTACTGCGTTTTGCGATTGCAGGTACTGTTGGCTTCGTCGTCGATGCCGGTGTTTTATATCTGGTAAAAGACAGCCTTGGCTATTACTTGGGACGTGCACTGTCATTTTTTCTGGCAGTGTTTTGTACCTGGTTACTGAACCGGCAGTTCACGTTTCATCAGAAGGCCTCGGGCGTTTCCCCGGTTCTTGAATTCATCCGTTATTTTTGGCTGATGCTGGGTGGCGGAGCAATCAATTATCTGACGTATGCAGCGCTGATTCACTGGTTTTCCTATATGCAGAAATACCCGGTGTGGGCGGTAGCTGCGGGCAGTGTTGCCAGTATGACGATTAACTTTCTCTCCCTGAAATATGTGCTGTACTCGAAACAAAAAAAGCACATATAAATTCAATACGGGAGATCAAACAAGCGTTCCGTGATTGCAATTGGGGAACCGGATCGGTACTGACAGTGTAACCTGGGCTGTACTATCACCGAGGACGGAAGGCTGAGTTGGGTGTATTGACTGGTTTGGAAAAACACTGTTCCGAACCAGTCAATACGCCAAAAATTTTCATCCTTCGGGAAGGCGAAAATTGATGGCAAGTGATTGTTATTAAAAGAGTTTTTCGAAAAGTCCACTAAAATCGTTAATTGACTTATCTAGTCAGTAACTGATTTGTCTCACCACTTACTGATCTTTAACATCCGTTCCTACACCATGCGCTTGCTGATCTGCGTGGTATGACGAGCGCACCATTGCGCCGACGGCGGCGTGGGCGAAGCCCATTTTGTAGGCTTCTTCTTCATACATTTTGAAGACGTCAGGATGCACATAACGGCGCACTGGCAGATGATGCCCGCTTGGTGCCAGATATTGGCCTATGGTCAGCATATCGACATTGTGAGCACGCATATCGCGCATCACTTGCAGCACTTCTTCATCGGTTTCACCGAGACCAACCATGATGCCGGATTTGGTTGGCGTGTTCGGATGTTGTTCTTTGAAACGCTTGAGTAAGCTCAGTGAATATTCGTAATCTGAACCGGGGCGCGCTTCTTTGTAGAGGCGTGGCGCAGTTTCCAGATTGTGGTTCATCACATCAGGTGGTGCCAGGTTCAGAATTTCCAGTGCACGATCCATGCGGCCACGGAAATCCGGCGTCAGAATTTCTATGCGCGTGGCTGGCGACAATTCGCGGATTTTAATAATGCATTCGGCAAAGTGAGCCGCGCCGCCGTCGCGCAGATCGTCACGATCAACCGAGGTAATGACAACATAACTGAGTTTGAGATCCGCAATGGTTTTAGCCAGATTCAATGGTTCATTGACGTCGAGCGGATCTGGACGGCCATGACCGACATCGCAGAACGGGCAGCGGCGTGTGCACTTATCTCCCATGATCATGAAGGTTGCCGTGCCTTTGCCGAAGCATTCGCCGATGTTCGGGCAGGAAGCTTCCTCGCAGACCGTGACCAGTTTGCTGGCACGCAGGATGTCTTTGATTTCGTAGAAGCGGGTTGTCGGTGAGCCAGCTTTCACGCGTATCCAGTCAGGCTTAGGCAAGCGTTCCATCGGCACAATCTTGATAGGAATGCGCGCAGTTTTGCTGGCACCTTTCTGTTTTTCAGTCGGATCGTAAGCAGCAGTCGTGGTGGCGGGGGATGCAGGTGTGTTGTCGGTTGTCATGATACGGATCGGTTCAGAAAATCAGAAAGCGTTTATTGAGTAACAGTCAAAAGGTGCTGCAAATGTTGTGCGAGTGTCGCCTGTACGTCGGCCAGCGGAACGCTGACTCCCAGCGTTTTCATATCCACCGTTGCCAGTCCCGCATAGCCGCAGGGATTGATCCATGAAAATGGTGTCAGATCCATAGCCACATTCAGCGAAACCCCGTGATAAGTGCAGCCATTGCCGCGCACTTTTAATCCCAGAGCGGCGATTTTGGCGCCTTTGTACTGGCCATCGCTGACATAAATGCCAGGCGCACCGGCTTTGCGTTCGCCGGCGAGATTATACGCTGCCAGCGTATCGATAACGGCCTGTTCTATCTTGTGCACAAATTCACGCGCAAACAAGCGCGCTTTCGGGTGGCTGCGTCGCAAATCCATCATCAGATAAATCACAACCTGGCCCGGACCATGATAAGTGACTTCGCCGCCGCGATCGGTCTGCACAACCGGAATATCATGCGCCGCCAGTACATGCGACTGATCTGCGCCGAGGCCGAGTGTGAATACAGGAGGATGTTCAACGATCCAGAACTCATCCGGCGTCTGCGCATCGCGCGCATCGGTGAATGCACGCATCGCATCAAAAGTGAGCTGATAAGATTCAACGCCGCGATGGATGACGCGAGGGGAGATGGAATTAGACAGAGCTGCTTGCATAGAACGCTAGTGTAACATCGCTGCGGGACGAATTCTGCTTTTAGCGCCGCCAGCAATTGTGGCATGTATTGCGTGGCGCCGCTTGCCGAGGAGTCTCAGTGAGCGCGTTTCGACAAGTTAATGCGTTCCCAAAAAAATAAAGATCACGCGGACATCCCGGTGATCTTTATGCTGAAACACTGGCTACGTTGATCAGGCAAAAACGTGGCTGATTTTTTGCGTCAGTTTTTGCCATTGGAACGGGAATCCTGCAATTTTTGCTGACGCATTTTGTGGCTGGTTTGCTGCCACGGATGCAATGCTGCTATTTTGCTGATCGGCTTCAATCACTACCAGACGGTGAGCAGGTACCGTTACGGATTCGCCAGCGCTCAGCCAGAAATCTTCGTCTTCACCGGCAATCGTCAGCCAGACACGGCCAGCTGTAACGGTGAATGTTTGTGCTTGTTCACTTTGACCTGAAACGGTGTCGCCCGCGGTGATAGTGAATGATGGTTTTGCGAAATTAATTGTCATTTCCAGACTCCTTGCGATATCTGCATAAAGTTAAATATGCAGCAATTTATCTCTGAAAAGACCAATCCTGCATTACGATGTCAGAATTGTAGTCGTTGGAAAGTAAGATGCAAAACGAGTAATTTTGTCTTTCCTTGCTAATTAAATTCACAGTAATATGCGTTATCGAAATAGGAGATATAAGCCAAATGGATTTCCGCCGTCTGCCGAATCTTGCTGCTTTGCGTGCGTTTGAAGCGGCTTCCCGTCATGAAAATTTCTCGCGTGCTGCTGACGAAATTCACCTGACCCACGGCGCGATCAGCCATCAGGTCAGGGCGCTGGAAGAAGAGCTCGGCGTGGAGCTATTTGTCCGAACCGGGAAGCGCATTCGCATTACGCCGGACGGCGAGCATTTTGCCAGCGCGATCCGGCGTTCCTTGCAAGAGTTGGCGGATGCGGCGGATTTGCTGCGGGATCGCAACAAGCAAAAACGCTTGGGGATCACGTCGCTGCCTTCATTTGCTGCCCGCTGGTTGTCGCCGCGTCTGGGGCGTTTCATCGAACACCACCCCGACCTGGAGGTCAGTCTGCAATCGAGTTCATCGCTGGTCGATTTCACCCGCGAGCAGGTGGATATTGCGATACGTTTTGGCCTCGGACATTATCCGGGACTCGTCAGCGAATTGCTGATGGGCGATGAATATTATCCTGTCATCAGCCCCACTTATCAGGCTGATAAAGTGCCGCAGACGCCAGCCGAGCTGGTGGGGGCGCATTTGCTGCGTTGTGACGAAGAGCCCTGGTTGCCGTGGTTCCGGGCTGCCGGGCTGGATGCGGATGAACCCAGTGGCGGCCTGATTTTTCAGGACTCCTCCATGCTCGCCAGAGCGGCGGTCGATGGTCAGGGAATCGCGCTCGGCAGGCATGCGATCGTTGAATCGGATATTCAATCCGGCCTGCTGCGACGCTTGTTTGACATCAGTATTCCTTGCCCGGTGTCGTATTACCTCGTGTATCCGGCGAGTTCTATGGATAAGCCACAGGTCAGGGCATTCAGGGAATGGCTACTGGCAGAAGTGCGCTCGGCCAGAACCTAGTTTTTTGCATACTCCCCCTCGTTTTAATGAAAAAGCCCTTTATGTCCGCAGAAATAAAGGGCTTTAAAATATACTGGGGGGGAGTATATTTAGTGCTAAATATTGCTTACAGCACGACTTTGACCATAGGATGGCCAGACAACTCGCGGTACAGATTGTCGAGTTGTTCACGGCTGGTGGCCCAGACCGTAACCGTTAATGACAGATAGGTGCCTTTGCTGGAAGGGCGCATATCCATTTTCCCGGCGTGAAACGTCGGGTCGTGCAGCGTCACTACTTCCACGATGGTTTGTGCAAAGGCGTCGTGCATTGCGCCCATGATCTTGATCGGAAAATCACTCGGATATTCGATCAGACTCTCTTCTGGCGGGATAGGTTTCATTTCCATGATAATTCCATTTCTTCATCTTGCCGGACGGCGCTTTGCATTCCTGAGTTCATGAAGAAATGGAAATACGCTGCGCTTACGCCGCTTTGGCTAATTGATATGCGGCATACAGTTGCTTGTAGATGGGGCCTGGCAGGCCATTTCCAATAGTCTGATCGTCAAGTTTGACGACGGCAAGCACTTCTTTCGTCGCTGATGACAACATGACTTCATCTGCCGCAAATACTTCATCACGGGTGATACGGCAGGCTTTGAACGGGATATGGTTGGCGGCACAGATTTCTTCGATCAGCGCATAACGTATGCCTTCCAGAATCTGATTGTCTTTCGGTGGCCCCATCAGCACGCCGTCTTTCACGATCCAGACATTCGATGACGAGGCTTCGGTCAGATAGCCGTTGCGGAATTGTATAGTTTCTGTGACGCCGTTTTCAGCCGCGTTCTGCGCCGCAAAAACATTGCCGAGTAAAGAAATCGATTTGATTTCGCAGTGCAGCCAGCGCAGGTCTTCCATAGAGACGCAGGCGACGCCATGTTCACGCGCTTCTGCGGATGGCATCACGATAGGATTGGTCATGATGAACACGGTCGGTGTCACATCTTTTGGGTAAGCGTGGGCACGCTTGGCAACACCGCGTGTGATTTGCAGATAGACCATCTGATCATCGGCTTCATGCGCATCCATGACCTTGGCGATCAGCGCCAGCCATTCTTCCTTGCTGTGCGGATTGTTGATTCCGATCGCGTCGAGGCTGCGAAACAGGCGTGCCAGATGCTGGTCTGCGCGGAACATCTTGCGACCATAAACGGGAATGACTTCGTAAATACCATCGCCAAAAATAAAGCCGCGATCCAGCACGGAAATTTTAGCTTCGGAGAGGGGCGTCATTGCGCCGTTCAGATAAACCAGAGGATCATTCATGATGTGAGTGCCAGTGAGAAGAAAGAACTTATTCTCACACAAATAATGCTGCCAGATTATGCAAATATCGCATACAAGGATGCCTGCGGGTTATTTGTCTGGTGCTGTATTTGCTTGAAATCAGCCTTGCTGAAGACGTAAAAAAGCCACGCAAACCGGGCGGCGAGCGTGGCTTTTTGTGGGCATGACGCGTTACGCTGGCATGCGTGTCTTCTGACTTATTTGAACATCAGACGAATCGAATCCCAGGCGCGGCCAAAGATGCTGGCCTGATCGACTTTTTCTAAAGCGAGTACCGGGAATTCAGCAATCGCTTTGCCATCGAGCATCATTTTCACGGTGCCGACCTTGCTGTTCTGGGCGATCGGTGCCACCAGCGGATCTTTGCGTTCCAGCGCTGGTTTCAGTTTAGCTGCCGAGCCTTTTGGCAGCGTCACGTACAGGTCGCGGTCGAAACCGATCTTGATCTGTGCCTGCGAACCTTTCCAGATCACCGGCGTGTCGATGGCCTGGCCTTTGGCATACAGTTTGACCGTATCGAAATTCAGGAAGCCCCAGTTCAGCAATTTCAGGCTTTCCTGCGCCCGCACCTGGTCGCTGGCGGTGCCGGTGACAACAGAAATCAGGCGGCGCTGACCTGTGCCATTCGGACGATTCGCCGAAGAGATCAGGCAATAACCCGCCGCTTCGGTATGGCCGGTTTTCATGCCATCGACGGTTGGATCCAGCCACAGCAAACGGTTGCGGTTAGGCTGGGTGATTTTGTTGTAGGTATAGCTCTTGGTGCTGTAATAGGTTTTGTAATACTCAGGAAAGTCACTGATCAGGCGTGCCGCTAAAGTGGAAAGATCACGTGCGGTGGCATAGTTTTCCGGGCTGGGCAGACCATGCGGATTGCCGTAATGGCTGGATTTCATGCCTATGCGTTCTGCTTCGCGGTTCATCTGCACGACGAAGGCTTCTTCGCTGCCTGCGACGGCCTCAGCCAGCGCGACGGCAGCATCGTTACCGGATTGCACAATCAGACCGTACAGCAATTCATTGATGGTGACAGGCTTGTTTGGCTCGATGAACATCTTCGAGCTGCTGGCATCGACTTTCCAGGCGCGGGTAGATACATTCACGCTCTGATTCAGATCGAGCTTTTTCTCTTTGAGCGCAGAAAAGACCATGTAGGCTGTCATGATTTTCGTCAGCGACGCTGGTTCTATGCGCAGATCCGGGTCTTGGGCGGCGATCACCTGATTGCTGGTGGCATCCACCAGTATCCAGGATTTCGCAGCAACTGTCGGTGCTGGCAGAGTTTGTGCCATCGCCACTGACATCGTCAGCAGTGAGGCGGCAATAGTGGCAAGGAATTTTTTCATTGGATGAGACTTAAAAAAACAAAAAATAAAAGCAAAAGGGGATAAAAGCAAAAGGCTTCAACGCTCAGCAGGTTTATCCCACATGCTGGTGACCAGCTGTTTGATATGGTGCAGGCGACGATGGAAAAAATGATCGGCACCGGGAATCACGGTGACCGGAATATCTTGCGGGCGCAGCCAGTCGAGCACGGCGGACAGCGGTATCGTGTCATCCTGTTCGCCGTGAATCAGTATGGTGTTCGCCGGAATCTCAGGCATTGCCCATTTACCGGCGGCAGCACCGACTAACACCAGCCGCTCGGCCGGCGTACCTGCCTGTATCAGCCTTTGTTGCAGGCAAGCCTGCACGAAGGTGCCGAAAGAAAATCCCGCCAGCGCTAATGGCAACGTGGGATAACGTGTACGCATGTGGGCCAGTAACAATGCCATGTCGTCGGTTTCGCCGATGCCTGCATCATGCGTTCCGGCAGACTGGCCGACGCCACGGAAATTCATACGCACGGCGGCGTAGCCCAAGCCCGTGAAAGTGCGTGCCAGTGTTTGCGCGACTTTGTTATCCATCGTACCGCCGTACAACGGATGCGGATGCGCGACCAGTGCCAGACCGAGCGGTGCTGCAAAAATTTCAGGATCAGGTAAATCGAGCGCGCATTGCAAAGGGCCGACGGCGCCGGGAATCAGAAAATGTTCAGTTTGTGCGTTCATGCGTAAAAATTAGGTGTTCGGTAATTGCAGGCGTTTGACGATGCCGCCGCCGACCAGATCCACATCAATGATTTCATCAATATCTGTCTGATCGACGAAGGTGTACCAGGTGCCTTGCGGGTAGACCACCATCACCGGGCCTTCATCGCAGCGATCGAGGCAACCCGCTTTATTAATGCGGATTTTGCCCTGACCATTCATATCCATTTGCTTGATGCGCCGTTTGGCGTGTTCCTGTGCGGCTTGCGCGCCGTGATCGGTGCAGCAGGGGCGACCATCGTCGCGTTGATTCATGCAGAAAAACACATGTTTTTGAAAATAGAGAGGTTCAGACATGATGAGCAATTCTTTAGCTTCAGGCAGTTAATCTGACTCCGGATGGCTATCCGGTGATAGCGGTCAGGCGAAGGGCGAACGGCTGTGCCGTCAAGCCGCTATGATACTGCAACTTGCGCAGCTGCCGGTTTGGGCTTTCGTAACAAAGTCCACAACGCCATCCAAGGCCAGCATAGTGATAAGAACTGCGCAGCACCGTTAAAGTTCAAAAATTTTCCCTGCACCCAGGTTTGCATCGTTGCGGCGAAGTAGGGATTGTCCGGTAACAGATTCAGCACCACGAGCGAAATCAGCAGCAGCAAAAATGCCAGTCGCTTTTGCGCCCGCACAGGCGCAAATGAAAAACCGTACAACATGATGGCGCTGATCAGCAAACCACCGATCGCGCCGGGCGTCAGCCAGGCATACGCATATTCGGGCTTGAACAGCAACGCGCTGGCGAGTGTTTTGGCGATCAGGGTCATACTCAGCAACAGCATGCCTAGCGGGAATTTTGGTGCATGGCGATTAAATAAACTCAGACAAATCAGGATGGCACCGGTACAACCGCTGGCTGTGATGAAGGTTTCTGCCAGCAGATATTCATCGGCACTGAATTCCATGCCTTGCAGAACAAATGCGCCGATGTCGATATCCATGTCGAACAAGTCGCTCAGGTGTTGCGACAATATCGGTAGCAATTGCCCCAGCCCGAACAGATAGGCCTGTGGATACAGTTGGGCCATCGGCCATAAACCCAGCAAGACGATTTCCCAGCTCGAATCCTGATACGTCCATTGTTTGCGCAATAATTGCAGACGTCCTTTTTCCAGTATCAGCGGCGTCAATAGCGCACCTAAGATCGCCCCCAGTACCGCACCGCTTGTGTTGGTCAGAAAATCCAGCAGCGAAGTGACGCGGCTCGGCAGAAAATATTGCACCAGTTCGGCCACCGCAGAGATCAACGCACCGCCAAAACAGGCGATCAGCGCCGCCCACCAGCGATTGACCAGCGGGTACAGCGCAAAGACGATCAGGGTGCCAAACGGGATATAGCCAACAATATTGATACCAGCATCAAATTTGGTCCAGTAACGTGGCCATTGCCGGATCACATCAGGCAGCGCAGATAAATTATTTGCCTGCCAGCCGGTAAATGGATACCAGCTCGCATACAGAATCAGTACGGTATAGGCGAGCAGGCAGACACGGGCGAAAGGGGAGCTGTGTAAGTGGCTGACGACGTGACTGAATAAGTGACTGTCCGCACTTGCGTCTGGCGACTGAGCGTGGTTGTCCGGCAGGTGTTCGCTCATGGCGGGAGTTAATTCAGAGCCAGGCTATTGAGCCATTGTTGCATGTCGTTGATCATGGTGTCGACCGCTGTTTGCATCGCCTTTGCACCGCTGGCAGCATCAGCGCTGGCAGCTGGTATCTGCAACAGAAAATTCCGCGTGCCGATAATGTTGCGTCCTCTAAGCACGATGCCGCGCGCATAAATGTGTGCATGGCTGGCGCTTGGCGTGGTGAATACCTGAGAAAATTCATCGAGCTCCAGGCGTAAGACCGGCAAACTTCCCGCGCTATCAGCGGTGTTGGTCACCACAGCGCCGCGCGAGTTCAGCACCAGCTTGATTCTTTGCGCGACTAACTGTGCGGGCGGCATACTCCAGCGCGCTTGCGCATACGGCTTCAACTGCTGTGCGTTATCGTATTGCAGGCGATACAGCATGGCATTGCTGTCGAGCGCGGCGGGTACCTGAATCTCGGCGAGGGCAATTTGCATTTTTGTGTTCGGCAGCGAGACCGTATTGAACGGGCCGAAATCGTATTGCTGGCGTTGTGCCGGAGCCGTGCTGCTGCAGGCGCTCAGCAGGCTGGCGCAGATCAGCAGTACGGGCAGAAAACGATAGTGAGTAAGGCGATAGAGTCGTTGCATACGATGTCCTCAGGTAGTCTTCTCTGTTATTTATTTGGGCGCGACAAAACCGGCTTCGCCGGGGCCGGGCGTGGCTGGCGGATTTCCAAACAGGATGCTTTGCGGCCTGTCGTTCAGATTTTCCGTGGTGCGGTTGAGAGAACGCAGGCTGCTGCGGGCTTCTCCGGTCAGACTCTGTATACGTGGCAGTGTTTCCATCGTTACGCCGTTACTCAGTTGGTCTAATGCCAGATTAAAGCGGGCGATCGGGCCATCGGCCGCCTGTAATTGCGTACTGAGCTGGTTCAGATTATTGGTGAAGCGCGATGCGTCTTTGGATAACACACTGACGGTGTTCAATGTGTTCTGCGTCTGATCGATCAGCCCGGGCAATTTATCCAGGGTCGGATTGAGTTTATTCGGTAACGCCTGCCACGCTTCCGCAGCTTTGTTGATATTGTCAACGGCGCTGATCATGGTTTGACGATTTTTCGGGTCGAGCAGGCTATTGATACGGCGGGTCAGTTCTTCGGTCTGCGTCAGAATTGCGAGCCCGCGCTCTTCCAGATTTTGCATGACGCCGGGACGCAGCGGAATCCGTTGCGTCGTACCATCCTGCGCTAAAGGGACAGAAGCGCCCGCTGTTTTGTCTTCATCGAGCTGCACAAATGCAATGCCCGTCACACCCTGATAGGCGAGAGTGGCGAAGGTGGCGCTGGTGACGGGCGTATCCGGAATCACTTCCAGACGCAGTATCAGTTGTCCCGGATTTTTATCATCAAAATCGATGTCGGTAACATTGCCGACTTTAATCCCTTTGTAGCGGACAGCCGCTTGCAGGTTGAGGCCGGAGACCGCCGATTTGGTCACGATCTCATACGGCGTGCGCTGAATTTTGTCGCGGCCCAGCCAGATAGCGATAAAAATGGCCAGTATCAATAAGGCGATGGTGAAGAAACCAGCGATTAAGGCGTGCGATCGGTTTTCCATGGCTTTCCTAAGGTGTAGCGGGTGTCAATACTTCCATGGCGCGCCTGCCGCGACCACCGAGGAAGAAGCTGCTGATGAACGGATGTTGGAAGCGTACGACTTCTTGCGGTGTGCCGACGACGATCACTTTTTTTTCAGCCAGCACCGCAATACGGTTCGACAGTGCAAACAGGCTGTCGAGATCATGCGTGACCATGATGACTGTCAGGCAGAGTTGCCGGTGAAGTGACTGTATCAGTTCGACGAAACTGTCGGAACGATCCGGATCAAGTCCAGCGGTTGGTTCGTCAAGGAACAATAATTCAGGGTCGAGTGCTAAAGCGCGCGCCAGGGCGATCCGTTTGATCATGCCGCCGGATAAATCTGCCGGCATTTTCGGTGCATGTTCAAAGGCGATATTCACCATCTGCAATTTCAGATACACCAGATCGGTGATCAGCGATTCCGGTAATTTTTTCAGTTCGCGCATCGGCTGGGCGATATTGTCAAACACGCTCAGCGCCGAATACAAAGCGCCATGCTGAAACAACATGCCCGAACGTTTGCGCAGATAATCAAGATGACGGCTGTCGGATATCTGCAAGTCTTCACCGAAGACTTTGATGCTGCCACGACGTGGTGTTTCCAGACCCAGCATCTGGCGTACGAGCACGGTTTTGCCAGTGCCGGAACCACCGACGATAGACAGAATTTCACCGCGCCGTACCGATAATTCCAGATTATCGTGGACGACGGCACGCCCGAACTGCGTGCGTAAGCCCTGAATTTCGATCACGTTATCGGTCGTCATCAATAGCCCACTTTGCTGAAAATAATCGCAAAAATCGCGTCGGCAATGATCACGACGGTAATTGCAATCACCACGGAATTGGTAGTACCGTGCCCCAGACTTTCCGTATTCGGTTTGATGCGCAAACCATAATGGCAGGCAATCAGCGCAATCAGAATACCGAAGGCAACACCTTTACCCAGGCCTATCCAGTAATTCAACAGTGGCACGGCATCCGGCAATTTATAGACAAAAAATTCGGGACTCATACCGAGTAGTGCTTGTGCCGAAATCATCCCGCCTATGAGTGCCATCACATCCGTCCAGATCACCAGCAGTGGCATGGCGATCGCCAGTGCCAGCACCTTAGGCAGGATCAGGCGCGAGCCATGCGGTATGCCCATCACCAGCATCGCATCGAGCTCTTCGGTGACCCGCATGACGCCGAGCTGCGCCGTGATGGCCGAGCCCGAACGACCAGCAACCAGAATCGCCGCCAGCAACGGGCCGAGTTCGCGGATGATGCTCATGCCGAGAATATTGACGATAAATAAATCGCCGCCAAACGTTAGTAATTGTTGTGCTGACAGATAAGAAAGCACGATCCCTATCAGGATGCCGACCAGCGCGGTAATGCCCAGCGCCTGCGCACCCATGCGATACAGGTTGGCTGATAATTCTTTCCACGGGCCTCGCAGCGGGTGGCGTATAAAACCGGCCAGATCGATCATCAGTTGACCGAGCAACATGCTGAAGCCGTACAAATGCTCAAAGAAGCCGAGCACGATGTCGCCCAACTGCATGATGCCGTAAAAGAGCGGGCGTTTGGCGCTGACCAGATTGACCTGACTGGCTTCTGCGACACGCTGAAACAAACCTTCATGTACCGGCTGCAGTAACAGATGTTGTGGCTTTTTTTTGCCCCAGGCGCGCCATAATATCTGCGCACCGACATGATCGAGCGCACTGATCTGGCTTAAATCCCAGTGAATATCGTCGCGCTTTCCCTTGTTGGTCAGCTCCGTCTGCAAATCATGCAAGCGGTGACCTTCGGACAAGGCGTGCACCAGCCACGCGCCAGCCACGCTAATCGTGGTCTGATCTGCATGATTGACGGTCAGGGTGGGAGGGCTAACTGAGGGCATGTCGCCAGTGTAAACGAGATAACTGTTTTGCTGCAATGAAGCAAAGCATACATTGACTGATGTTGATCTTCATTAAAAGAAATACGCCATCGGCATCTGAGTGCTACCGCTAGCGATTACGTAAGTCAGATGCTTTGCAGACAAAACTGGTTTTATTCTGCTGTGAAAATGAGCTTTAAGGGGGAGTATATTCAAAAATCGGGCTATTCTCAGCATAAACATTGGGCTTTTAAATATACTCCACCCAGTATATTTAGTGCTCAACAAGCGCTTGCAGGCACATAACGGCAGGATGCTGCATCGGTGTTGTCACTTGGAGTAACGCTTATTTCTCTTGCCGTACCGGCGTTTTTTTATCAATCACTTCGCGGCAATCTCCCTTCAGCGTCGCATTATCGTAATCAGACCAGCCGTAACTATCGACATAGCGCGTGTGCGCAACCAGTTGCGGGCTGAGGATGCTCCAGTTCAAGCGTTCATCGGGATAGCGGATATTGCCCATATCGAGCAAGGTGTGAAACACGTTTTCTGTTGACAGGCGGAATTTCTGATGGCGTTTGAGTTGCCGTATTTTTTCCGGGAACAACTGCTGATAGTCGTCCGAATACCAGATGAAGGCAGGGATGTGAAATTCGTATTGCGTATTGTGACCATGAAACGCCAGACCGCAACTGCCGTCATACAAGGTTTGCCCATGATCGGAGATATACATCATCGAGGTGACTTGTTTGCTCGCTTTCAGGCGCTGTATGACTTCCGATAATATCCAGTCAGTGTACAGAATTGAATTGTCATAGCTGTTGTTGAGTGCTGGTTTATTCTTCAGGTCGGTATAGGCCGGGTTATCGACGCCGAACAGCGACGGCTTCCAGTGGTCGTATTCTTTCGGGTGGCGATGGCTGTAATTCCAGTGGTTTCCCAGCGTATGTAAGACGATCAGTTTTTTCGGTGTGGCATCGTTCAGCGCGCGGCTCATGGGATCCAGCAGGATGTCGTCGAAACTGGAATTATTGGTAAAACCGCCCAGATTCAGAAATTGCGTGACATCCGCTTCTTTCGCGAACACTGAGATCGGCGTGTCAAACTGACCAAAGCTCATCTGGTTCGATATCCAGAAGGTTTTAAATCCCGCTTCTTTAAATGCAGACAGAAAGGATTTTTCAGAAAATCCGGCCTTCAGGCTTTGTGCCGCCGGTTTGCGCGACACAATAACAGGCACCGACAGGCGAGTCGCAGCGACGGCAGTAATCATGTCGCTGAAGCTGACCAGATTGTCTTCCAGTGATAACAAGGGATTCGTTTCACGTTCGTAACCATTCAGGCTCCAACGGTCGTAGCGCGATGATTCTCCAAGCACTACGACGATAGTTTGCGCTAACTTTGGATCGCCTTCGAGGGTGGCGTTGAAGCGGAAGTCGCGGCTTTTTTCAGACAGCTTCGATAAATATCCACGTTCGCTCCAGAAGTCAGCGATGCGCACCGCGAGGCCGAATGGCCAGGTACTTGTGAAGACATCCTCGTCGTAACGTATTTGGGCCCAGGACGGTAGCGGACCAAGGGCGTGGCTTAATTTTTGCCGTTGATGCTCCAGCCAAACCTGCGGAATCACTTTGCCTATCGGCTTGGCACTGGCGACCGATGCTGGCTCATCGTCGCTGTCGTCATCGCTATGGCTACTTGCCGCTGAGGCTGGTGGTGCCGTGACACCAACATATTCGCCGTAACCCCAGATGCAGAACCCCATCGCCACCATACTGATCAACGCCCAGCGGCTCGGATGTTGCCAGTGCAGTGCCGGCGTGTTCAGCGCAATTTTCAGCAGGCTCCACCACCACGCTGTAATCATCAACGTCAGAAACAGCAGCAGCCAGATTTTTTGCCCCAGAAATTCAATCGCTTCTTTGGGGCTGGTCTCCAGCAGTATGCCCAGGTGATGAGTCGAAATGCTCTGTCCGAAATACAGGCGCAGATAAATCTCTATGGGTATCGCCAGCATTGCCGGCAGTAACAGGAAATGAAACCAGCGCGGATGCTTGAACACCGCCCATAGTATTGGCCAGCAGATGACCTCCATCGCCAGCAGCTGCCAGCCTTTTTCTACCGGTTTGCCCAGCATCAGCGAAAAAAATGGAATCGCTGAGAGCAGCAGATAACTTAATAACAGAAAGAGAGGGCTTGGGCGTAATAAAGAGCGCATCAGGATAGTGGCAGGCTGGCTTGCGGTTGTTGCTGTGTGACGGATACGTCGCCGTTTACCGCAACATAGGATGGTCACTAAAAGAGTTCAGGTCGACAATATAAATGATTTGTAAAAATACGGGGTGCTGCTGGTGGAGGCCATTAGCGAAATCACTTCAACATACTGCATTAATTTAAACAAAATTAAATAAAAAGTATGGGAATGCTTGATTTTTCAAGGAAATTTCCTACCCTGACTTGCCATATTGAAGTAGTTGGAGCAGTCTGCTTCGCAACGAAAAACGTTGACATAGCTAGATCAGGCGACATAAAATTGCGAGTTCTCGATTTTGGGTTTGCAGTTTTCAACATGTTTCTAGCTGTTTTTTGCGAAAAAATATGCTTAAAAAGCAGGCAGATATTGGGCTCGTCTGAATAATTCGGACGTAAAAAATGATTTTTAGTTCCCGGGCAACCGTTTCCGGGTTTGTGTTTAACGTTGTATTTTGTTGGATTAAAAACGATGCCAACCATCAATCAACTGATTCGCCAACCACGTGTTTCTGCAGTGGTTAAGAGCAAATCGCCGGCGCTGGAAAACAGCCCGCAGAAACGTGGCGTTTGCACCCGCGTTTATACTACAACTCCAAAAAAGCCTAACTCGGCTTTGCGTAAAGTTGCCAAAGTTCGCCTGACTAATGGTTTCGAAGTTATTTCGTACATTGGCGGTGAAGGCCATAACTTGCAAGAACATAGCGTAGTCCTGCTGCGCGGTGGTCGTGTAAAGGATTTGCCAGGTGTTCGTTACCATATGGTTCGCGGTGCTTTGGATACACAAGGCGTTAAAGACCGTAAGCAAGCTCGTTCCAAATATGGTTCTAAGCGCGCTAAGGCAGTGAAGAAGTAATTATCTCGTAATTTAATCTCCGTAAAGTATTACGGATCAGTGTCGGTTCGGAATGAGCCGAGTAAGTGACTGGTTATGATGGCCTGTCGCGAGTGTCAGGTGAATTGTTGCCCGATGCTCAACTGAAGATTGAAAGGAATTGAAATGCCACGTCGTCGTGAGGTCCCGAAACGGGACGTATTGCCAGATCCAAAATTTGGTAATGTTGAAGTAGCAAAATTTGTTAACGTATTGATGTTGTCCGGCAAGAAGTCTGTTGCTGAAGGCATCATCTACGGTGCGTTTGATCACATCCAGCAAAAATCTGGTAAAGATCCTCTGGAAGTGTTTGCATTGGCAATTAACAACGCCAAGCCACTGGTTGAAGTAAAATCCCGCCGTGTTGGTGGCGCGAACTATCAGGTGCCTGTTGAAGTGCGTCCAGTTCGTCGTCTGGCTTTGTCTATGCGTTGGTTGCGTGAAGCTGCAAACAAGCGTAGTGAAAAATCCATGCCACAACGTTTGGGTGGTGAGTTGTTAGAAGCCGCAGAAGGCCGCGGCGGTGCAATGAAGAAGCGTGACGAAGTTCATCGTATGGCTGAAGCCAACAAGGCCTTCTCTCACTTCCGCTTCTAAGAGTAAGAGTAAGGAGCCTTTGTATGATGATTATGCAATGGTTCTGGCAAGTATTTTGAATCAGGCCGGGCGCGATTTTCACAAAAAATTGCGCTCGGTTTTGTCCATTAAAAGATTTAGGATTATCTATGGCCCGTAAGACCCCCATTGAGCGCTACCGCAATATCGGTATCTCGGCTCACATTGATGCAGGTAAAACGACGACGACAGAACGTGTTCTGTTCTACACCGGTGTCAACCACAAAATCGGTGAAGTGCATGATGGCGCTGCTACCATGGACTGGATGGAGCAAGAGCAAGAGCGCGGTATTACTATTACTTCTGCAGCGACAACTTGCTTCTGGAGCGGTATGGCGAATAATTTCGCTCCGCACCATATCAACATTATCGATACACCAGGCCACGTTGACTTCACTATTGAAGTTGAGCGTTCTATGCGTGTTCTCGATGGCGCCTGCATGGTTTACTGTGCGGTAGGTGGCGTTCAGCCTCAGTCTGAAACTGTATGGCGTCAGGCTAATAAGTACAAAGTTCCTCGTCTGGCATTCGTCAACAAGATGGACCGTACTGGCGCGAACTTCTTCAAAGTGTATGAGCAAATGCGCACACGCCTGAAGGCAAATCCAATTCCTATGCAAGTGCCTATCGGTGCTGAGGACTTGTTTGAAGGCGTTATCGATCTGGTCAAAATGAAAGCGATTATCTGGGATACAGCATCCCAAGGTATGAAGTTTGAATACGGCGAGATCCCTGCGAATTTGTTGGCTGATGCTAAGAAATGGCGCGAAAACATGGTGGAAGCAGCTGCTGAAGCTTCTGAAGAATTGATGAACAAATACCTTGAAGAAGGTGATTTGTCTGAAGCCGAAATCAAAGCGGCGATTCGTCAGCGTACTATCGCGAGTGAAATCGTTCCGATGATGTGCGGTACTGCCTTTAAAAACAAAGGCGTGCAGGCGATGTTGGATGCGGTTGTTGAATTCCTGCCATCTCCAGTGGATATTCCACCGGTACCAGGTACAAACGAAGATGAGGAGCCAGTGGTTCGTCAGGCAAAAGATGATGAAAAATTCTCTGCTTTGGCGTTCAAAATCGCAACAGATCCATTCGTTGGTCAATTGTGCTTTATCCGCTGCTACTCCGGTACTTTGAATTCTGGCGACACAGTTTATAACTCTGTCAAAGGTAAAAAAGAACGTATCGGACGTATTGTTCAGATGCATGCGAATCAACGCGAAGAAATCAAAGAAATGCTTGCCGGTGACATCGCTGCGGTTGTTGGTCTGAAAGACACAACAACTGGTGATACATTGTGTGATGATAAAGCGATTGTCGTTCTGGAACGCATGGTTTTCCCTGAGCCAGTTATTTCTCAGGCTGTTGAGCCAAAAACAAAGGCTGATCAAGAGAAAATGGGCTTGGCGCTGAACCGTCTGGCTGCTGAAGATCCATCTTTCCGCGTACGTACTGACGAAGAATCAGGTCAGACAATTATTGCCGGTATGGGTGAGTTGCATCTGGACATTATCGTTGATCGTATGAAGCGTGAATTCAACGTTGAAGCGACAGTAGGTAAGCCACAGGTTGCATACCGCGAAACTATTCGCAAAACTTGCGAAGAAATCGAAGGTAAATTCGTTAAGCAATCCGGTGGTCGCGGTCAGTATGGTCACGTTGTTCTGAAAATTGAACCACAAGAACCAGGTAAAGGCTTTGAATTCGTTGACGCGATCAAAGGCGGTACCGTTCCGCGCGAATACATCCCTGCAGTTGAAAAAGGTGTTCGTGAAACACTGACATCCGGTGTATTGGCTGGCTACCCAGTGGTTGACGTTAAAGTAACTCTGTTCTTCGGTTCTTACCATGACGTTGACTCCAACGAAAACGCGTTCCGTATGGCGGGTTCGATGGCGTTTAAAGATGGCTGCCGCAAAGCAAGTCCAGTTATTCTGGAACCAATGATGGCAGTTGAAGTTGAAACGCCAGAAGATTATGCTGGTACGGTCATGGGCGATTTGTCCTCACGTCGTGGTATGGTTCAGGGTATGGATGAAGTTGCTGGTGGTGGCGGTAAGATCATTAAGGCTGAAGTTCCTTTGTCTGAAATGTTTGGTTATTCCACTTCATTGCGTTCCGCAACACAAGGTCGCGCAACGTACTCTATGGAATTCAAGCATTACTCCGAAGCGCCGAAAAATGTTATCGACGCAATCGTGACATCCAAAGCTAAGTAATTCGTAATCTGAAAAGCCTGCTCCTTGCCTGGAGTAGGCATCTTATTGATAAATCGTTCTTTTTGAAGGAAGAATAAAATGGCAAAAGGTAAGTTCGAACGCACCAAGCCGCACGTCAACGTAGGTACAATTGGTCACGTTGATCACGGTAAAACAACATTGACAGCAGCGATTGCAACAGTATTGTCTGCAAAATTCGGTGGCGAAGCGAAGAAATACGACGAAATCGACGCAGCACCAGAAGAAAAAGCACGCGGTATTACAATTAATACTGCCCACGTTGAATACGAAACAGCAACACGCCACTACGCTCACGTTGACTGCCCAGGCCATGCTGACTATGTTAAAAACATGATCACTGGTGCGGCTCAGATGGACGGCGCGATCCTGGTTTGCTCCGCAGCAGACGGCCCAATGCCACAAACACGTGAGCACATCCTGTTGGCTCGCCAGGTTGGTGTTCCATACATCATCGTTTTCCTGAACAAATGCGACATGGTTGATGACGCTGAATTGCTGGAACTCGTTGAAATGGAAGTGCGTGAATTACTGTCCAAATATGAATTCCCAGGCGACGATCTGCCTATCATCCAAGGTTCCGCAAAACTGGCGCTCGAAGGCGACAAAGGTCCATTGGGCGAAGAAGCAATCCTGAAACTGGCTGATGCACTCGACACCTACATCCCAACACCAGAACGTGCTGTTGACGGCGCCTTCCTGTTGCCAGTAGAAGACGTATTCTCCATCTCTGGTCGCGGTACAGTGGTGACCGGTCGTATCGAACGCGGTATCATCAAAGTTGGTGAAGAGATCGAAATCGTCGGTATCAAAGACACAGTTAAAACAACATGTACTGGCGTTGAAATGTTCCGCAAATTGCTGGATCAAGGTCAAGCTGGTGACAACGTCGGTGTTCTGCTGCGCGGTACAAAACGCGAAGACATCCAACGTGGTCAAGTGTTGGCAAAACCAGGTTCAATCAAGCCACACAGCCACTTCACAGGCGAGATCTACGTTTTGTCGAAAGATGAAGGCGGTCGTCATACGCCATTCTTCAACAACTACCGTCCACAGTTCTACTTCCGTACAACGGACGTAACTGGTTCGATCGAGTTGCCAGCAGACAAAGAAATGGTGATGCCAGGTGATAACGTCTCTATCACAGTCAAACTGATCAACCCGATCGCGATGGAAGAAGGTCTCCGCTTCGCTATCCGTGAAGGTGGTCGTACTGTTGGTGCGGGTGTTGTTGCTAAAATTATCGAGTAATTTCGTAATTTTGTAGTACACTAGTCGGCTGTCGCTGTTTTTTTAGCGACAGCCGCTTTTTTTTAGTATTCGCTCTTTGTAAAAAAATGCCACTCTCACTGAGTTTGTGGCTCGTTCTTTAGGAAATGTTATGTCTACACAGAATCAAAAGATCCGCATTCGTCTGAAAGCATTCGATTATAAATTGATCGACCAATCCGCTTTGGAAATCGTTGAAACAGCAAAGCGCACTGGCGCTGTTGTAAAAGGCCCTGTACCTTTGCCGACTCGCATTCAACGTTTTGACGTTCTGCGCTCACCGCACGTGAACAAAACTTCCCGTGATCAGTTTGAAATTCGTACACACCAACGTCTGATGGACATCGTTGATCCAACAGATAAGACAGTTGATGCTTTGATGAAGCTCGATTTGCCTGCTGGTGTTGATGTTGAAATCAAATTGCAGTAATCAGATTTTTATCAATATCTGATTTGATTAAAAATCAGATGATTGAAGAAATTTGACATACCACAATTCTTCGAATTTTCAAATAATTTGCCTTGTAAATAAAAAATTTGCGGGCTATAATCGAAGGCTTAAATGTGGGTCGGCTTTTGCTGACCTTTTCGTTTAAGTTTTTTAAACATCAGCCTCACCCAATCGTAGGTGAGAATGGAGAAAATAATGAGCTTGGGCCTAGTTGGTCGCAAGGTTGGCATGATGCGCATCTTTACGGATGACGGGGATTCAATCCCTGTTACTGTTCTGGATGTGTCCAACAACCGCGTGACGCAAGTCAAAACTCCTGAAACAGACGGTTACTCTGCTGTTCAGGTTACTTTCGGTCAGCGCCGTGCATCCCGCGTAACTAAAGCGGCTGCCGGTCACCTCGCAAAAGCAGGTGTTGAAGCTGGTACTGTATTAAAAGAATTCCGTGTTGATGCTGCTAAAGCTTCTGAACTGAAGGCTGGTGATGTTGTGCCTGTCGGTTTGTTTGAAGCTGGTCAGAAAGTTGACGTGCAAGGTGTGACGATTGGTAAAGGCTATGCCGGTACTATCAAGCGCCATCACTTCGCTTCTGGTCGCGCCACTCACGGTAACTCCCGTTCCCATAATGTTCCAGGTTCTATCGGTATGGCGCAGGATCCAGGTCGTGTTTTCCCTGGTAAGCGCATGACTGGTCATCTGGGTGACGTTAACCGCACTGTGCAAAATCTGGAAATCGCTCGCGTTGATGCAGAGCGTCAGTTGTTGCTGGTGAAGGGTGCTGTGCCGGGTGCAAAAAATGGTCAGGTGATTGTATCTCCTGCTGTTAAAGTTAAAGCTAAGAAGGGAGCCTAATCCATGGAACTGAAGCTCCTAAACGAACAAGGTCAAGCTGCTGCGAATGTTGCTGCTCCTGATACTATTTTCGGTCGTGATTACAACGAAGCTCTGATTCATCAGGTTGTCGTTGCATATCAGGCAAATGCTCGTAGCGGTAACCGCAAGCAAAAAGATCGTGAAGAAGTCCACCACACAACCAAGAAACCTTGG
The DNA here is from genome assembly GCF_016595265.1 of Undibacterium sp. 14-3-2. Taxonomy (NCBI): domain Bacteria; kingdom Pseudomonadati; phylum Pseudomonadota; class Betaproteobacteria; order Burkholderiales; family Oxalobacteraceae; genus Undibacterium; species Undibacterium sp. 14-3-2. Next base: position 592,584 of record NZ_JAENGS010000001.1, read on the forward strand.
CGTCAAAAAGGTACTGGTCGTGCACGTGCTGGTATGTCTTCTTCTCCTTTGTGGCGTGGCGGTGGTCGTATATTCCCGAATAGCCCAGATGAGAATTTCTCTCACAAAGTTAACAAGAAAATGTATCGCGCAGGTATCTGCTCTATCCTTTCTCAGTTGGCTCGTGAAGATCGTTTGAGTGTGGTTGATGCTGTAACGGTTGATGCTCCAAAGACTAAGTTGTTGACTGAAAAGCTCAAAGCATTGGGTTGCTTGGATTCCGTTCTGATTATCACTGACGAATTCAATGAAAATCTGATGTTGGCAGCACGTAATCTGGTAAATGTTTTGGTTGTTGAGCCACGTTACGCTGATCCAGTTTCTTTGGTGTTCTACAAGAAAGTGTTGATCACCAAGCCAGCACTGGCAAAGATTGAGGAGATGCTGGCATGAGTGCATTAATCAAACATAGTGAAGAACGCCTGATGAAGGTGTTGCTGGCTCCTGTGATTTCTGAAAAAGCAACTATGGTTGCTGAAAAGAATGAGCAAGTGGTTTTCCTGGTTACTCCAGATGCAACCAAGCCAGAAATTAAAGCTGCCGTCGAATTGCTGTTTAAGGTTCAGGTTGAATCTGTACAAGTGGCAAATCGTCAAGGTAAACAAAAACGTACCGGTAGATTTACTGGCCGCCGCAACCATACAAAACGTGCTTTTGTATGCTTGAAGCCAGGTCAGGAAATCAACTTCACTGAGGGGGCATAATAATGGCACTCGTTAAGATGAAGCCAACCTCACCAGGTCGTCGTGGTATGGTGAAAGTGGTAACTGAGGGCCTGTTCAAAGGTCGTCCGTTCGCTGCTTTGTTGGAAAAGAAATCCAAAACTGCTGGCCGTAATAACAACGGTCACATCACTACCCGCCACATCGGCGGTGGTCATAAGCAGCATTACCGTGTTGTTGACTTTAAACGCAACAAAGATGGTATTCCTGCAAAAGTTGAGCGTATTGAATACGATCCTAACCGTACGGCACACATTGCTTTGTTGTGTTACGCGGATGGTGAACGTGCATACATCATCGCTCCTAAAGGTGTTGCAGTAGGCGATCAATTGATTAGTGGCTCACAAGCCCCGATCAAATCTGGTAACTGCTTGCCTATCCGTAACATTCCAGTCGGTACAACTATGCATTGCGTAGAGATGCTGCCAGGAAAAGGCGCGCAGATTGCACGTACAGCTGGTGCTGGTGTCGTTCTGATGGCGCGTGAAGGTACTTACGCTCAAGTTCGTCTGCGCTCTGGCGAAGTTCGTCGTATTCATATCGAATGCCGCGCAACCGTCGGTGAAGTTGGTAACGGCGAGCACAATCTGCGTAAGATTGGTAAAGCTGGTGCGATGCGTTGGCGTGGTATTCGTCCTACCGTTCGCGGTGTGGTAATGAATCCGGTTGACCATCCTCACGGTGGTGGTGAAGGTAAAACTGCAGCAGGCCGTCATCCAGTTTCTCCATGGGGTCAACAGACCAAGGGTAAGAAGACACGTCGCAACAAGCGTACTACTTCGATGATCGTCTCACGCCGTGGTAAGAAATAAGGGATAAAACATGACACGTTCATTGAAAAAAGGGCCGTTTTGCGACGCTCATCTGGTGAAGAAAGTCGAAGCTGCTCAGGCAAATAAAGACAAGAAACCAATCAAGACTTGGTCCCGTCGTTCGACAATTATGCCGGACTTCATCGGTTTGACCATTGCGGTTCATAACGGTAAGCAACACGTACCAGTTTATGTTTCCGAAAACATGGTTGGTCACAAGCTCGGCGAATTCGCGCTGACCCGTACGTTCAAGGGTCACGCTGCCGACAAAAAGGCTAAGAAATAAGGACCGATGATGGAAACTAAAGCTAATCTTCGCGGTGTGCGTCTGTCCGAGCAAAAAGGTCGCCTCGTGGCAGACCTGATCCGTGGTAAAAAAGTTGATCAGGCATTGAATATCCTGGCCTTCAGCCCTAAAAAAGGTGCTGCAATCATCAAGAAAGTGTTGGAGTCTGCAATTGCAAACGCTGAACACAATGATGGCGCAGATATCGATGAGTTGAAAGTAAAGAGTATCTATGTCGAAAAAGGTGCGATCCTGAAGCGCTTCACAGCACGCGCTAAAGGTCGTGGTGATCGTATCTCTAAACAATCCTGTCACATCTACGTGACTGTTGGTAACTAAGGAGTCACGATGGGACAGAAGATACATCCAACCGGTTTTCGTCTGGCGGTAACGCGTAACTGGTCTTCCCGTTGGTATGCAGGCAATGGTAACTTTGCTTCTATGCTCGGTGAAGATCTGAAGGTACGTGAATACCTGAAGAAAAAACTGAAAAACGCGTCTGTAGGCCGCATCGTTATTGAGCGTCCTGCGAAAAACGCACGTATTACCATTTACAGCTCCCGTCCAGGTGTTGTGATCGGTAAAAAAGGCGAAGACATTGAAGTATTGAAAGCTGACTTGTCGAAAATGATGGGCGTGCCAGTTCACGTCAACATCGAAGAAATTCGCAAGCCAGAAATCGATGCGCAATTGATCGCTGACTCTATTGCTCAGCAGCTCGAAAAACGTATTATGTTCCGCCGCGCGATGAAACGTGCTATGCAGAATGCAATGCGTCTTGGCGCTCAAGGTATCAAGATCATGTCCGGTGGTCGTTTGAATGGTATCGAAATCGCTCGTAAAGAATGGTATCGCGAAGGCCGCGTGCCTCTGCATACTTTGCGTGCTGATATCGACTACGGTTTTGGCGAAGCATCCACAACTTACGGCATTATTGGCGTAAAAGTGTGGGTCTACAAAGGTGACCGTTTAGCAAATGGCGATGCGCCTGTGATCGAATCGACTCCGGAAGACGACAAAAAACGTCGTGGCCCACGTCGTGACGATGGCAAGCCAAGCAGCCGTCCACGTGCTAAGCGTCCTGAAGGGCAAAATACATCTGGCGCAGCAGCTCCAGCTAAGCGTGTACGCGCAAAAGCTGATGCTGCACCAGCTGAGAAAGCAGGAGAATAATCATGCTGCAACCAGCACGCAGAAAATATCGCAAGGAGCAAAAAGGCCGTAACAAGGGTATTTCGCATACTCGTGGTACAGCTGTTTCCTTCGGTGAGTTTGGCTTGAAAGCGGTTGGCCGTGGTCGTATCACAGCGCGTCAGATTGAAGCGGCGCGTCGTGCAATGACTCGTCATATCAAGCGCGGTGGTCGTATCTGGATCCGCGTTTTCCCGGACAAGCCAATTTCCCAGAAGCCTGCAGAGGTTCGTATGGGTAATGGTAAAGGTAATCCTGAGTACTACGTTGCCGAGATTCAACCAGGCAAAATGTTGTACGAAATGGATGGCGTTGATGAAGCGCTGGCGCGTGAAGCGTTCCGCTTGGCAGCTGCCAAATTACCATTGTTGACAACGTTTGTCGTACGTCAAGTCGGCACTTAATAGGGAGTTGTAAATGAAAGTATCTGAACTCCAAGGCAAAGACTCTGCAGCTTTGACGAAAGAACTGAATGATCTGTTGAAGGCACAATTCAGCCTGCGTATGCAAATCGCTACACAGCAACTGACTAATACTTCACAGTTGAAAAAAGTTCGTCGCGACATCGCACGCGTTAAAACCGTCATGAATCAGAAGGATGCCAAATAATGAACGATCAAGTTAAAGTGGCTCTGAAGCGCACATTGATTGGCAAGGTTGTGTCTGACAAGATGGACAAAACAGTCACAGTACTGGTTGAACGTCACGTTAAACATCCTTTGTATGGCAAGATCATCGTACGTACTGCAAAGTACCATGCACACGATGAAGCTAACCAGGCAAAAGCTGGCGACACAGTTGAAATCCAAGAGGGTCGCCCAATTTCCAAGACTAAAGCTTGGACATTGACTCGTGTGGTTCAAGTAGCACAAGTCGTATAAAGTTATTGCACAAAAATTTTTTTGATGTAATAATGATGGGCTGTCATTTGCGTAGTAAGCAAATGACAGCCTAAATGTCTTTCGCAACACCCTCTCGTTGTGAAAGTGGTTAAAAATCGTCCACCTAATCAGTTGGCTCGTGCATTGCAGGTTATGTAGGGGTTGGCTGGCAGGACCAAGACTGACTACAAGCTTGCATTGTGTAAGTTGTGTGGATTAAGTTGGGAAAGAGAACATTATGATTCAAACAGAAAGCCGGCTGGAAGTGGCTGACAATACTGGTGCGCGTGAAGTTCTGTGCATTAAAGTGTTGGGCGGTTCCAAGCGTCGTTATGCGGGTATCGGTGATGTAATTAAAGTCACTGTGAAATCTGCTGCTCCGCGCGGTCGTGTAAAAAAAGGTGAAATTTACAACGCCGTGGTTGTGAGAACAGCTAAGGGTGTTCGTCGTCAAGATGGCTCGTTGGTCAAATTTGATGGCAATGCTGCAGTATTGTTGAATGCAAAGCTTGAGCCTATCGGCACTCGTATTTTCGGCCCAGTGACACGCGAACTGCGTACTGAGCGCTTTATGAAAATCGTGTCTTTGGCTCCAGAAGTGCTGTAAGGAGTCGTGATGAATAAAATTCGTAAAAACGACGAAGTCATCGTCTTGACGGGTAAAGACAAAGGTAAGCGCGGTCAGGTGCAATCGTGCATCGATAGTGATTACGTTGTTGTTGCTGGTATTAATGTCGCTAAAAAAGCGGTTAAGCCAAACCCAATGACTGGCGCAGTTGGTGGCATCGTTGATAAATTGATGCCGATTCATGTTTCCAATGTGGCGTTGTTTAATGCTGCATCTGGCAAAGCAGACCGTGTAGGCTTCAAGGTAGTGGATGGTAAAAAAGTCCGTATCTACAAGTCGACTGGCGAAGTTGTGAAGGCATAACATCATGGCCCGTCTACAAGCATTATATAAAGAAAAAATCGTCGGTGAATTGACTGAAAAGTACGCTTACAAGTCAAGCATGGAAGTTCCACGTATCTTGAAAATCACCCTGAATATGGGTTTGTCTGAAGCAGTTGCAGATAAAAAGATTATCGAGCATGCAGTTGGTGACTTGACGAAAATCGCCGGCCAGAAGCCAGTTGTGACCAAAGCTCGTAAAGCGATCGCAGGTTTTAAAATCCGTGAAGGTTATCCAATCGGTTGTATGGTTACTTTGCGTGGCGCTCAGATGTATGAATTCCTGGATCGTTTTATTACCGTGGCTTTGCCTCGCGTACGTGACTTCCGTGGTGTTTCTGGTCGTGCGTTTGATGGTCGTGGTAACTACAATATCGGTGTCAAGGAACAAATCATTTTCCCTGAAATCGAGTACGACAAGATCGACGCATTGCGTGGTATGAATATCAGTATCACGACAACAGCAAAGACCGACGAAGAAGCGAAAGCACTCCTCGCCGCATTTAAATTTCCGTTCAGAAACTGAGGTCGCCATGGCAAAACTGGCACTGATTAATCGTGAGCAAAAGCGTGCAGACTTGGTGAAGAAATTCGCTGGCAAGCGCGCCGAATTGAAGGCCATCGTTGATGACCAATCAAAGACTGAAGAAGAGCGTTATGTTGCTCGTCTGAAGTTGCAGGCTTTGCCACGTAATTCTAATCCGACACGTCAGCGTAATCGTTGCGCTTTGACAGGTCGTCCGCGTGGCACATTCCGTAAATTCGGTTTGGGCCGTATTAAACTCCGTGAAGTCGCCATGCGTGGTGAAATCCCGGGTATGACTAAAGCCAGCTGGTAATAGGAGAATAAGCAATGAGTATGAGCGATCCTATCGCCGATATGCTGACCCGCATTCGTAACGCGCAAGTTGTTCAAAAAACTGTTGTTGCGATGCCGTCCTCTAAAGTAAAGATTGCAATTGCAAACGTACTTAAAGACGAAGGTTACATTGAAGATTTCGCAGTTTTAGAAACTGCAGGGAAGTCCGAATTAAAAATCGGCTTGAAATATTATGCAGGACGTCCAGTTATTGAACGTTTGGAACGTGTTTCACGTCCAGGTCTTCGTATTTACAAAGGTAAAGACGAGATTCCAAATGTGATGAACGGTTTGGGTGTAGCGATTGTTTCTACACCAAAAGGCGTCATGACTGACCGCAAAGCGCGCGCAACCGGTGTCGGTGGCGAAGTAATTTGCTACGTCGCCTAAGGAGTGAAAGATGTCTCGAGTAGGTAAGATGCCAATCGCTTTGCCGGCCGGTGCAGAAGTTGCAATTTCAGCAGAGCAGATTACAGTAAAAGGTCCTATGGGCGTGCAGACACAAAGCCTCAATGGCTTAGTGAAAGTTGCGAACGACAACGGCACTTTGAGTTTTTCACCAGCCAATGATGGCCGTGAAGCTAATGCAATGACTGGTACTTTACGTGCCTTGGTCAATAACATGGTTACCGGTGTTACTAAAGGCTTTGAAAGAAAGCTCACTTTGGTCGGCGTTGGTTACAAAGCGCAAGCTCAGGGTGATAAGTTGAATTTGTCTTTAGGTTTTTCACATCCAGTCGTACATCAAATGCCAGAAGGTATTTCTTGTGCTACGCCAACTCCTACTGAAATCCTGATTAAAGGTGTTAATAAGCAGGTAGTAGGTCAGGTGGCAGCTGAAGTCCGTGCATACCGCAGCCCAGAGCCTTATAAAGGCAAGGGTGTCCGTTATGCGGACGAAGTGGTTGTGATTAAAGAAACCAAGAAGAAGTAATAGGGGTTGACGATGGACAAGAAACAATCACGTCTGCGCCGCGCACGTCAAACCCGTGCCAAGATCGCAGAACTCAAAGTGAACCGCCTGGCCGTGCATCGCACCAACCTGCACATCTACGCAAACATTATTGGCCCAGACGCCAAAGTGTTGGCGTCGGCTTCCACCGTAGAGGCGGAAGTACGTGCAGAATTGGCTGGCAAGTCCGGAGCTGGTGGCAACACCACAGCCGCGACTTTGATCGGCAAGCGTGTAGCAGAGAAGGCAATCAAAGCAGGGGTTACCGAAGTTGCGTTTGACCGCTCCGGTTTCCGTTACCATGGCCGCATCAAGGCGCTTGCAGAAGCTGCCCGTGAAGCTGGCTTGAAGTTCTAAGGAAAATTTGTCATGGCAAAAATGCAAGCAAAAACAGCAGCCGACAAGCCGGATGATGGCATGCGCGAAAAAATGATCGCGATCAACCGTGTAACCAAAGTGGTTAAGGGTGGTCGTATCATGGGCTTCGCTGCATTGACAGTTGTAGGCGACGGCGATGGCCGTATCGGTATGGGCAAAGGTAAGTCGAAAGAAGTTCCTGTTGCCGTACAAAAAGCGATGGAAGAAGCACGTCGTAAGATGATCAAAGTGACTTTGAAAAACGGTACTTTGCAACACACCGTTACTGGTAAGCACGGCGCGTCTTCCGTCATGATTTCTCCTGCAAAAGAAGGTACTGGCGTTATTGCCGGTGGTCCAATGCGCGCGATTTTTGAAGTAATGGGTATTGTTAATGTTGTTGCTAAATCCAACGGCTCAACAAATCCTTACAACATGGTTCGTGCAACTTTGAATGGTCTGGCTAAGATGAGTACTCCATCTGAAATCGCTGCAAAGCGTGGCAAGACCGTTGAAGAAATCCTCGGTTAAGGAGAGCGCGATGACTAAGACAGTAAAAGTGCAATTGGTCAAAGGTCTGATCGGCACACGCCAGGATCACCGTGCTACCGTACGTGGTCTGGGTTTGCGTCGTGTTAATTCAGTTTCTGAATTGCAAGACACGCCAGCAGTACGCGGCATGATCAATAAAGTCTCGTATCTTGTGAAGGTTGTAGCGTAAGTCGTCAGACTTATGTTCGGAGCAAATTATGGAATTGAATAACATACAACCTGCTGATGGCGCTAAACACTACAAACGTCGTGTTGGTCGTGGTATCGGCTCAGGTTTGGGTAAGACAGCGGGTCGCGGCCATAAAGGTCAAAAATCTCGTTCCGGCGGCTTTCATAAAGTCGGTTTCGAAGGCGGTCAGATGCCTTTGCAACGTCGCTTGCCAAAACGTGGTTTTAAATCACTGGCAACACCGTACAAAGCAGAAGTTCGTCTGACAGACTTGGAAAATTTGCCAGTCACTGAAATTGACATCCTTGCTTTAAAACAAGCTGGTGTTGTTTCTGAGCTCGCACGTGTAGTTCGTGTGATCTTGTCTGGTGCGATTACTAAGAAAGTAACTTTGAACGGCTTGATCGTCACTAAAGGCGCTAAAGCTGCAATCGAAGCTGCTGGCGGTACGATCGCTTAATTCACTGCAGACACCGGAGCAATAATTGGCAACATCTCCACAACAAGCTAAAAGTGCAGCAAGCGGATTTCCCTGGGGGCGACTCTGGTTCCTGCTTGCGGCGCTGGTTGTCTATCGGATTGGTGCTCACGTACCTGTTCCAGGTATAGATCCAACTGCATTGGCAGACCTGTTTAAGCAAAACCAAGGTGGTATCTTGGGGATGTTTAACATGTTCTCCGGTGGTGCATTGTCACGGTTCACCGTGTTTGCACTCGGCATCATGCCGTATATCTCGGCATCGATCATCATGCAACTGATGTCTATCGTTTCTCCGCAACTGGAAGCACTGAAAAAAGAAGGTGAATCCGGTCGCAGAAAAATTACTCAGTACACACGTTATGGAACTTTGTTACTGGCGACAGTGCAGGCATATTTCATTGCGTTTGGTCTGGAGGCGCAGCCAGGGCTCGTTATTGATCCCGGCCTCGCTTTCAGATTCACTACTGTAGTGTCATTGGTGACAGGTACGATGTTTTTGATGTGGCTGGGCGAACAAATCACTGAGCGCGGTTTAGGTAACGGTATTTCTATCATTATCTTCGCCGGTATTGCTGCTGGTTTGCCAGGTGCCTTGGTAAGTTTGTTTGAGTTGGTTCGTACTGGTTCTATGCATCCTGCGTCAGTATTGTTGATCTGTGTTATTGCGGTAGCTGTGACGTTTCTGGTTGTATTTGTGGAACGTGGCCAACGTAAGATTCTGGTTAATTATGCGAAGCGTCAGGTCGGAAATAAAGTGTATGGCGGGCAAAGCAGTCATTTGCCGCTGAAGTTGAATATGGCTGGTGTAATTCCACCGATTTTCGCTTCATCGATCATTTTATTCCCAGCGACGATTACCAGCTGGTTTACCAAGGGTGCAGATTCTTCAACGAGCGGGTTTATTACGTTCTTGAAAGATTTGGCTGCATCAATGGCGCCAGGCGAGCCTATTCATGCGTTGTTGTACGCTGCTGCGATTATTTTCTTTTGCTTCTTTTATACCGCTTTGGTATTCAACAGCAAAGAAACAGCTGATAATTTGAAGAAGAGTGGAGCGTTTGTCCCTGGAATACGTCCAGGCGATCAGACTGCCCGCTATATCGACAAAATTTTGATGCGATTGACGTTGGCTGGCGCGGTTTATATCACGCTAGTCTGTTTGTTACCTGAATTTTTGATTGCCAAATGGAAAGTTCCTTTCTACTTCGGTGGTACATCCCTGCTGATTATCGTGGTGGTGACCATGGATTTTATGGCTCAGGTGCAAAACTATGTCATGTCGCAGCAATACGAGTCGCTGCTTCGTAAAGCAAATTTCAAGGGCGGGATTCCTTCGCGGTAATTTGCTGAAGGGACAGCAGATCGAATGGCAAAAGACGACGTTATACAGATGCAGGGCGAGATTCTGGAGAATCTTCCGAATGCAACATTTAGAGTTAAGTTGGAAAACGGGCATGTTGTACTAGGCCATATTTCCGGGAAGATGCGGATGAACTATATCCGCATCCTTCCAGGTGATAAGGTGACAGTGGAATTGACGCCTTATGATTTGAGCCGGGCGCGAATAGTGTTCCGAACCAAGTAAATTAAAAGTGAACAAGAAGGGAAGAGGGCAAAAATGAAAGTTCTCGCATCAGTTAAGCGGATCTGCCGCAACTGCAAAATCATCAAGCGCAAAGGTGTTGTTCGTGTTATTTGCACAGAACCACGCCATAAACAGCGCCAAGGTTAATTTAACGTTATTGAACGAGGAATAACGAATGGCACGTATCGCAGGGGTTAATATCCCAAATCATCAGCATACCGTAATCGGCTTAACAGCTATCTATGGTATTGGCCGTCCACGCTCACAGAAAATCTGTGAAGCAACAGGTGTTTTGACCAATAAAAAGGTTAAAGATCTGGATGACAACGAACTCGAGAAGCTTCGCGACGAAATCGGTAAATTTATCGTCGAAGGTGACTTGCGTCGTGAATTGTCCATGAACATCAAGCGCTTGATGGACTTGGGTTGCTATCGCGGCTTGCGTCATCGTAAAGGCTTGCCTTGTCGTGGCCAGCGTACACGTACTAACGCACGTACACGTAAAGGTCCACGTAAAGCAGCTCAATCTTTGAAGAAATAATCCAGGCTAGCCCGGATCCAAGGAAATCATTATGGCAAAAGCACAAAACAACGCAGCAGCAGCACGTGCTCGTAAGAAAGTTAAAAAGAACGTTGCTGAAGGTATCGCACACGTTCACGCTTCTTTCAATAACACCATCATCACGATCACTGATCGGCAAGGCAATGCTCTCTCTTGGGCAACTGCTGGCGGTGCTGGTTTTAAAGGCTCACGTAAATCTACTCCGTTCGCAGCTCAGGTTGCAGCGGAAGCAGCAGGTAAAGTTGCTGTTGAATGCGGTATCAAAAATCTGGAAGTTCGCATCAAAGGCCCAGGCCCAGGTCGTGAATCTTCAGTACGCGCACTGAACAATCTCGGCATCAAGATTTCTTTGATCCAAGACGTAACTCCAGTACCACACAACGGCTGCCGCCCTCCAAAGCGTCGTCGTATCTAAGCGGTAGCATTTGCTGCTGGCGTTCTGACGGTATTTCCGTTAGAATGCAAGCCCGCCATTTTGTTGGCGGGTTTTGTGTTGGGAATTTTATTTCAGGCATTAAGCGATTCGCTTTCGCCTTTAAGACCACTGTCTGATAGCAAGCAGATCAGACTAGCGCAGCCAAGTTCTGCGTCATTTATAAAAGGAAAATATTGTGGCACGTTATATCGGACCAAAAGCTAAGTTATCCCGTCGTGAAGGCACGGACCTGTTTCTGAAAAGCGCACGCCGCTCTTTGGATTCAAAGTGCAAATTAGATGTAAAACCAGGTCAACACGGTGCTAAATCCGGCGCACGTACTTCTGACTTCGGTAATCAATTACGCGAAAAACAAAAAGTTAAACGTATGTACGGCGTTCTGGAACGTCAATTCCGCCGCTACTTCGCTGAAGCTGATCGCCAAAAAGGCAACACAGGCGAAACACTGTTGAAATTGCTGGAATCCCGTCTCGACAACGTTGCATACCGCATGGGCTTCGGCTCTACACGTGCTGAAGCACGTCAGTTGGTAAGCCACAAAGCTTTCACAGTCAACGGTATCGTTGTGAACATCGCTTCTTACCAAGTTAAAGCTGGTGACGTTGTTGCTGTTCGTGAAAAAGCGAAAAAACAAGTTCGTATCGTTGAAGCTCTGTCCCTGGCTGAGCAATCCGGCATGCCTTCATGGGTAGCTGTTGATGCGAAGAAAATGGAAGGCACTTACAAGTCCATGCCAGATCGTAGCGATATCGCTCACGATGTCAACGAATCCCTGATCGTTGAATTGTATTCTCGTTAATTTTAGTTTCATCGCCTGCCTGTTTTACGACAGGCAGGCTTTTTCTTTAATGCCGTCAGCCTTATCGGTGTAACGAACCGAGGGTATTGAAAAGGACATTTCATGCAAAACAATCTGTTGAAGCCACGTATTATCGATGTGGAAATGCTGGGTGCCGGTCACGCTAAAGTCGTGATGGAACCGTTTGAACGTGGCTATGGCCACACACTGGGCAACGCGCTGCGTCGCGTATTGTTGTCGACGATGGTTGGTTATGCACCAACTGAAGTGGTGATCGCTGGTGTGGTTCATGAGTATTCATCCCTCGATGGCGTTCAGGAAGACGTCGTTGATATTCTGTTGAACTTGAAGGGTGTTGTATTCAAGTTGCACAATCGTGAAGAAGTAACATTGGTATTGAAGAAAGATGGCGAAGGCGCAGTCCTGGCTTCCGACATCGAGTTGCCACATGATGTTGAACTGATCAATCCAGATCACGTCATCGCGAATCTGACTGCCGGCGGTAAACTGGATATGCAGATCAAAGTTGAAAAAGGCCGTGGCTATGTGCCAGGTAACGTTCGTCGTTTGTCTGAAGATGCAAACAAAACGATAGGCCGCATGATTCTGGACGCGTCTTTCTCTCCAGTGCGTCGTGTTTCTTACTCCGTTGAGTCCGCTCGTGTTGAACAGCGTACCGATCTGGATAAATTGATCATCAATATTGAAACCAATGGCGTGATCACACCAGAAGAAGCAATTCGTCAATCTGCCCGTGTGCTGGTTGATCAGTTGAACGTCTTCGCTGCTTTGGAAGGTACAGAAGCGGCCGCTGAAGCACCATCCCGTGCACCAGCAGTTGATCCAGTTCTGTTGCGTCCAGTGGATGATCTGGAATTGACAGTACGTTCAGCAAACTGCCTGAAAGCAGAAAACATTTACTACATTGGTGATCTGATCCAACGTAGCGAAAATGAACTGTTGAAGACACCAAACCTGGGTCGCAAATCTTTGAACGAAATCAAAGAAGTGTTGGCTTCCCGTGGCTTGTCTTTGGGCATGAAGCTGGAAAACTGGCCACCTGCAGGCTTGGAAAAATAATTTGTCGGAATGAACGGTTTTAAATAAGGCCGTTCATTTTTTTATCGTAGTAAAAATAATTACCGGCCCGCGACAATGTTGTCGATAGAAGAGCTGGCAATGAAATCTGAAAGGAAATACCATGCGTCACCGTCACGGCTTACGTAAGCTGAATCGTACTTCATCCCACCGTTTGGCTATGTTGCGCAACATGACAGTATCCCTGTTGCGTCACGAAGCGATCAAAACAACATTGCCAAAAGCAAAAGAACTGCGCCGCGTTATCGAGCCAATTCTGACTTTGGGTAAAGTTGATACATTGGCTAACAAACGTCTGGCATTTTCCCGTCTGCGCGATCGCGAAATGGTTCTGAAACTGTTCGCGGAACTCGGCCCACGTTACGCAAATCGTAATGGCGGCTACCTGCGTATTCTGAAAATGGGCTTCCGCGTTGGCGACAATGCACCGATGGCTTACGTTGAATTGCTGGATCGTCCAGAAGTCACTGATGTAGAAAATGCTCCAGTAGCAGAATAATTTAAGAAGATATTTCTTAAATAAAAAGGCCCGGTTTATCCGGGCTTTTTTTTCTTCATTTGTGTGCCCGTTATCAACGCGTTTATATTTGGGTCTATTCAGCTTGGGTTGCTCGTGATCATCAGACTCTTGCTAAAATGAGCGCTATGAAGACAAACGACGATAAAGTTTTACTGGTAATGACGAATTGTCCGGATAAGACCGTTGCGCTCACGATCGCCCAAAATATATTAGAAAATAATTTGGCTGCATGCGTGAACGTCATGCCCGAAATAATGTCTCTGTACACGTGGGATGGTCAGCAGGAAGTCACCACTGAAGTGCCATTGCACATCAAGACAACAACTCAAGCCTATCCAGATCTGCAGGCATTGATTTGCTCGCTGCACCCTTACCAAGTACCGGAAATTATTGCTATTCCCGTGGTCGATGGCTTACCTGCCTATCTGCAATGGGTACAAGAACAAACAGGACTTAAATGAACACGCATCGCATCGCAACGCTCTCGCCGCAAAACGGTTTCATTCATGTATTACAGATGCTGTTAATGAGCGCATTTCTGATTCTCAGTAGCCTGGCGCATGCCGATGAGTTTCTCGACCCTGAAGTCGCTTTCAAAGCATCCGCCAGAATGGCTGAACCCGGCGTTGCCGAGGTGACGCTGACCATTGCTGATGGTTATTATTTGTACCGTGAAAAGTTGAAATTCACTTCGGCCGACGCAAAAATCGGCGAAGTCATACTGCCAGCCGGTAAGGTCAAGTTTGACGAAACCTTTCAGAAAGACGTTGAGACATACCGCAAGTCTGTACTGATCAGGATTCCGGTACAGGCTGCCAATGACTTCACATTGAAAGTCGGCAGACAAGGATGTGCTGATCAGGGCTTGTGCTATCCGCCATTGGAAAGCGAATTCAGACTGAGCATTTCAGCCGCTAATGCCGCTGTTTCCACCTCATCGGGCAGTGCAGACCTCAGTAAGACCGATGCCGGAGCAGACGCAGAAAGCAGCAGCATCAGTGCAGCACTAAAGAGCGGTAAGTTATCCGTTATCCTGCCTTTGTTTTTCATTCTTGGTCTGGGCTTATCGCTGACACCGTGCGTGCTGCCGATGGTGCCTATTTTGTCTTTTATTATCGTTGGTGAAGGTGCGGGTGTCAGTCGTACGCGAGGATTCATGTTATCGCTTGCGTATGTCCTGGGGATGTCACTGGTGTACACAGGAATGGGCGTTGCTGCCGGTCTCGCCGGTGAGGGCTTGGCGGCGACCCTACAAAATCCATGGGTATTGGGTGCATTTTCCTTATTGATGGTGTTCTTCGCGTTGTCGATGTTTAACGTCTATCAATTGCAAATGCCAGCGGCGTTGCAAACTAAGTTAACTGAAATTTCCGAAGGTCAGCGCGATAGTAAATTAGGAAAATTAATTGGTGTATTCCTGATGGGAGCGATTTCTGCGTTGATCGTTGGACCATGCGTCACGGGCCCATTGCTTGGCGCGCTGGTCTACATCAGTCAGACGCGCGATGTGATCGTTGGTGGTGCCGCAATGTTCGCTATTGCGATCGGTATGGGCGTGCCTTTGCTGTTACTCGGTATATCTGCAGGTAGTTTGCTACCCCGCGCCGGTGTTTGGATGGAAAACATCAAACGTTTCTTTGGCGTGCTGATGCTGGCGATGGCGTTATGGATGATCTCGCCAGTCATTCCTGTCTGGTTACAGATGCTGGGATGGGCAACGTTATTGATTGCATACGCTGGCTATCAGTTATTTTTTCATCGTTCAGGTTTGCCAGGGAAGCTGATTGCCGCTGCGTTCGGCGTACTGGGGTTATTGCAACTCGTTGGTGTCGCTACCGGCGGTCGCGATATCTATGCGCCGGTCGCTCATCTGTTTGGCACGCAGACGCATGGTGCAGTGTTTGTCCGTGTACGTAATGTTGCAGAGCTGGACGCGGCATTGGCGCAGAGCAAAGGAAAAACGGCGATGCTGGATTTCTACGCAGACTGGTGCGTCTCTTGCAAAGAAATGGAAAAACTGACATTCACCGATGTCAGGGTGAAGGCGAAGATGGATGCAATGTTGCTGCTGCAAGTCGACGTTACCGCGAATAATGAAGATGATAAAGAAATGCTGAAACGCTTTAAATTATTCGGCCCTCCGGGCATCATTTTCTTCAATAATCAAGGTGCGGAAATTCCAGACAGCCGCGTCGTCGGCTTCCAGAATGCTGAAAAATTCTTACAGTCCCTATCAAGAATTGAAGGTAAGTAATTAACCCGGATCAGCGCTGTATTTTCGCAGCGCTGATCCAGCGTCCCCGCATAATCGCCCTTATATAACTAAGCCGATATAAGCTTGCAACTTCTCTGTTCTTGAGAAGTTGAGAGAGGCGACTTATAGTCAGGCTCTACATTTTTGGGAGAGTAAGATGACTTTACGTTTAGGCGATATTGCACCGGATTTCGAGCAGGATTCCTCCATAGGAAAACTGAAATTCCACGAATGGGCTGGTAATTCCTGGGTGGTACTATTTTCCCATCCGGCGGATTTCACACCGGTCTGCACCACAGAACTCGGCCTGACAGCGAAGCTGAAACCGGAGTTTGACAAGCGCAATGTCAAAGCGATTGCCTTGTCGGTTGACGGCGCGGATTCACATCTGCAATGGATTAAAGACATAGAAGAAACGCAGCAGACCGTGGTTGGTTTCCCTATCATCGCTGATGCTGATCGCAAGGTTGCCGCCTTGTACGACATGATTCACCCGAATCAGTCAGAAACCGTCACCGTGCGCTCGCTGTTCATCATTGATCCGAATAAAAAAGTCCGCCTGATCATTACTTATCCGCTGACCACTGGCCGAAATTTTGATGAAGTGCTGCGTGTGATCGATGCCCTGCAACTGACCGATGGTTATACCGTGGCGACACCAGGCAACTGGCGCGATGGTGACGATGTGATTATTCCTTTGTCGATCAAAGATGAAGATGTGATCAAGCAGAAATACCCGAAAGGTTACAAAGCACCGAAGCCTTATCTGCGCATTACACCGCAGCCGAATAAATAAGCGCTGTCTGTTTGCTTTACCTGATTGCCCCGGTCTTTGTGCCGGGGCTTTTTATTGGTAGCGAGATGCATAATCCACTTCACCAGATGCAAGTTGTTTGCCGGCATCAGGTATTTTGCAAGGCTTCCCATTCGCTACGCAACAAAGCATACATCCTGACGTCGACAAAGCGTCCGCGGTTGTATGCTGCACCGCGTGCGACACCTTCAAATTGAAAGCCGTTCTTGACAGCGACTTTTTCAGAACCGGTATTGCCCGCTTCCATGTGAATTTCCAGGCGGTTCAGCAAGCTGGTTTCAAACAGGTAGCGCGTGAGCAGCGCCACCGCTTCGCTCATAATGCCTTTGCCGTGCAGAGCGGTAGAGAAAAGCGAGTAACCGATTTCGCGCGACTGAAAATACGGCACTGTTTTGAAATGGAACACTCTGCCCAGTATCTGTTCGTCGTCGCCGATGATCAGAAAGTATTCCATGTTTTCCTTAGAGCTATGTTGTTCCTCAAAGCGCTTTTCGAGCAGGCCAGGCAGCATCAGTTCGGTTGATAACCACGGACCGCGTGTATCCAGATTATTGAGCAAGTTAATGAGTTGCGGAATTTCCTCTTTCTTAGGATGGCGCAAATAAAAGCAGCTGCCTCGTATCATTGTGACTCCATAAAATTAATTTGAACATCTGCATCATCATGCGCCGCTTCGCAGGAAATGCCTTGAAGAAGCACATGAATACTCAGTCTCTGTTTATACCTGCTAGATAATTGTCTTCAACGCATAGGCGTGATGTGCTCAGCGTAATCATACAAAGCACCGAGTATCTCTTCGGCGCGTTCATCGGCGTCTTCCGATAACTGATCGATACGCTCAAAAAACTGTTCCACCGTCATTGCATTGCCCAGCCCTTCATGCAGGCGGGCGGCGCGGTGTTGTTCCCATGTTTCTGCTTCTTCCGCACTCAGGGTCGCGGGGAAATTTCTGGCGCGATAGCGGAACAGCAGCTCATCCAGTCGTGCATCTTGAAAATGGGTGGAGGCTTGTGCCAGTTGTTCTGCTGGCAGCGCCCGCAGCTCGTTCAATAAGCGGCGGTCAGCATTGCCGATGAAGCCGTTGTACAAATCCTCGTCAACATCATTATTCGCTGATAAGTCGTTCGCGGCAGAGCGGTCAAACACCGCTTCCCAGATCTGTGCCATGTCAGGCGCGTTGGCTGCGATGGCAGCGTGCGCCATCACGGCAGTCATATCGATGCCCCAATGCGCGGCGCGTTCGGCGGATAGTGTTTTCAGATTGCTGATGACTATCGGGGACTTATTGATGTGGATGGTTTTGATCGGCAGACGGGTCACACCTTCTGGTAACTCGCTGCTCTTGCTGAACATACGCAGCTGAATTTCTTCGCTGCTGAGCGAGAATAATTCAGCAGGATCGGCGCTCAGATCCCAGACGATGATTTCGTTTTTGTTGGTCGGATGCATCGCCAGCGGCCACATCACGCTGACGCATCCGCGCTCCGCCGGAATCATACCGGTAACGTGCAGAAACGGTTTTTGCACGGGCCAGCCTATCTCTTCCATGACGCGATCTTTTTTGCGCAGACTCAGGCAGAAATCAAACAGCCGCGGATTTTTTTCTTTCAGCAAACGCGCCATCGCAATCGTCGCGCGCACATCGGATAAGGCATCATGCGCGGCTTCGTGGCTGAGGCCGTTGGCGGCCGTCAGATGTTCGAGGCGAAAGCTGGCCTTGCCTTCTTCGTTGCGCGGCCACTGTATGCCGTCGGGGCGCAGCGCATACGCGGTACGCACGACATCGAGAATATCCCAGCGGCTGCAATTGTTTTGCCATTCGCGCGCATACGGGTCGATCAGATTGCGCCAGAACAAAAAACGGGTCACTTCATCATCGAAACGTATCGTGTTGTAGCCGACGCCGATGGTGCCCGCTTGCGCGAATGCGGCTTCGATTTGCCGTGCGAATTCGTGTTCCGGAACGCCGAGCTGCAGACAAGTTTGTGGCGTGATTCCGGTGATCAGGCAGGCTTGCGGGTCAGGCAGAAAATCTGGTGCGGGCTGGCAATACAGCATCAGTTCGTCGCCGATTTCATTGAGTTCTGCATCGGTGCGGATGGCGGCAAATTGCGCCGGGCGATCGCGGCGTGGCACGGCGCCGAAAGTTTCATAGTCGTGCCACAGATAGGTCAGTGCTTGCATGGAATCGTCAGGAATGGCTGCAAAAGTAAAAGAAATAAGTGCAAAAACAGGTGAAATATATTGGGGGGAGTATTTTTAAACGCCCAATGTTTATAAGGAGATTAAAGGCATTTAGCAACATACTCCGCCAAAAACGTGTTATCGACGGGAATTGCGCAGGCGATCTTCGAGGTAGCGCTGGCTGCGGAAATATATCAACAGCAGCACGACGATGAAGCCCATCGCACCCATCGTGATCCAGAAACCAGAGGCATTTTTGAGCAGCGGCATGACTTCAAAATTCATACCGAAAATCCCGGTAATCAGTGTCAGCGGCATGAACAAGGCCGTGATGACTGTCAGGGTGCGCATGATTTCGCTGGTGCGGTGCGCCATCGCAGAAAAGTGTATCTGCACCGCCGATTCCAGCGACGCTTCGAGGCGGCGCGCATGATTCAGTACGCGGCTGATGTGTTCCATCACATCAGTCGTGCGGACCAATAACAAATCTTTCGCACGGCTTTGCGCATCGTTGTTGCCGTCATGCGTGTCAACGATATGATCGCGCAATTCCTGCAATGCATCGCGTTGTTCTTCGCACAGATTATCGAGTTTGCGTAATTCCAGACGCGAATCGAGCAAGGCCATCCAATTATTGAATGGGCGGCGCGGATCCAGCAGCGCGTGCTGCCAGCGATCGAGTTGCTGCGTCAGTGGCTGGCGCAATTCCAGATACTGATCGACCATCGCATTGAGTAAGCGCAGCATCAGATCTTCGGGCGACGCTGGTAAGCGGCCATGACTGCTGCCATCGGCTTTGGCCTTGTAATTCAACAAGCGGGCGCGGGCATTGTCGATGGTTTTGCTATTCGCGGCGCGGACGGTAACCAGTGCATGACCGAATAAAAAAAACGATACCGGAACGGTTAGCAATTTATTCAGCGCTGCCGGAATTTTGCGTTTTTCTGTGGTGTCGGTTGCGACTGCTTCACCGTTCAACGCGAGCTTGCGGAAGACCACCATTTCGTAATCATGGGTGTTATCGAAATATGAAGGATGGCTCAGATTGACGGCATCGCTTAAATGCAGATCGTAAATATGAATGCCGGTAATGCGTTCGACTTCCGCCCGCCATGCTTCAGGATTGTTGCTGACTTCATCGTGGGTTGCATCCAGCCACAGAAAGCCTTGCGGCGTGATGGCGGAATCCGGATTGAGTAATACCTGATTGTCGTTAATATGAAAGATATCCATGCGGTTTCGTTTTAAAAATCAGTAAGAGCGCCAGTAAACAAGCCGCGCAAGCCGCACAGGCAGCAATGATGCAGGCTTGCGCCGTGCCGGTCAGTGTTGTGATACCAAACCAGCTTGACGTCGTCAGTACCATCGCAGCACAGATCGCGATTCTGATTGCTTCCAGCAACACGAAAAATTTTTGCTGTTGCATCAGACCGCCGATGATCCAGAAACCCGCCAGCAGCCATAGCGCATAGAGCACCAGCGAAACACTGCCAGCGGTATTTGCGCTGAGTAAAAAATGCGTCGTGATGTTCAGTCCCAGCGCGAACTGCGCGAGACAGTACCACATCAGTGCACCACGCAATGGCGGATTATATTCTGGCCGTTGCAGATCGAATGTAGCAGGCGCAGAGCGTGCCGCCAGATCGGCAGGTTGCCATCCTGGCGGCATCAGCCAGATTTTGAATTTATCCGTCCAGCGCCGGGTGCTCAGAGCGTCTTTCAGCACGGCGGCATACACTTCCGCATTGGCCCAGATTGGATTCCAGCTACGCAAGGGTTTGCGCGTGCCAAACACGACAGGATGGGCATCCTGCTCTTCGATGAAAGTGCCGAACAGGCGATCCCAGAGTATCAGGATGCCGCCGAAATTTTTATCCAGATAGATGTCATTTACCGCATGATGAACACGATGATTCGACGGCGATGCAAACACGCGGTCAAACCAGCCCAGCTTACCGATTTGCTGCGTGTGTATCCAGAATTGATACAGCAAATCGATCAGTCCCACGGCGATGAAAACTTCTGCCGGGTAACCGAGCAATGCCATCGGTAAATAAAATATCCAGGCAAATAAATGACCGCTGCTGGTTTGCCGTAGCGCGGTACTCAGATTGTAATGTTCGCTTTGATGGTGAACGACATGGGCTGCCCACAACAGGTTCGTCATGTGCCCCATGCGATGCAGCCAGTAATATAAAAAATCGTACAGCAATAAGCCTGTCAGCCAGACCCAGGGCTGATCTGCAGGCAGAGTCGTGATGGCAAAGTGTTGTGCGACCCAGACGTAAATGCCGATCGATAATAACTTCAGAAAGACGTTAATAATCTGGCTCATGACGCCAAGGCTGAGGCTGTTGATCGCATCGTTGACGCGATATTTATGGCGCTGCCGACGCATGGCGACGTAGGCTTCAAGCGCGATCAGCAGAAAAAATATCGGGCTGGCAAAAGTGATGACTTTTTCTTGCATGCGCTTCACCGTCAAAAGAGAAAGGAAGCAGTGATGCTACACGGCTACAGACATCTTGGGAATGCCTGTAGCCGTGACGCAGAATGCTGTCGCGCAGCATCGCTGGCGGCAGTTATCTGCGCAGGTAGAACACCGGCGCAGCCAGTGCGGTGGTTTAAGCGTGTCGCAGCAAGCGTGCGATATCGCGGGCAAAATAGGTCAGTACCCCATCGGCACCAGCCCGTTTGAATGCCATCATGGATTCCATCATGGTTTTGTTGTGATCGAGCCAGCCGTTTTGCGCCGCCGCTTTTATCATCGCGTATTCGCCGCTGACCTGATAAGCGAAGGTTGGCACCCTGAATTCATCCTTGACGCGACGCACAATATCAAGATATGGCATGCCGGGTTTGACCATCACCATATCGGCGCCTTCGGCCAGATCAAGCGCCACTTCGCGCAAGGCTTCATTGCTGTTGGCCGGATCCATCTGGTAGGTTGCTTTATCGCTCTTGCCGAGATTGGTCGCTGAACCCACCGCATCACGGAAAGGACCGTAGAAAGCAGATGCATATTTAGCGGAATACGCCATGATGCGCGTGTGAATAAAATCGTTCGCTTCGAGTGCATGACGAATCGCACCGATGCGACCATCCATCATATCGCTGGGGGCAACAATATCAGCGCCGGCGCGGGCGTGGGTCAGCGCCTGACGCACCAGCATTTCTGTGGTTTCATCATTCAGCACATAGCCATTCGCATCGATCAAACCATCCTGACCGTGACTGGTGTAGGGGTCCAGTGCGACATCGGTAAGAATGCCGAGTTCAGGGAAGCGGCTTTTCAACTCGCGGATAGCGCGTGGCATCAGGCCGTCAGGGTTGGTCGCTTCGATACCGTCCGGGGTTTTTAAACTGGGATTAATGACCGGGAATAACGCCATCACTGGAATGCCGAGTGCGACGCAGTCTTCTGCAACGCCCAGCAGCAGATCAATGGAAACGCGTTCCACGCCTGGCATCGACGCCACTTTTTCGCATTGATTAACGCCATCCAGTATGAATACCGGATAAATCAGATCGGCAGAGGTAATGGTATTTTCGCGCATCATCGCGCGTGAAAAAACATCCTTACGCATGCGACGCATACGTACAGCGGGGAAAAGATTGGGTTTGTTTTGGGCCATGATGAATTAAAAAATATTTGTCAGGTAAATGAAACTTTTTGGGTTCAGCCACATCTTAACGCACAGGTTAGGAATCATGATCTCCAAGCCTACCGCTTCTCCTCCCTGAGCGGGCACCGTTCGTCCCTATTCGTATCGGTGTTATTTCGCCCCGGCCAAAGCCGGGGTTTTTTTTATTCGCTTTCTGTTGGAACTTCTGTCTCCATCTGTTCCGGCGGGCGATCCAGACCAAGTAAGCGCTGTATCGTTGCATCGGCTTCTTCTATGCCGGTGCGTTTCAAGGCTGAAAATAATTGCACGCTGTATGGAAACAAAGGACCTTCATCATCCGCGTAGCTGGTGAGTATGTCTTTGGCCTGGCGCAAAGCATTGGCAGATTCATTTTTGTTTAATTTATCTGCTTTGGTGAGTATGCAATGGATAGGCCGTCCACTTGGCGCAAACCATTCAAGCATCTGGATGTCCAGATCAGTAAACGGGCGGCGTGCATCCATAATCAGCACCAATGCCGCGAGCTGCGTTCGGCGTTGTATGTAGGAGCCGAGTAACTGGTTCCAGTGATTTTTCGCCGCGCCGGGCACTTCAGCGTAGCCATAGCCGGGTAAATCGACCAGCAGCGCACGGATCTCATCAACCCGGGTTTCATCTTTGCGATGCATCGCGACGTGGGCGCCGCCGATAGAAAAATAGTTGATATGTTGAGTGCGACCAGGAGTCTTTGATGCAAAACAAAGCTTTTTCTGGTTGCATAGGGTATTAATGGCAGTTGATTTGCCTGCATTGGAGCGACCGGCGAATGCGATTTCCGGTACATGGGTACGCGGCAGATCACGTAAGTGATTTACCGTAGTAAAGAAGCGGGCTTGCCAGAGGATAGACATAGAGGAAAGGAAAAATTGAAAAATGCAACAGTCAGCAGTAAAAACGCCTGAAAGCTATTGTACAATAAGGGGTTCGGTAACGGGCGGTAGCAGCATCGTACTGACCCCTTCTGGTTGTTTCCAGGGTTTGATTCAACTGAATTCAGATCAAGCCAGTAGCTACGTGTCGCCATCAGGGCAGATTTCTATTATTTAGTCTCAGGGTGTTTGAATGAACCGTGCTTTCTTACCATTTTTGAAGTCCATCAGCATCGCTATTCTGGCGTTGTCCTCGATTGCTTCCGCGTATGCCAACGAACCAGCCAAGGCTGTTAAAGCTGATCCGGCCAAAGGCGAGGCGCTGTTCACTAACGGCGACCCGGCGCGCGGCATCGTTGCCTGCGCATCCTGCCATGGTGCCGGCGGCAATTCCACGATCACCGTCAATCCTAAGTTGTCTGCACAGCACGACGCGTATATCGTGAAGCAGTTGCAGGATTTCACTGGCGCTGATCGTAACAATCCTGTCATGACGACTTTTGCAAAAGCTATGACGGCAGACGATATGAAAAACGTCGCTGCTTATCTGGCGAAGCAAAAATCTCAGCCAGGTGCCGCAAAAAATAAAGACATCGTTGAACTGGGCAAGCAAATCTATCGTGGCGGTATTGCTGAGAAAAATGTACCTGCCTGTGCGGGTTGCCACAGCCCTAACGGTGCAGGGATTCCAGCACAGTTCCCACGTATCGCTGGTCAGCATCAGGATTATACGATTGCTCAGTTGACCAATTTCCGCACTGGTGCACGTAAAAACAGCGCACAAATGGTGACCATCGCCAAAAAAATGTCGGACGATGAAATGAAGGCAGTTGCTGATTACGTAGCCGGTTTGAAATAACTGATTATTACAAGCTAAAGACAACAGGAGGGGGTGGCGCAAAGCCATCCCCTTTTTTTTCAGGTTTTTCTCGGAGCAGTATGGAAAACAAAACAGAAACCGGCATCGCGGATGATCCGGTGGCCGACACCGGCGGTATACAGATTGCGACCCGCAAGTTGTGGCTGGCCGACGCGATAGAGTTAATATCGTCTATGCGTTTTGCGATTAGTTTGCTGACGCTGATTTCGATTGCATCGGTGATCGGCACCGTGCTCAAGCAAAATGAGCCTATGCCGAATTACGTCAATCAGTTCGGGCCATTCTGGTTTGAGGTCTTCGGTAAATTCAGTTTGTATTCTGTGTATTCTGCCTGGTGGTTTCTGCTGATCATGGCGTTTCTGGTCTTGTCGACCAGTCTGTGCCTGATTCGCAATGCACCCAAAATGCTGAAAGACATGCGTAGCTGGCGCGACAACGTGCGCGAGCAATCATTGCGCAATTTTCGTCATAAAGCAGAATGGACGTCAACGCATCAGCGTTCGCAACTGCTGGCTGATATGACGCAACACCTTGCGCGTATTGGTTATAAATTCAAAGTCGTAGAAAAAGAAGGTGCAACCCTGATCGCTGCCAAACAAGGGGCGGGGAATAAATGGGGCTATATTTTTGCGCATGCCGCGATCGTGATTATCTGTATCGGCGGCATGCTCGACTCCGAATTGCCGATCCGCTTTCAGCAATGGTTTATGGGCAAAGTGCCGTTTGATGGTAACGGCATTATTGCCAACATCCCGCAGCAACATCGCTTGTCGCTGGCGAATCCCACTTTCCGTGGCAATACCATGATTCCTGAAGGTGCCAGCAGCAATACTGCAATTATTCCGCAGCAAACCGGTGTCCTTATTCAGGATTTGCCGTTCACGATTAAACTGAATAAATTCACGATCGATTTTTACAGCAGTGGCATGCCTAAGTTGTTTGCCAGCGATGTCGAGGTGACCGATCATGAAACTGGGAAAAAATTCAACTCCACGATTAAGGTGAATCAGCCTTTGATATACAAAGGCGTGGCGGTTTATCAATCGAGTTTTGAAGATGGCGGCAGTCGTTTGAAGTTAGCCGCATTTCCTATGTCTGGGGCATCGGCGACCAGTTTTGAAGTCGCAGGCGAAGTCGGCGGAAATACGCCGCTGAGCGGGCAGGGCGGCAATGCTTACACCATAGAATGGTCAGGGTTCCGCCCGTTCAACGTCGAAAATATGACACGGAATGGCGCTGACGTACGCGCGGTCAATACCGGTAAATCTTTTAACGAAAAATTCAGTGCCGATCTCGACAAACATCTTGGTTCTGCTGCGAAGAATGCGAACAACAAGGATTTGAAAAACGTCGGCCCCAGCGTACAGTACAAATTGCGCGACAAAACCGGGCAAGCGCGGGAGTTCCATAATTACATGCAGCCATTGCTGGTCGATGGCGATTATATGTTTCTTGCCGGTACCAGAGATAGTCCGGCAGATGCTTTCCGGTATTTACGTATTCCTGCCGATGATAATGACAGCGTGAATGAATGGATGCGTCTGCGCGCAGCTGTCGCCAATCCGGCTCTGCGTGAGGCTGCCGCACAGCGTTATGCAGCCAGAGCTTTGCCCGCCAAAATGAACAATGCGTCGCAGATGCAGACGCAACTGGCAGAGTCTGCAAAGAAAAGTCTGGGCATTTTTGCTGGCGATGGAAAACAAGCGGGTTTCGTGGCTATTTCGAAATTCTTAGAACAGATTCCCGCCGCAGATCAGGGCAAGGCGGCGGATGTATTCATGAAAATTCTGAATGGCAGCCTGTGGGATCTGTGGATGCTGGCGCGTGAGAAAGACGGGTTGCCTGCGCTGGAACTGACGGAGAAGCATGGACGTTTTCTGCAATTATCTATCGGTGCGATGTCAGATGCTTATTTCTATGGTGCACCGGTGTATCTGCAACTCAGAGGATTCGACGAGGTCAAAGCATCGGTATTGCAAGTCACGCGTTCACCGGGGAAAAATATCGTTTATCTCGGCTGCTTATTTTTAGTCATAGGCGTGTTTGCGATGTTTTACATCCGTGAGCGACGTTGTTGGATCTGGCTCAAAGACGACGGACACGGGACGAATACACTGATGGCCCTGAGTTCACAACGCAAAACCCTGGATTTTGAAAAAGAGTTCGGCGAACTGAAGGCGCAGTTGGGGCAGGTGATCAGTAACGGTCAGGCGTAAGAATGTAATCAGAACAAAGATGCAACGAATAGACTACACTGACGACCAGGATATTTTCCTATTCTGGTTCGGGGAGAAATGATGGAAATGACACAAAATTACATGCCCTATCAAGGCTTTTTTAAGCGCCTGGGTGTGCTCGACTGGCTGTATGCCGTTGCTCTGTGCATGGCGTCGCTGTTTGCATTGAACCGCTTCGGTGCTTACATGGATGTCTATGAAAAAGGCATTTTGTTGTTAGCTGCCCCGACATTTGCATGGTTGGGCTGGCATTGGAAGCCGGTGCGTCCGCTGATCGTACTGCTGGCCTTACTGAGTTTCTTTGCCATCCATTTGTACGCCGGTTCACTGGAAATGGCGAACCAGAAATTTTTCCTGAAATATCTGCTGTCCAGCCAGTCCGCGATTCTGTGGATGAGCACGCTGTTCTTTTTATCGACTTTATTTTACTGGGGCGGTTTGATTGCCCGTTCTGATTTCGGTGCCTCGGTCGGCTCTGTGCTGTGCTGGGCGGCGGTCGTGATGGGCTTTACCGGTATGCTGGTGCGCTGGTATGAGTCGTATCTGGTTGGTGCCGACATCGGTCACATTCCGGTCTCAAATCTGTATGAAGTCTTTATTCTGTTTTCGCTGATTACGGCATTGTTTTATCTGTATTACGAACAGGAATACAAAACCCGGCAATTAGGGGCATTTGTGTTGCTCGTGATTTCTGCTGCGGTTGGATTTTTGCTGTGGTACACAGTCACTCGCGATGCCGCAGAAATTCAACCGCTGGTGCCTGCATTACAAAGCTGGTGGATGAAAATTCACGTACCTGCAAACTTTATCGGTTACGGCACGTTTGCGCTGGCGGCGATGGTGGCAATGGCGTATCTGTTGAAATCGAAAGGCTATCTGGTGGATCGTCTGCCTGCGCTGGAGGTGTTGGATGACGTGATGTACAAAGCAATTGCCGTTGGTTTTGCCTTCTTCACGATCGCGACGATACTCGGTGCGTTGTGGGCGGCCGAAGCCTGGGGCGGTTACTGGTCGTGGGATCCGAAAGAAACCTGGGCGCTGATCGTCTGGCTGAATTATGCTGCGTGGCTGCACATGCGTTTGATGAAGGGCTTGCGAGGTCAGGTTGCGGCCTGGTGGGCCTTGATGGGCTTGCTGGTGACGACGTTTGCATTCCTTGGCGTGAATATGTTCTTGTCCGGCCTGCATTCCTACGGCACGCTGTAATCAGTTAAATTTTCCTCTCTCAGCAGACTTTTGCGACTCGTGAGAAACTAAGCGGCAAAACAGGGTGAGTGTTTCATTCATTCTGTTTTGTCTGGCGTTTCAACTTTGGAGTCTGTCATGCTGATCAAATCCCATTCCAGTGGCAACCATTTGCCACTTTCATCCGA
This sequence comes from Undibacterium sp. 14-3-2, assembly GCF_016595265.1. Taxonomy (NCBI): domain Bacteria; kingdom Pseudomonadati; phylum Pseudomonadota; class Betaproteobacteria; order Burkholderiales; family Oxalobacteraceae; genus Undibacterium; species Undibacterium sp. 14-3-2. The sequence goes on from NZ_JAENGS010000001.1 coordinate 620,110, forward strand.
AATTACGCCAAAAGAGGTGTTTGAATCACGCCGCGATTTCATACGCCAACTGGCAGTCGGAACGATTGCCAGCGGTAGCTTGCTCGAAATGGCGAGTCGGGAAGCGTTTGCGCAAACACCGGCGGCACAGAAATTGGCGGCGAGTCTTAATCCGGCATACGCGCTGTTAGAGAAAAAGACCGCTTACAAAGACGCCACGACCTACAATAATTTCTATGAATTCGGCACCGATAAAGCCGATCCGGCCGTGATGGCTGGCAGTTTGAAAACGCGCCCGTGGACCGTGGTGATCGAAGGCGAAGTCAAAAAGCCTGTGACGCTGGACCTCGATAGTTTGCTCAGGCTTGCACCGCTGGAAGAACGCATTTATCGTCTGCGTTGCGTCGAAGGCTGGTCTATGGTGATTCCGTGGATAGGCTATTCTTTATCGCATCTGCTGAAAAAAGTTGAGCCGACGGGCAACGCCAAATACGTAGAATTCATTACGCTCGACGATAAGAAACAGATGCCGGGTTTGCGCAGCCCTGTTCTTGACTGGCCGTATGTCGAAGGTCTGCGGATGGATGAAGCGATGCATCCGCTGGCGCTGCTGACATTCGGCATGTACGGTGAAATTTTACCAAATCAGAATGGCGCACCGGTACGCATGTCTGTCCCTTGGAAATACGGTTTTAAGTCGGCAAAGTCTATCGTTAAAATCCGTTTGACCAAAGAGCAGCCGCGTACAGCGTGGAATCAATCGGCACCAAACGAGTACGGTTTTTATTCGAATGTGAACCCGCTGGTTGATCATCCGCGTTGGTCGCAGGCAACCGAACGGCGCATCGGTGAAGATGGCTTATTCACGCGCAAGCGTAAGACCCTGATGTTTAATGGCTATCCTGAAGTTGCTTCGTTGTATGCGGGCATGGATCTGAAAAAATTCTTTTGATATGGCGATGTCTCAGCGACAGATGGCGGTGATCAAAACCGTCGTCTTTATTCTTTGTTTGTTGCCCTTGGCGAGGCTTGTAGGCTTCGCCACTCTGGATCAACTGGGTGCCAATCCTCTGGAATTTATTACCCGCAACACTGGCGACTGGACGTTGTATTTTTTATGCATCACCCTCGCAGTGACGCCCGTGCGCAAAATTTCTGGCTGGAGTTGGTTACTGCGCTTGCGGCGTATGCTGGGCTTGTATGCGTTTTTTTACGCCAGTCTGCATTTTCTGACCTTCCTTTGGTTCGATCACTTTTTTGATCTGGCGGAAATGTGGGCTGACGTTTTGAAACGTCCATTCATCACGGTTGGGTTTCTCGGCTTTGCCGGATTGTTACCGCTGGCGCTGACCAGCACGAACGGCATGATCAAGCGCCTCGGCGGCAAGCGCTGGCAACTTTTGCATCGCCTGATTTATCTGATTGTGCCTGCCGGTCTCTTGCATTATTACTGGATGAAAGCCGGTAAGCATGATTTGTCGCAGCCGCTGATGTTTGCTGTACTGGTCGGCGTGCTGTTGTTGATGCGCGTGTGGTGGCGCTGGTCTGCCAGTCGCAGCGAGCTGGCGCAGGGACGCTGAAAACGCCAGACAAATCGCTTAAAAACGCCAGGCCATACCGATGCCGATTTGCCGTTCTGTAGAAAACGTTTTCTTCTGATATTTGAAACCGATATCCAGATCGAGATTGCTCGCGGGCGAATAAATGACGCCAGCGACCAGATAAGGTTGCCAGTAACCATCATTTTTTTGATCGGCTTGCGCTATGCCCGTATCAGCGAGCAACTGTGTCTGCGGCGTGATCGCACGCAATACCGCGACCGATGTGCGCCATAGTTGATCGCGTTGCTGTGCATCTGCCAGCGCCTGTCTGTGCTGACGTAAGTTCAGGCTGAGATTGCTGTGTATCACCCACGGCCCGGCGTTTTCCGTACGGACTAACGTCAGAGCCAGATCGTAGCGGTCACTGCCGAATGTCTTCGCGCCGGTCGGGAAAAAGACTTCGGTTTTCCAGGCCCAGTTGGCATTTTCTTGCGACGAAAACAGGTATTTGCTGCCGACGGATAAGTCGCCGAGCGCGCCGGGTGACGACCAGCGTATCGGGCTGGAAAAGAATAAATCGAGCTGATCGCTGGCGCCGTAGGTGTAAGTCAGATTGCCGATCTGACTGTGTGCTCTCGATGTTGACCAGTGATCACTATTAAATTCAATTTGCTGTTTGCCAGTGGTTTGCAGATTGGCGTCTTCTGTCACCAGCGGATGGGCTGCATGTGCTGCGTTCTGTGTCATCAGTGCGCAGGCGATGAGCAGCATGGTTTTACGTAATTTTTGCATCTCTATTTTTTCCACGGCATAATGCTCGGCACAATTTTCAGCACATCGTACCGTTGAATTATGACAAGCTATCTACTTAAAAAGGACCAGATGCAAACGCTGACGCAGCGCGTGGCGTTGCGACTGTTAAGTTGCATCGGATGGAAGGTGCATTTCCGTCCCTTGCCCGGTCCCCGGGGCATCATCATCGTTTATCCGCATACGTCAAACTGGGATTTTCCGATTGGTGTTCTGGCAAAACTGGCGATAGGTATGCCATTTTATTTTATTGCGAAGTCTTCTCTGTTCGAAGGCTTCACTGGCGCGACGATAGGCCGAATTATCCGCGCTTTGGGCGGCGAACCTGTGGAGCGCGGTGTCTCGACTGGTGCGATTTCCCGGTTGGCGGAAAAAGTAAATCAGTCTGACTGGTACTGGATGGTGATCGCACCTGAAGGCACCCGTAGTCGTAAACCTTACTGGCGCAGCGGGTTTTATCACATCACTTGCGCTGCCAGGGTTCCTTTGGGCTGTGCCTATTTTGATTTTCGTCGCAAAGAAGTCAGTCTGGTTGACTATCTTGAGTTAAGTGGCGACATCGATGGCGATCTGGCGAAGATACGCGGCATTTACAATGGCGTGCAGGGGTGTCGTCCGCAACTTGCCAGCCCGATACAGTTTCGCCCCGATAACGCTGAAAAATAGGGAGTATATGCCAAAAATGCCTAAATCTCTACGAATATAAAGGGGCTTAAAATATACTCCCCGGGAGTATTATTTTGCCGTAGAGAGCGTCTGGGCACTCGGTTTATTCGGTAAATACAATGGAGCTTTTGTCCGCAGGCGGAGAGCAGGCTGAGGAGTAACAGGGAAGAAATCAGGGTACGCATCTTGAATTGTCTGACACCGTATAAAATGGCGTTTTAAGTGTGAATCAATGCGAGGAGTGTAGCATGACTGAATCTGATTTCCTGACTCTGGCGGAATCTTGCCTGAACCAGGTGGAAGAGATGTTTGAAAAAGCGTTCGACAATGATGAGCTGGATGTTGAATGCAGCCGTACCGGGAATGTATTGACGATAGAGTTTGTGAACAACGGCTCAAAAATGATCGTCAACAGTCAGGCGCCGATGCAAGAGATGTGGCTGGCTGCGCGCGCCGGTGGTTACCACTATAAATACGATGGTCAGCAATGGCGCAACACGCGCGATGGCTCGGAATTATTTACGACCTTGTCCTCGTTGGCGCAAGAACAAGGTCGCTGAATTTACCGAATTTACTGAAGTTACTCTTTCGGTTCTTCAATCACCGGCGGTGTGCTCAGATCGCTGATCCCGGTTCCGGGCGGATTCTCTGCATAATAGAAATCGCCATTCACAGAGATGATGCCATTCGGAACCGGACGCTCTTCGATAGGAATATCTTTCAACGCTTTTTGCATAAAGCCTATCCAGATAGGTAAAGCCAGACCACCGCCTGTTTCACGATTGCCGAGATTTTTCGGCTGATCAAAACCTATCCATGCAATCCCCACGATCTTGGCCTGGTAACCAGCGAACCAGGCGTCGAAAGAGTCATTCGTTGTTCCCGTTTTACCTGCCAGATCCGGACGCTTCAGCACCATAGCTTTGGCGGCGGTGCCATAGCGCACCACGTCTTTCAACATGCTGTCGATCAGGAATGCATTGCGTTCATCGATAACGCGGTTACTTTCGTCGCCCGCTTTATCCGGTTTTGCGGTGACCAGCACGTTGCCGTTGCTGTCGGTAATTTTGCTGATCAGATACGGGTTAATTTTGTAGCCGCCATTCGCAAACACCGCGTATGCGCCTGCCATCTGCAACGGCGTCACTGCGCCAGCGCCGAGGGCGAGTGTCAGGTAAGGTGGATTTTTTTCCGGGAGAAAACCAAAGCGGCTGGTGTATTCCTGCCCATATTTCGCCCCTATCCGGTTAAGGATGCGAATCGAAATCATATTTTTCGATTTCGTCAGGCCCTTACGCATGGTCATCGGACCTTCGTATTTACCGTCATAGTTTTTTGGCTCCCATGCCTGACCGCCAGTCTGGCCTGCGTCAAAACTGATGGGTTCATCATTGATGATGGTGGCCGGAGATAAACCTTTTTCCAGCGAAGCGGAGTAAATAAACGGTTTGAAACTGGAGCCCGGCTGACGCCATGCCTGTGTCACATGGTTGAATTTATTCAGATCAAAATCAAAGCCACCGACCAGAGCTTTAATCGCGCCATCGGTGGTGCTAGCGGCCACGAACGCCGACTGCACTTCAGGCATCTGGGTGATCACCCAGTTTTTCCCTTCCTGCATCACACGAATGACAGCACCGCGCTGTATACGTTTGTTTGCCGGTGCTTTCGTTGACAACCCAGATGCGGCAAAGCTGATACCAGCTTCATCCATCCGAATTTCTTCACCGGAGGCTAGGATGGCGCGCACTGATTTTGGCGTGGCGTCGAGCACCATTGCCACCTGCAAGTCATCGCTATTCGAGTGCTCTGCGAGTGCTTTTTCAATCGCATCTTCCGCTGCTTCTTTTCCTTCAGGAATACTGATAATTGCTTCCGGGCCGCGATAGCCATGGCGTTTTTCGTACTCCATCACCCCGCGGCGCAACGATAAATAAGCTGCATCCTGATCTGGTTTAGTGATCGTTGTATAGACGTTCAATCCGCGCGTATAGGTATCTTCTTTAAACTGCTCATACACCAGTTGACGCGCCATTTCGGCGACATATTCTGCATGCACACCGAATTCGCTACTGTCTGTTTTTGTGACCAGTTCTTCGGCCTTGGCTTGTTCATACTGATCATTGGTGATGTAGCCAAGTTGTCGCATCCGTTGCAGGATATATTGCTGACGTGCTGTCGCCCGTTTCGGATTAACGACTGGGTTGTAAGCGGAAGGTGCCTTCGGCAAGCCGGCCAGCATCGCTGCTTCGGCAACCGTGAGGTCTTTCAGGTTTTTGCCAAAATAAATCTGCGCTGCCGACGAGAAGCCGTATGCGCGTTGCCCCAGATAAATCTGGTTCATGTAAATTTCGAGAATCTGATCTTTGCTCAGATTTTGTTCTATCTTCCAGGCGAGCAGGATCTCGTAAATTTTTCGTTTAAAGGTTTGCTCGCTCGATAAAAAGAAATTACGCGCGACTTGTTGCGTGATCGTTGAAGCACCTTGTTTGGCACCGCCAGTCAGATTGTGCAGGGCTGCACGTGTGATACCCAGATAATCAACACCGCCGTGTTCATAAAAGCGATCATCTTCGATCGCGAGAACCGCTTTTTTCATGATGTCAGGGATCTGATCGAAACGAACGACATTCCTTCGCTCTTCACCAAACTCGCCAATTAATACATTGTCAGCAGAAAAAATGCGCAGAGGCATTTTCGGTTTGTAGCTGGTGATTGAATCAAGTTCGGGCAAATTCGGATAGGCCATGGTTAAGGCAAAACCAATGACCAGTGCCAGGGCGACACCTAAACCCAATAGTGTGCCTAAGGTAACAATGACGATACGACTGGCGAGGCTGCGTTTTGCACCTGCCTTCTGGGTGTTCTTTTGAGAAAGTTCTTTTTCGTTATCCGTCATGTGTTTACTCAGTAACAATCGCGGCAGACATTATAACGGTTGTCACCTCGACAGCTGTTGAAACCTGATTCCTGGTTTGAGCCCGGACATGAAATTTGACCGAGCGTGGGGATTTGGCAACGGATTCTGAATATGCCCTTAGGAAAGTTCTTTACCAATACTGGCGATGTTGCTAGCATTTCACGTAGGCTTTTATAAGTGTCTCCTAAATAGCGGTTTTTAAAGAGATTTTTCGGTTTTCATTGATGGGTTTGTTTCAATTTGTAAAAAACGAACACTGAAGTGTTTAAAAAACGAACACTGTCGTGTTTAAAAAAACGGATGTGTTCATGAGGGGGTATTCTTGGCTTTAGATCTTGCTTCACTGCTCGGCAGAAAAAATCCGCCTCTTATCGGGTTGGATATCAGTTCGTTTGATATCAAACTGGTCGAACTTTCTGAGGGTAGCGATAAAGAATACCGGCTGGAACGCTATGCTTCCGAGCCTTTGCCTAAGGGCGCGATTCTGGATGGCAATATTGAAAACATCGAGCAGGTTTCTGACACGATTCGAAAATTGCTGAAGAAAAGTGGTTCCGGTTCAAAGAATGCTGCGGTTGCCATGCCTGCTGCAGCGGTCATTACAAAGAAAATATTTTTACCTGCAACGTTGAGTGATCAGGCCTTGGAAGTGCAGGTTGAATCTGAAGCAAGCCAATATATTCCGTTTTCTATGGATGAAGTCAGTCTTGATTTTTGTGTGATCGGCCCGGCTGCAAATCACGAAGATGTCGAAGTGATGCTGGCCGCCTCACGTAAAGAAAAAATTGAAGACCGGGTTGCTGTTGTTCAGGCAGCGGGATTGCAGGCAAAAGTAATGGATATTGAGTCCTATGCGGCTCGCGCTGCAATGCAGCGTCTGATTGAAAAACAGGCCAACGAGGGACGTGATCAGGTTTTTGCCATTTTCCAGATTGGTACCAAACGAACTTATATCTACATCATGTTCAATGGTGAAGTGGTTTATGAACGTGAGCAGCAATTTGGCGGTGGGCAACTGACTCAGGATATCGTCAGGAATTACGGACTCTCGCAGGAAGAAGCTGAAATTAAAAAGAAAAACGGTGATCTACCTGATAGTTATGAAATGGAGTTGCTTGAGCCATTTTTAGAGAATGCTGCGTTAGAAGTAACCCGCGCAATTCAGTTTTTCTTTACGTCCACTCCTTATACAAGAGTTGATCAGATTTTTCTGACAGGTGGTTGTGCTGTTGTCGCAGGACTTGTTGATATTGTCGCTGAGCGTACGAAGATTTCGACCGCGGTTATCAGTCCGTTTAAGGGGATGGAATTGGGTACAGGAGTAAATGAAAAAGCTTTGCGCAGTGAAGCACCTGCTTACACCGTTGCTTGCGGTCTCGCGCTGCGGAGATTTGACTAATGATAAAAATTAATCTTCTCCCTCATCGAGAGGAAAAGCGTAAACAGCGGGTTAAAGACTTTTATTCCCTCTTGCTGTTGGCGGTGATCATTGGTGCGTTAATCGTTGTGGTGGTTGGTGTATTTAATGCGCGAGAGCTTGCTATACAAACAGACAGGGTGAATTTCATCAAGAGCGAAAATGCAAAGCTCGACGAGAAAATTAAAGAAATCGCTACTTTGAAGCAAGAAATTGACTCTTTGAAAGCGCGCCAGCAGGCCGTAGAAGATTTGCAGAGTGACCGGAATCAGCCAGTGTTTTTATTGAGTGAGCTGGTCACGCATACTCCTGAAGGCGTTTATTTGCGTGCGTTGAAACAGGATGGACAGCGTGTGACCTTGAATGGGTATGCTCAATCGCAAGAGCGGGTCGCTGAGTTTATTCGTAATCTAAGCAATAACTCTGAATGGATGTTTAAGCCGGAGCTGATTGATATCCACACAACAGGAATCGGACAAGGAAGGGACGCTAAAAAAGTTTCAGACTTTACTGTGAATGTTGGCATTAAACGCCCGCGTGAAAAAGAAGAATCGGCATCCGGCGTTGTGGCGAACCCGGTAAAAAATACGAGTGCTCCGAGTCCTGCTCGATAATGTAAAAAGGGAAGATCAGGAATGGCAACAAATGCAAAAGAATTTTTTGAAGGAATCAGCGAGCAATTCCGTGACCTGAATGGATTACATCCTGGTTTGTGGCCTATTGCCCCGAGAGTCGCTATGGCTTTTGGCTTGACGGTAGTGGTTCTGGTACTAGGTTGGTTTTTTTACTGGGATGGACAAACAGAGGAAATAAACCAAAAGCTGCAAGAAGAAGTCAAGTTGAAGCAGGACTACCGCGACAAAATGCAGCAAGCGATTAATCTGGATGCTTTGAAAGATCAACGCGGCTTGGTGTTGCAATATGTCGCCACGATGGAAAAGCAATTGCCGAGCAAGGCTGAAATGTATGCGTTGCTGTCAGATATTAATCAGGCGGGAACAGGACGAGGGTTGCAATTTGATTCGTTTAAACCTGGTGTCGTTATTGTCAAAGATTACTATGCCGAATTGCCGATTGATATCAAACTTGCTGGCAGCTACCATGATTTAGGCGAATTTGTTGCTGACATCGCAAAATTACCGAGGATCGTAACTTTGAATAACCTGGCTCTGACAAGCAGCAAAGATGGCGGGTTGACTTTGGATGTCGTCGCTAAAACATTCCGTTATCTGGATAAGGACGAAGTTTTAGCTCAGGCTAACCTGAAAAAGGCAGCAAAGAAATGATGTTTAGATATTTCAAAATATTAATATTGCTGTTGCCAGCAATTTTACTTGCCGGTTGTGGCGACAATGGTGTTTCTGAACTGACAGAGTGGATGAACTCAGTGAAGAAAGAGACCAAATTATCGATTCCTAAGCTGAGTCCACCTAAAGTGTATGTTCCTGTTGCTTATTCTGGTGCAGCAGATATTGATCCTTTTAATCCCGCTAAGCTTCTTGTTGTTCTGGCACGAATGAGAGATTCCGGTAATGGTTTTAAACCTGATATGGACAGGAGGAAAGAAGCTTTAGAGGCATTCCCTCTTGATGCGTTAAAAATGGTTGGTGTGATTGAAAAATCCGGAGTTAAGCAAGCTTTGGTGCAAGCAGATAAAACCGTTTTTCAGGCGAAAGCTGGTGGTTACATTGGACAAAATTTTGGCCTGATGACACGAATTACTGATTCTGAGATTGAAATTAAAGAAACCATTCAAGATGCATCAGGGGAGTGGGTTGAACGTAACGTTAAGCTTGAGTTGCAGGAGAGTAAGAAATGAACGCGTTGATAAATATAAGTAAAAGGGGCGCCATGTTTTTTAAAGCCTGTATCTTTACTATGCTGGGCACTTGCCAGTTAGCTTTTGCCCAATCGAACAGTATCGAGTCAGTTGTTGCCAACCAACAAGGTTCTAATATTGTTGTGAAAGTTGGTTTGAAAAATCCAATCACAAAATTACCGGCTGGGTTTTCTATCGCGAATCCGGCTCGCATCGCACTTGATTTTGCTGATGTTTCGAATGCAACGGGCAAGGCAACGGTCGATGTCAATATCGGCGATTTACGTACAGTTACGCTTGTCGAGGCCTCAGGCCGTTCCCGGATGATATTCAACCTGAATAAGCCGTTGAATTACGCAACCGTGATCGAAGGTAAATTTCTGATTGTTACTATTGATGGTTCTGGCGGTGTTGCAACCGCAGTTAACTCACAAGGGTTGCCTGTTAATACTGAGAGCCCGATATCGACAAAGCCACAGATACGTGACATTGATTTCCGTCGCGGAGTTGCTGGCGATGGTCGGATAGTTGTTGATCTGCCTTTGAATCAGATTGCTGTGGACGTGCGTCAACAAGGACAAAAGATTTTGGTGACGTTCCAGAAAGTTGGTTTGCCCGAGGTCTTACGTAAGCGTTTAGATGTCGCTGACTTTGGTTCTCCTGTGCAGATTATTACCACTACTCCAGTCGGTGATAACGTGCAGATGGTGATTGAGCCAAAAGGATTATGGGAACAAAGTAGCTATCAAAGTGATACGCAGTTTGTGCTTGAGGTGAAGCCTATCAAAGAAGATCCGAACAAGCTGACGCAGGGGACACAAGGTTATCGGGGTGAACGTCTGTCATTTAATTTCCAGAACATCGAAGTTCGGGCAATTTTACAAATTATCGCCGAAGTAAGTGGTTTGAACGTTATCGCCAGCGATACTGTAACCGGAACTATTACTTTACGTCTGAAAGACGTTCCATGGGATCAGGCGTTGGACAATATTATGCAAATCAAGGGTCTTGATATGCGTAAGAACGGTAATGTGATCTGGATTGCACCTAAAGATGAATTGTTGACGAAAGAGAAACTGGAACTGGAACAAAAAGCACAGATTGCTGAGTTGGAACCAGTGAAGACTGAATCTTTTCAGTTAAATTATCAAAAAGCCGAAGCATTTAAGCAGGTATTTGGTATGGATGGTTCGTCAACAAACAGAATTTTATCGAAGCGAGGTAGTGCCGTTATAGAGCCTCGTACTAATCAGATATTTATTACTGACATTCCTTCGAAACTTGAAGAAGTCAGGAAGTTGGTTCAAAAAACAGATATCGCTTCAAAGCAAGTGTTGATTGAGGCAAGGATTGTTGAAGCAGATGATAAATTCAGTAAAAATCTAGGTGCAAAATTAGGGTTCACGGATCTGCGTGGCTTACGCGGTGGTGATGCAGGATATTCTGTCAGTGGAAATCAACGCGTCGCTTTAACCGGTAATTATTTGGGTGTTGGTGAGCAAACTGGTCAGGCTAAGATTACCGATCAGAGTTTCGTGCCTAACTCACAGTTTGTCAGTCTGCCTGCTGCGGGTATTAATGGATCAACACCAGGTAGTTTGGCTATCAGTTTGTTCTCAGCTGCCGCAAATCGCTTCTTGAATTTAGAGTTATCTGCACTGGAAGCCGATGGTAAAGGTAAGATTATCTCCAGCCCACGGGTTGTTACTGCGGATCAATTGAAGGCGTTAATCGAGCAAGGTACTGAATTACCGTACTTGGTGGCGACATCTAGCGGTGCTACATCAATTTTCTTCCGTAAAGCAACTTTGAGGTTGGAAGTGACGCCTCAGATTACTCCGGATGGCAACGTCATACTGGATGTTGAAGTGCATAAAGACAGTGTTGGTCAGGAAACACGTATGGGTTATGCAATTGATACTAAAGAAGTAAAAACGATGGTCTTGGTTGAAAATGGAGGTACCGTTGTGTTAGGTGGAATTTTCCAACAGACCGAACGTGATAATATTACGAAAATACCATTTTTTGGTGATATCCCGCTGTTTGGTAACTTGTTTAAGAATACCGGCCGCACAAATGACAAAACTGAATTGTTAATCTTCATTACGCCTAAAATCGTAACTGATAAGTTTAGTGTGAAGTAATGCTGAACTTAGACTAACGCGCAGATTTGATAATTTTTAGCTTAACTACAGGTGTTACATGAAGACGTTTTTTCAAATAGTTTCTGGACTATTTTTGCTGGCAATCTTATCCGCGTGCGGTGGCGGAGGCGGTTCTGCCGGCACTAGCATGAACGGAGCTGCCTTGTTTACAACTGCGGCCGACAAGATTCAGATGCTTTATGGAGAAACTAAAACCTTTACAGTGGGCGGCGGTGTTCCATCATATTCTGTATCAAGTTCCGGAGCTGTTTCTGCGAAGGTGAGCGGCACTACACTGACCATCGAGACTACTGCAACCGGCACTGGTACTGTCACAGTTACTGACAAAGTCGGAACGAAGGTAGCCATTGATGTCACTGTCGGTACTGGAGCAGCACTGAGCACTACTGCTCCTGCGTCCGTCAGTGTTGGTGTTGGTGCGGTTACATCGAAGTACTTTATTACTGGTGGAACTGGGGTGTACGCGGTAAATAGCAGCGATACGTCTATTGCCAATGTTGGGATGTCAGACAATATTTTTGTTATTGGCGGTGTCAGTACGGGTACAACAACGGTCGTTGTAAAAGACAATGCAGGACAATCTGTGAGTATAGCTGTTACGGTGATTGGCGGGACTCGGTCTCTGTTCACCACAGCACCTTCTGCAGTAACAGTTCCATCAGGTAAAACAGTCTCTTACTCGATTTCTGGTGGTTCGGCACCTTACTCGGTTTCCAGTAATAACTCAGGTGCGGCTGACGTAAGCTTAAAACAAAATGGTACTGATTTTGATATCAACGCCATTGCGGCCGGGGCTGCTAATATTGTCGTGACCGACGCATCCCGTAGTTCGGTCACCATTGCGGTAACTGTAACGACTCCAGCCGCAGGTACATTGTCTGTTTTGCCTGCTGGTGCTTCTGGTAGTGTCGGTGATACCTTAAAGTTTAATGTCGTTGGGGGCGTATTACCTTATAAAGTTACCAATACTAATGATAGTATTGCCTTGGTTACAGCGTCCAGTAATGGATCTTCATTTACTGCGGCTTTAGGAAATGTAGGTAGCACAATTGTTACCATCATTGATTCCTTAGGAACAACCAGCAATATTACTATTGTAGTCAATGCTAATGCGTCAACTCTCCGTCTGGCGCCGAATGCTATCGAAGTCAGCGAACAATCGGTTGAATCTTTCCAATTGAAGATTTATGGTGGTTCTGCACCATATACTGCTTTCACTAGTGATCCTCAGTTTGGCTTAGTATCTATTTCAGGAAATACATATACGGTTGCAGCACCAGGCGGTACTAATCGTCGATGTGTAACAACGACAACTGCGTTGGGTGTATATCCAGTATCTCTCACAGTGGTTGATAGTTTGGGTGCGTCTGCTGTTAGTATTATGTCGGTCAGAGATACTTTAGACGCTACTTGTAAATAATGGGATTTTAAGCAAGATAGTGTCGAATAATATTTTCTTAGTAGGTTTGATGGGCTCCGGCAAAACAACAGTTGGCCGGGCCCTGGCAAAGAAGCTTAATAAACGTTTCATTGATTCAGATCACGAAATCGAGGCGCGTACAGGCGTTTCGATTCCGGTGATTTTTGAAATTGAAGGTGAAGTCAGTTTTCGTCAGCGAGAGGCTGAGGTGATACGTGACTTAACCGCGCAAGATGGTATCGTGCTGGCAACAGGTGGTGGTGCTATTCTGAATCATGATAGCCGTCGTTACCTGCAAGAGCGCGGTACCGTTATTTATTTGCACGCGAGTGTAAATAGTATTCTCCAGCGTACCCGCAACGATAAAAATCGCCCTTTGCTTCGTACAGCAGATCCGCGTAAAAAACTCGAAGAACTTGAGTCTCAACGTCACCCCTTATATCAGGAAATTGCTGATTTAGTCATAGAAACCGGACGTCCGAATGTTCAGTATCTGGTACAGAACATTCTGGATAAGTTGCCCCGGTCCAATGTCAGCGAGCGATTTCCGCAGAAACATCTCAGCATGCATAAAACAGAAGCTGGATTTCACACACTGAATGTCGAGTTAGGCGATAGGTCTTACCCTATCACTATCGGTGCTGGGGTATTAAATGATGCCTCCGTATTGCCAGATCGCATCAAAGGTAAAAGCGTCGTTATCGTCACCAACACGGTGGTCGCCCCTTTGTACTTGTCTTCTCTTGAAAAAACGCTGCGCAGTATTGGCAAGACATGTAGTGCTGTGATTCTTCCTGATGGTGAGGAGTATAAACACTGGGGCAGTCTGATGATGATTTTTGATCATTTACTGGAGCAAAAGTGTGATCGTAAAACCACTTTGGTTGCGCTGGGCGGTGGCGTGATCGGTGATATGACAGGATTTGCTGCCGCTACATACATGCGCGGTGTTCCATTCGTGCAGATTCCAACGACCTTATTGTCTCAGGTGGATTCGTCGGTCGGCGGTAAGACTGGCATTAATCATCCGCTCGGCAAGAATATGATCGGCGCGTTTTATCAGCCTCAGGCCGTTATTGCAGACACCTCAACTCTGACTACGCTACCGGATAATGAATTATCCGCAGGTCTGGCTGAAATTATCAAACATGGCGCGATCATTGATCTGGCTTTTTTTGAGTGGCTGGAGGCTAACATGTTGAAGCTACGGGCAAGAGATGAACAAGCCCTGGCTTATGCGGTTATCCGCTCGTGCGAAATTAAAGCCGATGTCGTCAGACAGGACGAGCGGGAAGGTGGTTTGCGCGCAATTTTGAATTTCGGACATACCTTCGGACATGCGATTGAATCTGGTCTGGGATATGGAAAATGGCTGCATGGTGAAGCGGTTGGCTGTGGCATGGTCATGGCTGCGGATCTTTCCTGCCGCTTAGGTTGTATTGATTTTGTGACTAAAACCAGAATTAAACAGCTAGTCGAAGCTGCGGGTTTACCGATCATTGCACCGGACCTTGGCGAACAGCGTTGGTTAGAATTAATGGAAGTGGATAAGAAAAATGAAGGTGGGCAAATCAAATTTATTTTGCTAAAACCTTTAGGGCATTCCGTCATTACCAATGTGCCGGAAGAGTTATTATTACAAACCTTACGTCACTGTATTCTTGACCATAAATGAATTTCACAGACGACCATTTAGCACCATACGCCGCCCAATCAGCAACATCACGAGGGCGGCTTTTTATTGAGCCGTCATCCGGTTCGCGCACTGAGTTTCAACGCGACCGGGATCGTATCATTCATTGTTCGGCGTTCCGGCGGCTGGAATATAAGACCCAGGTGTTCGTGAATCACGAAGGCGATTTGTTCAGGACCCGGCTGACGCACAGCCTGGAAGTCGCGCAGATAGGTCGTTCTATCGCGCGTAACCTGAGGCTCAACGAAGATTTGGTGGAAGCGATTGCACTCGCCCATGATCTCGGTCATACACCTTTCGGTCATGCGGGGCAGGACGCCTTAAATGCCTGCATGCAGCCTTACGGTGGCTTCGAACATAACCTGCAAAGCCTGCGCATCGTAGATCAACTCGAGGAGCGATATGCTGGCTTTGACGGATTGAACTTATGCTTTGAAACACGCGAAGGTATCCTCAAGCATTGCTCCTTGTCCAATGCCACTGCACTCGGCGATGTTGGGCAGCGGTTTATCAATAAAACTCAGCCTGGTCTTGAAGCGCAACTGACAAATCTGGCAGATGAAATCGCCTATAACAATCATGATATTGATGACGGACTACGCTCCGGGTTGCTGACTGAGGCGCAGATGATGGAAGTCGATTTCTTCGCCCGCCATCGTGCTGAGGTTAGTGCGGCATATCTGGGTGTACAGGGGCGCCGGGCAATTTCAGAAACCATACGACGCATGATTAACACCCTGATCACTGATCTGATTGAAACCTCTGCATCGCGTATCCGAGATTGTGCCCCTCAATCTGTCGATGATGTCAGAAACAGCAGCAAACTGATCGCTTTCTCCGATGCCAGATTCGAAGAAGCCAAATTGCTTAAGCAATTTTTACATCACCATTTGTACCGGCATTATCAGGTCAACCGTATGACGTCGAAGGCGCGCAGAATCATTAAAGAATTATTCGACGCGATGATAGCTGAGCCTAACTTGCTACCGCCAGATTATCAGGTGGCGCATGAATCGCAGAATCACGACAACGGTAATTTACAAGCGCGAAAAATAGCCGATTACATCGCCGGCATGACTGATCGTTATGCAATACGTGAACACAGACGCCTGTTTTCTATGCAAGAAATTTAATCTGCTGCTGTATCAAATTTATTGTGGAGTTTGTTATGTTTTCTGATCATTCCTTATCTAAAAGACGCATTCTACTGGCTGCTTCGCTGACGATGATAGCGATGTCTGTCTACGCAATGTCTTTCAGTGATTTAAGTAATAAAGATGCCAGCACTGGCTTGAAAGCGGCGCTGGACAAAGGCAGTGTCGCCGCGGTCGCCAAACTTGGCGTGGAAAACGGTTTTCTGAATAATGATAAGGTCAGAATACCGCTGCCATCCGTGCTGGAAAAAGCGCGGCCAATATTGAAAATGACCGGAAAGTCGCAGCAGCTCGATGAGCTTGTGTTGTCAATGAACCGTGCTGCTGAATCAGCCGTACCATTGGCGAAGCCGTTGTTAATCAACGCGGTCAAATCAATGACATTGAGCGACGCAAAAAATATTCTGACTGGCGGCGAGACATCGGTCACCGTTTTTTTCAAAGAGAAAACAGCGGCACCGTTAGCGGTCAAATTTTTGCCTCTGGTGAAGAATGTGACGGATAAGGCAGGTTTATCTTCTAAGTACAACAATATGATGGGGCAAGCACAGAAATTCGGCGTGGTCCCGGCACAAGAGTCAACGGTGGAAGGCTATGTGACGCAGCGAGCATTAGATGGTCTGTATCTCATGATTGCGGAAGAAGAAAAGGCGATACGCAAAGATCCGCTTGGTTCAGGCAGTAAAGCGATCAGCCAGGTTTTCAGTTTACTGAAATAAGCGACCGCAGTGCTGCATGTTGATTGTCTCTTTTTGCGCTCTTGACAAAAATCAATTCCGATCAGGATTGGTGAAAAAAATTTCGACTTTTGATGAAATAGATTTGGTGAAAAATCGTTTTATCTACGGAAACCCAGAAAACATGAGGTCTTCAACGGGATTACGAATGACGAGTGTTGACGAAAAATAGCTTGCGTAGTTTTACTTAAGTAGCTTTTGTTGCAATGCAAAAAGAATTTTCTGGTAATTTGTATGGGTAGTACGTCGAAAAGCAAATATTCAAATTCATACAAATAATCTGGAGACCGACATGTCATACAAAATGAAAGCTGTTATTGCATCTGCACTCGTAAGCTGGTCCGTGGCAGGTATTGCTGCCGAACCGATCAAGATTGGCGTTTCCGGCCCGCTGACTGGCGGCTCTGCACCGATGGGCGTTTCGATGCGCGATGGCGTCAAAATTGCTGTTGCTGAAATCAATGCAAAAGGCGGTGTACTTGGTCGTCAGTTCCAACTCGTTGAACGTGATGATGAAGCAAAAAATGAGCGTGGCGTTCAGGTCGCGCAAGAACTGATTAATAAAGAAAAAGTGGTCGCTACCGTCGGCTACGCAAACACCGGCGTGGCTCTGGCTTCACAGCGCTTCTATCAGGAAGCTAAAATTCCGGTCATGAATAACATCGCTACCGGTACTGCAATCACCAAGCAGTTCGTTGCGCCAGAACACAAAGATAACTACATCTTCCGTATTGCTGCCAGTGATACGATTCAATCCGCAATGATTGTGGAAGAAGCGATCGGCAAGCATAAATTCACTAAAGTGGCGATTCTTGCTGACTCCACCAACTACGGACAATTAGGCCGCGAAGATCTGGAAAAAGCGCTGGCAGCAAAAGGCATCAAGCCGGTTGCAGTTGAAAAATTCAACATCAAAGATGTGGATATGACAGCGCAATTGCTGAAAGCCAAACAAGGCGGCGCACAGGCGATCCTGACTTACGGTATTGGCCCTGAATTAGCGCAGATCGCCAATGGTATGGAAAAGCTTGGATGGAAAGTACCGATGATAGGCAGCTGGACATTATCGATGGGTAACTTCCTCGATAACGCTGGCAAAAACGGCGATGGCGCACGTATGCCACAGACCTTCATTCAAGACGCGACAACACCGAAACGCAAGTCCTTCATCGATGCCTATCAGAAGGCTTACAAAGTTGACCGCATTCCTTCCCCAGTCTCAGCAGCACAAGGCTACGACTCTATCTACGTACTCGCAGCAGCGATCAAACAGGCCGGTACTACTGACGGCGTGAAAGTTCGTGAAGCACTCGAAAATCTGACTGAAAAAGTCGATGGTGTTGTAACGACTTACAACAAACCATTTACCCACGACGATCACGAAGCGATCAAAACTGGTATTCCAGTGATGGGTGAAGCCAAAGGCGGTCACATCGTTCTGGCTAAATAAAACGTCGTTTTTTAGCTGTCATCAGAGTCAGGTCTGCGGCAATTTAGGCAAGATCTGACTCGTTTCTCTGTACTGCATCATCAAGACCACATCGCTTGCATCGACTGGCTCGGCCATGTCTGCAGCTGTTATGTGCGTCTTGTGTCGTGCTCTCCATTAGGTAAATGAAAATGGAAATTTTATTACAGTTAGTGTTCAGTGGTATCGCTCTTGGCATGATCTACGCGGTCATCGCATTTGGATATCAACTGACCTTCGCCACTTCCGGCACCCTGAATTTCGGTCAGGGCGAATCATTGATGCTGGGCGCGCTGGTTGGCCTGAGTGTGGTCGGTAATATTCATGGTGGCCCTTACATGAATTACTGGCTGATGATTCCTATCGTCATCGTCTTCGGTGGCTTGCAAGGGATGTTCGTTGAATGGATAGGTGTGCGTCCGGCGATCAAAATCAAATCAGAGTTTGGCTGGATTATGTCCACGATTGCGCTCGCGATTATTTTTAAAAACGTCGCTGAAAATATCTGGGGTAAAGACGATCTGACTTTCCCGTCGCCGTTGTCTGCTGCACCGTTTCAAATTTTCGGCGCCAATGTACAGGCGATGCAAGTCGTCGTCGTCGTTGGCGCGCTGGCGATCATGCTGGCGGTGGAATTATTCAATCGTAAATCGATTTACGGTAAAGCCGTGGTGGCAACCTCTAATGACCGTGATGCGGCTGGCCTGATGGGGATTAACACCAGCCTAGTCATCACCTTCTCTTATGCCTTATCGTCGGCCACAGCGGCGTTTGCGGGCGTGCTGGTGGCACCGTTGACGCTGACTGGTGCAACGATGGGTTCGGCACTGGGTCTGAAGGCATTTGCGGTGGCGATTATCGGCGGTCTGACTTCCGGTGTCGGTGCAATTGTCGGTGGCCTGATTTTAGGTGTGGCGGAAACGCTCACAGGTTTTTATATCTCGACAGGTTATAAAGAAGTACCTGGCCTGGTATTGCTGTTGCTGGTTCTGGCATTTAAACCTGCTGGTCTGTTCGGCAAAGCAGCGATCAAAAAGGTATAAGGAATAAACATGAACAAGAAAACCTTAGCTTTTTCAATTCTCGGCATTATTGCCCTGATACTGTTTCCGATGATAGTACATAACCCGTACTACATACATCTCGCCGAAACGATTTTAATTTACGCGATTTTATTGTTCGGTCTGGACATCGTTGTCGGTTACACCGGCCAGGTATCGCTCGGACATGCAGGTCTGTTCGGAATCGGCTCGTACACCACAGGCGTGCTGTATTTCAAGCTGGGTATGCCGATTTTGGTGGCGCTCCCCGCCAGTATCGGTGTGACCGCTATTTTTGGAGCCTTGCTGGCCTTGCCTGCGCTGCGCGTCACCGGCCCTTATCTGGCGATGGTGACACTGGCATTCGGCACCATTATTCAGATTCTGATCAACGAAATGACGTTTCTGACCGAAGGCCCGATGGGGATCAAGGTTGCGAAGCCAATTCTGTTTGGTCAAAAACTGAGTGAAGTCGGTAACTTCTATTTGGTCGCCGGCATGATGGTCGTGGCGATGATTGTGGTGCATCGCATTTTGCGCTCGCATCTCGGCCGTGCTTTTCAGGCCTTGCGTGACAGCCCGATCGCGTCTGATTGCATGGGCGTTTCCGTCTATCGCTATAAAGTGTATGCGTTCATTATCAGTGCGGCACTGGCTGGTCTGTCGGGTAGCCTGTATGCGTATTCCGAAGAATACATTTCGCCGAATACGTATAACTTTGAGCTGACGATTATGTTCTTGCTCGCAGTGATCATGGGTGGCCGCAAGTCGCGTATCGGTTCTTTGCTGGGGGCGTTTATTGTGGTGATGCTGCCGTCGTTACTGGCAGACATTGAGCTGTTCCGCAAGATTGCGACCGTTGCTGCGGTGATTGGTATTGCCGGTGCTGCCTTTACTATCGCCAAGGGACGTAAAACAGCGAAGGAATTGCTGGTGCCGGTAGCAGCAGTTGTCGGTATGGCGATCTTCTCCTACAAGCTGGAAAATATCACTGACTGGCGCCTGACGGTGTTCGGTCTGATGACCTTGTTCGTCGTGTATTACCTGCAGGATGGTATCGTCGGTTTCGTCAATTCCTTGTTAGGTAAAGGCCCACGCCACTTACTGGCAAAAGCCGGTGAGCTGAGTGGGGGGGAAGATCTGGCGATTGTCAAAGCCAACGGCGAACGTGTCGGCGTGTTGTTAAGCGCACGCCAGTTGCTGATGCAATTCGGCGGCTTGAAAGCGCTGAATCAGGTGGATTTGCAAATCGCCAAAGGCACGGTACATGGCCTGATTGGACCGAATGGTTCCGGTAAGAGCACCATGATGAACGTGCTGACCGGTATCTATAAACCTACCGATGGTGTGGTCGAGTTTGGCGGCAAAGTGATCTCCGGCACCACACCTTCAGAAATCGCGCTGGGCGGTGTTGCACGGACTTTCCAGAACGTGCAACTGTTCGGTGAAATGACCGCAACAGAAAACGTGCTGGTTGGCTTGCACAATACTTTCCGCAGCAATGTGTTTGACGTGATGATACATAGCCCGCGCTATCTGCGTGAAGAGCGCGAAGCGCGTGCACGGGCAGCGAGTATTCTGAACTTTGTTGGTCTGGCTGATCTGGCGAATGAAGAAGCGCGGAATCTGCCTTACGGCAAGCAACGCCTGCTGGAAATCGGTCGCGCACTGGGTCTGAATCCACAGTTGCTGTTGCTGGATGAGCCTGCGGCTGGTCTCACCGCACCGGACATCAAAGACCTCATCGCGATCATTCGTAAAATCCGCGAGCACGATATCACCATCATTCTGATTGAACATCACATGGACGTGGTGATGTCGATTTGCGATACCGTGACCGTGCTCGATTTTGGTCAGAAAATTTCTGAAGGCAAGCCAGCCGAAGTGCAGGCAGACCCGAAAGTAATTGAAGCGTATCTCGGTGGCAGCGTCAGTGAAGACCTGGGTGCATCTGTCCCATCGACCGCCACCGCCTGAGGAGATCAGTATGTTAAGTATTTCAAATTTACACGCGGCCTATGGCAAAGTGGAAGTCTTGCACGGCATTTCGCTTGAAGTGCCTAAGGGCAAAGTGGTGACGCTGATAGGCTCGAATGGCGCTGGCAAAACCACAACCATGCGCGCGATTTCCGGCATGCTGAAACCAAAACAGGGCACCGTCACTTTGCATGGTAAAGATGTGACTGGCCTGGATTCGCATAAGATAGCGCGCGCTGGCCTTGCCCATTCTCCGGAAGGTCGGCGTGTGTTTGCCACGATGTCGGTGACGGATAATTTACTGCTAGGCGCGTTTCCGCGTTTTACCCGTTCGCGTCCGCGTGGCGATATCGAAAGCGATCTGCAAAAAGCGATGGAATTATTCCCTCGTCTGCGTGAACGCCGTCACCAACTGGCCGGTACTTTATCCGGTGGTGAGCAGCAAATGCTGGCAATGGCGCGCGCCGTCATGCTGAATCCGGAAGTGATTTTGCTGGATGAACCATCGATGGGGCTTGCGCCGATCCTGGTGGATGAAGTGTTTCGTATCATCCAGCGACTCAAGCAGGAAGGCCGCACCATGTTATTGGTTGAGCAGTTTGCCGCCGCCGCACTTGCTGTTGCTGATTACGGTTACGTCTTGGAAAATGGCCGCATCTCGGTGCATGGTCCAGCCGATAAATTGCAAAATGATCCGGCAGTGAAAGCGGCGTATCTGGGTGGCGGCTCACATCATTAAATGAAGTAAGTCAAAAATGAAATTGAAAGAGGGGGAGTTCATATACTCCCCCTCTTTTTTTATAAAATCGGTCTATTGTCATCAGAAAATAAGGGAGGTTTACATATACTGGGGGGAGTATATTTTATGCTCAGAATGGTATTTCCTGATACTTCGTTGCAGGATGTGTCGTGATCTGATACTAAACACGGATGCGATAAAAATACCGCCACATTTTTTAAGCAGCGTTCCATGAAAAAGCGCCCATCACTTTATTGCGTGATGGGCGCTGTTGTGATGATGCCGGAAAAAACGTGCTGGCAAATCTGTCAGTAAATCTGTCAGTGAAATTGCTCAGAAACCTGTCCGCTATTAACCCTGCAAATGCCGCAGCGGATGTGCGTGTCCCGGCCACACTTCGGTAAAAAATTGATCAACTTGTTCCTGACTCACATCGCGCAGATGCGCGGGCGACCATTGCGGCATATTGTCTTTATCGACCACTAAGGCTCGCACGCCTTCCAGCACTTCTCCGTGCTTGAAACAATGACGCACCATGGTGCGCTCCATGCGCAGACAGTCAGACACATTCTGACCTGCACCGCGCCGTAGTTGTTCGAGAGTGACGCACATCAGTAAAGGCGAACGCTTCTCCATCGTGACCAGCGTTTGTTGGGCAAATGCATCGCTGTTGTTGCTTAATTTTTCTGCGATGGCCAGCACGTTGTTGCCACTGAAAAACTGATCAATCAAGGCGCGCTGGCCGGCAAGTTTGCTGCTGGCCGGATTGGCCTGCGACACAAATGGCGCAGCAAATTCACGGATCGCCAGCCGTATATCCTGCGCGTTGCTGGTCTCCAGCATGGACAGTAATGCCGGTAACTCGGACGTCGGAATATAGACGTCGGCGAGGCCTGCATACAAGGCATCTGCGGCGGCGATGATGTCGCCAGTCAGACCGAGATAAGTACCGATTTCCCCCGGTGTTCGCGACAGGAAATAACTGCCGCCTACATCGGGAAATAAACCGATGTTCACTTCCGGCATCGCCATTTTGGTACGCTCGGTCACGATGCGCAGACGGCAATTTTCACCTGCTTGCGCAATGCCCATACCGCCACCCATCACCACACCATTCATCAACGCGATGTAGGGTTTGGGGTAAAAATGTATCAAATGATTTAACGCATATTCTTCGGTAAAAAAATCTTCAAGCAGGGCGCTGTCACCGCTCGGTGTGGCGGTGCCGACATCATAAAAAAAACGGATATCGCCGCCAGCGCAAAATGCTTTTTCACTACTGCTGTGAATGAATACTGCACGGATCGTTGTATCGTCTCGCCATGCCAATAAAGTGGCGGTGAGTGCGCGCACCATCTCCAGTGATAAGGAGTTCAATGCTTTGGGACGGTCGAGAGTGATGTAGCCGATCTGATTTTTAACCGAGGTGATTACGTATTCGCTCATGTAGATACCATTAACATAGTCGTGACAGGGCATTCATTTTATTCCTGTTTGCACATCGTCAGTACGACAAAAATAACAAAAAACAGATAACAAAAAAGGACGCTATTGGCGTCCTTGTTTTGGAGTCCCGTTAAGCGCGGGGTTGGCGATTATGCCGATGCAGGATCGGGGATATGTTTGATCGCATCGCGATCGTGACCCTGGACTTTATCTTTATGTTTTATCACCTGACGATCCAGTTTATCAATCAGTGTGTCAATGGCTGCGTACAAATCATGCGCCAGACTTTCAACATGAATATCTTTACCGCTGATATGCAGGTCAATGTCGGCTTTGTGCCGTTTCTCTTTTTCGCTCAGTTTGTCGACGGTCAGCGTGACGGTAATGTCAATGACCTGATCAAAGTGGCGCCGGATGCGTTCCAGCTTGGTATGTACATATTCACGAATGGCAGGAGTGACTTCGACGTGATGTCCACTGATGGTGAGATTCATACTGTGCTCCTATAGTGATATTACTTGCTATTAACGATAAGCTCATTTCGTTTTTACTGCGTTGAGCTAAATCATATATAGCAATTCAAACCGTGATTACAAGGACGTCTTACAAAGATTTACGCAAACTCACTGGCGGAATTTTCAGGGCTTCACGGTATTTGGCAACGGTCCGTCGGGCTATTACCATGCCCTGTTCGCCCAGCATGTCTGCAATTTTGCTATCAGAGAGTGGGCTTTTCTGGTCTTCTGCTCCTATCAACTGCTTGATGAGTGCACGTATCGCGGTGGAAGATGCTTCACCCCCTGTTTCCGTCGCGACATGGCTGCCGAAAAAATATTTCAACTCAAACATACCATGCGGGGTCAGCATGTATTTCTGGGTCGTTACACGAGAAATAGTGCTCTCGTGTAGACCTAGTGTATCAGCTATTTCGCGCAAAACAAGGGGGCGCATCGCGACTGCACCATGCGTAAAAAAGTTACGTTGTCTTTCAACTATCGCTTGCGATACACGCAAAATAGTATCGAAACGCTGACGCATATTTTTGATCAGCCAGCGTGCTTCCTGTAACTGCGTTCCCAGTCCTGCTTCGCCACGGTTTTGCCGCATGATATTGGCGTACATACTACTGACGCGCAGTTTCGGCATCACATCCTGATTCAGTAAAACCTGCCAGCCATTACCACTTTTTTTGACGATCACATCAGGCACTGCATAGTCCGAACTGCTGGTGGCAAATGTGATGCCGGGACGTGGTTCACACTGTCGTATGACTGCTTGTGCCTCACGTAAATCTTCGTCATCGCAGCCGAATATTTTTTTTAATTTAGTGAAGTCTCGCTGTGCAAATAAAGTCAGCTGAGTCTCCACCACGGCCAGTGCAAGACGACGTGTGACAAAAGGAATTTTTGGCAGACGCCTGATCTGTAGCGCCAGACATTCTGATAAATTTCTGGCACCGACGCCGGGCGGATCGAAACTCTGCAGCATCTTCAGCGCAAACGACAATTCATCTTCTTCAATTAACAATTCTATCGGCAGACCGGCATGAATTTCTTCCAGACTTTCTGTCAGATAGCCGTTGTCATCCAGTGTGTCGATGATCAGTTCCAGCAACGCACGATCACGCGGTTCCCTGAGCGTCAGACGCATCTGTTCGAGCAAGTATTCGCGTAAGCTGATGTGCGCCGCTTCCAGTTGCGGACGTCCCTCATCTTCGTCGCTGTTAGATGCACCGGAAGGCGCGTCGTTAAAACTCCATTCTTCCTCATTGGCGCTGACGCTGTCGTTGACTGGCACATCGGCGTCGGCCGTCGTTTCTTGCGGCGTATTGTTGTCAGCCTGAGCGGCGCTTTCCATGCCTGCATCCGGTGTCGTACTTGTGTTATTGATCGCACCGTCCGCCAGTAAGCGAACCGCATTATCCATAGGATCGTCGACACGCTCCAGCATAGGATTTTCTATCAGCAGTGTTTCCAGCTCCTGATGCAGTTCCAGCGTTGACAGTTGCAACAGCCGTATTGATTGCTGCAGTTGAGGCGTCAGTGCAAGATGCTGTGAAGTACGTAGTTGCAGGCTTTGTTTCATAAGGCGTCCCGTTACATCCGGAAATGTTCTCCGAGATAGACGCGTCGCACGGACTCATTCTGAATGATATCGTCGGGTTTGCCGCTGGCTAATACCGAGCCTTGATTGATGATGTAGGCGTGGTCACAAATGCCCAGTGTCTCACGCACATTATGATCTGTGATTAACACGCCGATGCCGCGTTCTTTGAGGAAGCGGACAATCCGTTGAATCTCAATGACTGCGATAGGATCAACACCGGCAAAAGGTTCATCGAGCAGAACAAAGCGCGGGTTCGTCGCGAGTGCGCGCGCAATCTCAACCCGGCGTCGTTCACCGCCCGATAAAGCAAGCGCCTGACTGTCACGGATTTTTTCTATCTGCAGATCGGTCAGCAAACTATCCAGACGTTGCCGGATTTTTTTCTCAGACAAAAATTTTCCTTCTTTGTCTCTTTGCAGTTCGAGCACGGCGCGGATATTTTCTTCCACCGTCAACTTGCGAAACACCGATGCTTCCTGCGGCAGATACGACAGACCGAGTACGGCGCGCTGATGTATCGGTAAATCAGAAACGTTCGTATCGTCGATATTGATTTCACCGGAATCCGAAGGCACGAGTCCGACGATCATGTAAAAAGAGGTGGTTTTACCTGCACCGTTCGGCCCTAACAAACCGACGACTTCACCGCTTCTCACCAACAGCGAGACATCACGCACCACTTGTCGTGCGCCATAGCGTTTTTGCAGACCTTTGACGGTCAGCGTACTGTCTTTTGATGCCATCTTAATTTGCCTGTTTTTCAGTTCTTGGTTGTATCGTGGTTTTGATGCGACCGCCACCTGAAACTGACTGACCTGAGCTGGAATTGACGCCAACAAAGACATCGTTTTTACTGTCGTAAGAGAGGAATTCACCTTCTTGCTGCTGAGTGACTTTGCTGCCATCAAGATAGCGTATCTGCGCTTTGGACAGAAATTTTACAAACTCAGTTTTTTCATCGTATTCGGCTTTTTCTGATTCGCCTTCGACCCACAGATCAGGACCGCCATCGCGTTTTTGGCGAAAGCTGATTTTTGCACCGGGTTTGGCAGTCAGTACCACGTGCTGGAATTCATCCGCACTTTTTGTCACGACGGCTTTTTCAGCTTTGACTTTCAGCGTACCGCGTACTACCACGACATCGCCTGAAAATGTACTGACATTGGTTTTACCATTATTTAAAAACTGATCTGCTTCTATCGTCATTTCTTTGAGACTGTCTGCTTTTTCAGCATGAACGCCGGACGCTGACAGCAAAGTCACAAGGGCTAACGTCCATGAGTTCAGTACCAGATAAACTGATTTTTTTTCGGGGCGCATGTTTTACTCTCTGACTTGTTGATGTTGATGAAGTGAATAAATATCTTTGTGCATGTCTTTATTTATGTTTTGACAGGCGCGCATGTACTTTACTTAGCAGGCGTAATTCCTGATTCGTATTGTTAGCCATCATGCCGGTGGCAAGGGTTTCGCCATTATCCGTAATCAGCTTAATGCGTTGATCGGTCTTCACGATGTCGGCATCGGGCAGTAATTGCAGATATTCAGTTTCCACCCGCATGAAACTGGAGTTGAGTCCCAGCGGTCTTTCGACTGTGACCTGATCATAAAGATGCACCACGTCTTCTGTGCGTTTGGGTGTCAGCACTTCCGATTTCTGTTCCACAACCGCGCGTCCGGCATTGATCGTAATCGGTGTGCGCTGCGCATCAAAGCTACTGATACGCGGCTCTTTGATATCGTATTGATCTGTGCGCGGTAAATGAATCAGACTTTTTCCGGTGACATGATAATTCGCTTTACCGTTATTCGAGAGTTTGATGAAATTGAAATTCTCTACGTAATAATCCGGTTCCAGACGTGCCGATGCCCGGTTGTAGTCATCAGCACCCTGACGGCGCACCGTGTCATACAGCCAGAAACTGCCAAGTGCAACGACGCCGACAGCAGCGATTGCCATCCAGATGCGTGCACGGTCGATAGTGATTTGTGCCTTCATGCGAGGTATTCTGCCAGAACGCTGTCGTACTTGTTTTGCGCACGTAAAATGAAGTCGCAGACTTCCCGCGCCGCGCCTTTACCACCGCTGGCGGTCGTCACATGATGCACGCGCTGGCGCACTTCGGCGTGTCCGTTTGGAACGCTGGCCGCGAAACCGACGCGGGTCAGAACCGGCAGATCGATCACGTCGTCACCGATGAAGCCACATTCGTCTGCGGGTATGCTGAGCTCATTCAACAACTGCAGAAACGCCGTCTTTTTATCATGGATACCCTGACGTACATGGGTGATACCGAGGTCAGCGGCACGCCGCGCAACGATCGGTGATTGCCGGGCACTGATGATCGCAGTGGCAATGCCTGCATTTTGCAGCAGGCGTATGCCTTGCCCATCGAGCACGTTGAATGTTTTCAGTGCTTCTCCGTCTGCACCGAAGTGCAGGCTGCCATCGGTCAGAATACCGTCGACATCAAAGATCATCAGTCTGATTTTTGCGGCTCTTGTGCTTGCGTCGGACATTAAATCACCTTGGCGCGGGTCAGATCGTGAATATGCAGGGCACCGACTAATCTGTCATGCTCATCCGTCACCAGCAATTGGTTGATGCGATAGGTTTCCATGATGTCGACGGCTTCGACAGCCAATTGATCGGCGCGTATGCTGCGTGGATTCTTGTGCATCACGTCAGCAATCTGAATTTGCGTGAAATCGCGCACATCTTCCATCAGGCGGCGTAAATCACCATCGGTGAAAACGCCGATAATTTTTCGTTCGGCATCAATGACTGCCGTCATCGCCATGCCTTTTTTGGTTATTTCCAGCAATGCCGTGGTCAGCCGGGTTTCGGGTGTTACACATGGCACCGCGTCACCGGTGCGCATCACATCTTTGACATAGGTCAGCAAACGGCGTCCCAGCGCGCCACCCGGGTGGGAACGTGCGAAATCTTCTTCGCGAAAGCCGCGCGCATCCAATACTGCGACGGCCAGCGCATCGCCCAAAGCGAGTGTCACCGTGGTGCTTGCTGTCGGCGCCAGATTCAGCGGGCAGGCTTCTTTATCGACGTGCAGATTCAGATGTACATCGGCCAGTTTCGCCAGACTCGATTGCGGATTGCCTGTCAGTGAAATCAGTTTGACGCCAAGGCGTTTGATGATCGGCAAAATAGAGATTAATTCCGCCGCTTCACCAGAATAGGAAATCGCGATGAACACATCATGTTTGGTCACCATGCCCAGATCACCGTGCGCTGCTTCTGCCGGGTGGATAAAAAACGACGGTGTGCCGGTGGAGGCGAAGGTGGCTGAAATCTTGCGGGCGATATGGCCGGATTTACCGATGCCGGAAACGACCACACGACCGTTGCATGAAAGCAGCATCTTTACTGCAACGGCAAAACTCGCAGCGTCTTCAGAATTAAGCCTGTTTTGTAAGGCAATCAGCGCATCTGCTTCGATTTGCAGGGTCGTGGATGCCAGTTGCACCGCGCGTTGCGCGGCGATCGAGGACGCATCGTCTGCAGTCGTCTCGTTAAATGGGGTTGCGTTCAGATCATTCATGCCTGAAGTATAAACGAAATCCTATAAGCAAAAACTCTGCCAGACGTAACGAAATGCATATTCAGTCGATATTGTTAACGAGATATGACGGAAGCATTGGCATAAATCGGCAATAATGTCCTTTATGAACGCCCTTGATACTACTCTGTCTCTGTTAGCTGCCGCGGTTCTCGGGGTTGTTGTTTTTCGTCTGTGGCAATTGCCGCCGATTCTGGGTTATCTCGTGGTCGGCGTGCTGATCGGTCCGTTCGGCCTCGGGTTTGCCGACGATGGCGCAGTCACGCACGAACTTGCCGAGTTTGGCGTGGTGTTTCTGATGTTTTCTATCGGGCTGGAATTCTCTTTGCCCAAGCTGATGACGATGCGCAAGGCGGTATTCGGCTTAGGGATGGCGCAGGTATTCGTGACGATTGCGGTTAGCCTGGTGGCGGCACGCTTAGCGAGCATCTGGTTGCCGCAGTATTTCCAGATCGGCTGGGAAGCTGCTTTTGCCTTAGGCGGTGCACTGGCGATGTCATCGACAGCGATCGTTTCCAAAATGCTGACGGAGCGGCTGGAGTTAGAAAGCCTGCACGGGCGGCAGATTATCAGCATCCTGTTGTTTCAGGATCTGGCGGTGGTGCCGTTGCTGATCCTGATTCCGGCGCTGGCTTCACATTCTTCTGATCTGCTGCAAAACCTCGCCTGGGCAAGTGCGAAGGCGACTCTAGTCTTGATTTTATTACTGGTCGTCGGGCAAAAGGTGATACGCGCCTGGTTTCGTGTGGTGGTGAAGCAGCGTTCGCAAGAGTTATTTATGCTTAATCTTTTGCTGATTACGCTGGGGGCTGCTTGGCTGACTGACAAGGCCGGGCTATCAATGGCACTGGGGGCATTTGTGGCGGGGATGCTGATTTCAGAAACTGAATACCGCGTTCAGGTGGAGGAAGAAATCAAGCCTTTCCGCGACGTGTTGCTGGGGCTGTTTTTTATCACCGTCGGCATGCTGCTGAATTGGCGGCTGGTGGTTGAACATCTGTGGTTAGTGTTGTTGCTATTTATTTTGCCGATGGTCATCAAGCTGTTGTTGATCGCCGGCCTGGCGAAATTGTTTGGCAATTCGACCAGTGTTTCTTTGCGCACCGGTCTGGCACTGGCGCAGGCTGGTGAGTTTGGCTTTGTTTTACTAAACCAGGCCGGTGATCTGCATCTGATACCCCCGCAATTGCTGCAGGTGATACTGGCCTCGATGGTGTTATCGATGCTGGTATCGCCGTTTATTCTGGCGAAATCAGACATCATCGTCATGAAGTTTTCCGCCAACGAATGGATGATGCAATCACTCGCCCTGACACAAATTGCCGCCCGCACGATGAATGCGAAAAAGCACGTGATCATCGCCGGTTTCGGGCGCAGCGGGCAAAGTCTGGCGCGTCTGCTGGAAGAGGAGGGGATCACCTATCACGCGCTGGATCTCGACCCTGATCGTGTGCAGGAAGCGCAGATGGCGGGCGCAAATGTTTCGTATGGCGATGCGGCGCGCCGTGAAAGCCTGACGGCGGCTGGTATTAACCGCGCGGCCGCGCTGGTCGTGACGTATACCAGCACTGCCTCGGCGTTGAAAATTCTGCATTTCGTGAATGAACTCAATCCTGCTTTGCCGGTGATCGTACGCAGCCACGATGATGCGGATCTGGATAAACTCAGGTCCGCTGGCGCCACCGAGGTGGTGCCTGAATTAATGGAAGGCAGCCTGATGCTGGCATCGCATGCGCTGGTGATTCTTGGTGTGCCGCTACGCCGTGTTGTGCATCGCGTGCAGGCGGCACGTGATGAGCGCTATGAATCGCTGCGGGGATTTTTCCGTGGTGCCAGCGATGCGTCCGATAGCCCGGAAGCGATGCAGATCCGTTTGCATACGATCGTTTTGAATGAGCGGGCAACGGCAACAGGTAAATCCCTGCAAGAGATATGCCTGACGGAAACAGGGGCGGATGTGCATGTGGTGCGCCGTGGCCGCCAGCGTCTGGCGCATGCCGAAACGATCGTTTTACAGGCAGGCGATGTGATCGTCGTGCGCGGAACATCAGAAGCAGTCGCAAGAGCAGAGCAGCGACTGCTAAAATAGCGGGTTATTTTAAAATTTGAAGGTCATCCGGCGATGTTAAATCCATCCGAGTACATTAAAGAACATATCCGCACCGTGCCAAACTGGCCGCAAGAAGGCGTGATGTTCCGCGACATTACCCCTTTGTTGCAAAATCCTAAGGTGTTTCGCGTGTTAATCGACATGTTTGTGCATCGCTACATGGATCAGAAGATTGATGTGATCGCCGGTCTGGATGCGCGCGGCTTCATCATCGGTTCGGTGCTGGCGTATGAATTGAATCTGGGCTTCGTGCCTATCCGAAAAAAAGGTAAATTGCCGTTTCACACCGTGTCGGAAGAATATGAGCTGGAATACGGCAGCGCAACCGTCGAGCTGCATGCCGATGCCTGCAAAAAAGGTGACCGTGTCGTGCTGATCGACGATCTGATTGCGACTGGCGGCACCATGATGGCGGGTAAAAAACTGCTGGAGCGTCTCGGCGCTATCGTGGTCGAAGGCGCGGTGATTGTTGATCTGCCTGAACTGGGCGGCTCTAAGCTGATTAAAGAAAGTGGCTTGCCACTGTTTACCGTATGTAATTTCGACGGACATTGATATCGGCAAATTAATTCGCCGCTGAACGCCGTGCTGAATTGACGGCGTCATGACAGCGTAAAAAAGAATGAAAAGAAGAACGGACTGGTTCGTCTGGCCCTGAAAAAAGCTGATACGCTGATTGCTATCAGCTTTTTTTATACCGAAATTGTGAGGGATAAAGTATGCCTGTTTTGGAAGTGCAGGGCGCTACGCTGCCGACGTATGCGGCGCAGTTGAATCTGTTGTTGCAGCAATGTGTTGCCGCTGGTGCCAGCATCGGTTTTATCGCACCGCTCAGCGATGATAAAGCGGCGGCTTTCTGGGCAAATATCCATCAGTCCGTACAGTCTGGCGAACGCCGTATGGCGCTGGTGCTCGACGATGATGGCCGGGTGCTGGGAACCGTGCAGCTTGTGCTTGATATGCCGGGAAACGGGCAGCATCGGGCGGAAATCGCCAAACTGATGGTGGCACCGGATGCCCGGCGACGCGGCATTGCGCGCAGCTTAATGCGGAGGGCAGAAGATATTTGTCGCGCTGAGCAGCGCAATCTGATCGTACTGGATACCAAAACAGGTGATGCAGCAGAACCTTTGTATTTATCGCTGGGCTATCAGTTGGCAGGGAAAATTCCTGGTTATGCAATGTCAGATACGGGAACGCTAGACAGCACCAGCATTATGTATAAACAATTGTTACGCGGGTGAAAGCGGACGACGCTGCTAGCGTATGTTTTTGCAAACGCCAACACGGCGTTGTTCTGCGCTGCGCTGCGTATGCTGACATGTTTTTTTCTGTCAGCGCCCGCTTTGATGGCAAAATATACTGGGGGGAGTATATAAAAACCCCCTTTGTTTTATTGTGAGAATAGCGTTGTTTTTGAATATACTCCCATCAAAATCAGATTTTGACAGAAATTTTCCGGCATAAAATGGCACAGACTGGCGCAGGCAAAATAGGCATGAGCAGCTGATTTTTCGATGCCGTGCTTCGTCTTGCGACAAGTTTTATCCGCACAAGATGGGCAAGCCGACGTATTGTGCCGAAGTTTTTTACATCGCCCAACAACAGGCTTCTGCGCTATACTTCAGGTCTTCCAAGGAGCGCTGCGACAGGATCTTGCTATCTTGCCAGGCTTGGAATCCACACAACTGCGCTCACGTTACTTTTTTCAATCAGAAAGGAGGGCGTGATGAACGCCACTGTAACTTCCGCACCATCTAATACTACTCAGGATTTTTTAATTGCCGATATCAGTCTCGCTGACTGGGGTCGCAAAGAGATCCAGATCGCTGAAACCGAAATGCCTGGCTTGATGGCAATCCGTGAGGAATTCGCCGCCAGCCAGCCGTTGAAAGGCGCACGCATCACCGGTTCGCTGCATATGACAATTCAGACTGCAGTCTTGATCGAAACCCTGAATGCACTTGGTGCACAGGTGCGCTGGGCTTCCTGCAATATTTACTCGACACAAGATCACGCTGCGGCAGCGATCGCTGCGGGCGGCACACCGGTATTCGCATTCAAAGGCGAAAATCTGGACGAATACTGGGAATTCACGCACCGTATCTTTGAATGGACTGACGGTGGTTATTCCAACATGATTCTGGATGATGGCGGCGATGCGACACTGTTGCTGCATCTCGGTACCCGTGCGGAGAAAGATATTTCCGTATTGGATAATCCAGGTTCAGAAGAAGAAATCTGCCTGTTTAACGCAATCAAATCGCATCTGAAAACAGAACCAGACTGGTATTCCAAACGTCTGGCCGCTATCAAAGGCGTGACCGAAGAAACGACCACAGGTGTGCATCGTCTGTATCAGATGCATAAAGAAGGCAAACTCGCTTTCCCTGCGATTAACGTCAATGATTCCGTGACCAAATCCAAATTCGATAACCTGTATGGTTGCCGCGAATCGCTGGTGGATGGTATCAAGCGTGCGACTGACGTGATGATCGCTGGTAAAGTCGCTGTGATCGTCGGTTATGGTGACGTCGGCAAAGGTTGCGCACAAGCGATGCGTGCATTGTCGGCACAGGTCTGGGTGACTGAAATCGATCCTATCTGCGCATTACAGGCAGCGATGGAAGGCTTCCGCGTGGTGACGATGGAATACGCCGCAGAACATGGCGATATTTTCGTGACGACAACTGGTAATTACCACGTCATCAATCATGCGCATATGCTGAAGATGAAAGATCAGGCGATCGTTTGTAATATCGGTCACTTCGACAATGAAATTGATGTCGCGTCGCTCAAGCAATACACCTGGGATAACATCAAACCGCAAGTGGATCATGTGATTTTCCCTGATGGCAAACGCATCATTCTGCTGGCAGAAGGTCGCCTGGTGAATCTGGGTTGCGGTACCGGCCATCCTTCGTATGTGATGAGCTCTTCCTTTGCGAATCAGACGATTGCGCAAATTGAATTGTTCCTCAACAACGATCAATACCCGGTTGGCGTTTACACCTTGCCTAAGCATCTGGATGAAAAAGTCGCCCGTTTGCAATTGAAAAAACTCAATGCGCAACTGAGCGAACTGACCGATGAGCAGGCTGCCTATATCGGTGTGAAAAAAGAAGGCCCGTACAAGCCTGATCACTACCGTTATTAATTGTCACTGACTCCTCGTCTGGCCTTGCCAGCGGGGAGTTTTTCTTGTCCATTAAAACAGGAGTCCGTATGCGTCTGCTTGCTATCTGGTTAATCAATGCCCTTGCTTTGCTCGCCATCCCTTATCTGATGCATTCTGTTGCCATCGATAGTTTCGGCACAGCTTTGCTGGTGGCGCTGGT
This sequence comes from Undibacterium sp. 14-3-2, assembly GCF_016595265.1. NCBI lineage: Bacteria > Pseudomonadati > Pseudomonadota > Betaproteobacteria > Burkholderiales > Oxalobacteraceae > Undibacterium > Undibacterium sp. 14-3-2. The sequence goes on from NZ_JAENGS010000001.1 coordinate 654,233, forward strand.
GCTGGGGTTGGTGAATACCATCTTGCGTCCGGTGTTGCTGGTGCTGACCTTGCCGGTAACGATGCTGACCATGGGCTTATTTATTTTTGTCATCAACGGCTTGTTGTTCTGGGCTGTGGCGAACGTGGTTGATGGCTTTCATGTCGCAGGATTCTGGGCAGCAGTCGGTGGTGCTTTGTTGTACAGCGTGATCTCCTGGACACTGTCGACTTTACTCTTCCAACAACGATGAAGACGCATAATTTCAGCATAGAATTTTTCCCGCCAAAGACGGCGGAAGGCACTGAGAAATTACGTGCAACCAGAGCAAAACTGGCTGAGTTGCAGCCTAAATATTTTTCCGTGACATTTGGTGCCGGTGGCACGACGCAGCAGGGAACGCTGGATACCGTTCTGGACATTCGCAAAGAAGGCTATGATGCCGCGCCGCATTTGTCTTGTGTCGGCGGCAGCCGTGAATCGATACGCGACATTCTGCAGCAATATCAGGCCAACGATATACGGCGGTTGGTGGCGTTGCGTGGTGATTTGCCGAGTGGCTATGGCATGGGCGGCGAATTCCGTCACGCCAGTGATCTGGTTGAATTTATCCGTGCCGAAACTGGTAACTGGTTTCATATCGAAGTGGCGGCTTATCCGGAAATGCATCCGCAGGCGCGTTCACCGCAAGACGATTTACAAAATTTTGTCCGTAAGATGAACGCCGGAGCCAATGCCGCCATCACGCAATATTTTTACAATGCGGACGCTTATTTCCGCTTTGTTGATGAAGCGCAGAAGGCTGGTGTGACCGCACCTATCGTGGCGGGCATTATGCCGATTACCAACAGCAGTCAGTTGTTGCGTTTCTCTGAAATGTGCGGCGCAGAGATCCCGCGCTGGGTACGTCTGAAGCTGGCGAGTTTTGGCGACGACACAGTGTCGATCAAAGCCTTTGGACTCGACGTGGTGTCATCTATGTGCGAACGTTTGCTGGCAGGCGGCGCACCTGGGCTGCATTTCTATTCATTGAATCAGGCCGCCGCAACAACGGCAATCTGGCAACGCCTGGTGTAATCGTTCATTTTAATCGTCCATTTTTTCAAAAGCGTGCTGATGGCAATGTCAGCACGCTTTTTTTGCTTGTGAAAAAGGAGCGGTTTGTCAGGCGGCTGAACTCATTCTCCGTTTTTAAGCACAAATTCTTGTCTGTAAGAAAATATTTATTTTGATTCAAGTCAAGAATACAGGCCTTTTTCTGCACTACAATAATTCGTTATATTTAATTTTTCATATTTAAATAACCTTGCCACCGGGAGCAAAATTGGCTATTGAACTTTACAATGACGGCAAACACATCTGCGTGATGTTTAACGATCTGGTGAAAGATGCCGGGGATCATGCCGTTCAGGCCAACCAGTTCCTTGTCGTTTCCGATGGTGAAGGCGCTTTGATAGATCCGTCCGGCCATCTGACATACAACTCGCTGGTACTGGCGATGCACAAATACGTACCCAAGCAGCAGTTGAAGTATATGTTTGCTTCGCATCAGGACCCAGACATTATCGGTTCACTGGATAAGTGGCTTTTCAGTACTGAATGTAGTCTGTATGTGTCTAAACTCTGGTCACGTTTTGTACCGCATTTTTGTAATCTGAACCGCGCTGACGGCCGCATTATCGGTATTCCGGATGAGGGTATGCCCGTGCCTATGCGTGACACCACGATCCATGCAATACCTGCGCATTTTTTGCATGCGGAAGGCAATTTCCAGTTTTACGACTCGAAATCAAAAATTCTGTTTTCCGGTGATATGGGCGCGTCGATGGTGGATGCGAGCGATATCGAGAAACCGATGAGAACCAAAGCAGATTTCCTCGAAGAGCTGCACACCATGAGTGGTTTCCATAAGCGTTACATGGTGTCAAACAAGGTCTGTCGCCTGTGGGCAAACATGGTACGGCAAATGGACATTGAAATGATGGTGCCGCAGCATGGCCGTTATTTTGTCGGTAAAGAAGCGATACACGCGTTCCTCGACTGGATAGAAAACCTGCAGTGCGGCATCGACCTGTTCACGCAGGAAAACTACCGCTTCCGTGGCTGATCAGCCCGCTTTTGGTGGTTTCACTACCGCATAGTCCAGAGGCAATGCGGTAGTACTCTTAATCACTTCCATCACAAAACTGGAGCTGACGTCCTGTAAGTCGGCGACTTTCACCAGTTTTTTATAGACCAGATCAAAACCTGCCATATCCGGCACGTGGACCTTCAACAGATAGTCGATGTCGCCGCTCATGCGCAGTATCTCAACGATCTCGCTGATGTCTTTGACGCCCGCAATAAACTTCTGCATCCATTTCTCGTTATGCTGCGCCGCCTTGAGCGCCACCATCACGGTTAAACCGAGATTCAGTTTGCCCGGATCGCATAAAACAACCTGACTGCGGATGACGCCATCTTCCTGCAGTTTCTGCACCCGCCGCCAGCAAGGTGTGACGGAAAGATGCACTGCCTGCGCCAGATCTGCCAGAGAAATGGAGGCATCTTTCTGCAAGAAATTCAGTATTTCAAGATCTTTTTTATCCATAATTGAAAGTTTTTAGCAATTTTTTCTAAAAATAGCATATATGCATAAAAAAATGAGTAAAAATTTCTGCCCGATGATTGTTACGATGACGGTTATACCATCGCCTACAGTCACCTGAATGCGATACCTGAAATATTCTGTCTCTGGAGAACGCCATGCAGCAACACTCATCTGAATTGCAAACGGCAACGCGCCTGACCCATGCCGGCCGCAAAGGAAAAGAGCATCATGGCCCCGTCAACCCGCCCGTGGTTCGTGCTTCGACAATGTTGTTTCCCGATTGTGCGGCTTTGCAGGAAGCTAATGGCACCCGCCGCTCGTATGCGCGCCATGCAACCGAAACCACACTGGCGCTGGAACAGGCGCTGTGTGCCGCTGAAGGCGCTGCTGCCTGCATGCTGACCTCGTCGGGTTTGTCGGCGATTACAACGACCTTGCTGGCTTTGCTGAAACCGGGCGATCATCTGTTGATGGTTGATACCGCTTACGATCCTACACGCCAGTTCTGTGATGGTTTGTTGAAACAGATCGGTGTCAGCACAACGTATTACGACCCGCTGATTGGTGTGGGTATTGCTGCCTTGATGCAGCCGACCACCAAAGTGGTTTTTGTTGAGTCTCCGGGTTCGCTGACGTTTGAAGTGCAGGACATACCGGCGATTGCGGCTGTTGCACATGCGGCTGGTGCGGTGGTGGTTTCTGACAGCACATGGGCTACACCGATAGGCTGGGATTCCTTTGCGCTGGGTGTGGATGTTTCACTGCATGCAGCGACCAAGTACATCGTCGGTCACTCTGACGCGTTGATGGGGGCGATCTTGACGAATGAAGCCTTGCATCTGCGTATTCGCAATACGTATAAGCAATTGGGCATGTCTGTCGGCGGTGATGATGCGGCGCTGGCATTGCGTGGTTTGCGTACCATGGCTGCGCGCCTGGCTGTGCATCGAGAAAGTGCGCAGGTTGTTGCGAAGTGGCTGCAGGCGCAGCCTGAAGTGGCAGAAGTTTTATATCCACCGCTGGAAGGCGCTGCAGGGCACGCGTTGTGGAAGCGCGATTTCCGTGCCGAATATGCATGTGGATTGATGGGCGCGGTCTTTCATTCGAATGTGACTGAAGCGCAGGTCGCGGCATTGATTGACCGTACACGTTTGTTTGGAATAGGTTTCAGCTGGGGCGGATATGAAAGCCTGATTCTGCCGACTCGCCCAGCCGGGTACCGGACGATTAATGCAGAAAAATGGAGTACACCGATGATACGTTTGCATATCGGACTGGAAGCAGTGGAGGATTTAATTGCCGATCTGGACGCTGGATTTTCTGCATTAAGAGAGCCAGGTGCTATCGCCAGAGCAGCATAAATTTTTAATTCAGTGAATGCAGTTCGTGGCGTTCGCCGGTATTGTCATCAACGTGTCATTCACGTTGATTAAGATGCCAGCGTCCTACTGCTTTACCTCCAAAGGTCAGGATATTCACCCGCAGATTTTTCTGCGGGTTTTTTTTGGGTGGTGAGTTATGGTGGCGGGCTGACTGCCTCATCCATATCCAATGTTTTTACGCCGCCGCCATTCAGAAATTCCACGTACATCCAGTCGCCTTCGGCATTGCTGACACCGTCCGGGGCGCTTCTCTGGCTCTCTGCTTTGCCAGCAAGACTCGCACGCATGCTGTCTATCCAGATAGGTAAGGCGAGCGTTGAGCCAAATTCTCTGCCGCCTAAGGATTTAGGATCGTCATAGCCCATCCATGCAACCGCGACGACATTCGCTGCGTAGCCAGCAAACCAGCCGTCAACCGCATCGCTGGTCGTCCCTGTTTTACCAGCCAGATCATGGCGCCCTAAGCGCGCGCTGGCTGAGGCACCCGTACCGCTGCGGGTGACTTCACTTAACAGGCTATGCATCACAAAGGCATTCCTGCCATCAATCACACGAGCATCTTCTTGGGCAATCGCCGGTACTTTATTTTCACTCAGCACCTTGCCTTTGGCATCAACGACCTTGCTGATCAGCCACGGCGTGATCTGATAACCACCATTCGCAAATACGGCATACCCTGCCGCTAGTTGCGCTGGTGTGACTGCCCCAGTGCCTAGCGCCATAGTCAGATCATCCGGATGCTTTTCTTTATTAAAGCCAAAACGTGGCAACCAGTTATGCGCAGTATCGACACCGATGGCTTTGAGTATGCGCACAGAAACGACGTTTTTCGATTGCGCCAGCGCCGTACGCATGCTGATGGGGCCATCATATTTGCCATCGTCATTACGCGGGTCCCAGCGTAGCAAGGTGCCTGTTGTGGCGGAGAGTTGCACGTCATTGATCAATGTTGCCGGAGAAAAGCCTTTTTCCAGCGCCGCTGAATAAATGAATGGTTTGATGCTGGAGCCAGGCTGACGCCAGGCGCTGGTGACATGGTTGAATTTTTTGCGATTGAAATCGAATCCGCCTATCAGTGCACGGTAAGCACCGGTCTCAGCATTCAGGGCAACGTAGGCACCTTCGACTTCAGGTAACTGGCTGATACTCCAGCGTTTCTTCGTATCCTGTATCACGCGGATCACCGCGCCCGGAACGATTTTCAGACTGGATTTTGCTTTCGCTTGTAAGGCGTTTGCCGCAAATTTTAAGCCGTCGCCATCAACCACTGCGGTGTCACCGTTGGCTAGTTCCGCCTTGATGATTTTGCTGCTGACTTCGGTTACGACCGCTGCCTGTAATTTATCGCTGGAGGGATGTTTGCGCAGCACTTCATCAATCGCATCGTCACGTTCATCTTCATCAGCAGGTAACTGAATAAAGGCTTCGGGGCCGCGATAGCCGTGGCGCTGGTCGTATGCCATGACGTTGTTACGCACTGCTTCATAAGCAGCTTCCTGATCTGCTTTCAGCAGCGTGGTATAGACTTTGATACCACTGGTGTAGGCTTGTTCTTTGTATTCGTCGACGATTTTCTGGCGCACCATTTCAGCGACATAGTCGGCATGAGTGTCATAAATTTGTTTGCCGGTGACGGTGATTCTTTCATGTATGGCCTGATCGTATTGCGCTTCGGTAATCGCGCCGCGATTGAGCATGAGTTTGAGCACCACTTCCTGCCTTTGCTTGGCCTTTTGGAAATTACTGACCGGATTATGCCGCACCGGATTTTTCGGAATCCCGACCAGCATTGCGCTTTCCGCCAGACTCAGTTCATTCAGCGATTTATTGAAGTAAGTACGCGCCGCGCCGGCAAAGCCATGGGTACGCTGACCCAGATAAATCTGATTCATGTACAACTCCAGAATCTGGTCTTTACTGAGTGCGGCTTCAATACGGGTGGTGAGTAGTAATTCTTTGAGTTTGCGATTCACGGTTTTTTCCTGTGACAGGAAAAAATTTCTGGCAACCTGCATCGTGATGGTCGAGGCACCCTGATGAAAACCACCGCGCAAATCTGCCAGCACGGCGCGACCGGCACCGATAAAGTCGATACCGCTATGTTCGTAAAAGCGCGCATCCTCAGTCGACAGCAAGGCTGTTTTCAGTTTTTCTGGAATCTCTTTGATTGGTACAAATTCACGGTGTTCTTCGCCAAATTCACCGATCAGCGCGTTATCTGCTGTGTAGATACGCAGCGGTATCTTGGGACGGTAATCGGTTACCGCGTCGAGTGGCGGCAGGTTTGGTGCAAGTACCAGAAACACGTAGGCCAGCACGCCCGCAGCGATGATGCCCAGCGATGCCACTATGGCAGCAATCCATTTCATGTCGGTTTAATCCTCTAAAGTTTGCAGCAGATACAGTTTTTGATAAATACCCTGATCTATCTGCATTAATTCCTGATGCTGACCTTGTTCTGCGATTTTGCCGTGATTCAGAACGATGATGCTGTCCGCATCCCTGATGGTGGAAAGGCGATGCGCAATGGCGATGATGGTGACTTTGCCACGTAATTCGTTCAGCGCAATCTGCACGATCTGCTCGGTTTCGCTGTCAATATGGGAGGTCGCTTCGTCCAGGAACAGGATGCGTGGCCGACCCGCCAGCGCGCGGGCAATGGCGATCAGTTGTTTTTGCCCGGTGGATAGTCTGGCTCCACCTTCGCCGAGTGGCGTGGCATAGCCATGTTCCAGTTGCAGAATAAACTCATGGACGTGCGCTGCTTTCGCTGCCGTGATGATGTCAGCCTCGCTGATGCTGCGTCCCATCGCAATATTTTCACGTGCGCTGGCGGCAAGTAAAAAAGGTTCTTGCGGTACCAGGCCGACGCTGGCGCGGAAATGCTCATCTGAGAAAGCGGCAATGTCATGCCCATCGATCCTGATGCTGCCAGATTGCGCGGAATAAAAGCGCAGCAGCAAACTCATCAGTGTCGATTTTCCGCTGCCGGTATGACCGACTACACCAAAAAAACTCCCTGCCGGCACGTGTAAATTTACGTCCTGCAATACCGGATGTCCAGCGCTGTATGCAAAGCTCAGATGCGCGATGTTCACGTCGCCTGACAGCATTTGTACATCGGTACTGGTGTTAGTTGCCTGCTGTTCATGTAACAAGGTATTGACCCGCGCAGCTGAGACGACGGCTTGCTGAATTTGTCCGAATTGCAGCGTAATCTGAATCAGCGGGTCAACAACGCGCGCGATATAACTGACAAATGCATACAGAATCCCGACTTCGACCCCTGAAAAACTGCGTTGCCCAAAGCTGTAAATCACGACTACCAGCAGCACGGAATTGAGTAAATCCAGCGCTGGTCGTAGTAACCACGCATTTGCGCGCAATTCATCAAGGCGGGCGACGTAATGCAATTGGTTGGTATTAGCAAAGCGTTGGCCGAAACGTTGTTCGGCATTGCTGGCCTGCAGTGCGCTCATGCCACTGATGCTCTCTGCAACCTGCGCATTGATGTCGCTGCGTAACTGGCGCGCCCTGCTGACCGCCGGAGCGCTCCAGCGCTGGTAAAACCAGACAATAATCACGACGGCCGGAATTAACGTGATGACGATCAGCATCAGCCGCCAGTCCAGCCATGCCATTGCCACCAGTGCACCGAGCACAACGATGGAGCTGTCCAGCATCACAAACAGCACCTGCACATACAGATTTTTGACTGACTCGGTATCGTTGGTGACGCGGCTGACAAGCTGACCGGTAATCGCCTTATCGAAGAAGGCCATAGGCAAACGCAGGACGTGCCCATACACTTGTTCGCGTAAGCGCCGCACTGAACGCATTGCAACCCCCGCAAGTCGGGTCAGCTGCATGTAGCGCAGCCAGGTTGCTCCCCAGCCTGTTACGACATACGCCACCAGTAAGGCGATAACAGCAGGCCAGTCCATGATGCGCGGCAGCAGATAACGGTCGATAAACGCTTTACCTAGCAAAGGGCCGAGCGCTTCCAGTCCCGCCGCAATCAGCAAAAAAAATACGCCCCAGATCACGTGCTTTTTTTCCGGCTGGGCTGCTTGCACCAATAACTGTACGGCTAATTTTTTTTCAGATTTCGGAGTGGTATTTTCTGTCGTACTCATATCACGCGGCATGTAAGCTTGCCTCCAGTTGCTGATAGCGCCATTGCGATGCGTACCATTGATTGGCGTCCAGCAGTTGTTGATGCGTTCCTTGTTCTGTGATTTTCCCATCCCGCAAAACAAGGATGTGATCGGCATCGACCACCGCACTCAGGCGGTGACTGATGATGATCGCACTGCGTTCGTTTTGTTTTTTGCGTAATTCGGCAAGATGCTGAAGGATGCGGGTTTCGGTATCCGTATCGACGGCGGAAAGCGCATCGTCCAGTATCAACAGCGGACTGGATGTCAGCAGTGCGCGGGCAATCGCAACGCGCTGGCGCTGGCCACCTGATAGTGTGACACCACGTTCACCGACGGGTGTGTCGTAGCCTTGTGGGAAACGCAGAATGTCATCATGTACTGCCGCTAAGGTCGCGGCACGGATTACCTGCTCACGACTGGCATAGGGATTCGACAGCGCAATATTTTCTGCCACTGACGCCGAAAATAAAAAAGGTTCCTGTGCTACCCAGTTAATGGCCGTTCGTAAGCTGTGCAATGGATATTCTGCGATGGCATGTTCACCCCACCGCACCTGCCCATGTGCAGTTTCTATTTGCCGCAACAGCAATTTAATGATGCTGGATTTCCCTGCGCCGGTTGGCCCGACGATGCCCAGCGTTTGTCCAGGCGAGATTGACACCGAAATATCGTTCAGTGCATTTCTGCTCTGGCCGGGATACGAAAAACTGATGTGGTCGAAATGAATCGTGCCAGATAGCGGGCTGCTCAGCGTGCCTTTGTCCTGAATCGACAGTTCTTGTGACAGAACAGGTTCCAGCCTGCCCCAGGCTGCTTTGCCGCGCTCCATCAGAGACAATACCCAGCCCGCAGCAAACATGGGCCAGATCAGTTGTCCCAGATACATAGTAAAGCTGGTGAGCGCGCCTATCGTCATTTCTTCGTGCCACACGAGATAGCCGCCGACCGCCAATGTCAGTGCACCGGCTGCCGTCAGCGTGATGCCGACCGCAGGCTCATAGGCGGCTTCCCAGCTTTGCGCCGAGAGGCTGGCGCTGGCAGCGTCTTCAGCGAGTTTGGCAAACTGCGCGGCACTGCGTTGTTCCAGACCCAGAGCGCGCAGAGTGCGCACGCCAGCGAGGGTTTCCTGCACCTGATCGTTGAGTTTGCTGAAGCGTTCCAGCGAATCGCGCGAGGCTTCATGCACCTGATGTGTGATATGCCGGAACGCCCAGGCCATCAGGGGAAATGGCAATAACGCCGCCACCGCAAGACGCCAGTCCACGCCAAGTAACATCATGCCGATGACCAGGGCAAATGTCATTGATCCATCAAAACCTGCCAGTGCTGCTTCACCGGCCGCAAGTTCTATCGCATCGGCATCATTGGTACCGAGTGCCATCAGGTCGCCGGTACGTTGTTGCTGAAAAAAATTCTGTCCCTGTAAACTCAGGCGCTGATATAAACGAGTGCGAAGTTCAACGCCGAGCTGATACGAGGCCGTGAACAGCTGCATGCGCCAGCCGACACGCAGGAAATAAATGGCGATGCCCATCAATAACAGCCATGCGAGTTCGGTCAGCATACCGCGTTGATCAAGCTGACCACTGACCAGTCCATCAATCACGGCGCCAACGCGACGTGGTATCAATACGGTCATCAGGGCGACGGCGAACAGCATACTGGCTGCTGCGCAATAGCGCTGCCAATGGCGGCGGATAAATGTTTTCAGTAGTTGGAACAGTGTCATGCAAATTCTTAAGTAGGACTGACGCAAAACCGCCCCTGCGGCGTGATGGCTCCTGGCCGACCTATTCGTACTATCTTCGTCGCCATGGTGTAGCCAGGGTTTCAGGCAACATGTTGCCTGCTGGCGAAACGGACATCGCTTACCAGCGATGTTTTCCAAAGCAGAAAAAAGCTTTTTAGTCTTGCCGGGTCAATTTTGCGTCAGCCCTGTTAAATAAAAAATCCGTTATCCCACAACAGGATAACGGATTGTAAACGGATTAAACGGATTGTGATTGGATCGCAGACTGATTCGACTATCGACGTCGAATCAGCGCCTGCCAAATTTGTGGCAGTTTGCCGCCATCAGCGAACTGCATTTGCGTCGTTGTCGCGTTTTAACATATTCCACAAGAAGCTGTAGGTAATTGCACTCATATCGGCTCTTTGTTCATTATTTGCCGCACCACCATGTCCGCCTTCGATGTTTTCGTAGTACCAAACATTTTTGTGACCCTGATCCAGCATTTTTGCCGCCATTTTACGGGCATGGCCAGGGTGTACGCGATCATCACGGGTTGAGGTAATAAACAGAACATTAGGATAGCGAACGCCTGCTTTGACGTTGTGGTAAGGCGAGTAACGCTGGATGTATGCCCATTCTTGCGGCACGTCAGGGTTACCATATTCGCCCATCCAGGACGCACCCGCCAGCAGTTGATTGTAGCGCTGCATATCCAGCAACGGCACCTGACTGACAACGGCATTGAACAATTCCGGATGCTGGGTCAGGGCAACGCCCGCCAGCAGGCCGCCGTTACTGCCACCCATGGCACCAAGATGACGCGGGCTGGTTATTTTGCTGGAGATCAGGCTGTTTGCGACGGCAGCGAAGTCATCATACGCACGCTGACGGTTTTCTTTCAGTGCGGCCTGATGCCAGCGTGGGCCGAATTCACCGCCGCCACGAATATTAGCAACAACATAGACGCCGCCTTTTTCCAGCCAGGTTTTACCTAAGGCGCCAGAATAGGATGGTGTCATAGAAATCTGGAAACCGCCGTAACCGTAAAGCAGGGTAGGATTGTTGCCATCGTATTTGACATCTTTCCGTTTGACGACGAAGTAAGGAACTTTCGTGCCATCAGCCGAAGTTGCAAATTGCTGAACTGTTTCGTAAGGAGTTGCATCAAAAAATGCTGGCGCTGATTTCAATTGTTCGCGTGTATCGTTGGCAGCATGTGCGAGAAGATAGACGCTTGGAGTCAGATAATCAGAATAACTCAGGAAGTAATCATCATTACCTTCAGTGTCAACGGCACTGATGCCCACTGCGCCCATGGTCGGTAGCTGCACCTGGCGGGACGCCCACTTTCCATCTGCAAATTTCCATTCCTGCAAATGGCTTTTAACATTGTTGAGTGACTGTACTAACAGGTAGTTCTTAGTTGCAGTTAAGCCCGTGAAAGACGTACTGTCTGTTGGCTCAAACAGATTGGTGAATTGGCGATCACCATGTTGAAAGGCTTCGAAATCAATCGCGAGAACGCTGCCACTGGCATAGGTTTTTTCACCAATTTTCCAAGTTTCTCGTGGTGTCACGATCATTTGTGTGCTGAAAAAGGCGACGCCGGATTTTTCAGGGATATCGAGCTTCTGTAATTGATCTCCATCAAGTAAAAAATTTTCTGCGGTATAAAAAGTGATTTGACGATGAACCAGATTGTGTTGAATTCCGCCATGCTGCGTACTTTGCGCCGAAACAGCCATGTCGGATTTTTTACCTTCCAGAATGGTTTTGGCTGCGCTGATCGGAGTGCCACGCTTCCATACTTTGACGATGCGGGCATAACCTGAATCGGTGAGTGATCCGGCACCAAAGTCGGTGGCGACAAACAAGGTGTCTTTATCGCGCCAGTCCAGCGACATTTTTGCTTCAGGCAGCGAGAAACCGTCTTTCACAAAAGTTTTTGTGTTCAGATCGAATTCACGCATGGTGACCGCATCTGCGCCGCCACGCGAGAGTTCAATCAGGCAACGGTCAAACGCAGGTTCGCGGCAATTACTGTTTTTGAATACCCAGTTTTCATTTTCTGCCGCCGCCAGCGCGCCGATGTCGAGCACAGTTTCCCATTTCGGTTGCGCCTTGCGATATTCTTCGAGTGAAGTTTTGCGCCAGACACCGCGCGGGTGCTCCGCGTCGGTCCAGAAGTTATAGACGGCATCGCCCATTTTTCGTATGCCGGGGATGCGGTCTTTGGAATTCAGGATGACTTGCAAATCACTGCGTAATTGTTTGAAACCAGCGTCGTTATCGAGCTTGTTACGGGTGACCTGGTTTTGTGATTTGACCCAATTCAGTGCTTTCTCTCCGGTGACGTCTTCCAGCCATTGTTGAGAATCCGTGGTTTGTGCCGCCGCGATGCTGGTTACGCCGAGCATGCAGAGGGTGGTGAGCAGTGATAACTGTGGTTTCATTTTTTAAGAGTTCTCCGCTATGTGATTTCGTTACTTGTTTTGTGGCTGGTGTCGTATTGTTTATCTGCGCCATTGTAGCTATACATCGACACAGAATTAACTGACTAGTTCCATGTAAGCATATATTTCCTGCTTCTGATATGGCACCCCGTAAGAAAGTTGATTTGTTATGCAGATCTGAATTGACGCGCGGATTCAGAAAGGATGTTCAGATCACACATTTTTGCGGCACTTCTGCACATTAAAAATCCCGCTCAACTGCATAGCAGAAGGAGCGGGATTTTTTTTCTCATTCGTTACGAATGAGCGACTGCTTTGTACTTACGTTTATTGATAGTTCGCGACCAGCGTTGTGCTACTGACTGCCGCGTATGCACTGACCAGAACATAGTATGTTGCAGCTGACGGCGAAGCAATAGTCACGGTTTCTGTATTGGTGGAACCGGTTGATTTTGCTGTGTACGATGTCGTTGTCGGTGCTGTCGATGCTTTGACATAAATATCACCGTCACCTGTACCGCCAGACAATTTAAATGTCAGATTGGTCGCGCCAGCAGGAACCACGATGGAATACAGTTTCGTTGCACCTTTCGCCAGTGTGATGCCGCTGACGGTTACGCCTTTTGTCAGTGGGGTGGCGGTCGGTGTTGTTGTGGTGCAGCTGACACCAACGCTGGCGAAGGCCGCAGTCACATCGGCAACGGCATAGCCACGGTTAGTCGCTGCTTTTTCAACACCGCAGGCACCTTGGTTAAATGTGCTGCTGGATGTCCAGTAGAGACGATTCGCATCTGCCATCACTTCAAATGCCTTGCGTGTATTCCAGCCTGCTGTTGTTGCTAACAGGTAAAAGGCTTTGTTATACACACCGCTCGAATAGTGAACATCGAGGCTGCTGGTGTAGTTGCTCGCATTTGCAATGGAGCCGCCATCCAGCGGTGGGTTGTACATATAACGTAATGCACCTGTGGCTTTGAAAATATCGGTACCGACTTTGAAATCATTCGTCCCTTTGACATAGTACTCAACTGCTTCACCAGCCATATCGGAGAACGCTTCGTTCATACCACCCGACATACCCGAATACACCAGACCGGAGTTTTGTTCGGTGAAGCCATGGCTTACTTCATGCCCGGTTACATCCAGTGCTGTTAACGGATAGAAAGTGGAGGCACCATCGCCGAAATTCATCGAGCTGCCATCCCAGAATGCATTTTCGTAGCTGGAGCCATAATGCACTTTCATGACCAGTTTCTGGCTGATAGGACGCACGCCGAGATAAGTCTGGTACATGTTGAATACCTGGTTACCGAAGTAATGTGCATCATTCATCGGTGAGTAACCGCCATTGATAGTTTTGACGGTATTTCTCGGGCAGGTAAATGAATGCAGCGTACCTGCGCCTGAGGTCGCACTATTCATGTTGTAGGTGGCAACATTAGTGCTGTTGAGTGTACAAGTTGAACCACTGACAGTCACATCAAGGAAGCCGTATCCGGCTGTTGTACCATATTCATACTGACCAGTTTTCGCATTGCCGCCAGGCCCTGTGCCTGTCGTTGCGTGAGTCAGACCTTCCCATTTCTCGACAACGACACCGGTATTGGCATCAATGATGAAATGCGGACGGCTGGGTTTTGCCGGATTTGTAGTGTCAAGAAATGACACCAGATAGACCAGTTTGCCGACGTTATTCTCGTCCAGTTTCACAAACAGTTTTGCCTGTTCATTTTCGCTGCTGGATGCGCGAGCCTGAGTTTTTGCCAGAGTAACTGCCTGTGTTGTTGAATAGAACGGTTTGGCATTTGGTACATCTTTGGCCAGATTGCTGATCAGATAGCCTGACAGGGTCGATTGCGCTGCGCCAGCATTGGCGTGCTCAACAATGGCCTCACCCCAGACTGGCACACCTTGATGAAATTGTTGGAAGCGCGTTACTACGCGACCGTTAGCGTAAGTCTGGCTGCGTGCGGCTTGCAGTTCACTGCTTGTTAAACCCAAAGTGCTGTGGATGCTGGGAGCCCCCGAGCTCGCTTTACCTGTGACCGAGGATGATCTGCTTGCCGCAGATTGCGCTGTCGCCGAAGGCGTCAATTGCTCCAAATTGATTTTGTCTGCTGCTGAGGCGCTCCATGCACAGGCAAGCAACGCTGCCATCATGGTTGGCCGGAACACTAAGCTGGTATTAGAAGTACGTGTCATTTTTGTTTATCCCTAAATTGTTGTTAATGTTATTGAACTTGCAGCTTATGGCAGCAAGTTAAGAGTAGAACTTAAACAAACCAGATCAAAGCGGGAAAGCCTGAAGCAAATGGCTTATCGCCCAGCGAAAACACTGCGATACATGCTCGCTACCCGACAAGCGATTGTCCTGATAGCGATAAATAGTTAATCAGATAATTTGTTAAGGGAAAATGACAGTGTTGCGTATTTTTAATTACTTAAAAAAGTAAATTTTTTACCAACAGAAGAAAATTTCTTTTCAATTAGTAAATATCGAACTTGCTTCATCGAAACACGGGATGTGCGAAGCAAACAGGGATATTACATAACAAATAGTTAAAAATATTTTTACTAATTATTATGTAATAAGTAACGGAGGATGATAGATGGGCTTGACAGAAAAACTATTGTGATTAAATAACTTATTCTGAAGACTGGCGTATTGATTCTGATCAGTCAGAGCTAAGATTCGTCATAACGAAAAAAATTCCCTTTATTTAGAAAAATAATCAATTTATTTTTCTGCGTCGAGTTAAGTAGCTGCAACTGCTTTTTTGAAAATACTTTTACTTAAGGGTTGCGCGCAGTTCTTACCGGTGCCGCGATATTCTGGCGTATCCATTTTTGCATGTCTTGCCAGATGCGTTGCACCTCAGCTTCAGGTGGCATCTGAGTTGCGTTGGGTAACTCTATGGTGACGACTGGAATATCCTTATGCAAGCCACTATAGTTTCCCAGTGAGCCCGGATAAACACCGACACGGTTATAGACCAGTCTGCCAAAACGATTTGGCGGTTTACTCGGACCATCAAAATCCAGCACACCAAATGGTGCATGAACGGAGATGATTACATCTGGTTTGTATTTTTCGATGGTGTCATACACCCAGCGACTTTCTGGTTCTGAAATCGGTGCTTTACCTGGATAGCGGCGCGGGTCTTTTCGAGTCACGCGAGCCCAGTAGGCGGGCGCTTCTTTTTCCCATTCCGGCGTGGGGAAGTTGCGGTTCAGATCAATGCCGCGGGCGTTGACCCGGCGCGGTTTCGCCGCGAGTAAGCCGTCAGGATTCACGACTGGCGCGATTTTCCAATGAAACTCGGTCACGTCATTTTTCTGGATATTTTCCAGCCACTTAAATACGATGGCCGACGCCGTTTGTTCGTCTCCGTGAATGCCGCCGAGCAGCAATACTTTGACGGCATGCGGATGTCTGGCATCTGCACGCCAGTCACGTGAAAGCAGAGGAAAACCATTCAGTGAATTTGTACCTGCGGGTATCAACTTACTTTTGAGGCAATCGTTGACATTGACTCCCGGTAATTTGAGTGCAAGCGGAGTGCACCAATCAGTGACGGTTTTTGTCTTGGCTAGGGGGGCGGCAAATGTCGAGGATGCTGATACGGCGGATATCAGCATCGTGCAGGCCAGCGCTGTTTTTTTGCAGGACGATGCAATGACTTTTTTACCACTCAATAAAAACCACTGCATCGTTACTTCAACTCCCGCTACAAAAATTACAAACCTGCCGCCGCCCGCAAGATCGCTGCTTTATCTGTGCGTTCCCAAGTGAACTCAGGCTCTTCACGACCAAAGTGACCATACGCCGCAGTTTTTGAATAAATCGGACGCAGTAAATCCAGCATCTGGATAATACCTTTTGGACGCAGATCAAAATATTCATTGACCAGTGCAGCGATCTGCGCGTCAGGAATCACGCCTGTGCCTTCGGTATAAACCGTGACATTCATAGGCCGTGCCACGCCGATCGCATATGCCACCTGAATCTGACATTGCTTAGCCAGACCTGCCGCCACGATATTTTTTGCGACATAACGTGCAGCGTAAGCAGCAGAACGATCTACTTTTGTAGGATCTTTACCGGAGAATGCGCCACCACCATGCGGACAGGCACCACCGTATGTATCAACGATAATTTTACGACCAGTCAGACCGCAATCACCTTGCGGACCACCGATCACAAAGCGACCGGTAGGGTTGATCAGGTATTTGGTATCCTGCAGCCATTCTTTCGGCAGCACGGGTTTGATAATTTCTTCAATGACCGCGTCGATGAACGACTGCTTCATCTTGGTTGGTGTTTCGCTTTGATCCGGGCTGTGCTGGGTTGACAGCACGACAGTGTCGATGCTGTGTGGCTTGCCATCGACATAACGCATTGTGACCTGAGATTTGGCATCCGGACGCAGGAAAGGCAGACGGCCATCTTTACGCAATTGCGCCTGACGCTCGACCAGACGATGTGCGTAATAAATCGGTGCTGGCATCAGCTCAGGTGTTTCATCGCAAGCGTAGCCGAACATCAGACCTTGATCACCCGCACCGATGTTCAGATAGTCGTCGCTCGCGCGATCCACACCTTGTGCAATGTCGTTACTCTGCTTGTCGTAGGCGACCAGTACGGCACAACCTTTGTAGTCGATACCATATTCAGTATTATCGTAGCCGATACGTTTGATGGTATCGCGCGCTACTTGAATATAGTCGATGTTGGCTTGCGTCGTAATCTCACCGGCAAGGACAACTAAACCAGTGTTTGTCAGCGTTTCAGCCGCAACACGGGAATAGGGATCTTGTTCGAGAATAGCGTCGAGAATTGCATCGGAGATTTGATCCGCGACTTTATCGGGATGTCCTTCAGAAACGGATTCTGAGGTAAAAAGAAAATCATTTGCCATCGCAGGCTCCTGTAAAAATGACCGTAAAAAATTGTGCCGCAGTCGGAAAGAGATCCTGCGACGCTTTAGCGAATTTTATAAACCGCCTCGCAAGTTGTCTGTTAACTCGGCGGTAGCTTGCTGTCAGAACCTCAACAGCTAGCCAATGTGTGATATTTTACGCTCTCTATTCGATTTCTGTCGAATACCCCTCTTTTTTTTACCTATTCTTGAGCAGCGTCATGCTTGTCATTCTATTCCGATTTCTGTCGATTTTTCCGCTCTCCGTACTGCATCTGATTGGCGCAGTATTAGGACGTATTGTGTATTTGTTGTCAGGCTCTTATCGTCGGCGCTTGCGGGAAAATCTCGAACGTGCCGGATTTACCGCACATTTAAGCGATGCGATCAAAGAGGCAGGGAAAAATATACTCGAGTTACCTTTTATCTGGTGCGCGAAACCTGATCGTGTTTTGCGTACCGCCAGTTTAGAAAACTGGGACTTAGTGCAACAGGCGCTGGATGCCAAAAAAGGCGTAATTTTTCTGACACCGCATTTAGGCTGCTTTGAAATTGTGGCACAGTCGATCGCGGTACGCACGCGTTTGACGGTGATGTATAGACCGCCCCGTAAAGACGCACTGAAACCCTTGATCGAAGGCGCGCGCGCTCGGGATAATCTCTTGCTGGCACCGGCGAATTTATCTGGTGTGCGCATTATGGCGAAGGCACTGAAGAAAGGCGAGGCGATTGGTTTGTTGCCAGATCAGGTGCCGCAGGAAGGCGAAGGTGTCTGGGCAAAATTTTTCGGTAAGCCAGCGTATACGATGACCTTGTCAGCCAAGTTGCACAGCATGAACGGTGCGCCGATTATTCTGACATACGCTGAGCGTTTACCGCATGGGCGTGGCTACGTCGTACGTTTTGCCGCATTTGAGGAAGAGTTGGGAAGCGATCCTGTGCAACAGGCGGAAGCGATTAATCGCGGTATGGAAAAATTGATTGCCCGTTCACCAGCACAGTATTTCTGGAGCTATAACCGCTACAAAAAACCGGATGGTGTCAGTGGTCCCGATACTGATGTTACAGAGGGACAGGCATGAGAGCTGTGCTCCTGATGATGTGGTTGTTGCATTGGTTGCCTTTGCCAGTTTTGGGGCGTTTGGGGGCGGGCGTCGGTAGCATATTGTTTTCTCTGATACGCAAACGTCGCCATATTACTCTGACCAATTTGCGACTCTGTTTACCGCATCTGAGTGAGGCAGAAAGAGTGCGTATCGCCCGCCAGCATTTTCAAATGTATGCACGCAGTGTGCTGGAACGCGGCATTCTCTGGTGGGCATCAGAACCTCGTCTGAAGCGCCTGATTCAGGTCGAACCAGCCGTTCCATTGGATGTTATTCAACAGGGGCCGACCATACTGATGTGTCCGCATTTTGTTTGTCTGGATGTCGCTGGTGTCGCTGTGATGCTGGAATCAACATTGTGCTCGATTTACACCGAGCAGAGAAACAAAGTTTTTGATCTCGCTTTGCGTCGCGGCCGTTCGCGGTTTCGGCCGGTGAAGTTATTTTCACGAGCGGATGGCGTGAAACCGATTATCCGTGCGATGCATGAAGGTCTGCCGTATTTCATGTTGCCAGATATGGATTTCGGCGCAAAAAATGCAGAGTTCGTTCCATTCTTTGGCGTACCTGCCGCAACGCTGACTGCATTGCCACGGCTTGCCGCATCGACCGGTGCAAAAGTGGTGCCGGTCATCGCAACGATGCTGCCAGATTATCGGGGATGGAAAGTCACGTTTCATCCACCGTGGGAGAATTATCCCGGTGCAGATATCACCGCAGCGACCCGTCAGATGAATGCTTTCATTGAGCAGGAAATCCTGAAAGCACCGGCAGAATATTTCTGGGCGCACAAACGTTTCAAGACCCGGCCAGAAGGTGAAGCCAGTTTGTATTGAAAACGACGCTATCTTGATTAATGCTGCGCGGTATGTGGTGAGTTTGGACGATGGGCTTAAGGCGGAAGTCAATAACGATGCTGAAGCAAAGATGCTGCAGACTGCCTAATGAGTCGGTTAGTCAAAAAGAAAGGTTTGATCTGATGTTAAAGCAATTATGCTTCCATGCTACCGTGACAGTGCTTACCTTTCTAATTGTCACGTTCATTGCTGCGCCGACAATGGCAGCACAGTCATTTGAGCTTCGCCGTGAGCAGGAGACTGTTTTTTTTAAAGGTGAAATTAACCGAGAGTCTGCAAATGCATTGATTGAACAGATCCGAAGCGGTGCATCACTGATTGTCATTACCTCCGAAGGTGGGAGTGCAAAAGATGCTCTGGATGTGGCTAAAGAGATGGCTAGCAATAAAGTGGCACTGCAAGTACAGGATTATTGTTTTTCCAGTTGTGCCAATTACCTGTTTGTTGCCGCGCTCCAGAAAAAACTGATGCCAGATGCTGTCCTTGGGTTTCATGGAGGAGTGTCTGGAGCCGCAAAAAATAAAAATGAACTAAATCATATAAAAAATACCTCATTCCAATCCGAGTTAAATGATCTCGAAAGGGAGGAGCAGTCATTTTATAGTTCGCTAGGTTTTGATAGTACCTTGATTCACATTTCTGCTTTATTGACTATTGCGACTGTTCCTGCGATTTTTAAAGTGGAGTTGGATGATGATAAACATGTGTATACATTTTCAAATCGTGCGGAACTCGCTGTATTTCTATCAAAAACGATAGACTCAATGACGAAATATCGTATCAGTGTTGCCCGCCCATCCCCCAGAGTATATTTTCCAAACCAGCATATGCTGACGAAATACGGTGTCAAAGGCATCACGGATTATCCCTATCCCGTCAATCAGCAAGCAATGGATATGCTGGCAAAAGAGTTGGAGGTGGAATTGATCGGGGATTATGTATCAGACCAAAAACTGCCTGATTGACAATGCTGTCAACCTGACTTTACAATCGCGGCACAGGTGCTAAGGGGCG
This sequence comes from Undibacterium sp. 14-3-2, assembly GCF_016595265.1. Taxonomy (NCBI): domain Bacteria; kingdom Pseudomonadati; phylum Pseudomonadota; class Betaproteobacteria; order Burkholderiales; family Oxalobacteraceae; genus Undibacterium; species Undibacterium sp. 14-3-2. The sequence goes on from NZ_JAENGS010000001.1 coordinate 674,425, forward strand.
CCTTCCCGCACAAGAGGCTCTCACCCTTTATCTTTGCAGCCACAGTACTAATGTCGTTACTGACGATACTGTTGCTGCCATCTTTTGATGTGATAAGCGAAATTCGTTTGACGTAGCGGGTCGTCAGATAACGAATCGGAGCTCATCATGTTGACCTTGTATATTTCTGCACTATTTCCTTTTATTGTCTGCCCTACTCAGGGAGCGCAGACATGAACGTTTTAATCAACGAACTCAAAACCCGCGCCCGTCTGTGGTTAACACTGCTGCAAAGTGACAATGCCAATGCTCGCAAGCGTGCGCAGGTTCTTTGTCGCCAGCACCGCTGGGATATTCCTGACGGCTGGCAACTGCGCCATTGTCTTAATCTGGCCGCGGCGGATATTGGCTTTTCTCATTGGGAGCATGCCCGCCACGTGCTGTCTGGTCAGGCGCAAGCGGGTGACGACATGGGGGATTTCTGGCATGGCCCGGAAGTCGCTGGTCTGAGTAATCTCTGGTATGCCACTTACGCCGACGCAGACAAGCAACTGCAGGCCGACCCGCATCTTTATTTGCTTCCTTACCGGCGGCAATTCATGCTGGTCAGCACGCATTATCTGGAAGCGCTGCAGCTGAATCTGGATGCGGGATTGTGGCACGGCCTGCAAAGAAACCTGACGCTGGCGTATGCCAGTCCTGCATGGCAAGCGCTGGCATTACAACGTTTACAAACCAGCCGTGTTGGTCGCTTTGCGCAATAGCAGAGTTGACCGCAAACCGCGTTTGATTGACAACCCCGTTGGTCATTACTGCCACAGGTGTTGAAAAATTTTATTCAGGTTTGAAAACTGGTAAATGTTCAGCTACCCACAAAAAACGCCGGTGAATTACTCTCCGGCGTTCGTGGTTCGCAGGCTTTGTAAAGACTAAGGATTTACACTAAAAGCTCGGTTTCGTCAGGCAACAAGGTATTGGCAGGTAACGCCTGACCTTGTTTCAGTTTTTCATAGTACGGCGCAAAATCTGCCGCAGTACCATCAAATAATTCCTGGAAGCTGTTAATGACAAAGTAGGTTTCCTGATAGGTATCGATTTTGTACAGCGTATTCAGGCAGCGTTGTATATCCAGATGGATATGCCGCGAGCTGGTGCCTGGTATCAGACAATATTCGACTTCGCCACCGGAAGATAAAATACCTGCGCCATAAATGCGTAAACCTTGCGGTGTGTTGATCAGGCCAAATTCCACGGTGTACCAATACAGACGCGCCAGTTGCTCAAGACCACCCAGCTGCATGGCTTTTAAGCCGCCTTTGCCATACAACTGCATATAATCGGCAAATACCGGATTGAACAGCATAGGCACATGTCCGAAGAAATCATGGAATACATCGGGTTCGACGATGTAGTTGAATTCTTCGGGTTTGCGCAGCCAGACGGTGACCGGAAAGCGACGATTGGCAAGGTGCTCAAAGAAGGTCAGTTCAGGAATCAGGCCAGGAACGGCGACGATAGTCCAGCCAGTTGCTGCAAATAATTCACGCGATGTTTTTTCAAATTCAGGAATGCCATCGGCTGCATTCATTTTATGTAAGGCATCAATAAATTCGTCACATGCGCGTCCCGGTAAAAGCGACATCTGCCGTTGATATAAGGCGCGCCAGAGATCGTGTTCTGCCTCTGTATAAGCCTGCCAATGTTGTTTGACGACGTAGTGCGAATCAGCATGCTCATAATCACCCCGCAGCGCTGCCCCATGAGATTTTTCAGCCACGGTTGCCAGAAATTCTTCATTACTGACGGTCATGTTGTTTGTGTTGATGTTGTCCATTGTTTGTCTCTCTTTGACAAAAGGCTGACCAGAAACCGGTCAGCCTTTTGAGGTCATTCACATCACATCCGTACAGAAATTTTATGCTGTCGCTTTGTCGTCTTTCAGTACACCACGACGAATCTGATCGAGTTCAATTGATTCAAACAGGGCGCGGAAATTACCTTCACCGAAGCCCTGATCTCCCTTGCGCTGGATAATTTCAAAGAAAATAGGACCGATCACTGTTGTCGTGAAAATCTGAAGTAATAATTCACGCGATGTTTCCGTGCTCTTGCCATCGATCAGAATCCGTAACTTGCGCAAGGCTTCCAGGTTTTCACCGTGGCCGGGCAAACGACGATCTACCAGATCGTAGTAAGTGTCTATCGTGTCCTGGAACGCCACGCCACTTGCTTTCATGCCGCTGACCGTCGCATACACATCGTCCGTGCCCATGGCGATATGCTGCACGCCTTCGCCCTGATACAGGTCGAGATATTCGGCAATTTGTGATTTGTCGTCCGAAGATTCATTGATAGGAATCCGGATTTTTCCGCAAGGCGATGTCATCGCTTTTGATTTGAGACCAGTGTGTTTGCCTGCGATGTCGAAATAACGGATTTCGCGGAAATTGAACAGTGTTTCATAGAAGTCGGCCCACTCTTTCATGCGGCCGCGATGCACGTTGTGGGTCAGGTGATCGATGTAAGTGAGCCCCAGTCCAACCGGATTGGACTCAACGCCCGGAATCGCAACGAAGTCAGCATCATAGATGCTGATATTGCCGATCGCGCCTGGTTGTGCGCCGTCTTTTCCATGCCAGCGATCCACGAAGTAAATCAATGAATCACCGATGCCTTTGATCGCAGGGATATTTAATTCCATCGGGCCGGTTTTATTGTCAAAGCCCCAGGCACCTAATTCCAGCGCGCGTTTGTAGGCGGCATTCGCATCTTTGACGCGGAATGCGAAAGCGCATACCGATGGACCATGCTTGCGGGCGAATTTCTGTGCAAACGAATCTTTTTCGGCATTGATGATGAAATTTACGTCACCCTGGCGAAACAGCGTGACATCTTTTGTGCGGTGTCTGGCGATGGCGGTAAAGCCCATGGTGACAAATAATTCACCGAGTGCTTTTGGGTCTGGTGCTGCGTATTCGATGAACTCAAAACCATCTGTCCCCATAGGGTTTTCCCAAGTCTGGAAAGTCATGCGTGTCTCCTGTATTAATTCGTCTGGGTCTGCATCGTCACGTCGTTACGCGTGTTTTGATGTAGATCAAGCGAGCAGTATAGTCCGGCAAATGCGCCATTAAATTTCAAAATAACCTAAGGTATTTCTTATTTGAGCAATAATATGTCTTATTTATTTTAAATATTGGCAAATAATGGCTGAAATTCCTCTCGATAAAATTGACCGTAAAATTCTGGCGATCTTGCAGGCCGACGGACGACTAACGAATCAGGAGGTGGCGGAGCGTGTTAATCTGTCACCTTCACCTTGCTTGCGCCGTATTAAACGACTGGAAGAGAGTGGCGTGATCCGCAAATATGTGGCTTTGCTCGAGCCTGCCAAGATTGGTCTGGGTTTGCTGGCGTACGTGAATGTACGCCTGGAAAAACACAATGATTTGCCCGGAAAGAGTGGCTCGCGGTCGCCACGGGACGATTTTTCTGCATCGGTAGGGCAATGGCCAGAAGTGGTGGCGTGTTACGCGATGACAGGCGAAATGGACTATTTACTGCGCGTGCATGTCGAAGACATGAATCATTTTTCGCGTTTCATGATGGAAACCTTATTGCGTCATCCGGCTGTGCTGGATGTGAAATCCAGCTTTGCATTACAGCAGATCAAAGAGACGACGGCCATGCCAGTGGCGGGCACGGCTTGACGGCGAATCCGCGAGTGTCTGATTCGCCGGGGTGACTATTTTTTTTCAGAGTGGTTGCCCATACCCGGCAAGTGTCTGAGCCATTTGACGGCGGCACGGGTATTCGCTTTGATCGAGTAATCAATAGCGGCAACCTGTTCCTGCACGGCTTCTTTCAGAACGCTGACTGCATCGGCTGGCAATAATTTCAGATAGGCATCGGCCTCGCCGTATTCGCGCTGAATTTCCATGCCTGCTTTCTTGGCGATATGAATCATCGTCTGATTTGACGACAGACAATGCATGTACAAGGTATCGACATCGGCATTGCGACAATGAATCGCGCCGCGTTCGAACAGCTTGGCACCGACGCCTTTACCGCGTGCTGATTTGGATACCGAGACACCAAATTCAGCGACCGTATCTTTATCGGTAGCCTCATCTTTTTCGCTGCGCGGCGCAAATGCCAGATGACCGACGCCGACCAGCCGGAAGTTACGGCTCAGCACTCCGAATACTTTATCCCGGGAAAAGTCCAGACCATTAACATATTTTTCTATCATGGGATCCGGCAGATAGGTGCCAAAACGCAGTAAACGATCACTTTCTTCTAATGCCAGAAAATGTTTGAGTATGCGATGCCGGTCTTTTTCAGACAATTCTTTGACGTAGACAGCAGGCTTGTTGCTGCCGGAATGTTCATTGAAATTAATGGGGAAAATATCGGTAGGATTCATGACATGTCCTTACTGCAAATAGAATTTGTGCAGTGCACAAAGCATTGTAGGCGATCTGTTCTGATTATTCCAGAAAACATTGTCAATGTGAGAGTGGAGTCTGCTTTTTAATCTGTTGCACCGCCGCAATTCTGGCGTCGCGTATGGCTTCTGGGATGCGTTTGGGCTGATCTTTACAGAGCTGTGCAATTTCACCGCCATTCACTTGCTGCGCTGCATTCAGTGCCTGTTCTAAAAACGCAGTTTGTGGAAATTCTTTGTTTTCAAGGCCCGCACGACCAAAACAATCACACTCGGCCGCCCGCAGCATGTCGCTAAAACGTTGTGGTTTACGGAATGCATCGTTGCGGGTCAGAAAATCGACGATAGTCGACGCGCGCATTTCAAACGCACGCCCAACATTGCCATGATCGCGCGCGGTCATGTAAGCCAGATCGCGGCAATCTGACGGCACTTTCAGGCGTTGGCAGACGATATCGACCAGCTTTGCACTACGCTCCTCGTGACCGTGGTGTTTTGGCCAGAGTTCCGGCGGCGTAGTACCTTTACCGAGATCATGCATCAGGGCAGCGAACCGGATCGGCAGCGAATATCCCTGTTGCGCCGCATAATCGACGACCAGCATGACATGAACACCGGTATCAATTTCGGGATGATGTTTTTCCGGTTGCGGCACGCCCCACAGCGCATCCAGTTCGGGCAGTAATCGTTTCAGAGCGCCGCAGGCGCGCAAGACTTCAAACATACGCGATGGTTTAACCTCCATCAGACCGCGCGCCAGCTCTTGCCAGACGCGCTCTGGCACCAGCGCGTCGACTTCCCCGGCTGCCACCATTTCTTGCATCAGCGCATTGGTTTCGTCGGCAACGGTAAAGTTGTGCGGCGGTAAGGCGAAGCGCGCAGCAAAGCGCGCAACCCGCAGTATGCGCACTGGGTCTTCCGCAAATGCGGCAGAGACATGTCGTAATACGCGTCGTTGCAAATCCTGACAACCACCAAACGGATCGGTAATCTGGCCGTTGCTGTCTTGCGCCATCGCGTTCACCGTCAGATCGCGTCGGATTAAATCCTGTTCCAGTGTGACATTGGCATCGGTATGAAAAACAAAGCCTTTATAACCGGCTGCGGTTTTACGTTCGGTACGTGCCAGCGCATATTCTTCGTGGGTTTTAGGATGCAGAAAAACCGGAAAATCTTTACCGACCGCCCGAAAACCATCCCGGATCATTTCTTCCGGTGTGCTGCCGACGACGACATAATCCCTGTCTTGCACCGGCAGTCCCAACAGTGAATCACGGACAGCGCCGCCGACGATATAGATTTGCTTCGTACTCATTTGGGTGGACGGGCATCATGCCACGGGGCAGATTCTGTTTCGGCCCTGGCTTCCAGTATCCATTGCGCTACGGCCGGGTGTGCGCAGACTCTGTCTGCATATGCTTCCAGCGCTGGCGCTAAAGAGACGCCGTAGGTTTTAAAGCGCGTGACGACTGGGGCAAAATAAGCATCAGCGATGGAGAATGCGCCAAATAAAAATTCATGCGCGCCAAAGCGCGCAAGGCAATCTTCCCAGATTTCGCAAATCCGGCCTATATCTGCCTGCGCGCCAGGGGTATGGCCTTTGCCATGTAAATCAGCCCGGATATTCATCGGCATGTCAAAACGCAGCGAAGAAAATCCGGCATGCATTTCAGCGCAGATGCTGCGTGCAAACGCGCGCGCGGCCGTGTCTTCCGGCCATAAATTTAATAAAGAAAACTGTTCGGCTAAAAACTCGCAAATCGCCATCGAGTCCCAGACGGTAATATCGTTGGCGATCAGCACCGGCACTTTTCCGGCCGCCGAATATTCTGAAATTTTTGCTGTGGTATCCGGCTGATCCAGATGTATGCGTATCTCTTCAAATGGAATACCAAAGGCTTTCATGGTTACCCATGCGCGCATGGACCACGATGAATAATTCTTATTGCCTATCACCAGCACCATACGGGAACGGCGTTCATCCATCAGCGCGGCCAGCGCGGGAAGCATTTCAGTATCTTGCATTGTTCGTAGACTCTTCAGGTATTTCGGCATCATTGGCAGACATGCCTTTAGGCACGACGATGCCGAGACGGGCTTTCAGCGATTGTGGTTTTTTCTCGAACAATGCCGCGTAGTAGGTCGCATTGGACAAGACATTTTTGACGTAGCCACGGGTTTCTGCAAACGGAATGGTTTCCGCAAAAATGGCGCCTTCAACTGGGCGCGTCAGCTTTGCCCGCCACGCGCGTGGACGCCCGGGGCCGGCGTTATAGGCGGCGGACGCCAGCGCTTGTGAACCACCCAGATCGGTCAGCACCATATTGAGGTAATTGGTACCGAGAGCGATATTCGTATCGATATCATTGACCTGTTCCGGCACGAAATTACCCAGACCAATTTTTTTGGCGACGTAGCGGGCCGTCGCTGGCATGATTTGCATCAATCCCGATGCGCCGACATGCGATTTCGCATGCATGACGAACCGCGACTCCTGACGGATAAGACCATACACCCACGCCATATCGAGTCCGAGCGCCTGCGTGGTTTTGTACATGCTGTCGTTGAACGGCGTAGGGTAGCGCTGGTTGAAATCGAATTCGCCCCGGGTGCGGTCAGAGGTATTCACCATACGGTCCAGCATATTGTTTTTACGCGCCAGTTCTGCCGCAGCCAGATGCTGCCGCTCTGTCATTTTGCGTAATTCCCAGTTCCATTCCCGCGTGCCTTCTAGCCGCAGATTCATGGAATAAAATTTCAGCGCTCGTTGTAAATTCGGATTGCGTTCTACCGCCGCCAGTTCATCGGCAGTGACAGGTCTGGAAGTCAGAGGCACGCCGACTTTCTGACCATTTTCCTCTAGCGCGAGTTGTCCGTAGAAGTGAATCTGATCGGCGATGCTGGCAAATAATTGCCGCGCTTCTTCGTTTTTGCCTTCGGCTTTCAGTGCGCGTCCCAGCCAGTAAATCCAGGCAGGTTCATTTTTCAGTGAAGCAGGCATCAGCGCGATTGTTGTCTTAACGATTTTCCAGTCGCCTTCACGCAATGCAGTACGCACCCGCCATTGGTAGGCTTCCTGCGACAAGGTGGCGCCATCCGCGCGTAACCAGTAAGCCAGCGCTTCCGGTTCTAATTTCAGCGCCGACTGTAAGGCAATTTGCGCCCACGCATTCGCGCGCTCGCTGTCGTTGAGTTTGGCGCTGAAGCGGGATAATTTTTCTGCCGCGTCTTCGGGGTCGGATTTCGCTGCGCGACCCAGCGCGATGACGAACAACTCTTTGGAAATCCGGTTATTTTCCGGCCCAGTTTTTAACAGACTCGCAGGTTTTTCCAGTGCCGCACTCAGCTTTTTTTCCGGCAAATCCAGTAATTTCCCCAGACGTTGTGCCAGCGGTACGGCACCGTATTCTGCCGCCATGCGTATCTGTGTCCACAAATCCGCCTGACTGAGCTGGCCATTTGCCGTCAGATAGCTCACCAGACTGTAGCAACCCTCGCCATAATCACGCGGCGCATTCAGCAAGGCTTTGGCTTCGTTGGCGACTTTCTGCTGTTTATATGCTCTCGATAACAACGCATAGCAACGCAACTGATTATCGTCAGCCACAACAAACTGCGGATATTGCTGATCAAATAAATCCCATTCGCCGCGCTTGCCTAACAACGTTAACCAGTCATTGCGCAAGCGGTCTGCGATGGCGCTGCCTTCGTATTTGCTGATAAATTCGCGGAATTCTGTATTCGATGCGCGCTGCAGATGCGAGCGCAGGCGGTAGTAATCGACATACGATGGAATTTCATATTGCGCGAGCGCCGGCGCATGTTGTTCGGCACTTGCCGCATCTTCATGCAAGCCTGCATCGCGTAAGGCCATGAAGCGATCATCATCATTGATGAAACTCTTTTTGGGAGAGGCCGCATACGCACAGGGTAAAACACTCAAACCTGCTAAGATCATGAGGCTACATTGCGCTAATTTATTTTTCACAGACATCTTTGCATCGCTATCAAAATCTATTTCTGACAGTATGACACAGCCACCTCTGAGCGGACACACCAGCCTCGCAGAACTTAGCCAGAATCGCAGCGCCTTGCGACGATATTTATTAGATTGCCGTCGTCAGCTTGACGCAACTGTGCGCCAGCAATGGGACGCACAAATCGCAGATCATTTACTGGCGTGGTGCCGTCAGGAAAAACCCACCAGTCTGGCCGTTTACTGGCCGATACAGGCTGAGCCGGACTTGCGTTCCTGCTACGCCGCGATTGCTGGAATGGGAATACAACTCGCATTGCCCTGGGTCAGCGCGAGAGAGGTGCCTTTGCGCTTTCTCGCCTGGTGCGAAGGGGATGCGATGCTGACGGATGATTACGGCATTCCTTTACCGGCGCAACGTAATCATCTGGTGACGCCAGCTGCATTGCTGATTCCCTGCGTTGGTTTTAATGCCGATCGCTATCGTCTCGGTTATGGTGGTGGGTATTACGACAGAACACTGCCCGGTCTGCCGGATGCGGTCAGCCTCGGCATCGCCTATCAATGCGCCTGTGCCGAATTTGCGCCGGGTGAACACGACATCCCGATGACGCAGATCATGACCGAAACCGGATGTCTGGCTTGAGTCAGCTGGTGCAATAGAGGTAATTTCGGCGTTTTATGTGCTTTATATACTCCCGGGGAGTATATATTTACCCCCCCTTATTTTTCGCTGACAAGAGCGTGATTTTGATAAAAAAGAGGGGGAGTATGCTAAAAATCGGTGTTTTTTTATGATACGGGAGTACTGATCCGATATCAAAACAGGGAAGATAAGGGCGCAACAATAAGCTGCATTGATGCGCCCAGCGATGCGATCAGCAATGTCGTTCTTTAAAATCCCAGCGCCTTACCATCGGGATTGCGCGAATCAGAAAAGCCGTAAAACACGCCATCGCTGACTTGTATGGTCTGAGTTTTTCCTATCACCGGAGCCTGTTTCAGATTCTGGCCTTTGTCTGTCAGGATTTTCAAGGTGTCGGCGCTGATGCCTTTTTCAAAATACAGCTGATCCGGCATCCATTGCTGATGGATGCGTGGCGCTATCGTTGCTTCGGCGACGTTCATGCCGTGGTCGATCACATTTAAGATGGTTTGCAGCGTGGTGGTAATGATGCGGCTGCCACCTGGGCTGCCTGTGACCAGAAACGGTTTGCCATCTTTCAACACTATCGTCGGTGACATCGAGCTCAGTGGGCGCTTACCTGCCTGTATCGCATTAGCGGCGCCGCCGATCAGCCCGAAAGCATTGGGTACACCAGCTTTGACGGAAAAATCATCCATTTCATCATTCAATACGATGCCGGTGCCGCTGGCGACAATGCCGCTGCCGAAATTCAGATTCAGGGTGTAGGTCGTTGCGACAACGTTGCCGAATTTGTCGGCCACGCTGTAGTGCGTGGTCTGGTCGCTTTCATAGGCTTGTGGTTGGCCTGGTTTGATTTCTGCCGAAGGTGTGGCGCGCTCAGGATTAATTTTTTTGACGAGTTCATCGGCGTAGCTGCGCGCAGTCAGACCCTTTTGCGGAACTTTGTAGAAATCCGGGTCGCCCAGATATTCGGAACGGTCGGCATAAGCGAGCTTCATGACTTCACTGAGTTGATGTAAGGTCTGCGCGCTGTTGGCACCTTGTTGTCTGAGCGGGTAGTGTTCCAGCATATTCAGCATCTGGATGATGTGCACACCGCCAGAACTGGGTGGCGGCATGGAAACGACCTCGTAGCCGCGATAATTGCCTTTAACTGGCTGGCGCTCTATCGCCTTGTAATTCTTCAGATCGCTGGCGCTGATAAAGCCTTGATGCTGCTGCACTTCGGCGACAATTTTCTTTGCAATCTCGCCTTCGTAAAATGCTTTGGAACCTTGTGACGCTATCAGTCGCAGCGAATGCGCAAGGTCTTTTTGAACCAGCTTTTCACCAGCCTGCAATGGTCGCCCGTCTTTGAAAAAAATCGCGCGACTCGATGGCCATTTTCCAAGATGCTCACGTTCGGCTTGCAACAATGCAGCGAGATAAGGCGTGACGGTGAACCCTTGTTCCGCCAGACGGATAGCTGGGGCGATGACATCTTTTAGTTTCATGCTGCCGTATTTGCTGAGCGCGAGCTCCAAACCGGCGACGGTGCCGGGCACGCCTATCGCCAGATGGCTGTGGGTGGAACTGCCGGGAATAACGTTGCCGCTGGCATCGAGATACATGTCTTTGTGGGCTTTTTCCGGCGCGCTTTCACGAAAATCGAGGGCGATCTGTTTTCCGGAACGACTATCGTGAATCAGCATGAAGCCGCCGCCGCCGATATTACCGGCATTCGGCAGCACAACTGCGAGAGCGAATCCGGTGGCGACTGCCGCATCGACAGCGTTGCCACCTTGCGCGAGTATTTTGACACCGACTTCACTGGCCAAAGCCTGTTCGGTCGCGACCATACCGTGACGACTGCTGACCGGGCTGATAATGGGGAAATTGGTATCGTAACGAATGTTCGCCGCGATTTGCGCCTGTGCGGGGAGTGGGCTGACGGCGAGACTGATGGCGACGCTGATAACGAGGTTGAAACCCGTGAAGCTGGCTGCAATGAATGGCGTCAGCCCCGATTTTTTCTTTAGTAACACGCGAATTCTCCGTGAGGTCATGTCTGGTGTACGTTGGATAATACTCAGCCGACAGTGTATCTGCTTAGTCTGGTGACGAATATATTTCTATCGCATATCGATAGGTGATTTGCACGTGGGGCGTGTGCGATTGACGGGCGATGCGGCGCTCTTGTGCGGATGTGTAAAGAGAGCAGGGGAGCTCAGTCCAGAGCTAACGTCAAAATAAAAAAGCCACCTCGTAAGGTGGCTTTTCAGCGGCAAAAACGAAATGAATTCGCGAGAATTATTTCGCTTCAGTACCGGCTTCAGCTTCAGCAGAAACTGCGCCTGCTGGTACAGTTGCGATAGCGATAGTGATATCACCACCGTGTACAACAGCTGTTACGCCTTTTGGCAGTTTCAGGCCAGATGCGTGGATAGATTGACCAGCTTCCAGTTTGGACAGGTCAACTTCAACGAATTCTGGCAGATTTGCTGGCAAGCAGGATACATCCAGCTCAACTGCTACGTGGCTGATGACTGCGCCAGAAGTTTTTACTGCTGGGGATACGTCAGCGTTCACGAAGTGCAGAGGCACTTTAACGTGGATTTCTTTATTTGGATCAACGCGTTGGAAATCAGCGTGCAATACCAATTGTTTGTATGCGTGGACTTGGAAGTCGCGCAACAGAACTTTTTCTACTTTACCGTCAACTTCCAGATCCAGAATAGAAGAATGGAATACTTCTTTTTTCAATGCATGGTACAGCGCATTGTGATCCAGAGTGATAGCAACTGGTGCTTCTGTGCCGCCGTAGATGATGCCAGGTGTTTGGCCAGCATTGCGCAGGCGGCGGCTCGCTCCGGTCCCCTGTTCTTTGCGTGCAAATGCGATAACTTTCATGGTGTTACTCCAAAAAATGCAAAACGGTTTGTCGTTTTGCGATAAAGAATCCCCGCGACCAGGGATTCATAAAAAAGCGCTGTCAAATAAAAGACAGCGCCGAAACTGGTACAAATTAATCCGTGAACAGGGAGATAACTGATTCGCCTTTGGTGATACGGCGGAAGGTTTCTGCCAGCAAGCTGTCACAAGACAGTTGACGGATTTTCGGGCATGCGCGTGCTGCCTCGGATAATGGAATCGTGTCCGTCACCACCAGCTCGTCGAGCGGCGATTGTGTAATGCGCTGGATGGCCGGACCGGATAATACCGGATGCGTGCAATATGCCAGCACTTTCTTAGCGCCACGTTCTTTCAATACTTCTGCTGCTTTGGTCAGCGTACCCGCGGTATCGACCATGTCATCCATGATCACGCAGTTACGGCCTTCGACTTCACCAATGATGTTCATGACTTCTGACACATTGGCTTTCGGACGGCGTTTATCGATAATCGCCAGATCGCAGCCGAGGCGTTTTGCCAGAGCGCGGGCACGTACCACACCGCCGACGTCCGGGGAAACAACCAGCAGGTTGTCATAGTTTTTCGAGACCAGATCGCCCAGCAAAATTGGCGACGCGTAGATGTTATCGACCGGAATGTCGAAGAAACCCTGAATCTGATCGGCATGCAAATCCATGATCATGATGCGGTCAACGCCGGCTTCTTCCAGCATGTTCGCGACCACTTTGGCAGAAATCGCAACACGCGCTGAGCGTGGGCGGCGATCCTGACGGGCGTAACCGAAGTAAGGAATGGCTGCTGTAATGCGACCAGCAGAAGCACGTTTGAGTGCATCGACCATCAACATGATTTCCATCAGGTTGTCGTTGGTTGGAGCACAGGTGGATTGTAAAACGAAGACATCTTTACCACGGACGTTTTCATTAATCTCGACCATCACTTCACCGTCGGAGAATTTTGAAACATCTGCTTTACCTAGAGGAATGCCCAGTTGTTTGACGACTCCAGCTGCTAATGCCGGATTGGCATTGCCAGTGAAGACCATCATGTTGTCATTTGCGCGCGCGTTTGCCATGGCGGGACCTATTGGCTGAATTTTTTGAGGACCTGATTTATTTGCATAGACTTTTTGCAAAAAAATCAAAAGTAAAAACTAAAAAAGCCGCCGCAGAATCTATGCGGCGGCTTTAATTTTAATGGCAGGGGAAGAAGGATTCGAACCTTCGCATGCCGGAATCAAAATCCGGTGCCTTAACCAGCTTGGCGACTCCCCTACTCAACCGTTTGTCTGTCGTCCAGAATCGACCGCTATTTTAGCGTCAAATCGGCATCAGACCAAATCTTTTTTACTTCTGCTTCATTCATCCATAGGATGGCGATTCAGTGCTTTTGCTTTCCACGATGTCCAGCGTTCAGGCATTTGCGCTATCACTTTGTCTGCTGCCGATTCGTCGGCAAAAGCACAAAAAACACAAGCCCCTGATCCTGTCATCTTCGCGTTTCCGAATTGTGACAGCCATCTAACCGCTTCGTCAACCTCAGGAAACATTGCGCAGGCAACTGTTTGCAGATCGTTTTTCCAGAACATTTCTGCATTGCTGGAAAAGTCCGCTATTCTGACGATCTTACTGTCTCTTGTCAACTCCTTTGCCGAAAAAATTGCAGGTGTCGGCACTTGCACGCCGGGTTCGATGACAACGAACCAGCGTTCCGGCGTCTGAATTGCCTGCAATTCTTCACCGACGCCTTCCGCAAAAGCATTTTCGCCAAAGATAAAAAACGGTACATCGGCACCGAGCTGCAAGCCCAGCGACATCAGTTCAGTTTTACTCAGACCTGTGTGCCACAAACGGTTTAGTGCCATCAGTGTGGTGGCTGCATCGGAGGAGCCACCGCCCAGTCCGCCACCCATAGGCAGAATTTTATGCAGTTTCAGATTGGCGCCGAGTGGGCATCCGGTTTTTTCTTGTAGCAGGCGCGCGGCGCGCACGATCAGATCGGTATCTGCCGGCACACCGGGAACATCGTTGGAGCGGATGATCTGACCATCGTCGCGAACTTCAAAGTCCAGCGTATCGCAGCGGTCTATCAGTTGAAATGCGGTTTGCAGCAAGTGGTAGCCATCGGCACGCCGACCGGTCACATGCAAAAATAAATTCAGTTTGGCGGGTGCCGGACAGGCAAGGAGTCGTTGCGTCATGGGTTCTGCGGTGCTTCAATAAAAATATTCAAAATAACTTCGCCAGCGCTTGTTGTGTAGCGATTTAAATCGATGCGCTTGGGGGAATTCGTCGATGCGTGCCAGCTCGCGTAGCGGATATTCCAGCCGTCGCTACTGATGGTCTGATCGGTGGCAAGCAGCGCAGTTCTGTTGCCATCAGGCTGACGAACAAAGCCTTGCAGCCAATCGCGCATCCCGGAAACTGGCAGCGGCCAGCGCAAGGTGTCTGCAAGCAATTGATCCAGATTGTCAGCTTGTTGAGGCATTTTTCCTTCGCGTTCAAGAAGCGCACCGTTCGCATTTTGGGTGATTTTGGCGATGAGCTGGCCGATGGGGGAGAACAGGGTGATTTGCAGGTTGTCGCTGGTTTGCTCCCATTCAAAACTTCCACCTGGCAGGCTTTGTTGTTTGTTGTTTTGTTCGTAGCGAACTGAGATTTTACCGCTCAGGTGTATGGTTTCCTGATAGCTGCGGCTGACGCTGTGCAGCCGTTCTGCACTGTTTGTTGTCGTTTGCGGAAGGCTGCTGCAGGCACTGTTGAGAAGCGCGCCGGATAAGCCTGTCAGAAGCATAAAAATGCGGGAGTATCTGTTCATGATGCTCTGGAGCCCTTTATTTTATTGGACTATATTAAAAATAATGCATATACCCCACCGGAGTATATGCATTATCTGAAGGTCTTGACTGAGCGCTTACAGCTTCACATTCAGGCGTTCCAGCGTGTTTTTCAGGGAAGTGTTTTTTGGGTCTTTAGTGCGACCTTCACGCCAGATTTTGCGTGCCGCATCTTTCTGACCTTGTGTCCATAACAGCTCGCCAAGATGGGCGGCAATATCGGTATCGGAGCGCAATTCATAAGCGCGGCGCAAGGCTTTTTCTGCGTCATCAAATTGCCCGAGGCGGAATTTCACCCAGCCTAAACTATCCAGAATGAATGGATCATCCGGCGACAATTCATTTGCCTTTGTGATCAGTGTCAGCGCTTCATCAAGGCGGATATTTCTGTCGGCAAACGAGTATCCGAGCGCATTGTAGGCATGCTGGCTCTTTGGTTCAATGCTGATCACACGCCGTAAAACCTGTTCCATTTCTGCATACTTTGATTGTGATTCGAGCAGCATTGCGTAGTCATACAGCAGGTCTGCATTATCCGGATGGGCTTTGATCGCGTTTTGCAGAACCTGATCGGCTTCTGCTGGCAGACCGCTGTCGCGCAGAATTTGCGCTTCGGTTTGTATGATCTGCAGTTGTTCAGACGGATTTGCCGGTTTGAGGTCTTTCAGCAATTGTCGCGCACTGTCGAGCTTGCCATCGCGGGCATATAAGTTTGCCCGCCGCATCTGCACGTTAAACCACGCAGAATTGCGGCCATCAAAGGATTCAACCTTGCTCAGCCATTCTTGTGCGGCTTTGTAGTCCTTGCGTTCGAACGCGATTCTGGACAGATTCAGCAACACTGGCGTGGTGTCGCGGTCTTCACCTTTGGTTTCGACGATTTTCAGATGCTGCATGAAATATTCTTCGGCTTGTTGCGGCTGTTTTTTCTCCATCGCCAGCAAACCGAGTGTGTAAATCGCGCTCAGATCATCGGGTTTGTCGCGCAAAATATGCTCAAACTCGACACTGGCTTTGTCCAGTTGTTTTAAATCGATCAGGATACTGGCGTAGGCCAGGCGGACATCGCGCGCATCGGGGTTTTTGGCAAGAAATGCCGCCATCGCTTTGGCGGCATCTTTTTGCGAGGATGCCTGCGCGATGGTGAGTATCGCCAGTTGCGAATCGGTTTTGGTTTTCAGAACCAGTTGCGCTTCTTCAACGGCACGCTTGTTGTCGCCTTTGCTGTAAGCGCCTTGCGCCAGCGCCAGATGGGCTTCCGGCAAGGTTTTGTAGGGCGCTAAGGTTTCTTCCAGTACGTCAAATGCGGCATTTTTATCACGTCCGCGTGCCAGCAGACGCTGGGTTTGCAACATGATGACGCCGTATTGTTTTGGGTCAGCTTCTTTGAGCTTTTCTGAAAACACTTTCTGGATTTCGGCCAGATTATTATTCATGACCATGAAGCCCAGATAATACTGGGTCGCTTCATTTGAGTTTGGTGCCAGTTCGCGCCACAGACGGATTGCTGCCAGCGCTTCGCCAGGTTGTTTCGCACTCAGGGCAATTTCCGCTGAACGCTTTGCCAGACGCGGGTCGCTGGTTTGCTGAGCGGTGCTCATCAGAGTGATATACGCCGCCTGCCAGTTACCGCGTTGGTACGCGATTTCTGCTGTCAGTATTTTGTATAACAACTCGTCTGTCAGGGCGACCGCCGGCAGTTTATCTTTGTTTTCGACAATCGCCGGGCTGGCGCCGTTCAGATCCTGATCGGCAGACAGAGCCGCTTTCGCTGCATCGCTAACATGATGGGTGTCTTCGGATTTAAAATTATGTAATCCGCCGATGCCGGCACAGGCAGACAGCAGCGCGGCGCAACTGAGGTAAGCCGCCGGACGAAGTACGGATACAATAGATGTGGTGACAAATGCAGAGATAGTTTTCAAGACGAACCCGAAATGAACTGTGGATGGCTGATTTTACGCCGAAGTAGCCAACGCGTGGGAGCTGACACGCCTGACCCTGTTTCAAATTGTACATAGCGATGACTCATGTTCATGCACATGAATGCCGCCTTACTTTCTGAACTCTGCAAAATTAGAAACTTCATTGATATAAAAGTTCCAGACTATGCCCGAATTACCTGAGGTTGAAGTGACACGTCGTGGCGTTGCGCCCCATTTGACGGGGCAGCGGGTGACCGCTGTGATCATGCGGCGCGCTGGCTTACGCTGGCCTTTCCCCGCAGATTTACCTGCTTTGCTGACGGGGCACACCATACTTGCGACAAGACGGCGCGGTAAATATCTGTTGCTCCATTTTCAGCATGGCACGGTGCTGATTCATTTGGGAATGTCGGGGCATTTGCGTATTTTGCCAGCGACAACGCCGCCAGAAAAACACGATCACATTGATATCATCGTCGGCAGGCAGGCGTTGCGGATGACGGATCCGCGTCGTTTTGGCGCGGTACTCTGGCATTCTGCGGCTGATGGCGATCTCGACCATCATGTCTTGCTGAAAAATCTGGGTGTTGAACCGCTGGAAGATCAGTTCAGTGCAGAATTGCTGTTTCGCCTGACCCGGCAGCGCAGTGCTGCGATCAAGCAGGTATTGCTGGCAGGCGATATCGTGGTCGGCGTTGGCAATATTTACGCATCGGAAAGTCTGTTTAAAGCAAAAATTAACCCAAAAATTCAGGCGAAACGCATCAGCCTTGTCCGTTATCGTTTGCTGGCCGAGGCGATACGCGAAACCTTGGCCGCAGCGATAGAGCAGGGCGGCAGCACCTTAAAAGATTTCGTCGGAGTTGACGGACAAAGCGGCTATTTTCAGCAAAATTACTTCGTCTATGATCGCGCAGGTGAAGATTGCCGGCTTTGCGGGCATACTGTGCGCAAAATATTGCAAGGGCAGCGCAGCAGCTTTTATTGTCCGCATTGTCAGAAGTAAATCGCATAGGACTGACGCAATACTGCCCCTGCGGCGTTATGAATCGTGGCCGTGCTATTCGTACTGTCTTCGTCGCCATGGTGTAGTCAGGGTTTCAGGCAACATGTTGCCTGCTGGCGAAACGGACATTGCTTACCAGCGATGTTTCCCAAAGCAGAAAAAAACTTTTTAGCCTGGCTAGCACAACTTTACGTAATTCCTGTGGCATTTGTGTTTCGAATTGTGAGTGAAAGCTGGATTTACGGGTATTTTTTCGTCCATCCATATATACTTGAACGAATAAGAAATTAACCGAGGGAAACATGAGCAATCTGGTCCAAAAATTCCAAGAATACAGTGAGTGGCGCAAGGGAGTTGTACGTGCACTTGAACAGTATCGCGCCTGGACGAATGGATCGGATATGGCCGATACGGCGACAGACCAGCGACTTGCGCGCCTGATGGAACGTCTGGTTGACGATAAGTTGTCGATCGCTTTTGTGGCGGAATTTTCGCGCGGTAAATCTGAACTGATTAACGCGATTTTTTTTGCTGATTACGGTCAGCGCATTCTGCCTTCTTCAGCAGGGCGCACGACGATGTGTCCGACAGAATTACTGTATGACGACACGATTCCGCCATGTATCCGCCTGTTGCCGATAGAGACCCGCGCAGAGGCACAGTCCACCAGCGAATACAAAGGTCAGAGCCACGTCTGGAAAGTGCTGCCGCTGAATATCAGTTCCGGTGATGGGATGCTGGAAGCATTCAAGCAAGTCAGTCTGACAAAGAAAGTCAGTATCGAGATGGCCAAGCAATATGGCTTGTTTGATGAAGATGATCCGGATGCCGCGCTGGAAGTTGACGAAAACGGCATGGTGGAAATTTCTCAATGGCGCCATGCCATCGTGAACTTCCCTCATCCTTTGTTAAAGGAAGGCCTGATCATTGTTGATACGCCGGGCTTGAACGCGATCGGTACCGAGCCTGAACTGACGCTGAATCTGATTCCGAATGCGCATGCCGTCTTGTTTATTCTGGCAGCTGATACCGGTGTGACCAAGAGTGATATTGATGTCTGGCGTAACCATATCGGTGGCGGGCCAGGACGCATGGTCGTACTGAATAAGATCGACAGCATGTGGGACGAGTTGCGTACACCGGAAGAAATTGAAAAGCAGTTGTCGCGTCAGGTGACTACCGTTGCGCATACGCTGGCGATTGAAGAAAAGCAGATTTTTCCTGTGTCGGCACAAAAAGGGCTGGTCGCCAAGATCAACAAAGATGCGCCTTTACTGGCAAAAACCCGTTTGCCCGCACTGGAATACGCGTTATCGAAAGAGTTGATTCCGGCTAAACAAGACATCATCCGCGCCCAATTGGAATCCGATATCCATGAAATCGCTGCTACGCAACAGGCCATCATTTCATCGCGCGGCCGGAACGTCGTGGAGCAAATGCTGGAACTCAAAGGTTTGCGTGGCAAAAACATGAATGTGATCGAACACATGATGAAGCGTGTCGACGCAGAGAAAAAAGAATTTGATGCGAGCTTGATCCGTATGCAGGGAACACGTTCCGTCTTTACTCGCCTGTCGACCGAGGTCTACACCAATCTCGGCATGGATATTTTGCGTGAAGAGATACGCAAGACCCGTGAAGCGATGGAAAAAAGTTATTTGTCGGTGGGTTTGCGTGAGTCGATCAAGCATTTTTTTGCGCAGGTGCGCCTGAATCTGATTGAGTCCAATAAAAAGACGGATGAAATATCAGAAATGATGGTCGTGATGTACCGTAAATTCTCGACCGAACATGGTCTGGCCTTATCCGCACCAATGCCGTTTTCTCTGGATAAATACATCAAAGAACTGGACGCAATCGAAGTCGTATATCAAAAACAATTTAACGCGACGACCATGCTGACGAACACCCGTGTCGCCCTGATGCGTAAGTTTTTCGATTCTGTTGCGGCGCGCGTAAAGCAAAACTTTTTACAGGCAAATAAAGATGTGGAAGCCTGGCAGAAAGTGGTGATGGCACCGTTAGAAGCGCAAATCCGTGAACACAAAAATCAACTGAAAAACCGCATGCAGTCGATACAACGGATACACGTTGCGACCGATAGCCTGGAAGATAAAATTGCCTCATTCGAAGCGCTGCAAGCCGAGGTGGATGCACAGAAGCAGGGTTTGCAACAGATGCAGGACAATTTGAAAGCAGCATTGAGCGCAGACTTGAAAAACCTGAAGGTCGCGGCATAAGTCGAGAATTAATGAAACGTCGTATTCCGGCGGCTGCGGCCGCCAATTTTATTCACCCTGAATTTGTTGATCCCGATTTTTCTGCAACGGTGATACGGTGGCAGAAACAACATGGCAGACATGGATTACCCTGGCAGCAAAGCCGCGAAGCCTACCGCGTCTGGTTATCCGAAATCATGTTGCAGCAGACGCAGGTGAGCGCGGTCATTCCGTATTACCAGAAATTCTTACAAAGTTTCCCTACCGTCTTTGATCTTGCCGCCGCACCCGCTGAAGATGTGATGGCGCACTGGAGCGGACTCGGCTATTACACCCGTGCCCGCAATCTGCATCAGTGCGCAAAGCAAGTTGTGGAAAAATATCAGGGACAGTTTCCCGCGGATCAGGCCTTGCTCGAACAATTGCCGGGCATAGGTCGTTCTACTGCCGCCGCCATTACGGCATTTTCGTATGGCACGGTGGCGGCCATTCTCGATGGCAATGTCAAACGTGTCTTTGCGCGGGTATTCGGTATTGCCGGTTATCCTGGTACCAAAGTTATCGAAGACAGTATGTGGCAACGTGCGTTAGCGCTGTTGCCGGAAGAGGGCATTGAATCGTACACGCAAGGTCTGATGGATCTCGGCGCCACCTTGTGTACCCGCAGCAGCCCTGCTTGCGGGCGTTGTCCTTTGCAGGCACGCTGTGTTGCTTTTGCCGAAGGCCGTACTGCCGAATTGCCTACCCGCAAGCCGAAGAAACAAGCAAAAGAAAAGCGCGCTGTGATGCTGCTGTTGCTGGATCAGAATCGTGTTTTATTAGAGCGGCGCCCCGACAGTGGCATCTGGGGCGGCTTACTGTCATTGCCCGAAGTTGACGGCATGCAGGAACACATCGCGACTGAGGATGATGCTGGCGATGCAGGTACGACTTTCCAGGTGAAGACACCCGCCTTGTTGGCGCTGACTGAGCGATTTGGCGAGGTTGAAATCCGTCGTGAATTGCCAGTGATTGAGCATGTATTCACACATTTTAAATTGCATATTCATACAGTGGTGGCCGAGCTGACGCAACATGCACCACAAGTGGCCGACGCCAATTATGTCTGGCTGGATTTGAAGCAGGCGGCTGATGCGGGTCTGCCAGCGCCGATCAAAACTTTGCTGAATTCCTTAGCGCAAGCGGAGTTGCAGCTTTAATTGTTTGTCGCGGTTTTGTTGCGGAGATGATTCTTTGCCACGCGAGGCAATCGCGAACTCATCCTCTTATCCGTGGTTTTCGTCGCTGATTTCGTTGTTTTGTCGCAAGACGGACTTTTTATATATTGTTCGCTTTACACTACGCTCCTCGATATTGTTTATTCAGGAGACCACCTTGCGAAAGCATATTTTCCTTGCGGTTTTTGGTATTTTTTCAGCCGGTGCGTCGTTCGCCGCTGATACCGTAACCAGCCCCTGCCGTTTACCTGAATTTCCTCAGGAATTGCGATGTGGAAAAGTTCAACGACCGTTGAATCCGGCTGAGCCGGGGGGCAAAAAAATCGATGTGCATTACGTTGTATTGCCTTCGCAGGATAAAAATAAACTGCCTGATGCGGTGTTCTTGCTTGCCGGTGGGCCGGGGCAGAGTGCGATTAATCTCGCCAGCTTTGGTCAGGCCATGTTCAGTCGTTTAAATAAGCGGCGTGATCTGGTCTTTGTCGATCAGCGTGGTACCGGACGCAGCGCCTCGCTGGCCTGCCCTGAACTTGAAAATTCACCAGACGTTGCCGATGACGTGCAGATGCAAAAGCAATCTGATGCTTGTCTGGCGCGTTTAAAAACCTTGCCGCACGGTGATCTGCGTTTTTACAGTACCAGTATCGCGGTGCAGGATATTGAAGCGGTGCGCAAGCAACAGGCGTACGACAGAATTAATCTGGTCGGTGCTTCGTATGGCACTCGCGTAGGTCTTGAATTTGCCAGACAATTTCCCCTTTCAGTGAAGCGCATGGTACTTGATGGCGTGGTGCCGCCGGATATGAGTCTGCCCGCCGCGGATGCACAGGTCGCATTGGATGGTGTGTTTCAGGATTGCGCCCGGCAAGCATCGTGCAACGCGGCTTATCCGGTGTTGGCACAGCAATGGAAAAGTTTAAGCACGCGCATGCCGCAGACTGTCAGTGTCACGCATCCTCGCCTGGGTACACCGTTGAAATTCAATATGACGCATGACGTTCTTTTGAGTCTGGTGCATAAGACCTTGTATGCACCGACAACGCTCGCCGGTTTGCCGTATGCGCTGACGCAGGCAGGTCAGGGCAACTACCAGCCGCTGGTTACTTTGAGTGGCGCTACGAATCTGCCCGGAGCGGCAGGAATTAATTACGGCATGCATTTTTCGGTCTGGTGTTCCGAGATATTTGCGCGCCCCTTAGCTCCTCCTAAAGATGAATTTGAAAAGCTGATGACGGATATGTATCAGCGCACTTGCAAAAACTGGCCGCGCGCCAGTATTCCGGCGGAATTTTTCTCGATTCCTGCTGCACAGTCGCCAGTCATGTTGCTGAGCGGTGGCATTGATCCGGTCACGCCTATACGTCATGGTGCAGCCGTTGCGAAAGCATTGGGTTCACAGGCGCTGCATATCACGATAGAGAACGCTGGTCATGGTTTGCTGGCGCAAGGCTGCGTGCGGGACGTGGTTTATCGCTTTCTGAACGCCAAAGAAAATACCGATGCGCTGAAAGTTGATAGCAGTTGTGTACGTCAGATTCCACGCCCATTAGCGTGGCAAGCTCTGCAAGCCGGAAAGGAGGTGCAGCCATGATTATCGTCAACGATTTACATAAGACCTTCGTCAGGCAAGGAAAAGCCAGCGCAAAAAATGCGGCAGATATTGCGCGTATGCTGGGACTGATGAAGAAAAAAAATGAAGTAGTGAATGCCGTCAATGGCGTCAGCTTTACTGCGCAGGACGGCGCGATTACTGGCCTGCTTGGCGCCAACGGTGCCGGTAAAACGACCACCTTACGCATGGTCGCCGCCTTACTGAATCCCGATCGCGGTGACATTACCGTCGATGGCATCAAGGTGCAGGCGGGCATTTCATCGACGCAATCGCAGATGGGCGTGTTATCCGATGCGCGCGGCTTGTATCCGCGACTGACGGCTCGCGAGAATATTCACTACTATGGTCTGTTGCATGGCATGTCCGCAGAGCAGGCGGCACAGCGCACCGAGCAGCTGTCGCACTGGCTGGAAATGGGTGCGTTACTGGACAGACGTACCGATGGTTTCAGTCAGGGCGAACGCATGAAAACAGCACTGGCGCGGGCATTGGTGCACGATCCTAAGAACATCATTCTTGACGAGCCTACCAATGGTCTGGATGTTGTGGCGACACGCGCGTTGCGGGAATTTTTGCGCTGGCTGCGTTCTGCTGAAGGTGGCGGCAAATGCATTATTTTTTCCACTCACATCATGCAGGAAGTGGAGCGTCTGTGTGACGATGTCGTCATCGTGGCACAAGGAAAAAATGTTGCGCGCGGCACCGTTGCCGGCTTGTTGCAACAAGCGGAAGAAAACAATTTTGAAGATGCCTTCGTGAAGCTGGCATTTTTGCAGACCGAAAATGTGACGACTAATGTGACGATGGGAGCGCGCGGATGAAAGCGATGTTAACGATTTTTCGCAAAGAGATAAAAGATGCTTTGCGCGACCGCCGCACCTTGATGACTGCCTTGCTGAGTTCCTTGCTTGGCGTTCCTCTGATGCTGTTTATTTTCTCGGCTGTGTTATCGCAGGTTGAGTCACAGGAAGAGAAACGCACAGTGTTGGCGGTTGGTATCGAATATGCGCCGCAACTGGAAAATTTCATTTTGCGGCAGGGATATCAGATCAAAGCTGCACCGGTGGATTATGAGGCCAAATCACGTAGTAAAGAGCTGGATCAGCCGGTGTTACTGGTGCCGCAGGATTTTGAAAAGAAACTGATGACGGGCGATAAAGCCATTCTCGAAGTCGCGTATGACAGTAATAATCGTCAGGCCGAATTCGGCTTGCGACCACTCAAGCGTTTGCTGGAAGCCTTCACACAGGAAACCACGCTGATGGGCTTGACCATGCGCGGCATTTCCACCGAATTATTGCAGCGAATTGAGGTCAGGGAACGTCGTTTGCAAAAGCCGGAAGAACGCAAAGCATCGATCACGGAAATGCTGCCAATGATGGTATTGATGGCGATTATCATCGGTGGCATGTATGCCGCGATTGATACCACGGCGGGTGAACGTGAGCGCGGTTCGCTCGAACCGCTGATGATGAATCCGGTCAGTGGCTGGCAACTGGCGATAGGTAAATGGGGCGCGGTGGCGGCGGTAGGAATGGGCGTTGTGGTGTTGACGATCTTCAGCTTCTTTCCGTCGCAGTGGCTGATTAAAAATGATACTTTGCGCGCCGAGTTTCAATTCGGTATCAAGGATGCGATTGGTTTTCTGATGGTGCTATTGCCGTTGGCGGCGAGCATGGCGGCGTTACAGATCGCGATTGCGCTCGATTGTAAAAGCTACAAAGAAGCACAGGTTCGCAATCAGATCGTGACCATGTTCATTCCGTTCGTCAGCCTGATTCCGATTTTGTTCCCGGGTCGCGAACCGGCGTGGTTCAAATGGGTGCCGGTGCTGGCGCAGAATCAGATGATGAATCAGGTGTTAAAAGGCGAGGTGCTGCACCCGCTGACGGTTGGTATGGCGCTTGCCACCTGCGTTCTGATTACCGTGATTTGTCTGATGTATATTGCGCAGAAAATGCGCAAGGTAGTGATGGTGTAACGCGTATTTTTGCGATACTCCCCCCTATTTTTAAGAAAACACCGTTGATGTCCTTATGAATAAACGGGGTTTTTATATACTCCGGGGGAGTATATTTTTGCTAAAAATGCTCAGTGCAGCCTGCGGTGTCTGACCAGCACCTGCTCTGACTGCTGAAAATGGCGGCTCAGTTTTTCTACCATGTAGACCGAGCGATGCTGGCCGCCGGTACAACCGATGGCGATAGTCAGGTAACTGCGATTGTCGTCTTTGAACGACGGTATCCATTTCGTCAGAAAAGCCAGAATATCGGCATACATATCCTGCGCCATGGCCTGATTGTCCAGATAGTCAACAACAGGGGCATCACGCCCGGTCAGCGGACGCAGCACCAGATCGTAATGAGGATTCGGCAGCATCCTGACATCAAAGACATAATCAGCATCAAGCGGTACGCCGCGTTTAAACGCAAATGATTCAAACATCAGCGTTAATGGCGCGTGCGGCATGTCTATCATGTTCTTGACCCAGCTACGCAGCTGATTGGCACTCAGATCGGTCGTGTCGATGACATGGGCTAAGGCCTGAATTTCCGCCAGAATTTCACGCTCTTCTTCTATGCATTCAATCAGGCTTAATTTCTCGACACAAGCATCTTCCCGGGTTAGCCGGTGCGATAGCGGATGGCTGCGCCGCGTTTCTGAAAAACGGGCGACCAGCGAATCAGTGCTGGCCGTGAGAAAAAGCATTCTGACTTCGTGTCCGGCCTTCGATAAAATCTGCTTGGTCTGCAGGACACCAGTCAATTGGCTGGCGCTGCGCGAGTCAATCGCAACCGCCACCAGCGGTTCATTCGATAAAGTTGTGATTAATTCCGGCAACAGGCTGGGCGGTAAATTATCGACGCAGTAATAGCCCGCATCTTCCAGTACATTCAGCGCGACCGATTTTCCTGAGCCGGAAATACCGGAGATCAGCAGGATTTGCATCTCAGTCTCCCGCCTCCATTGCGCGGCGCTGGCGTTCCATGAAATCTTCCAGTGTATTAATACCGCGCAATTGCAAGATCGTATTGCGTACCGCTGCTTCCAGCAAAACGGCGATGTTACGACCCGCCGCAACCGGGATCACGACTTTGCGTATCGGTAGTCCCAGCACATCTTCGGTTTGTGAATCGATAGGCAGGCGTTCGTAATTTTCTTCGAGTGTGCTGCGGCGAACCAGATGCACTATCAGTTTCAGCCGCATTTTGCGGCGTACTGCTGTTTCACCGAAAATTGTTTTGATATCGAGCAGACCCAGACCGCGGACTTCCAGCAGATTTTGTAAAAGCTCAGGGCAGCGGCCTTCTATCATGTTCGGCGCAATGCGGGAAAACTCAACCGCATCGTCCGCCACCAGACCGTGGCTACGGGAAATCAGTTCCAGACCCAGCTCACTTTTACCTAAACCGGATTCACCGGTAATCAGTACACCCACGCCCAGCACGTCCATGAAGACGCCGTGCATGGTGATTTTCTGTGCCAGTTTTTTCGACAGATACACGCGCAGATAATCGATCACCTGCGCCGAAGGATAAGGTGTGGAAAACAGGGCGATGTTGTTATCGTCACAGGCAGTCAGAAATTCCGGTGGAGAATCGAGTCCCTGAGCGACGATCAGAGCTGGTGGCTCACCAGCCACCAGTTCCCGGAAAAGATTGGCGCGGGATGCACTGGATAAACGTTCAAAGTAGGCTAACTCCTGCGGTCCAAGCACCTGAATGCGACCCGGATGAATCAGATTTAAATGGCCAACCTGATCAGCAGAGGAGGCTGCATCGCCGATGATTTGTTTATCGGCACCCGCAAAGCCGGCGAACCAGCCGAGTTGCATGATGTCGCGATTGTCATCGTAAATTTTTTGTATCGTTAATTCAGTGAGTAAGGGCATGGATAAGCAATAAAAAAAATCAGACGACAACAAAATGGTGTGTCAGGAAACGGCGGAAACGTCCGGACGCCAGGCGAGGATTCTTTCGTGCACAACGCTGGCGCTGGCTTCTGCGTTTAATTCGTCACGGAAGCTTTCATTCGACAACATCTCGGCAATTTCTGACAGTATTTCCAGATGTTGTTGCGTCACATTGTCTGGCATTAACAGGAAAATCAGCAGTTTGACAGCCTGCCCATCCGGTGACTCAAACGGAATGCCGTCTTTCAGTCTGACTAATGCTGCGATCGGAGTTTTCAAACCCTTGATGCGTCCGTGCGGGACGGCAACGCCGTGCCCCAGTCCGGTGGAACCTAAGCGTTCGCGCGCAAACAGATTATCGGAGACGGTAGAACGGGCGATGCCGCAATTATTTTCAAATAACAGGCCTGCTTGCTCGAATGCACGTTTTTTACTGGAAATTTCCAGGTCCAGCAGTACGTTGGCGAGGGGAAGAATTTTTGCGATATTCGTCATAGTGCAAGATCGGGTTACAGCAGAGGGTTTGGTGTGCAAAGGCGAGTCCGGTGCGAACCGAATTATAGGCTGCTTTTGGAGGGGGCGGCAAATTAGCGCAACTTCACTGCTGTCTGTTGTTCTTCAACAGTTTTTCAAACTGCTCAACGGGTAAGGGCTTACTAAAATAATAGCCCTGCATTTCCTGACATCCGGAGTCGGTCAGGAAAAACATTTGCTCTGCATTTTCCACACCTTCGGCGGTAATACTCATACCCAATGCGTTGGCCATCGCAATAATCGCGTGCGTGAGGACGACAGAATCCTGATTTTCCGGAATTTTACTGATAAAGGAGCGATCAATTTTCAGGTTGTCGATAGGGAAACGTTGTAAATACGATAAAGAGGAGAAGCCGGTACCAAAATCATCGAGTGAGATACTCACGCCCAGCGCTTTGATTGCGTTGAACATCGGCAACAGGCGATCAATCTCACCCATCAGCAAACCTTCGGTGATTTCCAGCTGTAAAGCCGAAGGCGGTAAGCCGGATTTTTGCAGGGTTGCAGCAATAAAATCGCACAACGTCACGTCCTGAAACTGACGCGGAGAAATATTCACGCTGACCACCAGATCGGGAACCAGATTGTCCCGCCAGTATTTTGTTTGCTGGCAGACTTGTTCCAGTACCCAGCGCCCTATCGGCAGAATCAGTCCAATTTCTTCAGAAATCGGTATGAACTCATTCGGAGGAATTAAACCCTGGCCGGGCATTTGCCAGCGTATCAGGGCTTCAGCGCCGACGATACGCGATGTTTGCAGAGAAATTTTAGGCTGATAATAAACGAGGAATTCCTGCTCGGTCAGCGCCCGTCGCAGATTCGTTTCCAGCGTGTACCGATGCTGGGCGCGAGTATTTAATTCCGTTGTGAAAAACTGATAGTTATTCCGGCCTGATTCTTTGGCGTGATACATCGCGGAATCCGCGCACAGCATCAGCGTAGAGGCATCCAATCCATCATGCGGCGAGATGCTGATACCGATGGAGGTGCCGAGATAATATTCATTGCCATCGATGATGAAAGGATCGCGCATTCTTGCCAGAACGCGTTCGCTGAGGTCGCGCAGGTATTGCACATCTTCGACATTTTCGGCAACGATCACAAATTCATCACCACCTAAGCGGGCGAGCAGATCGGTGGTGCGTATGCATGAGCTCAGGCGTTTTGCAACATCGCGCAGCAAGCTGTCTCCGGCGGCATGTCCTGCCGTGTCGTTGACGTATTTGAAACGATCGAGATCCAGAAATAATATCGCCACGCGTTGCTTTTTTTGCTGCGAATCAGTGAGCGCCCGGGTCAGTCTTAAATTCAGTTGATGACGGTTCGGCAGGCCAGTCAGCGCGTCAAACGATGCCATGAACTTTAACTGCTGCTGCGTTTCCCTGACTTGGGTGGTATCGGTGAACGACAGTAAAACGGCCGAAACGGAAGTGCTGCGGTTTTTAAAAATCGGGAAGCAATTGATCAGTAACCAGACGATAGAACCATCACTTAATTCCACGCTGGTTGATAAATTCAATATCGGTTTGCCGGTGCGAACAACGGTAGATGCCGGATCGTCACCGAGTCGGATATCTTTCCCATCCTCGCTCATCAGGCGTTTGAAGTAACGGTGGCGGCGACTGATTTTAGTAATATCGTCTATCTTTAAAATTCTGAGTGCGCTGGGGTTACTGGTCAGGATTTGTCCTCCTGGCGCAATCACCATAATGCCTTCGGACAGATTAGTGACAACGGAGCGATAGCGTTCTTCGCTTTCTTCCAGCGTTTGCTCCATGTTCTTTTTATCGATCGCCAAACCGATCAGATCGCAGGCATCAATGATCATGGCCTGCTCATCCTCACCCGGGCTGTGCCGGTGCCGGTAATAGACGTCCACCGTTCCCAGAACGCTGTTAAAAGCGGTACTGATAGGATACGACCAACACGCTTGCAAACCATGTTCCAGCGCGCTGGCTTTGAATTTTTCCCACATCGGACTATGTGCGATGTCCTGAACGATGGTCAGGCGGTTGTAATGGACTGCGGCGGCGGCTGTACAGCTGTCTGTGCCAACTTCAATATTGTTGAGCAGGGAAGTGAATGTTTCCGGCAGAGAGGGCGCGGCACCTATCGTGATTTGCTTGCTTGAATGATCAAACAGGCTGATCGCGCAAAGGGCGTTGTTGTCCAGCAAGCGTTCCATGCGGTCACAGACATCTTCCAGTATGTGTACCAAGGGTTTGTCCAGCGCTATCATCTCGAGAATCTCTTTCTCGTGATGCAGTGCTTCGTGAATTCTGCTGGCTTTTGCGTCTAGGGAGTCATTTCCGTTGCGGCTGAATACCTGAAGACCATGCCGGTGCGTTTCACGGGCACTCAGCAATATTGCTGGCTGCCCCTGATAGTCAAAGCTAACGCTGCGGACTTCAATTTCTTGTTGTTGACCATCGAGTGCGATGCATTGATAAAAGTGCAGATCGTCGTGATTGCCGGGTGTCGGTATGGTTCCCGCACTGGGTTGTCTGGCGAGTAAGAAAGCCTCAGGCTTTAAGCCCAGCACTTGTACCAGATCAGCGGCTTTTATTAAAGCCAGCCCGGCCGGATTTGCATAAGCGATGCGATTGTCGATCAGGACATAGAAGGCGTCAGGATGCTGTTCCAACAAGGTTGCATGCCATTCGTCATCAAGGATGTACGCAGGAATGTTGCTACTCAGGAGTGGTGGAGGCAATTTCACGACAACAATTCTGGAATCTGTTCGAACTTCGGTTGTTGCACTATGGCAATGTGCGCCATCAATAATGACAAACTCTTAGTCGCTTCGTCAATTGTTTAGTTCAAATCCAGACGCACAAATAACAACAAGACGTCGCCATTCCCTTTATTTTGCGAGATGCGCGGCACATAGGATGCCATTAATTTACTTTTGCGGGTACCGATGGAGGCAATCGGTAATACTGCAGGAAACGGAACACCTGAGAAGTAATCGGCGCGGCTGATTAACAAGGCGGTAGCACCAACGCCGACTTCCAGTTTTTCAGACAGCGGCTTCATCCATTGATAGGCATAACCTGCCATCGGTTGCGGTTTGAAATGAGAATCAGAAATAATCATTGCGTACAACAATTCTTCATTGTCTTTTTCATTCCGTATCGTTTTGGCAAAACCTAAACCCCATGCGCGTTCATTCAATTCTGCGAGGCGCTCACGAGTGTACGTGTTGCGACCATGATGAGCGTAACCGGATAGCAGTAAAGACAAATCACCTTTGTCGAGAATATTTTCAGCTTTCGCTTTACCGCTGTCCCACCAGCTTTCGTCTTCTTTTTGTTGCGCTTGTGCAGTGCCGCTGAATGAGCTTAACGCCATCAGCAAACCTGATATGCAAAAAAAACGATGTAAAAATGAGATTTTAGAAATAGACATAATCAATTCAGAAAAATATAAAAAAGATGCAAAGTTTCCTGTAATGCAGCTTATTGCCGCGCGTTCCGGTCATTTGCAGGTTTTTTCCCTGTCGAAAAATTACTGCGCCAGGGATTGATATCAAGTCCGCCGCGGCGGGTATAGCGTGCATAAACTGATAACTTCTGCGGTTTGCAGTGGCGCATGATATCAACAAAAATACGCTCGACACACTGTTCATGAAATTCGTTGTGATTACGGAAACCGATCAGATAGCGCAACAGGCTTTCCTGATCAATCTGCGCACCGACATAGTGAATCTGTACGCTGCCCCAGTCTGGCTGGCCAGTCACCAGGCAGTTGGATTTCAGTAAATGTGAAATCAGAGTTTCTTCAACGATCGCTTCTGCCTGATTGGCACGCAGCAATTCCGGTGCAGGCGTGTAAGAATCGACTTCGATATCAAGTCTGTCGATCAGAGTACCTTCAAGTTCTGCCATCGTCAGCGAGCCAAAATTGTCTGACAGCGTCAGTTGCACATGCACAGGCGCACCGGCTGCCGCGGATAAATCGGCTTGCAGCAAGCTGATTAATGCATCGCTGCCTGCCAGTTTTGTCTGATTAAACGAATTCAGATACAGCTTGAATGATTTGGATTCGATGATGTTTGGCGAATCTGCCGGCACCGTGACCGTGGCAATCGCGACTTGCGGTTTGCCGCGTAAATTCAGCCACGACACCTCGTAGGCATTCCAGATATCGATGCCAAAGAAAGGCAAGGTATTACCGACGCCTATCTCTTCGCGTTTACCCGAGCGGGGAATCGGAAACAGCAGCGAGGGATCATATTCTGCTTTGTAGGTGGCGACTTTCCCGAGTAAAGATTGCTCGGGCAGATTACCGGATGTTGATTCAGTCATTGCAAAGTCAGTTTGGCTTTTGGCCTAAAAATAATTGATAGACAGGATTGTTGCTTTCATCCCAGTATTGATAGCCGAGTGAGGATAAAAATTCGCGGAAAGCACGCATTTCTTTTTTTGGTACCTGCAATCCCACCAGAATCCGCGCGTAATCCGCACCATGATTACGGTAGTGGAACAGGCTGATATTCCAGTTCGGCGCCATGCTATTGAGGAAGCGGGTCAATGCGCCAGGGCGTTCAGGGAATTCAAAGCGGTACAGTAATTCGTTTTCCGCCAGTGCACTTTTACCGCCGACCAGATGGCGAATGTGCATTTTTGCCAGCTCGTCATCCGTCAGGTCTAAGGTTGGGAAACCATGTTTTTCAAAATTTCTGGCGATTTTTCCAGATTCGGCGCGACCATTGACTTGTATGCCGACGAAGATATGCGCGTTTTTCTCGTCGTTGATGCGGTAATTAAACTCAGTGACATTACGGTCACCGACCAGTTCGCAAAAACGCCGGAAACTACCACGTTCCTCTGGAATAGTAACGGCAAACACTGCCTCGCGCGCTTCACCGACTTCGGCACGTTCAGCAACGAAGCGCAGGCGGTCGAAATTCATATTCGCACCACAGGCGATGGTTACCAGTGTTTCGTTTTTCAGTGGCTTTTTATTCGCTTTGGCACGTTCGATATACGCCTTGCAACCAGCGACCGCCAATGCACCGGCAGGTTCAAGAATGCTGCGGGTATCCTGAAATACATCCTTGATCGAGGCACAGACAGCGTCGGTATCGACAGTGATGATCTCGTCGACGTACATTTTTGCCAGTCGGAAGGTTTCTTCGCCGACCAGCTTGACCGCGGTGCCGTCAGAAAACAAGCCCACGTCGGTCAACGCTACGCGTTTGCCCGCTTTCAGGCTGCGTGCCATTGCATCTGAATCGACGGTTTGCACGCCGATAATTTTGATTTCCGGGCGTATCGCTTTCACATATGCCGCCACACCAGAGATCAGACCGCCACCGCCAATAGCGACAAAAATTGCATGGATAGGTGCAGAGTGCTGGCGCAAAATTTCCATGCCGATAGTGCCTTGTCCGGCGATCACGTCAGGATCGTCAAACGGATGCACAAACGTCAATTTACGTTTCTTTTCCAGCTCAGACGCATAGGCTGCCGCGTCTGAATACGAATCCCCAAACAGCACAATCTCGACATTCTCACCACCATGCGCACGAACCGCATCAATCTTGACTGGCGGCGTGGTGGTCGGCATCACGATCACCGCTTTACAACCGACGCGTTTCGCACTGAGGGCGACCCCCTGCGCGTGATTGCCGGCAGAAGCGCAGATGACACCGCGTTTGAGTTGGGCCGGTGTCAGATGGGCGATCTTGTTGTAAGCGCCGCGCAACTTAAAGCTGAAGACACTTTGCATATCCTCGCGCTTGAACATAATTCGATTATCCATCCGCGCTGACAGGCTGGGAGCGAATTCCAGCGGTGTTTCAAATGCAACGTCATAGACGCGCGCAGTCAGGATCTTTTTCAGATAATCAGTGCTCATATGCTTGAGAAAGTGAGTGGGATGGTGGGAAACATGGCTCCTATTATAATGGATGTCATTTCAGCTGACCTTTGGAATGACATGATAGAAGCAGGTGTGCAATGGTTGTTTAGCGTATTAGCTCTACCCAAAGTAGGGCTCAGCTCTGTATTTATTATCAGTTTTATTTCTGCGACGCTGATTCCTATGGGCTCGGAACCCGCCGTATTTGCGGTGATTAAAGCCAACCCTGAATTATTCTGGCCTGCGATGCTGATCGCGACTCTGGGTAACACGCTGGGTGGCGTTGTTGATTATGCGATGGGCTATGCCGCGAACCGTGCATTTCATCATGAACGTCAGAGTTTCTGGTTTGCCTGGTTACAGAAATTCGGAGCGAAGACTATGTTGCTCTCCTGGCTTCCTGTCATCGGTGATCCTATCTGTACGCTGGCCGGGTGGCTGAAGCTGCCTTTCTGGCCCAGCATCGCCTACATGGCACTGGGAAAATTCCTGCGTTACCTGACGGTCAGTTCTTTACTGCTCAGTGTGCCGGATGGTTTCTGGCACAGGCTTGCTGAACTTATTTCCTGAGTCTGCGACCAGCTATGGGGCGGGGTAAATATTACACATGGTGGCGTCGCGCAGGCGAGAAACTCGAAGCCTTTTTTTATCAGGAATGCTGGGCTGCAAGAATAGCCTATTCTTTAAAGTTCCAAGGGACTTTACATATCGACCGGCGGAATTTTTACCTGCCTGTGGCAAAGGAATTCGATTGCAAGTTGGCATTTATTTCCGATTTGCATGCCGGCCCATTGACCGATGTACGCTTGTTGGAAAAAGCATTGTTGTCCGTCGCAGAATTTGAACCCGATGTTATTTTGTTTGGCGGTGATTATGTGTCCTTGGAGTCGCGGCATATGCGACATTTGTTAAAGCCTCTCACTTTACTCAATCCTTCTACTCCTAAGTTTGCTGTTCTTGGCAATCATGATTTATGGCTGAGTGATCAACATATCGTCGAATGCCTGCAGCACGCTGGTGTCGATGTGCTAGTCAACCAAAACAGACGTTTATCTCTACCATATGCCGATATTTCTGTTTGCGGGCTGGATGAACCAGGTGTTGGCATGCCGGACGCTGAGCAGACTTTTGCTGGTGCTTGCGATGTTCGCTTGTTGCTTATGCATTCGCCCCTGGGACTTCGGCATGTCAATGATCATGACTTTGCAATCGCTTTTTGTGGTCACACGCATGGCGGCCAAATTGCTATGCCATCCGGTAAGCCCTTCGTTTTGCCGCCAGGTTCGGGCGAACGTCGCTTTGCCCACGGTGTTTTTGCTTTACCAGATCAACGCCAACTGCTGACTAGTCGAGGCATTGGTATGAGTGACTTGCCGATACGCTTATTCGCGCCATCCGAAGTGCATTTATGCCATTTGTCCTCTGTCTACGATCAACCAGTTTAATAAGAGTCAATTGATCAGTAACTGAACGATATAAGCAAGGCATAACATGTCATGATTGCAATATGGCATAAAACGTGACTATGCTATTCAGATGAATCTACTTAACTAACTGAAGAGGGATGGCAATCTGACGATTACAGCTCAGGCCGACATACCTTACAAGTGACTTCGTTTAAAGTTGATATGATTAAAAATGGTCAAATTTTTCCACTAGTGAATTTGGTGTGACGACTAAATTTTCATTTATTTCACCAGAAATTCTACTTCTGGCGAAATAAACTTTGGTGAATAGCCACAAAACAGGCCCATAGCCGTACAAACTTCAAGGCTGTTGCCGCGTGGTGCATCGCAATAAGTTAGAATAAGCCTTTGAGAAACCTCAGACGGATGTAAGGCATTGAGCTGGCGGTGGTTTGCCGGCAGTTTGATTGCGTTGTCTGTCATCGCCAAACCACGCCATACATGAACGCTCCAGTCCAGATACCTCACCTGCATGCCGAGTCGCCGCAGGGCGCTTCGCCTACCCGTGTCCGGGAAATCCCTTATAACTACACATCATTTTCTGATCGTGAGATTGTGATCCGCCTGCTTGGTGAAGACGCCTGGCAGTTGCTCGATAAATTGCGTGGCAAACGCCAGACCGGACGATCCGCCCGCATGTTGTACGAAGTGTTAGGCGATATCTGGGTAGTACGTCGTAATCCGTATTTGCAAGACGATATGCTGGATAACCCCAAGCGCCGTCAGGATCTGATCGATGCACTGAACCATCGTCTGGGCGAAGTGGAAAAGCGCCGTTTGAACACTGCGAACGATGACGATGCGGAGCGCAGCAACAGTGTGGAAACGCTGGTGCAGGCGGCTCGTAAAGCTGTCGCCGATTTTTCGCAGGAATTCCGTGACACCTATGATTTACGTAAAAAGGCGAATAAGCTGTTATCGCGCTACACCGCCAAAGACAATATTAAGTTTGATGGCCTGAGCCGTGTTTCCCACGTCACCGACGCCACCGACTGGCGTGTTGAGTACCCGTTTGTGGTACTGACTCCGGACACGGAAGATGAAATGGCCGGGTTGGTCAAAAGCTGTATTGAGCTTGGATTAACGATCATTCCACGCGGCGGCGGTACGGGTTATACCGGTGGCGCTATTCCGCTGACCCCTTTATCTGCGGTGATTAATACTGAAAAACTGGAACAGCTTGGTGCGGTCGAAATGACGCGCTTGCCAGGTGTGGATCGTGACTATGCAACGATTTATTCCGGTGCTGGTGTCGTTACCAAGCGTGTATCGGACGCGGCAGAAAAAGCTGGCTTTGTCTTTGCGGTTGATCCGACTTCTGCCGAGGCTTCCTGCGTCGGCGGTAACGTCGCGATGAATGCGGGGGGCAAGAAAGCGGTGTTGTGGGGAACGGCATTAGACAATCTCGCGTCATGGAAAATGGTCGATCCGAATGGCGACTGGCTGGAAGTAACCCGTCTGGAACACAATCTCGGCAAAATTCATGATGTCGAAGTCGCGAAGTTCCGGCTCGAATGGCGACATCCCAGCGAAAAACAACCGTTCAAAACCGAACAGCTTGATATCAAGGGTCGTGTTTTCCGCAAAGAAGGTCTGGGTAAAGACGTCACCGATAAATTTTTGGCCGGTTTGCCCGGCGTGCAGAAAGAGGGCTGCGATGGTCTGATCACGTCGGCACGCTGGATATTGCACAAGATGCCGAAATTTGCCCGCACTGTTTGTCTGGAATTTTTTGGACAGGCACGCGACGCTATTCCGAGTATTGTTGAGATTAAAGATTATCTCGATGGCGAAACCAGAAAAGGCGGCGCTATCCTTGCCGGGCTTGAACATCTGGACGAACGTTATCTGCGCGCGGTGGGTTACACCACGAAATCGAAACGCGGCGTGCTGCCTAAGATGGCCTTGTTCGGCGACATCGTTGGTGATGATGAAAATGCGGTAGCACAGGCGGCATCTGAAGTTGTGCGCATGGCGAATACGCGGGTTGGTGAAGGTTTTGTTGCAGTCAGCCCCGAAGCGCGTAAAAAATTCTGGCTGGATCGTGCTAAAACAGCGGCGATTTCCAAGCATACGAATGCGTTCAAAATCAATGAAGACGTGGTCATTCCGCTCAATCGTATGGGCGAATACACAGATGGCATTGAGCGTATCAATATCGAGCTTTCGATACAAAACAAACTCGCCTTAGTCGCCGCGCTGCAGGATTTTTTTGCAAAAGGTAATCTGCCATTAGGTAAAAGTGAAGACGTTGATGGCGACGATATTCCTGCGACCGAATTGCTGGAAGATCGGGTTCATCAGACCGAAGCCTTGCTGGATGCAACGCATGCCCGCTGGACCTATGTGCTGAATAATCTCGACAAACCGCTGATCGACGCAAAAGCTGAATTGATAGCACTGGGTCTCGATAAACTGGCTTTTGTGTTTGATGAGCGTTTGCAGCGTCAGCCTGACGCCACCGTGTTTTCTATCGTGCAGGACAGAACAGTCCGTATTTCATGGAAGACGGAAATACGCGCGCAATTGCGCCAGATTTTCAGCGGCGCGGCATTCAAACTCATCCTCGATGAGTGCGTTGCTTTGCATAAAAAAATATTGCGTAGCCGCGTGTTCGTCGCCTTGCACATGCATGCCGGTGATGGCAATGTGCATACCAATTTACCGGTGAATTCAGACGATTATGAAATGCTGCAGGTCGCACATCATGCGGTTGCCCGCATCATGGTGCTGGCGCGCTCGCTGAATGGCGTGATCTCCGGCGAACATGGTATCGGCATTACCAAACTGGAATTCCTGACCGAAGATGAGATCAAAGATTTCCGCGCCTACAAATTACGGATTGATCCTGAAGGCCGCTTCAATAAAGGCAAGCTGCTGAACCTGCCGGATTTTGCTGCCGATCTGAGGAACGCTTACACACCGTCGTTTGGCCTGATGGGACATGAATCGCTGATCATGCAGCAAAGCGATATCGGGGCGATTGCGAATAGTGTGAAAGACTGTCTGCGTTGCGGCAAGTGCAAACCGGTTTGTGCCACGCATGTACCGCGCGCCAATCTGCTGTATTCACCACGTAACAAAATTCTGGCGACATCCTTGCTGGTTGAGGCTTTTCTGTACGAAGAGCAAACCCGTCGCGGCGTATCGATCAAACACTGGGAAGAATTTGAAGATGTCGCAGATCATTGCACCGTCTGCCATAAATGCGTGAACCCGTGTCCGGTCGATATCGACTTTGGTGATGTGTCGATGAACATGCGTAATCTGTTGCGGAAGATGGGGAAAAAATCCTTTAATCCCGGTTCGGCTGCAACGATGTTCTTTTTGAATGCGACTGATCCGGCAACGATCAATGCGACGCGCCAGGTCATGATAGGTTGGGGTTACAAAGCACAGCGTTTCGGTCATGATTTGCTGAAGAAATTTGCGAAAAAGCAAACCCGTATGCCGCCGGCGACTGTTGGCAAAGCGCCCATTAAAGAGCAGGTGATTCACTTCATCAATAAAAAGATGCCGGGCAATCTGCCGAAGAAAACCGCGCGAGCTTTGCTTGATATTGAAGACGATAAAATCATCCCGATTATTCGCGATCCGCAGACAACGACCTCAGATACGGAAGCCGTATTTTATTTCCCCGGTTGTGGTTCTGAGCGTTTGTTCTCGCAGGTAGGGCTGGCTACGCAGGCGATGTTGTGGAGTGTCGGTGTGCAGACGGTATTGCCTCCGGGTTATCTCTGCTGTGGCTATCCGCAGCGCGGCAGCGGTCAGTTTGATAAAGCAGAAAAGATGATGACGGATAACCGCGTGTTATTCCATCGTATGGCGAATACGCTGAATTATCTGGATATCAAAACCGTCGTTGTGTCTTGTGGGACTTGCTACGACCAGCTCGAAACCTATGAGTTTGAAAAAATCTTCCCGGGTTGCCGCATCATTGATATTCATGAATATCTGATGGAAAAAGGCGTCAGGCTTGAAGGTGTCACAGGTACGCGTTACATGTATCACGAACCTTGCCATAATCCGATGAAGTTGCAGGAATCGGTGAAAACGGTGAATACGCTGATTACGACTGAGGGTAATGTCAAGATCGAAAAAAGTGAGCGTTGCTGTGGCGAGTCTGGTTCGCTGGCGATTGCCCGCCCGGATATCTCTACGCAAGTACGTTTCCGCAAAGAAGAGGAAATGCGTAAGGGTGCAGATAAATTGCGGGCAGACGGTTTTCATGGCGATGTGAAAATCCTCACTTCATGCCCTTCGTGTTTGCAAGGTTTATCCCGTTATAACGACGATTCCGACACGACAGCTGATTACATCGTCGTCGAGATGGCTCGTCATTTGTTGGGTGAGAACTGGCTTCCCGAGTATGTGGCAAGAGCGAATAACGGCGGTATTGAGAGAGTATTGGTATAAACGATGAGCACCTTAATCAATCTTGACGTCCCTCCTTGTGAATTATGCGAGGTGGATGGTGGCGAACTCATCGTTAAAACAGATAAGTTGCGCGTTGTCTTAGTGGATGATGCGAATTATCCGGGTTTTTGCCGCGTGATCTGGAATGCTCATGCGAAAGAAATGACCGATTTATCGGTAGAGGATCGTTCTGCCATCATGCAGGCGGTATGCAAAGTAGAGCAGGCGATTCGTGATGTCATGGCACCACAGAAAATCAATCTGGCAAGTCTGGGGAATATGGTTCCGCATTTGCATTGGCATGTCATCCCGC
The DNA here is from genome assembly GCF_016595265.1 of Undibacterium sp. 14-3-2. Lineage (NCBI taxonomy): Bacteria > Pseudomonadati > Pseudomonadota > Betaproteobacteria > Burkholderiales > Oxalobacteraceae > Undibacterium > Undibacterium sp. 14-3-2. The sequence goes on from NZ_JAENGS010000001.1 coordinate 713,690, forward strand.
GTTACACCGATGACCTGCATTTTCCTGATCCCATATGGGCATCAGAAAAAAAGACCGCTGTTGATGCGGCTGCATTGAATGCGCGTCGTGCGCTGCTGCCGGCATTACGTACAGCGCTTGTTTCCCGTTTTTATTAGGCAGAAATAATGAGTAACAGTAAGCCACAACCAACATCCCTGTACGCGCGCACCCAATCGAAGGTGCTGGAAATTTCTTTCGACGACGGTAAAGAATATTCTTTACCGTTCGAACTGTTAAGGGTGTATTCGCCATCAGCGGAGGTGCGGGGACACGGCGCGGGACAAGAAACGCTGCAAACCGGTAAGCGAGAAGTAAGCCTGGTCGCGCTGGAACCCGTTGGTAATTATGCTGTCAAGCCAGTATTTTCTGACGAACATAGCTCAGGAATATTTTCGTGGGATTACTTATATTGGCTGGGCGAGAATCAGGCACAGCTCTGGCAGGACTATCTGGCACGCTTGCAGGAAGCCGGGCATCCGGGGGAAACCGGCAGGGATGTGCCGATGACGGTAAAGTCCGGCAGCGCTTGCGGCCACCATCATTAGTCGGACTGACGCAAAACCGTCCCAGCGGCGTTATGACTCCTGGCCGTACTATTCGTACTGTCTTCGTCGCCATGCCTTGCCGGGGCAATTTTGCGTCAGTCCTGATTAGAAATTGCGTCTTCGTGACGCATTTTTTACTTTTGCTTACGATAAAAATTTGGCTATTGCTAAACCTGGCAGTAAGGTGATTCTTCAATCTGATTCTGGTATTCCGAATCTTTTTTGCTGCATCAACATCAATACCCAGGGAGCGATAAGTATGAAAATACGCACACTGAGCATGGCCGCCGTCTGCGCGCTGGCCGCTTGTTCTACGAATGAAACAAGACACAGCCCGGGTACCGCTATCAACGGGACACCGTCTGGCAAAACGACGCAGGAAAGCGTGCTGATTCCGGCGGCATCAGCGTCTCGCACTGTCGATGCGTACAAGGCGGAAGTGGCGCACCGTATCAGCCACCTGCACCGGCAGCAGGTTTATTCTGAAAACCCTCAGCCATTATTACGTTCAGTCGTCGTTGTGCGTTATTCAGTTAATGCAGATGGCAGCTTGATCAACGCCCAGATTCAGCGCAGCAATAAAGATCATGAGACGGAAAAGACTGCTCTGGCGAGTCTGAAAAATAGTGCGCCACTCCCTAAACCGCATCCGCAGTTGTTGCGCAGCGGGCGCCTTGAAGTGTCGGAAACATGGTTATTTAACGATGACGGACGCTTTCAGATCCGCAGCATTGCATTGCCGCAGCGTGCCGGATAAAAATTCCTTCGGGAAAAGCTGGCATTCCTGAGTCGCGGCGGATCAGGCCTTTGTTTAAGCGCCCCCGCTGGTTTTGATTGCATTCTCCGCCTTCTGACTAAGGTCAGGCCGGCTAGCCTTTTTCAGCCAATCTGCTGCCAAGCCAGTCTCAGTTCCCCTATAATGCGACTTCGTATAGGAGCCTTGAGATCATGAGTAATACTACCCATTTCGGTTATACCACTGTCGAAGAAGACCAGAAGGTGCATAAAGTTGCCGAGGTATTTCATTCGGTGGCCGCGAAATACGACATCATGAATGACGTGATGTCCGCCGGTCTGCACCGTATCTGGAAAATGTTCACTATTGCACAGGCAGGTGTACGTCCTGGATTCAAGGTGCTGGATATTGCCGGTGGCACTGGCGATCTGACGAAAGAATTTGTCAAACAAGCTGGCAAGACCGGTGAAGTCTGGCACACGGATATCAACGAATCCATGCTACGGGTTGGCCGGGATCGCCTCTTGAATAAAGGCCTGATCACCCCCACGTTACTTTGTGACGCAGAAAAACTGCCATTTCCGGATAATTATTTTGATCGCGTCACGGTGGCTTTCGGTTTGCGCAATATGACACATAAAGATCAGGCTTTAGCCGAGATGCAGCGTGTGTTAAAGCCGGGTGGTAAATTGCTGGTGCTGGAATTTTCTAAAGTGCCGGAAATTTTACAAAAGCCCTACGATTTATATTCATTCAATTTTTTGCCATGGATGGGGCAAAAAATTGCGGGTGATGCGGACAGTTACAGGTATCTGGCAGAATCGATACGCATGCACCCTGATCAGGAAACGCTGAAAGGTATGATGGAAACGGCGGGTCTTGAAAAAGTGCAGTACTTTAATTTGACGGCAGGTGTGGCCGCATTACACACTGGTATTAAACTTTAAATCGCTGACGAAGCAAAAGGAGTGACATCAATGAAGAAATTTTTACTCGCCATGGTGATGGTTGCCAGCACATTCGCAATGACGATGCATGATGCCGACGCCAAACGTCTGGGCAGTGGTGGTTCTATCGGTCGCCAGTCAAGCAATGTCTCGCGTCAGGCGACGCCACCGTCGAATACCAATAATGCCAATCAGGCCCGGCCAGCACAGGCTCCGGCCGCAGCGCCTGCACCAGCGATTCCACCTAAACCAGCAAGCCCATGGAAAGGCATCGTTGGGGGGCTGATCGGCGGTGCATTGTTGGGTGCAGCGTTGTCGCACTTCGGACTGGGTGGCGCGATGGCCAGCATGTTAGGGTCTTTGCTGACATTTGCGCTGATCGCGTTTGCGATTTTCTTTGTTATCCGTTTGTTCCGCGGCAATAAAGCGAATACGAATGCACCTTCGGCATTTGCTCCGCCGGCTTATGCGGGTGTGCCTTCCTCTGCGACGCCAGAAATTGGTTCGCGTCTGGAGCCGCAGGCATATCAATCTGGTTCTTCTTCGTCCGCAGCACCAGCCGCAGCACCAGCCGCAGCAAGCTGGGGTATTCCTGCTGATTTTGATGTGCCTGCTTTCCTGCGTAGCGCGAAAACTTATTTCATTCGTTTGCAGGCTGCATGGGATAAAGCTGATATCAATGATTTGTGTGAGTTCACGACACCTGAAATGTATGCAGAGCTGAAACTGGAAATTCAGGAACGTGGCGCAACTGCCAACGTGACGGATGTCGTATCGATTGATGCTGAATTGCTGGGTATAGAAAACATCGGCAATGATCATCTGGCAAGCGTTAAATTTACAGGCATGATCAAAGAAGCCGCCAATGCGCCGGCAGAAGCTTTTGCCGAGGTCTGGAACTTGTCTAAACCTGTGAATGGTCAGGGCGGTTGGGTACTCGCAGGTATTCAGCAATTATGATGTCAACAGGACTTAGCCTGATTCGTATAAGTCCTGATGCAGATCGAACATAACAGGCTGCATAAGCTGTTAAACTAAAGACCGCCCGTCATTTTGTCGGGCGGTTTTTTATTAAGAATGACACAGATTGATCCGCCGGGATCTTGTTTCGACAAAGTAGCTGCTTATTGCACAAACCTGAGTCAGTCTTTTCTCAACGATATGATTTCAACTGCTCCCTTCATTAATCATTTGCTGGCACAGGAAACCTGGGCCAGAAATAAGCTCCTGCCACATGCTGGAAAAATCGCCTGTATTGATCTGCATGCATTTCAATTGCGCCTGAAAGTCGGTGTTGACGGATACCTTGAATCTGCTGATGCGCAGGCGTCTCCCGATGTGACTATCCGTGCCAGACTGAGCGATTTGCCATTGATGGCGCAGAATCGTGAACGTGCATTTTCTTATGTCAAGATTGAAGGAGATGCTGATTTTGCAAATACGATTTCCCACTTGAGTCAGGAATTAAAATGGGAAGCCGAAGCCGATTTAAGTAAAATATTTGGTGATATCGCTGCGGTTCGTATGGTCGGTGGCGCTAAATCGATGCTCAAAACCGCACAGCAGACGCATCTTAAAATTCAGGAAAATCTGGCGGAATATTTTCTCGAAGAAACCCCCATGTTGGTTCGTCCGGTCGCAGTGCAGGGCTTTGCTACAGAAGTGAATAAAACTCGTGATGATGTCGAGCGTCTCATCAAGCGCATCGAGAAACTCGAAAGGACGCGCAGATGATATTGAAGTTTTTACGGCTCTTTAAAATTATTCGCGTGACGTTACGTTACGGGATTGATGAAATCGCCATATCCGGTCTTAAAGTCCCGCGTACTGCACGCCTGATAGAGACGCTGCTGTTCTGGCGCGATTTATCGGCTCCCCGTGGGGAACGCTTACGTAAGGCTTTGGAAGACCTGGGACCGATTTTTGTGAAACTGGGGCAGGTACTTTCGACCCGGCGTGATCTGATGCCTCCTGACATCGCAGATGAACTGGCGAAGTTACAGGATCGTGTACCTTCGTTTGATCCTGATCTGGCGATAGCGCAGATTACCAAGTCATTAGGCGCGCATCCGGATACATTGTTTGCGAGTTTTGAACGCATTCCTGTGGCATCGGCATCAATTGCTCAGGTGCATTTTGCTACGCTGAAAGATGGTCGCGAAGTCGCAGTGAAAGTGCTGCGTCCCGGCATGAAGGACACGATCGATAAAGATGTTGCACTGATGCAGGTAGCCGCCGGATGGCTGGAAGCTTTATGGGCAGATGGCAAGCGTCTCAAGGCAAAAGAAGTGGTCGGTGAGTTTGATAAATACTTGCATGATGAACTCGATTTGATGCGGGAAGCCGCGAACGGCAGCCAGTTACGGCGGAATTTTCAGAATTCTGATTTGTTGCTGGTACCGGAAATGTATTGGGATTACTGCTCTTCATCCGTGATCGTCATGGAACGCATGAATGGCATACCGATTTCGCAAATCGATAAATTACAGGCGGCGGGTGTCGATCTGGCGAAATTATCACGCGACGGCGTCACGATTTTCTTTACACAGATTTTTCGCGACGGTTTTTTCCATGCGGATATGCATCCGGGGAATATTCTGGTTTCGACTGATCCTACCACTTTCGGGCGCTATATTGCGCTCGATTTCGGTATCGTCGGCACTTTGAATGATTTTGATAAAGACTATCTTTCGCAAAATTTTCTGGCATTTTTCCAACGTGACTATAAACGTGTAGCCGAAGCGCATATCGAATCTGGCTGGGCGCCTAAGGATACGCGGGTAGATGAGCTGGAAGCGGCCGTCCGCGCCTGTTGTGAGCCGATTTTCGATAGACCGCTGAAGGATATTTCCTTTGGTCAGGTGTTGTTGCGTTTGTTTCAAACATCGCGCCGTTTCAATGTTGAAGTCCAGCCTCAGCTTGTTTTATTGCAAAAGACTTTGTTGAATATTGAAGGTCTCGGACGTCAACTCGATCCTGAGCTGGACTTATGGAAAACTGCTAAACCGTATCTTGAGCGTTGGATGAATGAGCAAGTGGGCTGGCGCGGGTTGATTGATAAATTGAAAGCGGAAGCGCCACGTTACAGTCACATCTTCCCGCAATTGCCGCGGCTTGCGCATCAGGCTCTGAGCCGGGCTGGCGAACAAAATAATAGTAATGAAATGCTTGCTGCATTATTGTCGGAGCAGCGCAGCACCAATACTTTGCTGAAAGTTATTATTTACTTCGGCGGTGGTTTGTTCGCCGGTGTCATCGCGGCGCAGCTATTACTTCATTTTTATTTTATCGGCTGAGTCATGGCAGATTTTGTCAGCAGAGATCCGAATAATTCATGTTTTTGGGACGAGCGTTTCAGCAAAAATTTTACGCCTTGGGATAAAGGGGCGGTTCCTCAGGACTTACGCGATTTTGTGCTGACAGCCACCGGCAAAATGCGAACGCTGATACCAGGATGCGGTAACGGTTACGAAGCGGCTTTTCTGGCGCAGGCTGGCTGGGACGTGACTGCAATCGACTTCTCACCGGCAGCAGTGAAAAGTGCGCAGATGGCGATAGGCGAGTGGTCCCGCCATGTCGTTGAAGCGGATTTTTTTGAATATCAACCCGCACAGCCGCCGGAGTTGATTTACGAGCGCGCATTCTTCTGTGCCTTACCGCCGGAGCGGCGACAGGATATCGTCCAGCGCTGGGCTGAACTTCTGCCTACCGGTGCTTTGCTGGCAGGATACTTTTTCTTTGATACGAATGCTGACGCGAGCAAGAAAGGCCCGCCTTTTCCTATATCGGATCAGGTCTGGCAAGAGTTAATGGCGCCTCATTTCACGTTATTGACAGATCGGGCTGTGAACGACTCGATCGCCGTATTCGAAGGCCGTGAGCGTTGGCAGATCTGGCAGCGGAGTCACGCGACGAATGGCCAGTAATCCTTTTTTAGCGATGATCTTCGGTGCTACTATCAGCACGTGTCTTATTTGTGATACCCACTTATGCGCTATCTGAATCCCCGTTTGAGCACTGAGCAGTTACCCGCAATTCCGTTGCAGGCGGAGGCGGTCAGAACTTTATTTGGTGCGGCTGCATACCGGGTCGAATTGTTGAAACAGATTGCCAGTGCAAAACACAGAATTTATCTGTGCAGTTTATATGTGCAAAATGATGAGGCGGGCGCCGAAGTCATGGAGGCTTTGTATGCTGCTAAAGCCGCACGCCCATCATTGGACATTGCGGTATTGGTGGATTGGCATCGCGCGCAACGTGGTTTGATCGGAGAGCGCAGGCAGGCAGGGCAACAAACCGGAAATGCCGCCTGGTATCAAAAACTAAGTCTGGCGCATGCTGCAGGCGTACCAGTGTATGGTATTCCGGTACAGACCAGCGAGTTGTTTGGTGTTTTGCACCTTAAAGGTTTTGTGATTGATGATGTGGTGATTTACAGCGGCGCCAGTATTAATAACGTGTATCTGCATAAGCAAGATAAATACCGGCACGACCGTTATTTACTGATCCAGAATTCTGTATTGGCGACCACGATGGTCGATTTTATACGTCAGCACTTGCTGTTAGCCTCAGCGGTACATCGCCTCGATAAGCCGGAAATTCCTGCCACACGTAGCATTCGTAATGACATTCGCCGCTTTCGCGAGCAGTTAAAAAAGGCACGCTATCAATTCAATGAAAAATTTGTAGGACAGTATTCAGAGACGCCACCAGCACTGAGTGTGACGCCATTGGTTGGTGTTGGTAAAAATAATCCACTGAATAAAGCGATATGTCAGTTGCTTGCGGCGAGTAAGACGCAGATTATCATCTGTACCCCTTATTTCAATTTTCCCCGTGCTGTGACCAGAGAAGTGAATCGCGCGCTGAAACGCGGAGTGAGCGTTGATATCATCGTCGGCGATAAAGTTGCGAATGATTTTTTTATTCCACCGGAGCAGCCTTTTAAAGTCATTTCGGCTCTCCCTTATCTTTATGAGGTCAACCTCAGGCGTTTCGCCAAAGCGCATCAGCTTGATATCCAAAAAAATCGGCTCAGATTACGCCTTTGGAAAGACGGGGAGAATACCTATCATCTGAAAGGATTGTGGATAGATCAGTGTTACGCACTGATGACCGGAAATAATCTGAATCCCAGGGCATTCCGTCTTGATTTGGAAAATGCGCTGTTAATCCATGATCCGCGGCAAGAGTTACTGGCACAAAGAAATGCAGAGCTGGCGAGCATCGTTGAGCATACGACGCTGATCAGCGATTATCGTTCTTTGGAGAAGGTAAAAGATTATCCGGAACCAGTCCGGAAATTACTGACACGCCTGAGTACCATCAGACTGGATCGCTTGGCTTACCGGGTGCTGTAGAAGTTAAGGTTGTGTTGGCGGCGAGGTATGAATGACTTGCATGGGCGGGACTTCGTCAGGCAACCATTTATGATAGATTTTTGCGAAGCTACCGTCTTTCTTGATGGCGCGTAATGCATCTTCCCATATCTTAATAGTCGAGGCTGGCGTCTTAGCGGAAAACGCCAGATATAGCTCCAGTGCATCAAACACCATGACAGGCTCAACATCATCGCTGGAATAGCCTATGTCTTTCAGAATCGAGGGTACAACAACGCTGCCTTCCACCCATAAGTCAAAACGTTTGGCCATCAGCATATTTGCGATGACCAGAGGTGATACGGCCAGTTCCAGATTGAAAAAACCTTTTTTACGTGCTGTGTCGGCAAAAATACTGGAGCGATAAGCACCGACTTTCAGTTTGCGGATAGCGTCTCCCTGACGCAGCAAATTTGCCGCATTTCCTTTACGGGTGTACAGCGTGATGTAGGAGATCGCAACCGGACCCACCAGGTGCATGAGTTTTTCGCGTTCTTCCGAGCGTCCTACCGTGAAAAGTAAAACGTTAGACTCATCCAGTAAGGCTTTGTATCCTCTTGCAAATGGCACCACCTGAATGGCTTGTGTATTCCCTGTTTTTGCTTGTATTGCCTTGACGACTTCTACCGCCATACCTTCTGCTTTCGTATCGTTGCCGAAAGAAATCGGGGGCCAGTTTTCAGTCAGGATCTGTAACTCTTGTGCATCAGACAAAGAACAGAAAAATAACAGGCATATCGCTACGAATGTGCGACAGCGGGTAGTGATTGGTGGGCGGCAGCAAATGCGGAGCATGATCATCATCAGCGGCAAATTGTTGGCAAATTGGAGTGAACAACAAAATGAGTGCACACATATTGCCAATGTAAACCGTTTACACAGTCAGAGCCAGAGGATTTCAGGTAATCACTGTGAATGTAACACATCGTCACAATGATTCTTTTTTACCATCTGTATCAGCCTGGCTTGTCTTCGTTGGCAGAGCTGAGTTGAGATCTCTGATTATTTCTGATTTTTCTCAAGCGGAAAATCTGCTTTCCGACAAACCTGCGCCACGCACTGTTTTTGACGCATTGATATTCAACATAGTTAATCACAGTAGGACCCCAGCGGGTTTTGGATACATCCTCGCCAATTGACAGGTTCAGTCGTTGAATTTTTTGTCCGATTGCCCATTGGATTGCTTCTGCTACTAAGGTCGTCATGACGCTGTATTGCGCATAATCCAGATCGTAGCCTGAATAATATAAATAGAGTTCATCACCCATATTGAATGCCAGTCGCAGCGCGACGACTTTGCCATTCAACTCGAGACAAAACAAACACATGCGATCAGCAAAAGGCGTATCAAGCAAATTTTCCAGCAACGCCTTGTGTCGTGGATGAGAAAAATAATCAGGATGTTCTATCGTCTCTTTCGCTGACGCACGTGCACCATGCAGCGCATAAAACATCGGTAATTGTTGAACGATAGCGGTACGCCCTTGGAGAACGCGGAAATTCATGTCCAGACCGTCTCGTTTGGGTGAGTTGTAACAGCGACGCAGGGATTCTTTGATGTTGCGCTTTAACCCGGATTTAAAGTTATCCCAGTCTTCTCCCAGCGTCAGTACGAAGTTAGGAATAGTGCGGTCAGTCAGAGGAAAGAGCGACTTATTATTCTGGATGAAATGATCTGCGGGAGCTTTAGCTCCGATGATCTGAAACTCAGTGAGTCCGAAGGTCTCGCACCGAGTTAAATTTTCCCAGAGTTGCAGAACTTTCTCAGCATATTCCGGCAAGGTGAGGGGAACACGTAGTTCGGTCAGATTGGGGTCACCGCCGAAAGGCCGTACATAGCGATACAGGAAAAAACGATGCAAGCCTACATGCGTGTCCATCAGCGGCATTACTGCAACCAACTGATCGTTATCGTACACGGCACAAATAGCCAGTTCATGTTGATGAAAGAATGATTTGCCAGAAAAAACTTTCCACCACGCGCAGTTCCAGTCGTAGGTTTGGAACGGGAGCAGATAGTTTACTTTCGTCTCTAAAGCTCGCCATGCTGTCGCAAGAGCTTCGAAATCTTTTTCTTTGGTGATGATGATTTGTTTGAGGTTGTGCATCGAAGATAATTGTGGCGAGCTCACAGAAACTAAAATATTGCTTTGATTTAACTTTATCTGTTTGCCTGTTTGATAGGGTACGTTACAAACTGAAACAAGTAACTTATCCCATAAAAGTTATCTTTTTGCAAGGGAGAATGGCGAGTATCAATAAGCTCATCTTTAGATTGGCTGCTTAGATTTCTCTGGTTACCGTATTACCTTATCTTTCGTACACGTAAAGTGCTCTGAATCTGCCACGGTCGTCCCTTGATGCAAATCAACAGCAGGCGAGAGTAAGCATTCCATACTTCCTGCAGTAAAAACTTTAAAGGAGAACGGAAATGAAACTGTTAATCGACTTGTTTTCTACTGACTACGGCCTGATGAGTATTGCCGGAATCATTTTTATGATTTGCATGGGGATATTTTTTATTCGCTATTTCTTATCGCACATGCGTGAAGAAGAGCAGCAAGAACGATAAGCTGCTGATACCTATGAAATTGGTGACCTTGTGGTTTCGGTCACCTTGATTTTGTTTCAGTCGTTACGGTAATTATTCAGAATTGCGGCATATTCGCCACTTTGCCGTATTGCTTTCAGTCCTTTATTGAAGTGATCACGATGTTCACTTTTGTGGAAACCAAGCAAGCGTGGAGTCGGTTTAAATAAATGATGTACCGTATAACGGTTCGCTGCCTCTGTTTTGCCATGCAATAACCTCGCAAAATACAGGAAAGCTCGTAAATCCAGCAAGATAACGTCCCCCCGGCCAGCATCCAGCATCGGTACCTGAGAAGCCTGATCGCCTACTTCTGAATATGATCGATGGTTTTTAACTGCCATCGTAAATTCTGGGCCAAGCACTTTTTGCGCGTTGCTGAACGCCACGATTTTTTTGCCTGACAGATCAGATAGGGTATTGATCTGTAAGTGTTTATCACTCAGCGTGACAGCCACATTCTCAAATTCGAGGACAGTGTCTGAGAAAAAGATTTTCGCGTTATTCACCGGAATTCCGGCAAACCCCGCATCTGCAGTTCCCGCTTCCACCTCAGTTTCCATACGTTTGTTATTCGAGCGGATAAACCTGCACTGTATGCCTTGCGTGGCAAAGGCGCGGGTAACAATTTCCGGCACCAGACCCCGACGTGGATCGTCTTTGACATACGGGGGTAACGCTGAAACATGAAACAAGAGTTCCAGTGCTTGCGCTTCCCAGCTCGTCAGCAGACAACTTAGCAATACATATATCCGGAAAAACCTCATGTCAGCCCTTATCACCGTGCTAAATAAAGTCAACGATGTCGCACCAGTGGCATCGTCTTCACGATTTAATGTTGGCTGATTCTGATGTGTAATGCAACCTGGAAAGAAAATGTGGGGAGAATGCCACGCCGTTTGTCACGAAACTGTGGTGAGAGAGAGCTCAGATACTGTCTGCAACGGCACCAGCCTGCGTTCCTGCATCAAAACTGACGCTACCGCTACACAGGCTGGCACGGGCTTAAGCCGCTTTATTTAGCATTACCAGGAATCGACCATAAGAAATCTACTTGCAGAGTTCCCTTAAAGCGCGGATCGTTTAAACCAAGGTAGCGATCACCGGAATAATTTGGTGCAGTCGTAAGGTTTTTAGGATTGAAATTTGCGGCTGCGTGACAGCTCATACAGTTGGTTTGAACACCGACGTTATTGGCAACGCTTTGTCCCTTATATTTACCCGGAATGGAGTCGGGCAAATCACTCGGGCCAAATCCTGCTTCCAGATACGGGTTGTAGCAGTAAACGGATTCCCCGACATTTTTGCCGCCAGTTTCAGGTTGTGGTGGAGACAAGGTCTGATAGGCCGCACAATGCGCGTAATGGCGCGGTGCACCTTGCAGTGCGGCAGGGCGCAGTTTTGCTATCGCTGCTGAACTAGGTGCTGGCGGTAAATCGGGTGCTGGCGTCCACCAGAAACTTTGCCAGGTCCATTCTGTAATTTCACGGCTACCGACATGCATAGCGACGAGCACTGAATAATCACCGGCTGCGATACCTTTGAAATTCTCAGTCGATTTGTTCAGCAATTCTGCATTGGCAGCATCCACTTTAAAGTGAATAAAATTTTTCAGACCATATGTGTTTGCCGCTGTACGTGACGAACCATCGGCCGCACATTTGTTATCAACACCACCTGATAATTTCTCTGTGCCAGTATCCTGCGTATCTATCCAAACACATGTTTTCCAGTCGGAAGACGGAAATGGAACCGGAGTTTTTGGTGGTCCGGGCCAGACCGATAATTGAAAATATCTTCCCTGAACCAGACTCTTACTTTTTAAAGTCTGAAATACTGGTTTCAGCGAGAGGGATGGTGCAGGAAAAGCCGGAATGCTGGTCTCATTCGCTGCCAGCATTTTGTTTAATGCAGCGATGGAAAACAGATTATTCGCGCGGATATGCGCTGCGGCAATCGGATCATATTTGACAAAGCCGAGCACCGTTTCTTTTCCCTGGGTGGTCTTCAATAATCCGGCGTGGTTCAATTGATGAAATGGTGTGAGTACGTTGGGAACACGTGGCTTATTCATTAATGCTTGCGAACTGGCGGTCATAATATCGTCTGGCGTTTCCCAGGTTTCAAAGACGCGCAAAGGCTGCCCCTGATAGGTCTCGCCTGAATTGAGTGTCAGCGCCGTCCAGATACCCCATGCATGTTTTTGTATTTCAATTTGTCCTTTCGGAGATTTTGTCCAGGCAGTAATCGTGTCTGCTGCGACCGGGTAGGTATAACCGGGGATTTTAGGATCTGGTAGTGGAACCGGCTTAAAAGAGCTGACAATGACATTGGATTTGCCGCTATCCGCAGGCATCGTTTGTGCATGTAGCGTTTGACTGCTCAACAAGCCAGCGACCATCGTTGCTGAGCAGAAAATGCGTATCTGCCGAAGCTTGGTCTTATTGGAATGATCGAATTTCAGATGCGTTTTCATACCTTCTCCCTGTGATGTTACTGCGAACGACGTAAGGTTGATCTGAGGCTTGAAACGGAACCCGATAGCGTGGAACGTTGAATAACAGTGCCAACGGGGTTATTGCTTTTTTATCTTACTTTTTATGTAAGATTTTCAGTGTAGCTGGAATTGATGAAATAGCAAGTTAAATAGATTGATCGTTTCCCCATCGGGTATCCGGATGAGCCGCAGATGTTTTTCTGAAATCACATTTAACGGATGCATGACTCAAATGTCACGGACGCATGAGATTCCTGGTGCCGGTCAGAAGCACGCAGTTTTGTATATGCGGAGTTACTTATCGCCGGGAGAATACGGGGCAAGACCAGCGCGACGCGCGGTTGTCGGGATAACCTGATCTGCTTTTCAGCAGATCAATCGCACCGCGAAGGATGGCGCATCTGCTTACTCAGGCAGATGCCATTGATGGATAGGCGGTCAGAATCTGATGCGCAATCAGATCAATGGCGGGTCTGGGTTTTCCTTGCTTATCAACCCAGACTTTTGGTGTTAAAGCGCCGGACAACGAGACACTGTCGCCATCGTTCAGCGCAAGCAAGGCCTGCCGTACCTTGTCATTAAAGGCGATCACATTACACATGATTGTGTCACCGTCATCTGTCGCAGCACGCACCTTACAAGTCACATATGCTGAACCAGCTTGTCCGCTACGTTCTTCGGCGCTGCCGTACATGCGCCCGGCGATTAATCCATCTATCATCGTTTTTTCTTTTTTCATTCAGTCTGGTCTGTTACACCAGAGGATTCATTATGAGAAGCTGCTGTCCATCTTTCGGACTGCATCGCGGCTATTTGTATTAGCTTTGCCGCCACATCTTGTCTCGTCAATTTTTTGTCAGTCTCTTTTCTGTGCGAAACGAATTAAACGCCGGATGCGGGAATAAAGCAAATAAGCGACTCGTCAATCACATTCATACACGGTCGGTGCGGATGTGTGAACATCAAAAGTAAAATGCTTATACTTCAAGCCTGCGCAACGACGCTGGCGTGATATCGTCTCAGCTCTGCCTTCCACACTTACTTTTTTCTTAAACGCCATGACTCTGAATCAGATTGCGGAACACTACGTCAAACTCGTCCTTGCTGTAGGTCAGCATGACGCCGGTTATGTTGATGCCTATATCGGCCCGCCATCCTGGCAAACCGAAGCGCAACAGTCGCCAGCAACGTCTCTTTCAGACTTATTGGCGCAAGCTGATACCTTATTGCAGCAGGCAGATGCTTTGCCTACGCCACCGCAAGATCAGCTAGAGCGTCAGCAGTTTTTACTCTTGCAGTTACATGCAGTAAGAGCTTTTATTGCGCAACTGAATGGCAGCAAATTGCCATTCGATGCGGAATCGAAAGCCTTATACGATGCAGTATCCCCAGCGTTGACCAAAGCGGACCTCGACATCACGTTGGCAGAACTGGCGACACTTTTACCTGTGGAAATTCAGGGCAGCGATCTGAATGCGAGATTGTCTGCTTATAACAAAGCATTTGAAATTCCGCGCGATAAACTCGATGCCGTTTTCACTGCCGCGATTAATGAAGCGCGCGCCCGCACCAGACGCTATATCGCCTTGCCTGAGCATGAAAGTTTTCAGGTTGCCTATGTGACTGACAAAGTCTGGAGTGCGTATAACTGGTACAAGGGAAACAGCCACAGCCTGATCGAAGTCAACACCGATTTTCCTATGTTCATCAGCCGCGCGATTGATCTCGCCAGCCACGAAGCCTATCCCGGTCACCATGTCTTTAATGTGCTGATCGAAAATGAATTAGTGAAAGAAAAAGGCTGGATCGAATACGCGATTTATCCACTGTATTCACCGATGTCATTTCTTGCCGAAGGCAGTGCGAATTACGGTATCGAGGTCGCCTTTCCGCATGCAGAACGCATGCAGTTTGAACAGGAAGTTTTGTTCCCATTGGCCGGTATTGATCCCGCCAAAGCCGAACGCTATTACCAGATACAAGCCGTATTACAAAAGCTGTCGTATGCTGGCAATATGGTGGCGCAACAGTATCTTGATGGCGAAATAGATAAAGAACACGCGCTGGCAATGTTGATGAAATACAGCCTCTCGGATGCAGACCGTTCAGCGCAGCGGCTACGTTTTATTGAACATCTGCGTTCATATGTCATTAACTACAATCTTGGTCAGGATGTGGTGCAAGCCTACATAGAAAAACGCGCCGGAACAAATAATCAGGCGTTGCGCTGGCAGGTACTGACCGATCTGTTGCGTCGCCCGAAAAGCGCATCGATGATGACGGATTCTTTGTTAGCTTAAGCGAGCCCCATTGCTCTGTTTTAAACAGGGTGAAATGCATCTGGCTCAGAGCACTATCTCCCAATTTCTTCCTGAACTGTCAGTAATATTTGAAAGAGGTCACCATGAAAACATCAGGCACTATGACATCCAATACGTCCGGAATTCCAGGATTTATCCGTACTGAACCACCTGTCGGCAGTATCGTGGCATTTGCCGGAGATGTGACACAGAACATGATCGAGCCATCAGGCTGGATGGTATGCGATGGCAGAGTGCTGAACGTTGCGCAGTATCCCGTTTTATTTGCCGTGATCGGTTATCGCTTTGGTGGCAGTGACGGGCAATTTCATATTCCGCAGGCAGATGTTGCCAATATTTCTGCGGTGGGAGGCGCGGCTGAGACCAGACCCGCGAATGTCATGATTTCTCAGTTGATCAGATTTGCCTGACATTCGCTGAGAGTAATGCTCACTGCATTTTATTCACAGGATTTTGTTCTATCAAGAAAATCAGAAGCAAAACTCATCCCCTAATAAAAATGCGCCTCGCCAGCCATTAATGACTTGCGAGACGCATTTTTATTAGGGGATAGCCTGCGGCACATCAGCGCCGCCCATCGCCACTTCCTGTGTCTTATTGTGTAATCAGTTTGACCGCAAGAGACTGCGTACCAGCATGGTCAGCGGTATTGCTGATCAATGCCAGCAAGCGGTCGATATTCGGATGCTTGCCCGGAAACGTTTTGGCATCGGCGGTGTGCTCCGCATACAAGCGCAGCCCTTTTTCTGCCGCTGCGGCATTGATCTCGCCAAACTCCTGCGCCAGCGCATGATAGACACGCACACTGCCTGCCGTGCCAGGCTTGTTTTCCAGTCTGGCGATGAGTACATCACCATCAGATAATTCCAGCGCGGCGATATGGTTAATGCTGGGTAGGGTGGCTAAGACTTCACTGAATTGCATGGGGCTTCCTTCGATATAAATAAGCTGATCGAGCAGGCGAGTCACGAACAGCAATCTCGTCGGTCAATCTGAAAAAGCAGTATTCTAAAGCGTGATGAGATTTGATGTTTGCGTAAAAGTCCACAGCGAAAAAATGCAATGGCAATGAAGCTTGATGTGCTTAATTTCAAAATTAAATAGCCAGGTAAATTTTGTAAGTTGTTTACAAAATTTACCTGGCTATAACACTATCTGCAATTTCTCAGAACCAGGTCTGATGTCTGGAAGAATAGTCTTTGTACTTACTTCTCCATGTTTGACATGATTCAACGTCTGCTGAATCACGGAAAGTCTTGCATGCCGAAATATCTTACCAACTTAGCGCTGGTTTACAACTATCGCGAACCGACAACTTCGATTGTTACTCTGCGATTTTTTGCACGTCCTTCTTGTGTTTTGTTATCGGCAACCGGCTGTGTTTCTCCTTTGCCTTCGGTGTAGATCCGCGAAGCGTCTATGCCTTTCGTCACCAGATATGCTTTTACTGCTTCTGCCCGGCGAACCGATAGTTTCTGATTGTATTCTGGTGAGCCAATCGAATCAGTATGTCCAACAGTGATCATTACTTCTGTATTCATTCCCCGCAGCTTTTCTAACAAATCATCAATCGCAAGCCTGCCTTCGGTTTTGACCAGTGATCTGTCGAAATCAAACAAGGCTTCTGCACTGAACGTTATTTTTTCAGAGACCGGTTGCGGTGCTTGGGGCGGTGCCTGGCTGAGAACGACAGCCGCAGGTTCAGGAGTGCGGGCAATTGGCATTGGAGCGACGTTTGTCCGCACTGGTGGTTGAGCCGCAGTTTGCCCAAATTTGTACACCAGACTAACCGAGTAAAAGTCGATATCACCTCGGTTATGAACAGCATCATTCACGCGATATCTTTCGACCTCACCACGTACCGCGAGCGCTTCAGTCAATTTGTATTCCAGACCCACGCCAATTTTCGGATTCAGTTTTGTTTCCGTCGGATTTGGATCTGTCACAGCGAATAATCGATTACCCGTAAAGTGAACATTCGCCTTTGTATAGTTGCCACCAATACGACCCAACAGCGAAAAGCGTTCAGACAAAGGTAGCTGGCCAACCAGATCCAGATTCAGTCCCCGAAAGCTGGCAGAGCCATTGAGTGACCCTGCAGGCATCGCAGTTGCGTCAAAACCAAATTTACCTAAATCAAAGTAACCACCTTCGATCGCAAAATATCTGTTCATTTGCTTACCAAGCATTAACTTGTAGGCATCGTCACGATCACTGCCATTGAAAAGTACATTGGTGGCACCGTTCTCTGACAGGCTGCGAGTTAAACGATCCTTGTCTATGGTCGCTTTCGAACGTCCGATTCCAGCGCCGATGTACCATGCTGAGTCTGCCCAATCCGGGTTATTCCACGGTTCATCGGCAAGGGCGACTTGGCTTATAAACAGCATGCTGCACATGATGCTGAGTGGAATGGTTTTTTTTGAAAACATCATATCTTTCTCCTGGGGAACTGCTGAAATAAAAGTCAGTTCATAAACTTACAAGACGGAAGGGGGCTTCCACCCCTTCCTTATATAGAGATAAACAACTAGCGCGAAATCACGTTATTTTTGAGTGTGACCGCGCTACCAGATAAGACGCGTCCATTTTGCAACGTTGCTGTATCACCTAAGGTAATCGCGGCGGACTGCGCCATGATTGTTCCTTTGAATACGCTGTTAGCGCCAAGTGTCGTAGGACCCAGCGGTACCCAGAACACATTGTCAGCAGTGGCCCCTGCATTCAACGCCACGATAGAATTTGCAGTGCTGTTGAGCGTGGAGGCGGTGCGGAAGATATACAGCCCGGATCCATTCATATTGAACGTACCTGTGATCGTAATAGCACCTGCATAGCAATACACTCCGGGTGCCAATGTCTGACCACCCAAGTCAATCCCACCGGGAGAGCTGACATCACATGGGCGGCTGTTGGCATCAGTGATCGCTATTTGCAAGTCGGCCAGTGCTGTGGTGAGAATTGCCCCTGATTTGTAGTTGGTAAATCCAGCTGTCTGCACAGGATCAACGGTTTGTGATGGCGATCCGACATCGCCTGTAACCAGGGTAATTCCGCCGGCGTTATTGGTAATGGAGGTACCTGCCAGCACCGCAAAGTTGGTTGCACCGCCGAGGTTAATACCCGGCGCAACCGCGTTTACCGTATAGCTCGTCATTGCACTATTTCCTCCCTGAGTGGCAGAAATATTCGTCACGCCTGCAGCGAGAGCGGATGCCTGACCTGACGGTAAAATAGTCGCTACCGAAGTCACGCTCGAGAGCCATGTCGCTGTCGCTGTAATATTGCTTGTGGTACCGTTTGAATAATTGCCGATAGCATTAAACTGCTGCAATGAACCGACCAGCCCTGTCGGATTGATTGGCGTGATATTAATGCCGGTCAGGGTAATTGCTGGTGTTACCGTTAAGGTCGCACTCCCTGATTTTCCACCGAGGCTTGCTGCAATTACTGAAGAACCACCAGATACGCCGCTGCTAATACCGCCCGGCAAGACTGTTGCAACAGCTGGGTTGGCGGATGACCAGACAGCGATATTGCTGATATCGACTAATGAACCATCAGAATACGTCGCGGTTGCCACAAATGTCTGAGTGGCAGCGATGGCGATAGTCGCTGCGGCCGGTGTGACCGCAATTGATGTCAGCGTCGCTGCCGGCAGCACGGTGAGTACAGCTGTTCCTGATTTCGATCCGGATATGGCGATGATCGCAGTTGTGCCTAGCGATACGCCAGTAGCCACACCTGTTGGCGAGACGGTTGCGATTGCACTTGTACCAGAAGCCCAGGTCACGCTATTGGTAATATCGGCGCTGACACCATTCGAGTAAACGCCTGTTGCGATAAAACTCTGTTTGCCGCCGATGGCAACAGATGAGGTAGCGGGAGTGACGTTAATCAAGCTCAGTATCGGGCCTGCCTGCACGGTTAATGTGGCTGTACCTGATTTGCCGCTGGATGTCGCCGTAATGACCGACGTCCCGCTGGCAATGCCACTGGCAATACCGGTCGAGACGATCGTTGCAACAGACGTTGTACCGGAAGACCATGTCACCGTATTGGTAATATTGTTGCTGGTGCCATCGGAATAATTGCCAGTGGCAATGTAGGCTTGTGTCGCTCCAATCGCGATACTGGCCGATGGAGGCGTTACCGTGATCGAACTCAGCGTTGCCGCTGGCGTTACAACCGTCAGCACTGCCGTACCGGAAAGACTGCCAAGAGTTGCTGTGATCGTTGAGGTACCACCCGACAAACCGTTTGCAGCACCACCAGGTAGCACAATCGCAACGCTGGCTGTTCCTGAAGTCCATTTAACGCTGCTGCTGATATCGGCACTACTGCCATCAGTATAGTTTCCTGTCGCAATAAATTGTTTTACGCTTCCGGTCGCGATACTTGCCGTCGGAGGCGTCACGACAATTGAAGATAGTGTTGCCGAACTGACTGTTACTGTCGTTGTGGCAGATTTTCCAAACACAGTGCCAGTCATCAGTGAGGAACCTGCTGCAACAGCCGTGACCAGTCCATTTGTTGAAATGAGGCTAGCTATTGTCGGAGCCGCAGAGGTAAAGCTGGTGAGAGCTGTTACGTTGTTGCTCGTACCATCCGTATAACTTGCCGTCATCGTTAATTGCTGTGTCGTTGAAATTTTCAAAATCGGATTTACCGGCGTCATCGCAATCGATAAAAGTACTGCTGGTGTGACAGTCAATACAGTCGATCCGGTTTTCGTACCAGACGTTGCTGCAATCACAGAATTTCCTGCGATCACACCAGCGGCAAGTCCTGAATTAGTGATCGTAGCGATGTTCTGGGATGCTGAAGTGAATGTTGAAATCGCCGAGATGTCGCTCGTTGTGCCATCAGAAAAAGTGCCCATCGCAGTGAATTGTTGTTTAGCCGCGATAGGAATTGATGGATTCACAGGTAAAACTTTAATCGATAACAATGACGCCGGAGACACTGTCAGAGTCGCTGATCCAAGTTTGCCACCGAAGCTGGCCGTGATCACTGCAGTGCCACCGATTACGCCGCTGGCAACTCCGGAGGTCGCGTTAACGGTAGCGACAGTTGTAGTGCCAGAGGACCAGGCTGAGGCGGCAGTCACATCTTGTGACGCGCCATCACTATATGTTGCCGTCGCCAGAAATTTCTGAACACCACCGATGGGTATCGTTGCTGTAACCGGGCTGACTGTAATGGTGGATAACGTCGCAGCAGGCAAGCCTAAAATCGGGTCACGCCCTCCGCCTCCGCCGCAGCCGGCGACTAACGTTGTAATTAGCATGGCAAATAAGCACGCAAGCGGCTTCAGATAACGCTTTAGTATATTCATTTTCTTCCCCTATTTTCGGTTAAATCAAGTGCCTGAAAGTGTCGTTATTCCGTGCGTTGAATATCAGTAATGCGACGGTGTATTCGTAACTTTTTTTTGTTTATAAGAACGTTTTCTTTCACATACATCTGGCCTGCGGTTCTGCTTATTAATTGCATCAGCTCTTTTCTTATCCTCTTTTGGGAAGGCAATTTATGTACGTTGTCACACATAAGAAAAAATAAAAATTATTCAAACAACGTATAGCTTCGAGGACAAGCGGCGATGCAAATACAAACAGCGCAGACGTTTTCTTCTGTGGAGTAAATGAACAAGAGGAAGCCAGCTTCAGAACTGAAGCGACTCTCAGTGAATTGAGGCAGTGTTGTTAAACAGATGAGTGAGTAGCGATGTGATGTTACGGGCGTCACATCAGATGTGAGGGCGGGACTTGGCTTTTATGTCTCGTATTCAGTGGCGGGGAAGTAATGTAGGAATCAGGAGCGGAAGGTCGGCATAAAGCGTCGTTTCCGCTGATCATTGTTATCGTTTTATGGAGATAGACTTGCTCGCTATTTGATAAAAATACGCATCTCTATCAATTTTGTTACTCTATTCTCAGCCCTTGCTGCTGAGATGGCGTCAGCCTGAATGAGTGTCAATAACGAGAAAGAGTTTTAGCGAGAGAGCGTCGTTCAGAGTGGTGCGGCAATAGTTACTGACTGTGGCATAGATACCATCTTCTAACAGGCGACTTGCTATACCACTTCCACCAAACTCCGTCCTCCCGCCGTTCTTTGCACCATGATTTTCGTTGCGATGCGTTCGGTCATTTCCTGTACGTGCGAGATGACGCCGACTTTGCGACCCTGGGCTTGCAGGCTGTCTAAGGAATCCATTGCGACTCTGAGGGTATCGGCGTCGAGGCTGCCGAAACCTTCGTCGATGAACAGCGATTCGACTTTTACGCGGTTGCTCGACAGCGATGCCAGACCGAGTGCGAGGGCGAGTGAAACGAGGAAAGATTCGCCGCCGGACAGCGAATGTACAGAGCGGTTTTCGTCGCCCATATCCTGATCAATCACCATCAGGCCTAAGCTGTCGCGTATGCGTTGCAGACGGTAACGCCGCGCCAGCTGATGGAGATGTTGATTGGCGTAAGCGAGCAGCACATCGAGTGTGTATTGCTGCGCATAATTGCGGAATTTCTTGCCGTCCTGCGAACCGATCAGGTCGTTGAGCTGCGCCCAGATGCGCTGGCGGTTTTGTTGCTGCTGCATTTCCTGCAGCAGATCGGCGGACTGCTGGCGACGTGCATCGTCCTGTGCTTGGGCAAGCTGATGTTGACCCAGATGCTGTTGCGCTTGCTGACGCTCGCTATGCAGGGTGTGCAGGCGTTGTTGCAAACGGGTGACGTGTGCCGCATTGCTGCTATCTTCTTCTGCGGCTTGTTCTGCCAACGGAGCGTTGTCGTCAACGCTGTTGCTGGTTGCTGTGGTGTTGTCGCTATCTTCGGTGTCAGCAACATCTGGCTGTGGCAACGCTGGTGGTCGCTGTAATTGATGGGCACTGCTTTGCTGGCGGCGTTCCTGCAACACCGTGGCCGCTTGCTGACGCGCATTGGCAATCGCTTGCAGTGCGCTGCGTTCGGCGCTGATCCATGCATTGTCATGCTCCAGCAGCGTGCGCAACTGCGCTTCGGTGAGGATGCTGCCGCTATTGGCATCGTCATCGCTATGATCACTTTCGGCCTCGCTGTGCTTGGCGTTGGCAGCCTTTGCATTGTAGTGCGACAGCCATGCAGTCAGTTGCGTTTGTGCGTTGATGGCTTCCTGTTGATGCTGGCTGCACCGTGCTTGTGCCTGGGCGAGTGCTTCGGTGCTGCGGCTTAGTTGCTGCTGGCTGGCGCTGGCGGCGATCGTGTGCTGTGCCAACTGGTCTTTTGCTGCTTGTATGGCATTGGCGAAACGCGCGCTGATAGCCGCCACGGCTTCACCCTGAAACAGCGTGCGGCGTTGCTGTTGTTTATCGCTGAGCGCGCGCTCGCTGTTGCTGAGTGCCAGCGCAATACCTTGCTGATCGTCGCTTGCCTTTTGCTGCTGAATGCGGCTGTTTTCCAGGCTGATATTCAGCGTTGCAATGCCAAGTTCAGCTTGCTGATGCGTTTGCTGCTGCTGTTGCCAGGCGAGGGCATTCTGTTTGCACTGCTGCTGGAAGGCGATGGTGGATGTATGCCAGTGATCGCGCCAGGAGACTTGCGCATCGTTGCCGTCTTCACTAACGACATCCGTGACGGCAAAAGCGGTATCAAGCTCATTCAATATGTCGTCAAGGCGGGTGCGGCTGTGTATCGCCTGTTCCGTGTTAGTCGCACGCTCTGCGACGGTGTTCGCCAGGGCGTTCAGAGCGATGCTGTGCGCTTCTTTTGAACTGATATATAACTGATGCCCCTTATCCCATGCGGCTTGTGCGGCATCTTTGGCCTGCAGGGCTTGATAATAAACGGCCTCGCTTTTTTGTATTTCTGCGATATGAATGTGAAGGGCTTGCTGCTGTTGTTCCAGTGATTGCCATGTTTGCAGATAAGGTAATTCATCAGATGCGGCGAACGCAAACATGGCGTGTTGTTGCCACTGCGCCTGCTGGTGTGCGATCTGCTCGTGCAGGGTACTGAGTTCCTGCTGAAGTTGTGCAAGCTGCTGGCTGTATTGAGTGGCCAGTGTGTGGTGGTGGCTGGCTTGTTCGCGGGTGAGTTGTTCTTGTTGACGGCAATCCTGCACCTGCGCTTGCAGTTGCGTGAGCAGCGCATGCAGTTGCGGATTGCTGTCGGTCTGTGCATACGGATGCGCCGTCGCGCCGCACACAGGGCAGGGCGCTTCGTCCTGTAATTGCGCACGCAGATTTTCTACATTGTCGGCGCAGGCTGCTTCTGCGCTTCTGAGTGCGCGTTCCGCTTGCTGCAAAGCGGCGCTGAATGCCGGCAAGGTCGTGCTCGCTTGCACGCTGGCGGTTTGTGCTGCAGAGATCGCCAGTCGCGCCTGATCTGCTTGTGTCTGCAACTGATGCAGACGCGCATCACGTTCCTGCAACTGTGCCAATAATTGCATGCCGCTGCTGAGTTGTTCGCGTTTTTCTTCCGCGCTTTGTTTGTCGCGACGGAGTGCGTCGATATCGATCAACGCGAATGCCTGCGCGGTTTGCTGGCGTTGCTGATCAGCGGCAGCCAGCGCCTCTTCTGCATTGTGCAGGCTAGCTGCGTGTTGCGCTGCCTGCGCTTGCTGCGCCGCCTGTTTTGCATCCAGTGCGAGGATATTGGCCTGATAGCGTTCGTGGTCGGCGCGGGCGACGGCGGCTTGGGATAACAAGGTATCCCATTTATCCCAATGTTCAGCGAGCAAACGTAGCGTGGCATGTTGTTGCAACCATTGCGCCGAGTTCGCCAGACGCTTTTGCAGCTGCATGAGTTCGTTGTGCTTACTTTCAACTGTCGTGTTGGCGTCACTGCATGCGAGATCAGCTTGCTCTTTACTTTGCTGTAAAGCCTGATGCGCAGGCAGCATAATTTCTATGCTGGCATCCAGCGCTTTTGCCTGATCAAGCAAGACAGCAGCGGCAACTTGTTCCTGTTCTCGGTTTTGCAATTCGTTTTGCGCGAGAAGGAACGCTGCCTGCGCTTGTTGTTGCACCTGTTGTGCCTGCAGCAGTTGATGCTGCGCATCTTCTATCGTCACCTGATCTTGCACAATCTCGCGTTGCAGACGGGTGATATCGGCGACCAGCGGGCGGGCGCTTTGCACCTGATCAAGCTGTTCCAGCAAGCGCTGGCGCGGCATGCTGGCGGCAGACTCCTGCTCGCGTTCCTGCAAATCGGATAGCGCGGCTTGCTCGCTTTGCGCGAATTTTTCAGCATCCTGATGCCAGCGCAGATGCAGTTCAATCGCAGCGCTGTGGGCATTCAGTTTTTCCAGTGTTGTTTGTGCGGCGGTGATCTGCTGTTCCAGAGACGCGCGTTCTTCATCGCTCAATGGCTGATTGTCGGTCAGGCGACTTTGAAAACGTTCCAGTGCTTCGCGTTCGTCTTTGGCACGCTGAAAAGCGCGTTTCGACAGCACAGAATAAATGTCGCTGCCGGTGAGTGTTTCGAGTAATTCACCACGCTCGTTATCATCGGCTTTCAGGAAGCTGGAAAATTCATTTTGTGCGAGCAGAACAGCGCGCGTGAATTGTTCAAATTTGAGTCCTATGCGTTTGACGATTTCGTCTTTGACTTCCGTTTTTTTTCCGCCGATCGCCAGCATTTCTGGCAATTGATGCAGCGTCATCGTGGTTGGTTGCAAGCTGCCATTAGCCTTGTTGCGCGAACGGCGCACGCTCCAGCGCGCACGATAGCGGATGCCATCGTTGCCAGTGAAATCCACCTCGGCATAACCTTCGCCAGTGCCACGGCGCAGCAGGTTGCCGGTGTCTTGTTGCGAGATCAGTTCTTTCCCGTCCGGCAGGGTTTTGTTACCACCGGCTTTCACCAGACGCGGCGTGTTTTCATACAAGGCCATGCAGAGCGCATCGAGCAGCGTGCTTTTACCCGCACCAGTGGCACCGCTGATGGCGAATAAACCCGAGGAACGCAAGGGTTCCTGTTCAAAATCGATGACAAATTCCCCGGCCAGTGAGGCCAGATTTTTACCCCGGAGTGCCAGAATTTTCATGCCTGCACCTCCGGTGTTGCCAGCATTAATTCAGCAAAGGCCGCGCTGATTTCCGGTGGTGTTCCACTCTGATTTTCATCACCGAATTTACTTTGATACAGACGATCAAAGATTTGATCCGGATGCAGGCGTTCCAGCTCGGCTAGTGCAACATCGGATGTTGCACTGACGTCTCTTTGCGCAAAGCTGGTGTCGATTTTAGCGAGCCGCACGGGTTTGCCTTCGATGGCCTGTTCTATCGCTGCGCGCAAACCGGGTTCCGGTGTGTTCAGCCGCACGCGCACTTCCAGAAACGGCATACGTTCGGCGGGTGTATCGTGCGGGATATCCAGCGCGGTCAGTGCCACCAGCACTTGCGCCAGCGGTGCTGGTTTTTCAGGCACGCGCAATAAGGCGACTGCACGCGGCACATACAGCGGCGTGATCGCGCTGACCTGATTTTCCTGCAGATCGACGCGTAATACCTGATGGCGATAATCCACTTCAGCGAACGACAAGGGCAGCGGGCTGCCGCAATAACGCAAGTGTTCCTGTTTACCGATTTTTTGTGCCAGATGCAAATGCCCCAGCGCTGCGTAAGCGACGTTGCTGTCAAAAATAGTCGCCGATAAAGCTTCGGTGCCGCCGATAACGATACGGCGTTCGGATTCTTCAGAAATTTCACCGCCCACCATATGGCAATGACCCAGCGCGATGATGGCTTGCTGCGGCTCGCGTATGTCGATGGCGTGTTGCAAGACCTGACGATACAACAGCGCAATACCTTCCATATACGGATCATTGGCCTGTTCTATGCGCGGCACATCACCCGGGCGCAGGAAGGGAATGGCCATGCACCATGCGGCAATATCGCCCTGCGCATTTTTCAGCGGCACCAGCAACGATGCGATGTCGATGCTGCCATCGGCAAGACGCGGCACGAAACCGATCACAGTCACACCGAGACTATCGAGTAAAGGAGCAGGTGCTTCAAGACGCCCCGGCGAATCATGGTTGCCCGCAATGATGATGATCTGTAATTGCGGCAGGCGGGTTTTGCCTTGCTGCAGAAAACGGTAAAACTGCTTTTGGGCGGCGGCAGATGGATTCGCAGTATCGAAAATATCGCCGCAAATCAGCAAGGCATCGGCTTGCTCGCTGACCAGTGTGTCGCTCAGCCAGTCGAGAAAAGCCTGATGTTCAACACTGCGGTCAAATTGATGCAGAGTCTGGCCGAGATGCCAGTCGGAAGTATGAATGATGCGCAAGGGAAGCCTTTTAATGCGGTAGCGGTGCGATGTCAATCTGCCCGGGTTGCCATGTTGCGGTGGCTTTCCAAAGCGCGGCGGACATCGCTGTGCGTTTAAATGTATAGCGATGACTTTACCAGAGCTGCTTGTAAAGTGGCGGACGAGATGGCAGAAAACCTGACGATGAATGCCCTATATTTTATGCGCTTCACAGACCAAAAATGGCTGGAAACGCGCATATTAATTCAGGGATTCAGCAGCGTTTGCAGATCCGGGTGCGGTGCTTGCAACTCTTTGAGGATGCGGGCGCTGTCGCTTAATAATTGCTGGCGTTGTCTGTCGCCGCCAGCATCATGCGGAAATGCCGCTAGTAATCGTTCACGGATATTTCCTTCGCAGACGCCGCTGTACGCGCATTGCTCAGTCGCCTGCAGGCTGTCTGCAGCACATGGATAGCCGAGCTGGCAGGCCGCCAGCGTGAATGCCTGCGCGCGTATACTGAGTGCTGCCTGTTGTTCTTCATCGAGGCTATTGCTGCGCAGATAGGCGTTGACAAAGCCGCGCAAGGATTCCAGCGCCTGCGGGTTACGCGTCGCTAAGGCAGTGTTGGCCGCTTGCATGGAGGCAACGTACTGCTCTTGCTGCAGCAATTGACTTGCGCGTTCGCCCGCTGTTCTGACCATGCCGTCGGACCAATGCGCTTGCTGTATCTGTTGCTGTTGCCGTATCTCATCCGTAGAGAGTTGATCGAAATTTTTGCAGCGTTCTGTCAATTGCTTATATGCGATTTTTTGTGGCGTGTTATCCGCCAGTGATTGCATTTGTTGGCGCAGAGTATCGCCACCGGTGCCTGCAAAATTCGGCAGGCAGGTGCGCCAGGCACGATAAGCCAGTTGCTGGCGTGCGGCATCCTGCGCATTTTTGTTTTGTTCAAAAATCGCGCGTAAATCTTTGCTTTGTTCCAGCGGGTCAGCAATGACGGTATTTGTCGTCAGCGTTTCGGTGAGGTGCGTATCGTTCAGGTGATTGCTGTCGCCACTTGGTGCCGATGAACTGCCGTGCATGACTAATCTGATCGGCGCATGATCGCTGTCGCCAGAATTTTGTGTGGCGAACACCAGCATCAGCACGACGCTGCTGAGAAATAAAGAGAATGCCAGCAATTGTTTGTGGGACATGAAATGACTGTCGATGGCGGATTGATGTTGTATTGATGTTTTGATTGGTGTTCTGTGAAGCGGCTATCCGTCATGCAAGCGGATAGCCGTTTTTATTTTTGACCTGCGTTGCGTACTGCGTCACCGTAAATTTTTCGATCTACGATAATTCGACCATGACGAATGTCGTCAGCAGCGCAACTCTATAGTCATTATGGTTTAGCGATAAAAATATTGGTGCTTGGGCAGGTGCCAGCAACATTCGCATTCGTGACCAGCGATGTTGATGCCGGGAATTGGCTCAGATTATTTTTATTCAGATTGACCCAGACTTCAGTCAGATAGCTGACGCCGTTGGTTTTGGTACATTTCAGCGACACTGCGGATGAGCCGCTGCTGCCGAATGATGTATTCGCGGCTGCCAGCAATTGCGAGCGCGACAAAGTTTTGCCGATGTTATTCGCGATCAGCGTGTTCAGCGCGGTTTGACCCAGACGATTGCTCAGGCTGCTGGCATCGCCCCAGTAGTTGTCGGCTGTTTTGGTGCTGCAGCTACCATGTTTGAACCATTCATGTTTGTCGAGACAGGATTGCACGCCTGGCATATAAGTGCTCAGCACCGACAAGGTGGAACTGCTGGCGCCGTAAGAATCCATGCTGCACCAGGCGCTGCTGGCATCCAGATCGATATCTTTTTGCGGAACATTGCAATATTGTGGATGGTTGCCATCGTAGGCATTTGGCCACAAGCCATGCAGAGACAGATGCGTGGCAGCGTAAGTGCCTTTCAGATTCTGGCATTCTGGTTTGCTGCTGTGGGTGACGCAAAAGCCAGGCTGCCAGGACGCAGCAAGTAAAACGAAGTCATACGATTGCGCTTGCGCCGCAACGCTGACCAGCATAGAAACACATATAGCGACTGACGCCTTGATAAGTTTAGACAACATAGATTTTCCCTGAGGTTAATGTTTATTTGTTTTTAAAGCGAAAATACACTGAGATGCCAGTGAGGTGAAAACGCATCGCTGAGACATGAATGCGCCGGATTTATCGCCAGTGCGGCGACTTGAGAAAGTTACCGTCAGGATATGACGGCAATGTGACAAATTTGCAATTTAAATATAACAACGATGAGCGCTTGCACCCATCAAGCTATTTGGTGTGGCAAATGTTGTTTTATGACGATTTCTGCGAGATTGTTGAACTGTTGCCGTTGTGATGGCGACGCTGTTCGCAGTCATAGTCTGTCTACGGGCGGCGTTTTCTGTCGAAACCAGCAAAAAAAAGGCAGCCTTATCAGGCTGCCGAATGGATGTTTAATCCGAGGGGAGACGTTCACATGTCTGACGCGCACTATATATGCTGAGTGTTACGTGGGTATGACAGTTATGATTCGAACTGTATGCACGCATACCGCTGCAAAGCTTGAATGTACGTGCAGATCATCGCGGTGATGCCGGAAACTGATGATTTTCTCTATATAAATAGTGATTATTCACTGTATATTCTCATTCCTATGTCTTTATAATGCCCGCTCAAAATTCGCGGGTTTTTTTATTGGTTTCCTGACACACGCAACTTCATGAATACACTTATCTGGTTCGTTATCCTGTATTGGGTTATCTCGGTTGGCATAGGCCTGTATGCGGCGCGCTATGTGAATAACTCTAAGGACTTTGCTGTTGCCGGACGCTCTTTGCCGATGTACGTGGTGACTGCCACTGTATTCGCGACCTGGTTCGGGTCTGAGGCGGTGCTGGGCATCTCTTCCACTTTCGTCAAAGAAGGCTTAAAAGGCGTGGTGGCAGATCCGTTTGGTTCCTCTTTGTGTCTGGTGCTGGTCGGGTTGTTTTTTGCCAAACCGCTGTACCGCATGAATCTGCTGACGATAGGCGACTATTACCGGAATAAATTTGGACGCACAGTCGAAATTCTGGTCACTTTGTGTATCGTGATTTCTTATCTGGGCTGGGTTGCGGCGCAGATCAAGGCGCTGGGGCTGGTGTTTAACGTGGTTTCAGGTGGCTACATAGCCATGGAAACCGGCATGATCATTGGTGCAGCCAGCGTGCTGATTTATACGCTGATGGGCGGTATGTGGTCGGTGGCGATTACCGATTTTCTGCAAATGATCATTATCGTGGTCGGCATGGTCTACATAGGCTGGGAAGTTTCCGGCATGGTGGGCGGTGCAGGCGTTGTGATCGAACATGCGGCAGCGGCAGGTAAATTTGAATTCTGGCCATCGCCGACAGCGCGGGAAATGCTGTGGTTTTTTGCCGCATGGATCACGATGATGCTGGGGTCAATACCGCAGCAGGACGTTTTCCAGCGCGTAGCCTCATCGAAAAACGAAAAAATTGCAGGTAACGCATCGATACTCGGCGGCATTTTGTATTTTTGCTTTGCGTTTATTCCTATGTTTCTCGCGTATTCCGCCACGCTGATCGACCCTGGCATGGTGAATAGTCTGATCGATAAAGATTCGCAGTTGATCTTACCGACGCTGATCATGAATAAAGTGCCGATGCTGGCACAGGTGATGTTTTTCGGCGCTTTGTTGTCGGCGATTAAGAGCTGCGCCAGTGCGACCTTGCTGGCACCATCGGTTACTTTTTCAGAAAATATACTGAAGCCATTTTTCCCTCAACAGTCAGATAAACAGTTCCTGCTGATGATGCGGATCGTGGTACTGGTATTTACCGCAATCGTGACTATCTTTGCCATGAATACCGAGTCCAGCATTTATAAGATGGTGGAAAATGCTTACAAAGTGACGCTGGTGGCTGCGTTTGTACCGCTGGCATTTGGTTTGTACTGGAAACGGGCAACGGCGCAGGGCGGGCTGGTATCGATTATTTTCGGCATTACTTGCTGGGTTGCGCTGGAATTGACCGCGCCGGAAGGTTTCTGGCCGCCGCAACTGGTCGGCGTGTTGATGAGCATGGCGGGAATGATCGTCGGTTCGCTGCTGCCACAATATAAGGGGCGGGCGAAAACGTCATTGCGCTGATTTCCAGCTTGTGGCGGCGCTTTTTGTCCGTCTCAGCGATGTCGCCAGCCAGTGACGTGGGCAGGCTCAGCGCTACTGCGCACACCGCATGTTGATGCAATGCGCAAATTTCAGTTGAAAACCTTTATAATTCAGGGTTTTATCAGTTTTTTTAGGGCGAGAGTATGCCGATTTACGCTTACCGTTGTGAAGAGTGTGGTTTTGCCAAAGATGTATTGCAAAAGATTTCCGATGCACCGCTGACAGATTGCCCTTCTTGTGGCAAAGCATCATTTAAGAAACAAGTCACTGCCGCTGGCTTTCAGCTCAAAGGCTCGGGCTGGTATGTTACTGATTTCCGTGGTGGTTCCGGTGGTTCTGCGGGAACCTCAGCACCGGCTGTGCCGACAGATGGCGGTAGTGCCGCAGGAAGCGCCCCAACGGCGACAGAATCATCGGCCACACCAGCAGCACCGGCTGCGGCCAGCGACAAGACATCGACCTGATCGTTGTCAACGATGCACATGAAACACTACTTAGACTGAGCTTGACTGAACACTATGCGTAAATACTTTATTACCGGTTTGCTGATTCTGGTTCCTCTGGGTATCACCTTCTGGGTGTTGCACGCCATTATCACGACCATGGATCAGTCTTTGCTGCTGCTGCCGGAGCAATGGCGGCCTGAAGTGGTGTTTGGTACCAAGGTGCCCGGCCTCGGTGCCTTACTGACAGTGTTGATTGTTTTTGTGACAGGCTTGCTGACACGAAATTTCATCGGTAATTATGTTGTGCGTATCTGGGAAGGCTTGCTGAACCGGATTCCGATTGTGAATTCGATTTATTCCAGCGTTAAACAGGTTTCCGATACCTTGTTTTCGTCATCCGGCAATGCTTTCCGTAAAGCCGTGTTGATCGAATATCCGCGCCGTGATTGCTGGACCATCGGTTTTCTGACTGGTGTGCCTGGCGGCGATGTGGTCAATCATCTGCAAGGTGATTTTGTCAGCGTGTATGTGCCGACAACGCCGAACCCGACCTCAGGTTTTTTCCTGATGGTGCCGAAGGCGGATGCGATAGAGTTGGATATGAGTGTCGATGCGGCGCTCAAATATATTGTTTCCATGGGCGTGGTGGCTCCCGAGCATCTCCCCACCGAGAAGAAATAAAGATCTTGCAGCCACAAGCTGTCGCTTGATCAACTCATTTTAAATTTTGAATACAGACAGGTAAGAAATTATGTCCATGCGTACCCATTACTGCGGCCTCACTACTGAGGAATTACTCGGCCAAACCGTCAGCCTGTGCGGCTGGGTTCATCGTCGTCGTGATCACGGCGGTGTGATTTTTATTGATCTGCGCGACCGCGAAGGTCTGGTGCAGGTGGTCTGCGACCCTGATCGTGCAGATGTTTTCGCTGCCGCTGAATCTGTGCGTAATGAATTCTGTCTGCGTATCACCGGTGTTGTACGCAGCCGCCCTGAGGGAACCGGTAACGCCAATCTGAAATCCGGCAAGATCGAAGTGCTGGCACACAACGTTGAAGTGCTGAATCCTTCCGTTACGCCACCGTTCCAACTGGATGACGACAATCTGTCTGAAACTACACGCCTGACCCACCGCGTACTCGATCTGCGTCGTCCGCAAATGCAAAACAATCTGCGTCTGCGTTACAAAGTCGCGATGGAAGTGCGTAAGTTCCTCGATGCAAACGGCTTCATCGATATCGAAACACCGATGCTGACCAAATCCACACCGGAAGGCGCACGCGATTATCTGGTGCCATCTCGCGTGAATGCGGGTAACTTCTTTGCGTTGCCACAGTCGCCGCAGTTGTTCAAACAATTGCTGATGGTGGCCAACTTTGACCGTTACTACCAGATCACCAAATGCTTCCGTGATGAAGATCTGCGCGCTGACCGTCAGCCAGAATTTACTCAGATCGATTGCGAAACATCGTTCATGAATGAGCAGGAAATCCGCGACATGTTTGAAGGCATGATCCGTCTGGTCTTCAAAAACACGCTGGATATCGACCTGCCGAATCCATTCCCAGTGATGGACTTTGCCGAAGCGATGGGTCTGTATGGTTCCGACAAACCGGATATGCGCGTCAAGCTGCAATTCACTGAATTGACGGATGTGATGAAGGACGTGGATTTCAAAGTGTTCTCTGGTGCCGCTAACATGAACAATGGTCGGGTGGTTGGTTTGCTGGTGCCTGGCGGCGCGAACATGCCGCGTTCCGAGATCGATGCGTACACGCAATTCGTTGCGATTTACGGCGCTAAAGGTCTGGCCTACATCAAGGTCAACGAACTGGCAAAAGGCCGTGACGGTCTGCAGTCGCCTATCGTCAAAAATATTCATGACGCTGCATTGACAGAAATTCTGAATCGCACCGGTGCCAAAGACGGCGATCTGATTTTCTTTGGTGCAGACAAAGCCAAAGTTGTTAACGATGCGATCGGTGCGCTGCGCGTCAAGATCGGCCATAGTGAATTCGGCAAAGCCAACGGCTTGTTTGAAGATGTCTGGAAACCATTGTGGGTGATTGATTTCCCGATGTTTGAACATGACGAAGAAAATGATCGCTGGACCGCAACGCATCATCCGTTCACTGCTCCGAAAGATGGTCATGAAGACTTGATGGAAAGTGATCCGGGCAAGTGTATCGCCAAGGCTTACGACATGGTGCTGAATGGTTGGGAACTCGGCGGTGGCTCGGTTCGTATTCACCGTGCAGATGTACAAAGCAAAGTGTTCCGTGCATTGAAGATCGACGATGCCGAAGCGCAATTGAAATTCGGTTTCTTGCTGGACGCATTGCAATACGGCGCGCCTCCGCATGGTGGTCTGGCGTTTGGTCTGGATCGTATCGTCACGATGATGACTGGTGCAGAATCGATTCGCGATGTGATCGCTTTCCCGAAAACTCAGCGTGCACAATGTCTGTTGACGCAAGCACCATCGGAAGTCGACGAAAAGCAATTGCGCGAATTGCACATCCGTCTGCGTGCGACAGAGCCAGCAATCAAAGCCTGAATTATTTCAGATTAAAAAAAGCGCGGATTCCGCGCTTTTTTTTTCGTCATCTTTTTTGAAAAATTGAACTATGCTGAATTTGACCACGCAGATTCGCCTTGCCAATCCGGCAGATGCACCGCGTCTGGCCGTGCTTGCAACGCAGGTCTGGACGCATACCTATGCGAAGCAGGGCATTAATGATGAGATTGCCAGCTACGTCCTGAAGAATCTGACGCCTGCTTATTTTCTGCAATTTATACAACAGGCATCGCAGCAACTGCTGGTGGCGGAACATCAGCAACATTTGCTCGCACTGGCATTGGTGGATACTGATAGTGCATGTCCGACGTGTGACGCTAGCCATGTTGAATTGAAGACTTTATATGTGCAGGCACATTTTGCTGGCAATGGTCTTGGTACAGCATTGCTGCAACGTGCCGGACAACTGGCTGCGGCACAAGGCAGCCGCTTGTGGTTGAGTGTCAATGCGGAAAATAGCAAAGCGATGCAGTTTTATCAGAAACATCAATACCAGCAATGTGGCGAGATCTTTTTTGACTTAGGAGAGACCCGGCATAAAAATTGGATCATGTTACAAACACCAGACACAGCGCAAGAACCAGCGCAGAGACGCGGAGCGCTATCGTCAACGCCCTGAAACATAAATTGTTACGAATTTTACATATCAGGTTTGGCGTTGCGGAGTGCAATTTCGTGTAAATTCGGCGGGTTCATTTTTTGGAAGATTGGGTTCGTAGTGATGAAATATCGTCTGTCTGCATCTCGTTGCGGTGTCTGTGTTGTGCTCGGGCTTACTGCATTCGTACTGAGTGCCTGTGGTGAAAAAAAGACCGAGCTGGGACAAGGTTCGTCGGAAGTCACCGGTGCTGCGGGGCCAGTCGGTGCAATGGGAGCAAACAAATCGCTGGTGAAGTGTGATGCACCTGTCGCCACGCTGGCGCTGGTGGAAAATCCGAATGGTTATACGCTGCAAAGCTCCTACAATTTGCCGACTTCGCCTGTACCGCTGATTCGTTTGCTGGCGCAGCAAAGCGGATGTTTCCGCGTCGTTGACCGGGCGTCAGGTCTGAAGGCCGTGATACAAGAGCAGGATTTACAGGCGCAGGGCATCATTCGCAAGAACACGTCCGTGCAAAAAGGCAAAGGCTATGAAGCGCAATACACCATGACGCCGAGCCTGACATTTTCCGAAAGCAAAGCTGGCGGCGTGCTCGGAGTCATTATGGGTATGGTTCCTTTCCTGAAAAACTATACCGGATATGCAGAAAAGGTCAGTTTTAAAGAAGCGCAGGTCGCACTATTGTTAACTGATAACGAGACAACCGAACAAATTGCTGCGTCAACGGGCGCTGCGAAGACGACTGATCTTGGTATCGGCGGACTCAGTTTTGGTGGTGGCATAGGCGGCTTAGGGGCTGGATGGAGCAATACCAACGAAGCCAAAGTGATTGTTGCCGCCTTTCTTGATGCACACAATAAACTGGTGCCGCAGATCAGGCAGTTGCAGAGTAAAGAATTACCACCTGCTGTGCCGCTGAAGAAATAGCATATATTTTTTTCGGGTGATAAAAAGTTCATTCAGGGTTCGCATGGCGAACCCTTTTACGTTGTGGGCGCTGTTGCATATTGATTTTCCTGAAATGAACATTCTCGTGAAACCCGTTTACTGCTGAATTGATCCGCCGTATTCAGCCTTACAGGCACAGCTTCAATACCCATTGAGCGAACTGAAAAATATTGTTGCACGAAGCTGGGAGTGCATTTTGTCACGCTTAGCGTTGGTGCTACATACCGTCACAACGACATCGATACGACAATGTGAATTCTTGTTTCCAGATGCAATTAAGCAATAAAAAACTGCTATAACTATCCTGTAGTTACAAGGAATATTGGTATCTGGTCAGAACAATAATTAATTTCAGGGAGTGGAAAATGAGCAGTTTTGTAACAAAAATCATGCCGGTCGCCATGTTGGCAAGTGTTGCATTGTCGTCTGTCGCGTATGCGACGGATCATGGGACTGAAGCGGAAGCACAAGAGATGGTAAAAAAAGCGGTGGCGCTGGTGAAATCAGCCGGTCCGGAAAAAGCCTATAAAGCATTCACCGAGCATCCAGACGCAACGTTTAACCATAAAGATCTGTATGTCTTCGTGTACGACTTTGAAGGCAACTGTCTGGCACAGGGTGCGAATGCCAAGATGGTTGGTAAAAATCTGTTGTCGATGAAAGACGTTGATGGCAATGCATTTATCAAAGGCATGATCGATACCGTCAAAGCATCGTCAAAAGGCTGGTACGGTCCGTATAAGTTCAATAATCCGGCGACCAAATCGTATGATCTGAAACGTTCGTATTGCGAACGTGGTGCGGGCGATACCATCGTGTGTGTCGGCACTTACGTTGCCAAATAATTTGCTTAGGAAAGTGCCAGCTGCAAAACGCGGGTACTGATCTGACAAAAGTAAAACGCTGTTCCGTGAAAGTTTGTTCCGGAGCAGCGTTTTACTTTCAGCGAAAGAAAAAAAACGGCAGCTAAAGGCGCTAGAATGGTGTGGTTGACGACACATGTATGTATAAGCATAAGCACCCACGAGCATAATGTCCCCGTATAAAATTCCTGAATCTGTGTTGGTTGTGATTTACACCCCGGCACTCGATGTACTCTTAATTGAACGCGCTGATAAAACCGGTTTCTGGCAATCGGTCACTGGCTCTAAAGATACGCCGGACGAAGCGTTGCTTACCACCGCCATACGTGAAGTGGCAGAAGAAACTGGCATCGACGCTACGCAATTTGCGCTGCGCGACTGGCAATTATCGAATGTGTATGAAATTTATCCGGTCTGGCGTCATCGCTATGCGCCGGGTGTGACGCACAATACGGAACACGTATTTGGCTTATGTGTCAGCCCGGATGTCACGGTGCGCCTTGCCCCGCGTGAACATGTGCAATATCAATGGTTGCCGTGGCAAGCCGCTGCAGACCGCTGTTTTTCAGCATCGAATGCAGAAGCGATATTGCTGCTGCCAGAATTTAATCAGAACTGAAATCATGAAGCTACGCATTGCGACCTACAACATCCACAAAGGCGTCAGTGCTTTTGGCCGGCATGAGCGCATACACAGCATTAAAGACGCGATTGCTGCGCTGGATGCCGACATGGTGTTTTTGCAGGAAGTGCAGGGGCAGCACGATATGCACGCCAGAAAACATCTCAGTTGGCCGCAAGAAGGGCAGCATGAATTTCTGGCGGGGGCATCGCATCATGTCGCGTACGGAATGAATGCGGTGTACGACCACGGGCATCACGGCAATGCCTTGCTCAGTCGCTTTCCGATTACCACTCAGGTGAATCATGATGTCTCGGATCACGCGTATGAACAACGCGGTATTTTGCATGCCGTGGTACGCGCAGATCAGGTCGATATACATTGTTTTGTGATTCATCTGGGCTTATTTGCCGCCAGCCGCCGGCGCCAGATTCAAGCGCTGATTGACACCATCCAAAGAGATACGCCAGCCGATGCGCCACTGATCATCGCGGGGGATTTTAATGACTGGAATCAACGCCTCAGTTCTGCTTTATATGAACAGCTAGGCGTGGTGGAAGCCTTTGATGTGGATGGTCAGCATGGTATTGATAAATTCCAGCGCAAAGGTCTGGCGCATTTATTTTCGCAGTCCGCCTCTGCTCATGCCCGCACATTTCCAGCGGGCTTTCCATGGCTTTGTCTGGATCGCGTGTATCTGCGCGGCTTTCATATCTCTGCCGCCAATGTGATGACTGGCGACCCCTGGCGTAAATTGTCAGATCATGTTCCCATCATGGCGCATCTTGAATTGCGCCAGCTTCGCTGATGGTTTGAGGCATGAAAAAGCTTCACTACATCGACGGTAATGACGTCCGCCTATTGCATTCTGGTGGGGAATATTTTTCTGTCTTGCTGGCGGCGATAGCGCAGGCGCAACATGAAATCTGTTTGGAAACCTATATTTTTGCGAGCGACGTAACGGCAACGCAGGTGCGTGATGCGCTGATTGCGGCCGCGCAACGCGGCGTCGTAGTGCGGGTGGTGATCGACTGGCTGGGCAGCGGGCGCGATCAGGCTTTGCAATTGACTGCCTTGCTGGTCGCTGCCGGTGTAGAGTGTCGCTGCTTTAATCCGTGGTTCCGGCGCGGATGGGCGCGCACCCACAGAAAAATTTGTGTGATCGACCGGCAGCGTGCGTTTCTGGGCGGCTTTAATATTATCAGCGACGACATTTCAGATGATGGCTGGGCGGATGCCTTACCGTTTCCACGCTGGGATTTTGCGGTCGCGATCAGTGGCCCGCTGGTCACGCATATTCATCTGGAAGCCGATGCCCAATGGCGGCGCACAGGCCGGCTCGATTTGCTGTCCCGGATAGGTCTGATGCGTGATTTGCGCACCGACGCAAAAGTCTCGCGCAGCCAGCTTCGGCACCTCAGCCGGGCGGCGCTGGTTGTCCGCGATAATCTGCGTAACCGCGCCACCATACAAAAAGCTTATTTACATGCGCTGGGCAACGCACGCCAGAGCGCGGTGCTGGTGACACCTTATTTTGCGCCCGGCAGAAAATTCCGGAGTGCTCTGATTTCTGCGGCGTCACGCGGCGTGAATGTAACGCTGCTGATCGGCGTGAATCAATTTGTTTTGCAAGACGCCGTCGCGCATTCTTACTATCCAAAGTTACTCAGCAAAGGCGTGCGCATTGTTGAATACAGGAAAACACAATTGCATGCGAAAGTGGCTGTGATCGACAATGATTGGGCGACGGTCGGCTCCAGTAACTTTGATGGGCTGAGCCTGTTTGTTAATCATGAGGCCAATATCGTGATTCGTGACAAATATTTTAACCAGCGCCTGACGACCGAGTTGCAACAAGGCATTGACGATGGCGTTGAGGTATTACTGGAAGATTATGTCAGCCGCGCATGGTACCGGCGTGCCTGGTATGGCAGCGTGTATCTGCTGTATCGCGGTCTGATGCGCATTGTCACGCTGGGTGGCTACGGATGAGGCTGCACGGCGTTGATTTCACTTCTGCACCGACGAAACGCAAGGCGATCACCATCGCCAGCGGCGCGCTGAGATCTGGCGTTTTATGTCTCGACAGCTTGCAATCGCTGATGAGTTTTGCGGCGTTTGACGCATGGTTAAGACATGACGGGCCGTGGCTGGCTGGGTTTGATCTGCCATTTTCTTTACCACGGGAATTGCTGACGCATTTGTGCTGGCCGCTGGAGTGGCAAGCCCTGATACACCATTTGACTACCGTCACGCGCGCAGAGATGCGATTGCAATTTAAGGCTTTTTGCGATGCCCGTCCGGTCGGTGGTAAGTTCGCGCACCGGGCGACCGATATTCCGGCAGGCTCGTCGCCCTCGATGAAATGGGTCAATCCGCCGGTCGCGTATATGTTGCATGCGGGTGCGCCGCGCTTGCTGGCCGCCGAGGTCAGCATTCCCGGCATGATTGCCGGTGATCCGCAACGCATTGCGCTGGAAGCTTATCCGGGCATGGTGGCGCGCAGTATTACCAGCGCTTCGTACAAGAGCGACGATAAGGCGAAGCAGACACCGGAACGCCGCCTTGCGCGTGAGCGCATCGTTTTTGCGCTGGAGCAGGGCGCCACCCCGTGGCAGATTCGGCTGGATGCCGGACAGTTCCGCGATGCGCTGATCGATGATGGCAGCGCCGATCTGCTCGACGCCGTGCTCTGTCTGATGCTCGCCGCATGGGCGTGGCAACGGCGGGAGCAGAATTATGGTTTGCCGGTATTTGATGCGCTCGAAGGCTGGATCGTCGGTGCCTGAATCTGGTCTGGCAAATGCCGGATTTGTGGCTGATGTCAGCCAGCGTTGAACGAATATCCGGCGTTGACGCCGTAAAGTGCAAATTCAGCGGTTTTTGATGCTAAATATACTCCCCCCAGTATGTTTTAAAGCCCTTTATTCTCAAGGAGATGAAGGCGTTTTTAATAAAAACAGGGGGAGTATCCTTAATTTTCTTCTGCGACACCCGTATCGGTGGTGGCGCGTATGCCGCTGCTGATGAATTTCAGCAAATAGGGCGCGGCGTTCAGATTCAGCTTGTCAGCGTACGGCGTACCCGCCAGACGCGGCAGACTGGTATCGACGACATGGTGTAGCAGCGCCCCCAGCGTAAATTGATAACTCCAGCAAATGCTGTCGGCGCTGGCGTAGGGCAGCGCGTCTCGCAGGGCGGCGATGAATTCTTTCGCCATCGGTTCGTAAAAATCCTGATAAATCCGTTCGCTGGCTTCGTGTTGGTCGATGGCGCCGCGCATGACCATGCGGCAGAAATACTTGCCTTCCGGGTGTTGATTCAGTTGCAGGGTAGGCAAAATGAAGGCGGCAATGACGGCATCAAGCATGCTGTCGTTCCTTGCCTGTTGGCGCGCATGACGTAATTTGTCGAGGCGCTCGGCCAGATAACTGCTGTGATATTCAAAGATCGCGTGGTACAACTCATTTTTGGCACCGAAGTAATATCCGACCAGCGCAACAGGAACTGCGGCTTCATGCGCAATGTCGCGAATCGATACGCCCTCGTAGCTTTGCGCTGCAAAGCATTTTTCGGCAGCGATCAGAATGGCACGCTTTTTTCCGTTCAAATCATCAACTGAGCTCATCACAGATCCCAAGGTGCAAACGTCTATGCCAACAGTAAGGTGTCGTGAATTGTACGGTCGTGCGAATTCTTGTCTATGCGCGCCGCAACATAAGCAACGGAATCCGCAGCTGTTCCTGCGCTGGCAAGATAAATGCCTTGTATTTGCCGTCGGGCTGCAATACATTGCTTCAAAATAGAATGAACGTACGGATTTGGCAGCGGCGCCTTTTCAGTCGCCAGTCACACCTGGTACAGGTCTGCCAGCCGTCAGAACAAAATGATAGACATGAGCGACAAGAACGAGAAGAACGACACGATCCGTATCGATAAATGGCTATGGGCCGCGCGGTTTTTTAAAACCCGCAGCCTCGCCACGCATGCCGTCGAGCTGGGTCGGGTTTTGCAGAACGAACAGCGTATCAAGCCAGCGCATAGTGTGAAAGCCGGTGATCTGATCGAAGTCCAGCACGGCGAACAAATCTGGCAGATCAAAGTGCTGCGCGTCTCTGATGTGCGCGGACCGGCAGCGGTCGCGCAAACGATGTATGAAGAAACGGCAGAGAGTCTGGCAAAACGCAGTAAGGCAGCGGAAGACAGAAAATACTTCCGCGAACCTGCCGCTCAACTGCAGGGGCGGCCGACCAAGCGTGACCGGCGGCAAATCGATTTTACCCGCGGCTAATTTGAAGAAAAGCTCTATTGCAGCGCGACGGGGCAGCTTGACAGCAATATTGTGGAGGTTGGAATTTCAGAGGGAAATACGGCCAAAAAGGAGTAAAAAAACGGCAGCCGTCAGGCCTGCAAAACAAGTAGATACTCTCCTCTAAAGACGGAATCGGGTTTGACTTTTAATGCGCTCTGCTTAATAGTACGAGCGTTCGATTAATTCACTGGTTTACATGTTTTATGTAAGCAAGAAGCATTTCAATAAAAACAATGTAATATGAATATGACATCGAAATTCATGCGTAAGGGAGAATTGACTCGCGCCGCCATTCTGGATGTTGCACTGGACGCCGCCAGTCGTGATGGCATCGAAGGTCTGACGATAGGTTTGTTGGCCGACAAGATGAACATGAGCAAGTCCGGCGTTTTTGCTCATTTCGGCTCGCGCGAGGATTTGCAGATCGAAGTGCTGAAGTTATATCACCATCACTTTGAGCAGGAAGTGTTCTACCCGAGCATGAAAGAAGAACGTGGCTTGCCGCGTTTGCAGTCGATGTTTGCATTGTGGATTAAACGCGTGACGGTTGAAATTGCCTCTGGTTGTATTTATATCAGTGGCGCGGCCGAATACGATGATCGGCAGGGACCTATCCGTGATGAACTGGTCGGCATGGTGAAAGCCTGGCAAGGCGCATTGCACCGCGCAGCAAGTCAGGCCATCCAGCTTGGTCATCTGAATGCCAATGTGGATGCCGATCAGATCGTGTATGAAATGTATGGACTGATACTCGCTCTGCACCATGATGCGCGTTTCTTGCGCAAACCAGGAAGTGTGGATAGGGCACAGGTCGGATTTGAACGAATGATCGAATATTACGCGCCAGCAGCTTCAAAAGTCTGAGGCGGCTGTCGTTGTTGTTGCAAGCCAAATTTTGTTTCTCAATCTAATGTACTAACTTTGCCGTCAGGAGAAAATCATGGGTCAATATATCGCTCCATTGCGTGATATGCAGTTCGTGTTGCATGAATTATTGAATGTTGAATCTGAACTCAAGCAACTGCCTAAGCATGCTGAAGTCGATGCTGACATCATCAATCAGATTCTGGAAGAAGGCGGCAAATTCAGTTCTGAAGTCATCTTTCCGCTGAACCATTCCGGTGACCGCGAAGGCTGCCACCACGACAAAACAAACCACACCGTTACGACACCAAAAGGCTTTAAAGAAGCGTACAAACAGTACGTGGAAGCTGGTTGGCCAGC
The DNA here is from genome assembly GCF_016595265.1 of Undibacterium sp. 14-3-2. Classification (NCBI taxonomy): domain Bacteria; kingdom Pseudomonadati; phylum Pseudomonadota; class Betaproteobacteria; order Burkholderiales; family Oxalobacteraceae; genus Undibacterium; species Undibacterium sp. 14-3-2. The sequence goes on from NZ_JAENGS010000001.1 coordinate 755,762, forward strand.
ATTGTCCTGCGATCCGGAATTCGGTGGTCAGGGCTTGCCTGTTGTCATCAACAATTCTTTCTATGAAATGATGAATTCTGCGAACCAGGCCTGGACGATGTACCCAGGCTTGTCGCACGGTGCTTACGAATGTATCCATGAACATGGCACACCAGAACAACAAGCGTTGTATCTGCCTAAGCTGGTTTCCGGTGAATGGACAGGTACGATGTGCCTGACCGAACCACATTGCGGTACCGATCTGGGCTTGCTGCGTTCTAAAGCTGAACCACAGGCAGACGGCTCTTACAAAATCACAGGCGCAAAAATCTTTATTTCTGCCGGTGAACATGATGTTGCCGAAAATATCGTTCATCTGGTGCTGGCACGTTTGCCAGATGCACCGGAAGGTTCAAAAGGTATTTCCCTGTTCATCGTACCGAAGTTCTTGCCGAATGCAGACAGCACACTGGGCGCGCGCAACCCGATTTTCTGCGGCGCGATCGAAGAAAAAATGGGTATCCATGCTAACTCCACTTGCCAGATGAATTTGGACGGTGCAACTGGCTGGTTGATCGGTGGCCCGCACAAAGGTCTGAACGCGATGTTCGTGTTCATGAATGCAGCGCGTCTGGGCGTTGGTATGCAAGGTCTGGGTCTGACTGAAGTCGCGTATCAAAACGCGCTGGTGTATGCGAAAGACCGTATCCAGATGCGTAGTCTGTCTGGCGTGAAAGCACCGGACAAAGCCGCTGATCCGATTATCGTTCACGCTGACGTGCGTCGTATGCTGTTCACAGCAAAAGCCTACGCAGAAGCTGGCCGTGCATTCAGCTCCTACGTTGCCCTGCAACTGGATAAAGAACTGAATCACCCTGACGAGCAAGTACGTAAAGACTGTGCCGATGAAGTTGCGTTGCTGACACCGGTCATCAAAGCCTTCATGACAGACAATGCATGGACTGCGACCTCCGAATGTCTGCAAGTCTACGGTGGCCACGGTTTCATCGCTGAATGGGGCATGGAGCAATACGTGCGTGATGCCCGTATCAACATGATTTACGAAGGCACAAACACCGTTCAGTCACTCGATTTGCTGGGTCGTAAAATCCTGATGGACAACGGCGCGAAACTGCGTAAATTCGGCGCGAAAGTACAGGCGTTTGTCGAAGCGAACGGTACAGACGAAGCGATGGCAGAGTTCATCACGCCACTGGCTGAAATCGGTGACAAAGTGACGAAGCTGACGATGGAAATCGGCATGAAAGCCTTCCAGAACCCAGATGAAGTCGGCGCTGCTGCTGTGCCTTATCTGCGTGTGGTCGGCCATCTGGTGTACAGCTATTTCTTCGCACAAATGGCAAAAATCGCTCTGGCAAAACAAGATTCCGGCGATACCTTCTACAAAGCGAAACTGGCTACAGCACGTTTCTACTTTGCCCGCCTGTATCCTGAAACAGCCATGCTGATCCGTCAGGCACGTTCCGGCTCCGCTAATCTGTTGTCTCTCGAAGCTGATCTGTTCTGATGCAAATGCGCTCTCCCGTCAAACGGAGAGCGTTATTGGTAACGGATGAAATGATGTCATCAGATTGAAGCTCTTCGGTAGCAGAATATCAACCGGAGTTGCTTCATCTGTCACCCGTTCCCATCCTCTCGCTAAGAGGGGTCATCTGAAAAAATTGCTTTTCGTTGTTTTACGAATTTAACCGAGGTTAAAAATGACCAATTTCATCGTTAAAAAAGTCGCTGTTCTCGGCGCTGGCGTCATGGGTGCGCAAATTGCTGCACATTGCGTCAATGCAAAAGTGCCTGTTGTTCTGTTTGATTTGCCGGCCAAAGAAGGCCCGAAAAACGGCATCGTTCTGCGTGCGATCGACAACCTGAAAAAACTCAATCCTGCACCGTTTGGCAATAAAGACGACGCTGCGCTGATCGAAGTCGCTAACTACGAAGACAATCTCGACGTGTTGGCTGGATGTGATCTGATCATTGAAGCGATTGCTGAACGTATGGACTGGAAACATGATCTGTACAAAAAAGTTGCACCACACATTGCGCCAACTGCGATCTTCGCTTCGAATACGTCCGGCCTGTCGATCACAGCTTTGTCCGAAGGCTTTGACGCAGAACTGAAAGCGCGTTTCTGCGGCGTGCACTTTTTCAACCCACCACGTTACATGCATCTGGTGGAACTGATTCCTACCGTGGCTACCCGTCCGGAAATCATCGACCAGCTCGAAGGCTTCCTGACAACAACGCTGGGTAAAGGCGTCGTTCGTGCGAAAGACACACCGAACTTTATCGCTAATCGCGTTGGTATTTTCGGTATGCTGGCAACGATTTACGAAGCAGAAAAATTTGGTCTGACCGTTGACGTTGTCGATGATCTGACCGGTAAAAAACTCGGTCGCGCGTCGTCCGGTACTTTCCGTACTGCCGACGTGGTTGGTCTGGATACCATGGGTCATGTGATCAAGACCATGCAGGACAACTTAGCGGATGATCCTTTCTTCGCGGTCTATAAAACACCGGAAGTATTGGCGAAATTAGTCGCAGCCGGTGCGCTCGGTTCTAAAACCGGTGCCGGTTTCTACAAAAAAGTGGGTAAAGACATTCAGCGTCTTGACTTCGCGACAGCACAATACGTGACTGGCGGCGCGAAAGCAGATGACGTTGTTGCCCGCATGCTGAAAGAAAAAGATCCGGTCAAAAAAATGAAGACCCTGCGTGAATCGACCAATGTACAGGCGCAGTTCCTGTGGGCGATTTTCCGTGATGCGTTCCATTACATCGCTGTGCATGGCGCAACGATTGCCGACAATGCACGCGACATCGACTTTGCGATGCGCTGGGGTTTCGGCTGGCAGGTAGGTCCGTTTGAAACATGGCAGGCATCAGGCTGGCAGGAAGTAGCTGGCTGGGTCAAGGAAGATATCGATGCTGGTAAAGCATTGTGTAATGCTCCATTGCCAGCGTGGGTATTTGATGGCCGCACCGGTGTCCATACAGCCGAAGGTTCCTGGTCTCCAGCAAGCAGCACTTATGTTCCGCGTTCCAAACTCGCTGTGTATGACCGTCAGGCATTTCGCGCTCCTGTACTCGGTACTGGCGCCGCGACTGGTGCAACAGCTGGTACAACATTCTTCGAAGATGACTCCGTCCGTATCTGGCATCAGAATGACGACGTGCTGATTCTGTCGATGAAAACCAAGATGCATGTGATTGGCCCAGGCGTGATCGAAGGCATGGAAAAAGCGATCGCCGAAGCTGAGAAGAATTACAAAGGTCTGGTGATCTGGAGTGCCGATGCAGCTGATGGCGGCGCGTTCTCTGCCGGTGCTGACTTGCAAGCGATGCTGCCGCTGTTCATGTCCGGTGGTGTGAAAGCGATCGAGCCTGCGATTTCCCGTCTGCAAAATGCGCATCAGGCATTGAAATACGCGAACATTCCTGTGGTGGCAGCTGTTTCCGGCCTGGCACTTGGTGGCGGTTGCGAATTGATGATGCACGCAGCAAAACGCGTGGCGTCGATAGAATCCTACATCGGTTTGGTTGAAGTCGGCGTTGGTCTGGTTCCTGGCGGTGGCGGTCTGAAAGAAGCAGCAGTGCGCGCTGCAGCGGATGCTAAAGGCACAGACTTGCTGCAATTCCTGAAGAACTACTTCACCAATGCAGCGACTGCAGCAGTATCCAAATCGGCACTGGAAGCGAAGAAAATGGGTTACCTGTCTGACAGCGATGTCGTCGTGTTCAACCCTTATGAATTGCTGCATGTAGCGAAGGTAGAAGCACGTGCGATGTTTGATGCGGGCTATCGTGCACCGATGAAAAAACTGGTGCCGGTCACTGGTCGTCATGGCATCGCAACAATTGGTGCGCAATTGATCAATATGCGTGACGGCGGCTTCATTTCTGCGCATGACTTCAAACTCGGCAGAATGATTGCAGAAGTGGTTTGCGGTGGTGATATCGATAATGGCAGTCTGGTCAGCGAACAATGGTTGCTCGACATGGAACGTAAGGCGTTTATGGAATTGCTGAATCATCCGAAAACGCAAGAGCGCATCATGGGCATGATGCAAACCGGCAAACCAGTACGCAATTAATCAATTTGTCACCGGAACGATAGCTGCGTTACGCAATCTTGCCGTACTAAAGTACCGTCTTCGATAGCGCGCCTTGCTCTCCTTCCGGATACAAATTGACTTTACTCAAAAGGAGTACTCAAAATGACTAAACAACTTCAAGACGCATACATCGTCTCTGCTACACGTACCCCGATCGGCAAATCCGGTCGCGGTATGTTCCGTAACACCCGTCCTGATGATCTGCTGGTGCGCGTACTGCAATCGGCAGTGGCACAGGTACCTAATCTCGATCCGAAACTGATCGAAGACGCGATTGTCGGCTGCTCGTTTCCGGAAGGCGCGCAGGGCTTGAATCTGGCGCGTATGGGTGTATTGCTGGCAGGTTTGCCTAACACTATCGGTGGCGTCACGATTAACCGTTACTGCGCATCCGGTATCACTGCCGTGGCAATGGCGGCTGACCGCATCCGCGTTGGTCAGGCCGACGTGATGATTGCTGCCGGTGTCGAATCGATGTCCATGGTACCGATGATGGGTAACAATCCATCGATGAATATGGCGATTCTGAAAGATGAAAATGCCGGTATCGCTTACGGTATGGGTCTGACAGCGGAAAAAGTTGCTGCGCAATGGAAAGTTTCCCGTGAAGCACAAGACGCATTTGCCTTGCAATCGCATCAACGTGCAATCGCTGCGCAAAACGCGGGCTACTTCGATGCGGAAACCACTTCTGTGGATATCATCGACCGTGTGCCGAATCTGGCGACTGGCGAAATTGAACTGAAAACCCGTACCGTGACACGCGATGAGGGTGCACGTCCTGATACATCTCTCGAAGGTCTGGCAAAACTGAAAGCCGTGTTCGCCGCCAAAGGCAGCGTTACTGCCGGTAACAGCTCGCAGACTTCCGACGGCGCAGGTGCTTTGCTGATCGTCAGCGAAAAAATCCTGAAGCAATTCAACCTGACACCGCTGGCACGTTTCGCGTCTTTCGCCGTGCGTGGCGTACCACCGGAAATCATGGGTATCGGCCCGAAAGAAGCGATTCCGGCTGCTTGCCGCGCCGCTGGTATCACGCAAGATCAGATCGACTGGTTCGAACTGAATGAAGCATTTGCTGCGCAATCGCTGGCAGTGGTGCAAGACCTCGGCCTCGATCCAGCGAAAGTGAATCCTATGGGTGGCGCGATTGCATTGGGTCATCCACTGGGTGCAACTGGTGCGATCCGTTCCGCAACCACCATCCATGCATTGCATCGTAATAACCTGAAATACGGTATGGTGACGATGTGCGTTGGTACCGGCATGGGTGCAGCTGGTATCTTCGAACGTATGTAAGCCTTAAGCCCTGGCCGCAATCAAAACGCGCAGAATAGTTTTTCTGCGCGTTTTTTTTAAAGGTATGTGAAATGATCTGGAATCTGCCCTCATACGGGCGAGACAAATTGTTACTGCCGCCAGTGCACGATGGATGACGAAAAACTTCATACTGTTGACAGCAGGCTTTACAATTACTGGTCATAACACCCCAAAAAAATAATCGATTTGAAGAGACAAAATAATGGATATCCTGACTCACAAAGAAAATGGCATTCTGACGATTAGCTTCAATCGCCCTGAAAAGAAAAATGCGATTACCGCGGCAATGTATCAGGCGATGGCTGACGCATTGCGTGACGCCGAGAGCGACAATGCCGTGCGGGCGATTCTGATTACCGGTAAGCCAGAAATTTTTACTGCCGGTAATGATCTTGAAGACTTCATGAAAAATGCCTCTTCACTTGCTTCACCAGAGGTTGTACCTCCTGTCTATCAGTTCATGCAGGCATTGAATGAATCGGGCAAGCCGGTAATTGCTGCTGTTTCCGGTGCAGCCGTCGGCATCGGTACGACCTTGCTGATGCATTGTGATCTGATTTATCTTGCCGATAATGCGAAGTTATCCATGCCATTCACGCAATTGGGTTTATGCCCGGAATTTGCTTCCAGTATGATTTTCCAGAAAATCGTCGGCTATCAGCGTGCCGCTGAGAAATTGATGCTGGGTGAACCGTTTAGCGCGCAGGAAGCGTTGGAGATGGGATTTGTCAACAAAGTCTTACCGCTGGACGAGTTGTTACCGTATGCGCAGCAAGTCGCTGCAAAAATTGTGGCTTTACCCGCAGCGTCGATACGCGTCACTAAACGTCTGATGAAAGCGAATCAGCCTGCCGAAGTGAATGCAAAAATGCTGGAAGAGAATAAACATTTTGCGGCGATGCTGAATGGCCCAGAAGCCAAAGAAGCATTCATGGCCTTTTTCCAGAAACGCAAACCGGATTTCAGTCAGTTCAATTGATGACTCAGCTGACCAATCAGCTTATAAATCAACTCATAAAGCAACTCGCAAACAGCCCGTTCATTTAACTGAACGGGCTGTTTTATTTTGGCGCTTACATTCTCTCAGTAAAGAACTGTATGCCTGTGCGTTTGACCAGTTCTTCATAGGTGATCGGTTTTCCTGCTTTTGTGTTGTCGATGTTTTCGACCCAGTAAGCCCATCTCTTGTTTTCTGACGGGTCATAGACCAGTTTGAAAAGATATTTGGGTACCCAGACTTTATTCTCTCCTATCGTTGTCGGCCTGGCTTCAAATACCGGACCAGTCAGGACATAGACATCACCACGGGCACGCATCGCATATTTACGCGTCGCATTTTCTATCGACGCCCAGGTCTTTCTATTGTTTTCCGGTGCTTGCGGAACCATGTTTGCAAGAGAAAAACTCTGCGCCATTGCCTCCGGTGTTGCCATATTTCCTGCCGGCGCCATGTGACCACGATCATAGCCGGAGTTCTTGTAATCGCTCAGTTCAGCGCGTTCAGCGCGAGGCAAACGGGCGTCGGCAAAAAAACGATTCGTTCTTTCGTTTCCTTTCGCATCGATGATGGTTTGCCGGTTGAGTTTTTCTGCGACATAAATCGGTGTGTGGCTTTTGGCCGAATGAAGGATCGCGAACGATGAATAGCACAATGCCCGTGCATTGAGTTCGGTTTCATGCGGGATAACGGGAATCTGTCCTCTGGAAAAAAATTGGCGACATTCTGAAAATGGCGGGGCGGCAAAACTGGCAGACGACGATAGCACTAACGCTAACGCGAAAATAAACTTTTTGAACATGAATTTTATGCGCGAAAATCAAAAGAAAAACAGGTACTGAAAACCGCAACTCATACAACCACGCGGCCATCAGCAAAGCGGGAGAGTGAAGCGAAGAGAAAGTGCAGCAGCACATTTCCGACACGAATTTTAACGGCAACAAATCTCAGTTGTGTTTATTTATTTGCTTCCGTGCAGTAGAGTCGCACTACCGAACATTGGTTTGCTCACTATTTAATCAGGTGCTGCTATTCGTAAGGTGTGTGCTGGCGAGACGTATGCCACTAACACCCCGGTCATTTCTCAGGGAAGTTCATCGATGAAGATCAGAGTCAAATTGCCAAAACCGCGCAATCCTTTGGCTGTATTAGTGAAACAGCGTAAAGGCGGGGCGCATGGCGCATCTCAACCGGCGCGGGCAGAACGGCGAAAGTACAAGCAACGCTTGCATGGTGTGTTATCTGGTCGGTCCGGTGGGGATGACACCGACTGATTTTTTTGGGGGGATCCGATGTTTACGTTTATTTTTTTTCAGACAGTAACGGCGCGTTGCGAGCTGAATGCACCAATAAACCAATCAGGCTGACGGTGGCAAATGCTGCGCCGGTATAAAAAGTAAAAGTGGAACCCAACTGATCCCACAAAAGACCCGCTACCACGCTGGCTAGCAATAATGCGATACCGCTGACCAGATTGAAAAAGCCAAATGCCGTGCCGCGTAAATCGGATGGTGCACTGGAGGCAACCATACTTGCCAGCAGGCCTTGCGTCATTCCCATATGTATGCCCCAGAGCGTGATGCCAGCTAACAATCCACTCCAGCTCTGGCTGTATCCGAGTATCAGGTCAGAGGCAATCAGTATGACTAATCCGCCAGCGAGCATATGGCGATGAGATAGTCGGTCTGACAATTTGCCAAATGGATAAGCTGTCGCCGCATAGACGAGGTTCATGGCGACCATCACAAGTGGCACCAGCGCGACAGGAACGGATAATTGTTGTGCCCGTAAAATCAGAAATGCTTCGCTGAATCGGGCGAGCGTAAACAAACATCCGAGAGAAACCACCCACCAGTATTCCTGCCCCATCCGTTTCAGATTGTGCTTGCTGAGTGGGTTGCCAAGGCTGGTTTGCGGTCTGGTATCCGTCTCTTGCACACCGACAAACAGCAGCAACATTGCACCCAGACCCGGTATCACTGCAAGCCAGAAAATATGGCGGAAATCGTTTGCCCATAGCAGCATCAGCGCCGTAGCCAGCAGTGGTCCGGCGACGGCACCTATCGTATCCAGCGATTGTCTTAAGCCAAAGGCTTGGCCACGGATTTCTTCCGGCGTAATATCCGTAATGAGTGCATCGCGCGGAGCGCCACGGATACCTTTGCCAGCACGGTCGAGAAGGCGGGCGGTTAACAGCAGCCCCATCCCCTGCGAAAGTGCGAACAGAGGTTTGGAGAAGGCACTGATCCCATAGCCAAACACCGCCAGCATTTTGCGTTTTCCGAGACGATCACTGAGTGCACCGGAAAATACTTTAACCAGCAAGGTCGTTGATTCGGCGATACCGTCAATCACGCCCACCACAAACACACTGATCCCCAGGGTTCCAACCATAAACATCGGCAGCAGGCTATGAATCATTTCTGAAGAAATATCCATCAGCATGCTGACGAAACCGAGGATCCAGATACTTCTGGGAATTTGGGGACGTGTCATGTGTGTTAAGCGAAAATCATCTGCGCCAATGGCGATAAATGCAGGAATTTAATTTATCTGAAACGGATCTGGTCAGTACTGATCATTTTCCCGCATTACGTGCTGTTTGTCGCAGAGTTTCCAGCGTGGCGCCCGGGGTGATCAGATTGCCGTCGTAACGCAGTTCGATCACAGCCGGTAACTGGTGATCGTGCGTATGCTTTAGAGCGCGTTCCAGCGCAGGGCCGAATTCAGCTGTCGTCAGGACGGTTTCTCCACTCGCACCATAAGCGCGGGCCAGTGCGGCAAAATCAGGATTGCGTAATTCCGTGCCGGACACACGTCCCGGAAATTCACGTTCCTGATGCATGCGTATGGTGCCATACATGCCGTTATTGAATACGATAATGATGACGCCAGCGCGGTACTGCACGGCGGTGGCCAGCTCTTGGCCATTCATCATGTATTCCCCATCACCGGCAAATGTGATCGCGCAACGTTCCGGTGCGATGAGTTTGGCCGCTATGCCGGAAGGCACGCTGTAACCCATCGCGCCTGACGTCGGTGCCAGCTGGGTGCGCAGTCCGGCATAACGGAAGTAGCGATGAGCCCAGGTCGCGTAATTGCCTGCGCCATTGGTGATGATGCTGTCCGTCGGTGCCAGCTGCATAATGTTCTGCACCACTTGCCACAGATTGAGCGGCGCATTTTCTTTGGCAAAAATGGCGGGTTCCTGCTGCCAGGCGTGCAGTTCTGCTTTGGCTTCCGCCACGCTGTGCTGCCAGCGGGGGGCGCTTTCTAACTTGCCCTGTTTGCCCAGTTCCGACAGCGCATGCGCGAATTCCTTCATGCCGCTGTTGATCATCAGTGGTGCCTGATACACGCGCCCCAGCTCCAGCGCATCACTGTGTACATGTACCAGAGTTTGTTTTGGCAGCGGCGCTTCGAGCAGGGTATAACCGCCGGTCGTCATTTCACCCAGACGCGGGCCGATCGCGATCACCAGATCGGCTTGCTGTATGCGTTTTGCCAGTTGTGGGTTGATGCCGATGCCGACATCGCCGATGTAGTTAGGATGCGCATTGTCCAGCAAATCCTGAAAACGGAAAGCGCAGGCGACCGGCAAATGATTCAGTTCTGCGAATTCACGCAGCTGCGTGCAGGCGGTCTGATCCCAGCCGCTGCCGCCCAGAATCAGCACGGGGCGCTCAGCCGCCTCCAGCATGCTGCGCAGCTGGCCCAGTTGTGCTGGTGAAGGATAAGCTTGTACCGGCGTGTAATGCAGGGTATCTGCCACTTCCACCGTTTGGGCCAGCATGTCTTCCGGCAGTGCCAGCACCACTGGGCCGGGCCGGCCACTGGTGGCGACCTGGAAGGCACGGGCAATGTATTCAGGTACACGGTCGGCGCGGTCTATCTGTGCCACCCATTTCGCCATGGGGCCAAACATGCGGCGGTAATCGATTTCCTGGAAGGCTTCGCGCTCCACAAAATCATTGCCGACCTGACCGATGAATAAGATCATCGGTGTCGAATCCTGATACGCGGTATGCACGCCTATCGAGGCATTGGTGGCACCCGGCCCGCGCGTGACGAAGCAGATACCGGGCTTGCCGGTCATCTTGCCATAGGCATCGGCCATAAATGCCGCACCACCTTCCTGGCGGTTAATGATGAAGCGTATCGCGCTGTCATGCAGCGCATCCAGCACTGGCAGGTAACTCTCGCCGGGTACACCAAAAATAGTATCGACACCGTGAATTTGCAAAGCATCGACAATTAACTGACCACCCGAGCGAGATTTCAACATGACAGTAATAGCTAAAAAGGAAAAACCATACGCTAACAGAAAGCTTGCCGAATTTGCAGCGCTATTGATGAGTCACGACGAATTGCGAACGAATTGCGGGTGAGTAGAGTAAAATAGCGCCCGAAGCAGGCCAGACAATCGCTGGTTGCCATAGCAATATGGTGACGGGAGGAAGGTCCGGACTCCATAGAGCAGGGTGACGGCTAACGGCCGTACGTTGAAAGCCGCAAGGTATAAGACGAGGAATAGGGCCACAGAGACGAGCGTATTAAGTTACGGTGAAACGCGGTAACCTCCACCCGGAGCAATTTCAAATAGGCACGCGTTGAGGTGGCTCGCGGAGCGTGCGGGTAGAAAGCTTGAGCGGCGGAGCAATCCATCGCCTAGAGGAATGATTGTCATAGTCGGTCATAGCAATATGAAAGACCGTAACAGAATCCGGCCTACCGGCCTGCTTTACTTCTTTTTCCATTGGTCGTCGCCAGGCGCAGACGACCGCTATCTGTCAGAATCATCTCTGACACAACTCCAGATACCGCACCATGTTCATTTTTTGCAGCATTACGCGATTGCGCTTCTGTTTGTTGTAAATCGGACTAATTCAAAAAAACTGGTGTTACACTCACTTGCCGCAATACAATCCGGTTTATATGCACAGCTTGCTGGCTAATATCCTGTCTGAGAATTGCAAACGCCTGTTCTGAATACCTATTAACGATAAATTATTCCAGACTCATGGAAAACCGAGGCAAAAATAAAGAACGGATTATTCCCCTGAAGATATTTGCCTTTTGCACTTGTCTGATTCTTGCCATCATTGTGGCGCAGAGCTGGTGGTCGATTGCCGAAGATAAAAATCTGACCTTGTCTGACGCCCAGCAGGATAGTTACTTCACCGTCCGTATTCTTGAAGAGCATGCCAATCGCGCATTAAGTGAAGTTGTTCAGTTGATGGATGCGATCAGTGAACAGGTCGTTACTTACCCGCCTGAAAAAGATACCCAGAAAAGCACGTCGGAACAGATTTTAGCGAATCAACGTCACCATTCGCAGTTATTGAGTGCGGTATCGCTGTTTGATACACAGGGGCGGCATATTGCTTCTGATTTTATCGATAGCTCATCTCAGCAGCTTCTGGCAACACCACCGTTATCGCCACAGTTGCATGTGACATCGCTCATCAGTAATCCCGCCGATACGCAATTAAGAGTGGGGGCCGCGATCAAGTTGACAGGTTCTGATCAGTGGATATTACCGGTTGCGAGAAACGTGATGGGGCTGAATGGCCAGCGTGCTGGCATTCTTGAAGTGCAAATGCGCCTCAACTATCTACAAGAATTTTATGAATTGGTTGCACGCGGCAGCGTGGCATCGGTCTCACTTCATGATTTGAACGGAATCGTCCTGACCGGGGCACCAGCTGATAATTATATTTTTAATCGTAGTCTTAAGCAGCCAGCTTTATTGTCGGCGATCGTCGATGGCTCCAGAGAGGGATCGCTTTATGGTGGTGCATTACAGGACGGCAGCGGTGAATTTTTGTATACCTACCGGAAAGTCGCAGGATTCCCACTGACGCTGTTATATGCACGCAATGTCGAAAATATTTTGTCTGATTGGAAGAACAGGGTCAGGCATAAAATGCTGTACACATCAGCGACGCTTATTCTTATCCTCATTTTGATCTGGCTCTTGTTAAGGCAGGTGCAGCAGTTAAATCACTCCCGCCTCCGGATAGAGGCAAGTGAGGAGCGATATCGGTTGCTGTTTAGCGGCGCAGAAGATGCGATTTTGCTGATTAATCAGGATCATCGTTATGTCGATTGCAATCCCGCTGCCGTCAGGTTGTTTGGCGTTAGCAGTGTCGCCGATATCGTCGGTCACAAAGCGGGTGAGTTTTCATCCATATTGCAAGCGATGCCGGGCACGTCGCAAACTGACGGTGATACCTTGATTGATCAATTCATCGAACGTGCTTTTGATGGTGTTCCTCAGCGTTTTGAATCGATCATGGAGAGAGAGGGAAATACCCTGTACAACGAGGTGACTCTCAGCCTGGTTGAGTTAAATGGCGAGAGGCTGTTGTTTTGTACCGAGAGAGACATCAGCGCCCAGAAATATTCAGAACAATTGCTGGAGGCACAGAATCATCTGTTGCAACTGATCGGTGCGAATGAAGATCCGCTGTTTATTCTGAGCTCAGTCTGTGATTTTGTCGAAAAATTACGGCCATTCTGGTGTGTGGGAATTCAGTTACTGGCCGATGATCAGAGAACTTTTATTCAAAGTGTCGGACGCGGTTTTCCTGACATATTATCGAAACAGATCGTCGATATGCCGGTTGCGCATGGCAGTGGGATTTGGAGCGAAGCTGTATTAGTCGCCTGCCCGGTGCAGCTCAGTAATTTTCAGCAAGCGCCATCGATGCAGTTCGTCAACGATCTGGAAGCGTTGGGTAAAATAAATGCTGGCAGTGCATGGCCGTTGATGGATAAGCATGGCCACATATTAGGCAGTTTCACGGTGTTACTGGCGGAATCGCAAGAATTAAGCGATGACGATATGAGTTTGATTGGCATCATGATCGAGATCGCCACGATCGCGATTGAAGGTCGCCGCTCCGAGAAAAAAATACTGCAACTTGCGCATTATGACGAGCTTACTGGTTTACCCAACCGTTTTTTATATCATCAGCATCTCGCCAAAGCTTTGGCACTGGCGGAGCGAAACAACTGTCAGCTTGCGGTGCTTTTTCTCGATCTGGACCGATTTAAGAATATTAACGACACCTTTGGTCATGATGAAGGTGATCGTGTCTTGCGCAGTATTTCTCAACGTTTCCGACAGGTCTTAAGGGAATCGGACATTATTGCCAGAGTTGGCGGTGATGAGTTTATTTTGCTGATTGATCAATTCAGTGACCCACGTGATTTGGGGGACGTCGCGGACAAACTGTTATTCGAAGCATCGCAACCATTTGAAATTCATGGTCAGGAATGTCAACTCAGCGCCAGCATTGGTATTGCCACTTTCCCTGCAGATGGACACGATGCGCAAACTCTGCTGAAAAATGCGGATATTGCGATGTACAGAGCCAAAAATAAGGGCAAGGATAATTACCAGTTTTATGCATCTGAAATGAATACGCACACAATTGAGCAGTTAGCTTTTGAGGCTCGTTTGCGTAAGGCTTTAGAGAGACTGGAATTTGTTGTGTATTATCAGCCTAAGATTTCACTGCAGACCGGAAAGATCGTCGGAGCCGAAGCTTTGGTTCGCTGGGATCATCCTGAGCGTGGAATTCTTTATCCCGGAGATTTTATTGAATTGGCGGAAGAGACGGGCTTAATTAGCCGGCTCGGCATGCTCGTGCTCGATATTGCCTGTCGCGATGTGCTGAGCTTCCGTCAGATGGACAGTGATTTTGGGCGGATTGCAATTAATTTATCAGGCTCGCAATTCAATGATCCTCAGCTTTTAGATGAAATTAAGGGTATCGTCGATTTCTGGCGGGTGCCTGCCGATGCCATTGAATTTGAGATCACGGAAAGTATGGTGATGCATAACCGTGAGCAGGCGATAGTGTTGATGGATGGCTTCAGGTCGGCGGGTTTCAGCCTTTCCATCGATGATTTCGGTACCGGTTATTCTTCCCTGGCTTATCTGAAACGATTTCCTGTTGATAGTGTGAAGGTGGATCGTTCATTTATCAAAGATATCCCGGATGACCCGAATGACACCGCGATCGTATTAGCCATCGTCGCGATGGCGCACACCCTGGGACTAAAAGTTATTGCTGAAGGTGTCGACGCGCAGACGCAGCTGGCAATTCTGACTGACTTTAAGTGCGACGAATATCAGGGCTTTTATTTTAGTAAAGCGGTGCCTGCAAAAGAATTTCTTCAACTGCTGCAACAGCAAGTGAATTAAAGTCATCGCCTTATTCAAAAGGCGATCTTTACTTGTGATCTCTCTCATTTCATCTTTGTCGCTGGAAATGAAGGCGAACGTCGGCAAACACGGTCGCAACATCCTCAAAATTACCCTAAGAGATCCAATGACGCAGGATTTTAAGCTCTTTATTCCTCCGCGTATTACAAGCCACTTTCACTATCTTCCGTAACTCATTAATTTTATTCAGTTATTTGAATAAATTAACTTTCTCGATAGTTGCGCTAAGTCATTGACTTCATTAAAGAAACTGCTGTTTTTCTGAGTAATTTCACTTGACCATGTTGATAGCATCCTCTAAAGTGGGAAACAGTGTGAGAAAGTGTAATTTTGTGGGATAAATCCCTAATTTTCATTTATCTTCGCAAACTGAGTCATATCAATCCAAGTCCAGGTAAAAGGTAAAAGCGTGTTCCAGGGTCCATCCGCACTCAATCTCGATGCGAAAGGCAGAATGTCAATTCCTGCCCGCTATCGTGATGCCCTGAGCGAACAATACGAGGGTCACATCACCCTGACCCGCCATCCTGACGGGTGCCTGTTGCTGTTTCCGCGTCCGACCTGGGAATCTCATCGTGAGCAAATCGCCGCCTGGCCTATCCAGGCGCGTGACTGGAAGCGTATTTTTCTGGGGAATGCATTTGACGTCGATATGGATAGTGCTGGCCGTATTTTGCTGGCACCAGAGCTGCGTAATGCCGTTGGTATTCAGCGCGACATCATGATGCTGGGCATGGGTAGCCATTTTGAAATATGGGATGCCGGTAAGCTTGCCGAAAATGAAGCCAACGCGAAAGCGGCTGGCGCTCCTGATGTATTAAACAATTTTACTTTCTGATCGCGGGCAATGACGATACAGCAGGCGACAGAATATACCCATACAACTGTGCTCTTGAATGAGGCAGTGGATGCACTCGGCATAGCCGGTGAACGGACAAATGGTATCTACATTGACGGCACGTTCGGGCGAGGTGGGCATAGTCGCCTGATCCTGCAACAGCTCGGACCGAAAGGTCGTCTGATTGCTTTTGATAAAGATGCGCAGGCGATTGCCAGTGCAGCTGAAATCAGCGATCCCCGTTTTCATATTGTGCATGACAGTTTTGCGGCAATGACCGCTGCGCTCGAAGAACTCGGCGTCAGTAAAGTGGACGGTATCTTGATGGATCTGGGTATTTCATCACCGCAAGTGGATGACGCGAGCCGTGGTTTTAGTTTCCGCTCAGACGGTCCGCTTGATATGCGGATGGATACCAGTCGTGGCATGTCTGCTGCTGAATGGCTGGCAGTGGAAGAAGAAGAAAAAATCAGGGAGGTGATAAAAAATTATGGGGAAGAACGGTTTGCTTTTCAGATTGCAAAGGCGATTGTTGCTCGCCGGCAAACGGAGTCCATTACTGGAACCCGACAACTCGCCGAACTTGTCGCGCACGCCGTCAAAACTCGCGAGAAGGGCAAGGACCCGGCAACTCGCACCTTTCAGGCTATACGGATTTTCGTCAATAAGGAGCTTGAAGATCTCGAGATAGGTCTTGATGCTGCTTTTGCTGCGCTCTCTCCTTTCGGGCGAATGTCAGTGATCAGTTTTCATTCTCTGGAAGACCGGATAGTGAAGCAGTTTTTTGCTTCTAAAGTGAAACTTGAGCAGCCAGACCGGCGCTTGCCTATCCGTCACGTCGATTTACCGCAAGCACAAATGCGTTTACTGAACCGGATTAAGCCTTCTGAAGCCGAGGTGGTTGCTAATCCTCGTGCGCGCTCGGCGATCTTGCGTATTGCTGAACGTTTGCCAGAGGTGCTGAAATGATCACGCGCGTGAACTTTTTTCTGGCAATCGCATTGATCGCTTGCGCTTTGTCTCTGATTAATTCTCAGTATCAGGCTCGACGTTTGTTTATTGAGCTCGAGCGTGAGCAAAGTCTCAGCAAACAATATGAATTGCAATGGACCCAATTGAAATTGGATCAATCCACTTTTGGTAAACACTCGCGCATTGAGGAAACCGCGAGCAAGGAACTGAACATGGTGCCGGTCACGCCGGCGCGTACCCAATATCTGAAAGCGGCGGAGCTGAAATGAGCCGTGCTGGGAACATGTCGCGCACAGCTGCTTCACGCGGTGTTTCATTTTCTTCCAATCCGGTGTTGGAAGTGAAATTGCCTATCTGGCGTTCCCGGCTGGTTTTATTTTTATTATTCGGCGCTTTTTTTGCGCTGATCGCCCGTGCTTTGTGGCTGCAGGGAATGACGACGGATTTTTTGCAGAAGCAGGGAGCTAATCGATATGCCCGCACATTAGAGCTACCGGCAACCCGCGGAAAAATCACAGACCGGAATGGTCAGGTGCTGGCGTCATCGGTACCAGTAAAGGCGATATGGGCGATCCCCGACGATGTTCTGGAAGCGCCCAAAGATAAAATCCGACAACTCGCAGCCTTACTCGATATGAGTGAGGCTGAGTTACGTAAGAAACTCGATTCTGATCGCCAGTTTGTGTATCTGAAGCGGCAGGTAGAACCGCAAATATCCGACAAAATTCAGGCGCTTGCTATTCCTGGTGTTGAAACCCGCAAAGAGTACAAGCGTTTTTATCCTGAGGGGGAAGTCATGGCACACGTCGTCGGCTTCACGAATGTGGAAGATATCGGGCAGGAAGGAATTGAGCTTGCCTCGGAAAAAAATCTGGCAGGCAAAACGGGTAGCCGTCGCGTCATTAAAGACCGCCTTGGTCGCATCGTTGAAGATATCCGTGCTATTCGTGAACCACATGATGGCAAAGAGCTGACCTTGTCGCTGGATAGTAAGATTCAGTATATTGCTTACACCCATTTAAAAGATGCAGTAGAAAAACACAAGGCAAAAGCTGGCGGCGCCGTTGTGCTTGATGTACACACCGGAGAGGTTTTGGCTCTGGTGAATTTGCCCAGCTATAACCCGAACGACCGCTCGGTATTGACCGGTGCGCAGTTGCGTAATCGCGTTATTACCGATACGTTCGAGCCGGGTTCGACTATGAAGCCCTTCACCGTTGCACTGGCGCTTGAGACCGGACGGGTTACTCCGGATACCGTATTTCAGACCGCACCGGGTTATATGACGATAGGCCCTGCTGTAATTCATGACGCCCATAAAGAATCTGTGCTGACCGTTGCGCAGATTATCCAGAAATCCTCGAATATCGGCGTCGCCAAAATGGCGTTACAAATGCCACCTAAGGAAATGTGGGAGTTGTTTACCACCTTAGGTTTTGGTCAGCAGCCGAAAATTGGTTTTCCCGGTGCCGTTGCCGGTCGTTTGCGTAATTATAAAAATTGGCGGCCCATCGAGCAGGCGACGATGAGCTACGGCCATGGACTGTCGGTGTCCTTGCTGCAAATGGCGCGTGCGTATACGATTTTTGCGCGCAACGGCGACATGATACCGATCACATTTCAAAAAACTAGTGATGCTCCGGCAGCGCAGCGGGTCATTTCCGACAAAACAGCGCAGCAATTGCGCGTCATGATGGAATCGGTAACACAGCCGGGTGGTACCGCAACGCAGGCGCGTGTGCCCGGCTATCGCGTTGCCGGAAAAACCGGTACTGCACATAAGATAGAAGGTGGTCGCTACGTGAATAAATATGTCGGCGACTTTATTGGCTTTGCTCCGGTATCGAATCCACGAGTCATCGTTGCTGTGATGATTGATGAACCAAGCGCTGGCGGTCATTTTGGCGGTATCGTCGCCGCCCCGGTTTTTGCTGCAATCACCGCGAACGTATTGCGCTCTATGAACGTGCCACCTGATTCATCTGTCACCAGCATCATTCCTGACAATAGCGTGCAGGAGAGCATGTAATGACCAATAAAAAAATATCCATTAACGAGATTGTTAACTGGCTGCGGAAAGTCGCACCTGACGCACAGTTGTGCTCGAATTCGGCAAAAATCATTACTGGCGATGTGTTTTTTGCTGCCCGCACGCATCATGGTGATGGCCGCAAATATATTCCTGATGCGCTTGCTCGTGGCGCAATTGCAGTTGTATATGACGTTGCGGATGGCGACACTTTCGTGTGGGATGAGAGGATTTCTGTTCCGCATTTTGCAGTGCCGGATTTATCTCAGCAACTCGGGTTGATCGCCAACGAGTGGTATGGCAATCCAGATCGGGCTATGTTCAGCGTCGCTGTGACCGGCACCAACGGTAAGACATCCTGCAGTCAGTGGCTGGCAAAAGCGCTGTCAATGGAAAAGTGTGACACCGCAGTGATAGGCACACTGGGAATCGGCATTTATCATCAGGGTGTATTAGGACAGTTATCAGAAACGGGCTTTACAACGCCAGACGCAATCAGTTTGCAACGCGAGTTGTCTGTGATGCAGAAGAATGGTGCAGAGGTGCTGGCGATAGAAGCATCCTCCATTGGTCTGGATCAGGGGCGGCTGAATGGCTTACATATTGACGTCGCTTTATTCACTAATCTGACACGCGATCACCTTGATTATCACGGTGATATGGATGCCTATGCCGCCGCCAAACAACGCTTGTTTGACTTGAATAGTTTGACGACCGCCATCATCAATCTCGACGACGTGTTCGGGCTTCAACTTTTAGCGCATTTGCAGCAGGCACGGCCAGACGTGCGTTTGATGACTTACAGCCTAGAAAAATCAAGTTACGAAGGTACTGCTTTACTGAGCGCCAGTAATTTGAAAACAACGCATGCCGGAACCAGCTTTCATCTCGAATCGCCGTTTGGCTCCGGTCTGGTGAAAACACAACTGATAGGCCGGTTTAATGTCAGCAACATTCTTGGCGTCCTCGCTGTTCTGCTGAGCAAAGGAATTCCTTTGCCGAAAGCGTTGGCGCTGATAGAGAAATTACCGCCGGTGCCAGGTCGCATGCAATTAGCCGGTACTGCCGGACATGTAATGGTCGTGATTGATTACGCCCACACACCGGATGCCCTTGAAAAGACTCTTGAAGCTTTGCGCCTCGTCGCGGATGAGCGCAGTGGACAACTATGGTGTGTCTTTGGTTGTGGCGGTGATCGAGATCCAGGCAAGCGTCCACAGATGGGACGGATATCGGAGCAAGCGGATCACGTGATTGTCACCAGCGACAATCCGCGCAGCGAAGATCCCTCAAATATCATCGGGCAGATTGTGGCAGGGATGAGTAAAACTCCCCACATCATCGAAGACCGGGCAAACGCAATTTTGTACGCAATTAAACACGCTGGTGATCAGGATGTGGTACTGCTGGCAGGCAAAGGCCATGAAACCTATCAGGATATCAATGGTAAGAAATGGCCATTTTCAGATGAAGAACATGCTGCGCTTGCGCTGGCAACCGTGGCAACCAGCGGCAACATGAAGAGAGGTAGCTGATGCATTTTACTCTTCAACAATTGCAGCCAGTGCTGACATCCGCGACCATGACAGCGGACGCAGCGGTCACAGGTTTAACCACCGATAGCCGCAAAATTAAGGCGGGGGATTTGTTTGTCGCCTTGCGTGGTGAAAATTTTGATGCCCATGATTTCCTCACGCAGGTTGCCAATTCAGGCGCAGTCGCCGTCGTGGCAGAGCGGATTCCGGAACATTTCACTTTACCTGCACTGATCGTGCCGGATACCAAACTGGCATTAGCTGAAATCGGCCGATACTGGCGACAACAATTTATGTTGCCTGTCATCGGGGTGACTGGCAGTAACGGTAAAACGACCGTTAAAGAAATGATTTCATCGATTCTGAGCGTGGCTTTTGGTGTCGAATGTCGTTTAGCGACCAGCGGCAATCTGAATAATGAAATCGGCGTACCGCTGACTATCCTTGGTCTCAACCCATCGCACCGGGCAGCAGTGATAGAAATGGGTATGAATCATCCCGGGGAAATTGCCTTGCTGGCCTCAGTTGCGCTGCCGACAGTCGTCTTGGTTAATAACGCCCAGCGTGAACATCAGGAGTTTATGCAGACGGTGAAAGCTGTCGCTGAAGAAAATGGTGCAGCTATAAGAGCGCTGCCAGATGACGGTGTTGCTGTTATTCCTGCAGAGGATGAATATTGTTCTTTGTGGCAGCAATATGCGGCAGAACGCGGCCAACGTAAGGTCATACGCTTTGGCTTAAACAGCGATGTCGAAGTCCATGCCAGTTTTGTGGCGACCCCATTCGGTAGTGAAGTCAACATGCATATAGCAGGCCGCTCGTCTGAGGTTCATTTGCAGGCAGCCGGTCAGCACAATGTATTGAATGCGCTCGCTGCCGCCGCGTGCTGCCACGCGATAGGAATTTCTGACGAATTAATCGTTGCTGGCCTGGAGAATTTCAGCCCGGTGAATGGCCGTTTGCAGCGTAAGCAAGCCAGCTGTGGCGCGATGGTGATTGACGATACCTACAATGCCAATCCGGATTCTGTACGTGCCGCAATCGATGTGCTGACGCAGATCGGCGGAGCTACTGTTCTGGTACTGGGTGACATGGGTGAAGTGGGCGAAAACGGCGCTCAGTTTCATAAAGAGATCGGCGAATATGCCAAAGCTCAGGGTATTACAGAGCTGTATTTACTTGGTGATCTGGTCGCCCATACGGCAAGGGCATATGCCGGGGCACACTATTTCACCGATATACAGGATTTATTCAGAGCCTTAGACAGCGGTATTCATCAGGAAAAGACAGTACTGGTCAAAGGCTCACGTTTCATGAAAATGGAACGCGTTGTCAGCCATTTGTTGGCGGCGGACGACGGCACTTCAACACAACAAAAAATAACAGGAACTCATTAGCATGTTGCTCTGGTTGGCAGAAATTTTTAAACAGGATCTGGGGCTGCTACGCGTCTTCGGTTTTATCACGTTCCGCGCAGTATTTGCGACCATGACCGCGTTAGCGATCGGCATTTTTGCCGGGCCAGCGGTGATCCGTATGCTGACTCGCCTGAAAGTCGGTCAGGCCGTGCGTTCGTATGGCATGGAAACGCATCTGGTGAAGTCCGGTACACCAACGATGGGCGGTGTGTTGATTTTGATTTCGATTGCGGTGTCCACGCTGCTGTGGTCTGACTTGAGTAACCGCTTCATCTGGGTCGTGTTGATCGTGACTCTTGGTTACGGTGCGGTCGGTTGGGTTGATGATTATCGCAAGGTAGTCTACAAAGATCCGGAAGGTATGCGTTCGCGCGAAAAATATTTCTGGCAATCATTGATCGGTATTGCTGCTGCGTTTTATCTCGCATTCTCGGTATCGGCACCAAGTAATTCCAAGATTCTTGAATTGCTGTTTGCGTGGGTGCAATCGGGTTTCAGTATGGATTTACCGCCGAAGGCAGATTTGATTGTGCCGTTTTTTAAATCGATCAGCTATCCACTCGGCGTCTGGGGCTTTATCGCACTGACGTATTGCGTGATTGTCGGCACCAGTAATGCAGTGAATTTCACGGATGGACTCGATGGCCTTGCCATCATGCCAGTGATTATGGTTGGTACAGCATTAGGTTTGTTTGCCTATTTGTCCGGACATATCGGTTACTCGAAATATCTGTTGATTCCGCATATCCCGGGGGCAGGTGAATTGCTGATTTTCTGCGGCGCGATGACCGGTGCCGGTCTCGCATTCCTGTGGTTTAACGCTCACCCGGCGCAGGTGTTTATGGGCGACGTCGGTGCATTGGCGCTGGGTGGTGCGCTTGGCACGCTAGCGGTAATCGTCAGACAGGAAATCGTTCTGTTCATTATGGGCGGCATTTTTGTCGCGGAAACACTGTCGATTATCTTGCAAGTGTCTTACTTTAAATTTACTAAAAAACGATTTGGTGAGGGCCGCCGTTTATTTTTGATGGCACCTCTGCATCATCATTTTGAGAAAAAAGGCTGGAAGGAAACGCAGGTGGTCGTGCGTTTCTGGATCATCACGATGTTGCTGGTATTGGTTGGCTTATCTTCACTGAAGTTACGTTGAAGTCTGGTTTTGTTATTTTCTGGCAGAAGTAAGGGTTTATGAATTTTTCTGAAAAACACGTATTAGTCCTGGGACTGGGAGAATCCGGTCTCGCAATGGCACGCTGGTTGTTGCGTGCCGGGGCTCGTCTGCGTGTTGCGGATACCCGCTCTGCACCGGAACGTTTAACGGCGTTACGCGTTTTGAGCGATCAGATTGAGTTCATTTGCGGTGAGTTTTCTGCAGAATTGCTGAACGATATAGATTTTGTGGCAGTCAGCCCCGGTCTTGCTCCCGCGCGCGAACTGCGTGACATCATTCCGGCGGCTGCTGCGCAGAATATCCCGCTGTGGGGCGAGATCGAGTTATTTGCGCAAGCCTTGCTGACGCTGAAAGAAGAGCGTGCTTATCAGCCAAAAGTGATTGCGATTACCGGTACGAATGGTAAAACTACAGTGACCAGTCTGGTTGGCTTATTGTGCGAACGCGCTGGTTTATCAACCCGTGTCGCTGGTAATATCAGTCCGGCAGTTCTTGATGTCTTGTACGAAGTGATGGAACAAGACGTTCTGCCACAAGTATGGGTGCTGGAATTATCCAGTTTTCAGTTGCACACGACATTCAGTCTGAATGCGGATGTGGCGACCGTGCTTAATATCACCCAGGATCACCTCGACTGGCATGGCAGCATGCAAGCCTATTGCGCTGATAAAGCGAGGATTTTCGGTGAGACAACGATACAAGTCCTGAATCGTGACGACGTTTTGGTGATGTCTATGTTGAAGCCACAGGCGGCGGTAATCAGTTTTGGTGTTGATGCACCAGAGCATATCGGTGATCTTGGTCTGCTGAATGAACATGGAATGGGCTGGTTGGCGGTTTCTGTTGCGGCGGAAGATGTACCCGTCGTCACCAGTCGTCGGAAGAAAAAAGAAGCAGAAGAAATTCCGTGCATGATCACGCGACTGATGCCAACGGACGCTTTGCAGATTCGCGGGCAGCACAATGCAGCGAATGCGCTTGCAGCACTGGCATTATGTCGTGGCATAGGTCTTTCATTTGCGCCTTTGCTGCACGGCTTACGTGAATATAAAGGCGAGCCGCACCGGGTTGAACTCATCAATAGTGTTGGCGGTGTTGATTACATCGATGACAGTAAAGGAACGAATGTCGGCGCAACTGTCGCCGCCTTAAAAGGCTTGGGGCAGCAGGCTGACGGATTCGACAAACGTATCATTCTGATTGCGGGTGGTGAGGGCAAGGGACAGGATTTTTCTCCATTGGCAGATGTGGTCGGACGATATGCGAAGAGTGTATTGTTGATCGGTAAAGCGAAGGACGATATTCGTCAGGCGATTTCTACAACGCAGGTTGAGACTCAGGAATTTAACAGTCTGGAGCTTGCGGTGCAGGCGGCGGCAGATGTTGCAAAAGAGGGCGATATTGTTCTGCTGTCCCCTGCTTGTGCGAGTCTGGACATGTTCCGTAACTATGCGCACCGGTCCGAGGTCTTTGCTGATGCAGTGCGTGAAGTAGCATTGTCACGCGGGGAGATTTGCTGATGAAGCAATTGCTCCTGCCAATACAGCGATGGCTGCCATTTTCGGCTCCGGGTCCGGAGACGCAACTGGTGAACCGCTCGAAAATGATGAACTACGATCAGCCATTGGTATGGGTCACCATGATACTGATGTTATTCGGCATGGTCATGGTGTATTCGGCATCGATCTCTCTGCCAGACTCACCTAAATATGCGAGCTATAAGAATTCGCATTTTCTGGTGCGCCAGGCGATGTTTGTATTGGTCTCGGTTATCGCAGCTGCACTGGTATTTCGTATGCCCGTTTTGACCTGGCAAAAACTGGCGCCGTATTTGTTCGTCTTCACTTTGATTTTGCTGGTCGCGGTTCTGGTCCCAGGA
Organism: Undibacterium sp. 14-3-2; assembly: GCF_016595265.1. Taxonomy (NCBI): domain Bacteria; kingdom Pseudomonadati; phylum Pseudomonadota; class Betaproteobacteria; order Burkholderiales; family Oxalobacteraceae; genus Undibacterium; species Undibacterium sp. 14-3-2. Next base: position 780,266 of record NZ_JAENGS010000001.1, read on the forward strand.
CTTGGTAAGGGTGTGAATGGCGCGAAACGCTGGCTTTCATTCAAGGTATTTAATTTGCAGCCATCCGAGTTCATGAAGTTATTCATGGTGCTGTATGCCGCTGACTATACGGTGCGTAAACAAGAATATATGCACAAGCTGACCAAAGGCTTCGTTCCTATGCTGGCAGCTGTGGGCGTCGTGGGATTGTTGCTGCTGCTGGAGCCCGATCTTGGCGCTTTCGGTGTGATTGTCTGTATTGCGATGGGCATACTTTTTCTGGGCGGGATTAATGGCATCTGGTTCGGTGGTATTGCCGCAACGCTGGTGGGTATTTTCACGATGGTTATTTTGCTGTCGCCGTGGCGCCGCGAACGTATCTTTGCCTACCTGAGTCCGTTTGACGATGATCATGCGCTTGGCAAAGCGTATCAATTGACGCATTCGCTGATTGCGTTCGGGCGTGGCGAGTTGTTTGGTGTCGGCTTGGGTGCCAGCGTTGAAAAATTACATTACCTACCCGAGGCACATACGGATTTTCTGTTGGCCGTGATCGGTGAAGAGCTGGGTTTCGTCGGTGTGACTGTCGTCGTTTTATTGTTTTATTGGATCATCAAACGCGCATTTGAAATTGGCAGACAAGCGATCGCACTTGATCAGACTTTTGCCGGTCTGACCGCGAAGGGAATCGGCATCTGGATTGGTGTACAGGCGTTTATCAATATGGGCGTGAATCTCGGATTGTTGCCAACCAAGGGTCTGACTTTGCCGTTGATGAGCTATGGTGGTTCTGGTGTGTTAATTAATTGTGTGGGACTGGCTATTTTGCTGCGGGTCGATTATGAAAATCGCGTTTTGATGCGTGGAGGCCGCTTATGACTTCAACCTCTTCGAAAAAACTCATGATTATGGCCGCGGGTACTGGTGGTCATATTTTCCCGGGACTGGCAATTGCAGAATTGATGCGGGAACGCGGCTGGGAAGTGTCCTGGCTCGGAACCATGACCGGCATGGAGTGCCAGATTGTGCCTAAGCATCAAATTCCTATGGATAGTCTGGACTTCACCGGTTTGCGAGGTAAAGGCTGGAAACACAGCGTGACCGGGGCATACAAACTGATCGCCAGTTTTTTCCACTGTGCACGTATTTTCAGTCAGCGTCGTCCTGATGTTGTGCTTGGTATGGGCGGCTATGTGACGGTACCAGGCGGTGTTGTCGCGGCCTTGCGTGGTACGCCGTTGGTACTGATGAATGCAGATGCCGTATTGTTGTTGTCGAATAAAGCGTTGAAACCATTTGCCAGCAAACTGTTATTTGGACTGCCGTCTGAGCGTTTATCCGTTGATAGAAAAATTGCTTTGACCGGTAATCCTGTACGCCAGGAAATTACTGCTTTGCCCGCACCTGCTTTGCGTTATGCGCAGCGTACAGGTGCTTTACGTATTCTGGTTGTCGGCGGTAGCCTTGGCGCAAAAGTGTTGAATGATTGTCTGCCAAAAGCACTGGCATTGATTCCGGAAGCGCAGCGTCCGACGTTAACTCATCAGTCAGGCAAACAAAATATTGATGCTTTGCAGGCGAATTACGCACAAGCCGGTGTGCAGGCCGAGATACTCGATTTTATCGACGACATGCCGCGGCGTTATGCCGAGGCAGATCTGGTGATTTGCCGCGCCGGCGCAATTACGGTCTCGGAGTTAACAGCAGCAGGTGTCGCCAGCATGCTCGTGCCTTTTATGGCGTCCAGTACGTCGCATCAAAAAGAAAATGCCACGTGGATGGCACATCAGCAGGCCGCAGTTTATCTGCCGCAATCAGAACTCTCACCAGCACTGTTGGCTGAAAAATTACAGGCACTTGATCGCCACCAATGTTTGCAGATGGCAGAGAAAGCGTATGCACTCGGTCAACGCGAAGCGAATGCAAACATTGCAAAAATTCTGGAAGCATTAGCATGAAGCATAAAGTTAAACATATTCATTTTGTCGGTATTGGCGGCTCAGGCATGAGCGGTATCGCCGAGGTCTTACTCAATCTCGGATACACCATTTCAGGTTCAGATCTGAGTAGCAACTCTGCGTCGCAGCGTCTCGCAAGCCTCGGTGCAGACGTGAAGATCGGGCATGCGGCGGAAAATATTGCAGGAGCGGACGCGGTTGTGACATCAACGGCAGTGAAAGCAGATAACCCGGAAGTGATCGCTGCCAGAGCGAAGCACATTCCTATCGTGCCACGCGCTCTGATGTTGGCAGAGTTGATGCGTCTGAAGAGCGGCATTGCGATTGCCGGCACACATGGGAAAACGACGACGACCAGCCTGGTGGCGAGCGTGTTGGCGCAAGGTGGTTTTGATCCTACGTTTGTGATTGGTGGACGCCTTAACAGTGCTGGTGCCAATGCTAAATTAGGAAGTGGCGATTTCATCGTTGCCGAGGCGGATGAGTCGGACGCTTCATTTCTGAATTTGTTGCCAGTGATAGAAGTCATCACGAATATCGATGCCGATCACATGGAAACCTATGGGCATGATTTTGCGCGACTGAAACAGGCATTCATCGAATTCACGCAGCGCCTGCCATTTTATGGTGTTGCTGTGTTGTGCGTAGATGATTCGAATGTACGTGAAATCATGCCGTTTATCTCTAAGCCGGTCGTTACTTACGGTTTTCGGGAAGATGCAGATGTCCGCGCGATTGACGCGATTGCTGCCGATGGCAAGATGCATTTCACCGTGGTACAGGACGGTTATGCTGATATGCGAGTGAGTTTAAATCAGCCTGGTATGCATAATGTTCAGAACGCCTGCGCTGCGATTGCGATCGCGCGTGAAGTCGGCGTCGCAGATGAAGCGACACAAAAAGCATTGAGCGAATTCAATGGTGTGGGTCGTCGCTTTACCCGCTATGGTGAAATCACTCTGGCCGGTGGCGGCAGTTTCGCACTGGTAGATGATTATGGTCATCATCCTGTCGAAATGGCAGCAACCCTGGCGGCCGCGCGTGGCGCTTATCCGGGACGTCGTTTAGTCCTGGCATTTCAGCCGCACCGCTATACCCGGACGCGGGATTTGTTTGAGGATTTTGTTAAAGTCATTTCTACAGCTGACGCTGCCGTGCTGGCGGAAGTGTATGCCGCAGGCGAAGCGCCGATACTCGCCGCTGACGGACGTTCACTGGCACGCGCCTTGCGGGTGATGGGAAAAATAGAGCCGGTATTTGTTGAGGAAATACAAGAGATGCCGGAAAGCTTGTTACACGTCCTAAAAGATGGTGACGTGTTGATTGTGATGGGTGCAGGATCTATCAGTGCAGTGCCGGCAAAACTGGCACAGGCAAAATAAATGAAGTGATACAAAATCATGAGCGAAATTGATTATAAATCTTTAGGTAAAGTTGGCGTTTTGTTTGGCGGGCGTTCTGCTGAGCACGATATCTCCATCATGTCTGGCAGCGGCGTATTGGCAGCGCTGAAAAGCAAGGGTGTTGATGCGCATGCCTTCGATCCTGCTGAACGCAGTATTGCGGAATTAGCTGCTGAAAAATTTGATCGCGTGTTTATCGCATTGCATGGTCGATATGGTGAAGACGGCAGTATGCAAGGTGTGCTGGAACAGTTAAATATTCCGTATACCGGCAGCGGTGTCATGGCATCTGCGATTGCCATGGACAAAATTTTTACGAAGCGCATCTGGCAAACCCATGGCATCAGCACGCCGGGCTACGCTGTGTTGAACGCGCAATCTGATTTGGCAGCGATTACCCAGAACCTGGGTTTGCCGCTGATCATGAAGCCGCCACACGAGGGCTCGACGATAGGAATTACTAAAGTCAATACTGCTGCTGAAATGCAGCAGGCTTATACGCTTGCCGCGCAGTTTGATGAAGTCGTGCTGGCGGAGGAATTTATTGAAGGGCGTGAATTCACTGTTGCCGTGCTCGGCAGAGGTGAGCAGGCTTATGCGTTGCCCATCATTGAAATCGTTGCACCGGATGGTAACTATGATTATCAGAACAAATATTTTACCGACGATACGCAATACCTTTGTCCCGCACCACTGGATGCGGTACTGACAACAGCGATTCAGCAAATGGCTGTGGAGGCTTATCGCGCATTAGATTGTGAAGGCTGGGCAAGGATAGACGTGTTGGTACGTAATTCGGATCAGCGTCCATTTTTGCTGGAAATTAATACCTCGCCAGGTATGACAGGGCATTCACTGGTACCGATGGCTGCCAAAGCAACCGGGATGAGTTACGAGGATCTGTGCGTTGAAATTTTAAAAACTGCGCGCTTGAAAATCCGTACTGAAACAAAGTAAAAAAGGAATAACTGATGTGGCATGACGTCAAACTGATGAACAACACGGCAAATGCCTTATTCGGCATGGTGCTGTTCATTCTGATGATGTCTGGTGTCTGGTGGGTGATACAACGCCCGATGTTCACATTGGCCTCGATCCGGGTGGAAGGCATGAGTTCGCAAGCCTTAAAACACGTGAATGCGTTGACGATTAAAAATTCAGCCATTCCACGAATCAGAGGAAATTTTTTTACGGCGAATCTGGATGCAGTACGCGGTGCTTTCGAAAGCGTTCCATGGGTAAGAAAAGCGAGTATTCAGAGAGAGTGGCCGAATAAGCTGATTGTGAAACTGGACGAGCATGTTGTATTGGGCACCTGGGGGGATGACGGTCGTTTGATTTCTGTGAATGGTGATGTGTTTACCGCCAATCTTGCCGAAGCAGAAGAAGACGCTGATCTGATTAACCTGAGCGGCCCTGATGGCAGTGAAAAAGAAGTGCTGACGCAGTATCAGGAATTTAAAAAATGGTTTTCCAGAATTAATCTTGAACCGGACGAAGTGAAATATTCCAGTCGGTATGCATGGAGCGTCAAGTTAAATAATGGTATGCAGGTAGAGTTGGGCAGGGTGCAGGACGGTAAGACTTTGCAGGATAGAGTGGATAAATTGATGACGGTTTATCCGCAATTGATATCGAGTCTGGAAGATAGTATTCAAAGTGTAGATATGCGTTATCCAAATGGATTGGCGTTGAAATCCAGCCACAGTTCCATGGGATTGAAAAAGCAAACAAAAGCAAGTGGAAAGACATGACAAAAGACGCAAAAAATCTGATCGTTGGTCTCGATATCGGAACCTCCAAAGTGGTGGCGGTTGTCGCTGAAGTCATGCCGGATGGCAGGCATGAAGTGATCGGCCTGGGACAGCACGAATCGAAAGGCCTGAAAAAAGGCGTGGTCGTGAATATTGAGGCGACCGTCGAATCGATACAGCGTGCGCTTGAAGAAGCCGAGCTGATGGCGGATTGTAAGATCAGTCGTGTTTATACCGGCATTGCAGGTAGTCATATCCGCAGCTTTAATTCCAGCGGCATGGTGGCGATTAAAGATAAGGAAGTCACCGCCGCCGACGTGTCGCGCGTAATCGAAACGGCAAAAGCGGTCAACATTCCGACAGATCAGCAGCTGCTGCATACCTTGCCTCAGGAATTCATTGTCGATAGTCAGGATGATGTACGTGAACCGATAGGTATGAGCGGCATCCGCCTCGAAGTCAAAGTACATATCGTGACCGGCGCAGTTTCTGCTGTACAGAATATTGTGAAATGCGTGCGCCGATGTGGACTGGAAGTATCCGATCTGATTCTGCAACCGATGGCCTCGGCAGAAGCGGTGCTGACGAAAGACGAAAAAGAACTCGGCGTTGTTCTGATTGATATTGGCGGCGGCACGACAGATGTGGCGGTTTTCAGTGAAGGCGCGATTCGTCATACGGCTGTGATTCCGATTGCAGGTGATCAGATCACGAATGATATTGCGATGGCTTTGCGCACACCGACTTCGGAAGCGGAAGAAATCAAAGTGCGTTTCGGTGTTGCCAAACAAGTGCTGGCTGATCCGGCGGATACGCTGGATGTGCCGGGGCTGGGTGATCGTGGTCCGCGCTCGTTGTCACGCCAGGCGTTGGCGGCAGTGATCGAACCACGTGTTGAAGAGTTATTTGCGCTGGTGCATCAGGTGGTACGTGAATCCGGTTATGAAGATGTGCTCTCATCAGGCATCGTTTTAACAGGTGGATCGTCAGCGATGCCAGGCATGGTTGAGATGGCTGAAGATATATTTTTAAAGCCAACGAGATTAGGGATGCCAGCGTACAGCGGACAACTTGCTGATGTTGTCAGAAGTCCGCGTTACGCCACTGTTTTAGGGTTGTTGTTGGAAGCGAAGAAGCAGTATTTGCGCGGTCATCTTGTGACAAGGCAGGAAGGTTCAGCAAAAGCAGTCTGGCAGCGCATGAAAGAGTGGTTTTTGGGGAATTTTTAAGTAGCTTTTTGTATCGTAATTGGTGTACTCATTTTATAATGGTTTGATCTACAGTTATTAGTCGCTAGTCGTCACATCTTGTGATCATTAGCGACTGGTAACTGCCTATCTGGAGGAGTCATGATGGAGTTCGATATGGTTGATAACGCCACACAAGGTACTGTAATCAAAGTGGTTGGCGTGGGTGGTGCCGGCGGCAATGCTGTTCAGCACATGATCAATAAAGGTGTTTGCGGCGTTGAATTCATCGCTGCAAATACGGATGCGCAAGCATTACTGCAATCCAAAGCGCATAACGTGATTCAAATCGGTGAAACCGGTTTGGGTGCTGGTATGAAACCGGAAGTCGGTCGTAAGCTGGCAGAAGATTCACGAGCCCGCATTGAAGACGCATTGCGTGGAGCACACATGGTCTTTATCGCTGCCGGTATGGGCGGTGGTACCGGTACCGGTGCAGCACCAGTCGTGGCACAAGTGGCGAAAGAGCTTGGTGCCTTAACCGTGGCGGTGGTTTCCAAACCTTTTTCTTACGAAGGTAAGAAATGCATGGACATCGCCGATGAAGGTCTGGATGCGCTGACCCAGCACGTCGATTCGCTGATCATCATTCTCAACGAAAAACTCGAAGAGATTTATGAAGACGACAGCATGATCGAATGGCTGCAACATGCGGATGATGTGCTGAATAATGCCGTCGCCGGTATTGCTGAAATCATCAATGTACCGGGTCATATCAACGTTGACTTCAATGACGTGAAAACGATCATGGGTGAGCAAGGTAAAGCAATGATGGGTACGGCGACAGCATCCGGTGTTGATCGCGCACGCATTGCAGCCGAACAAGCTGTCGCATCACCTTTGCTGGATGGTATTGATCTGTCCGGTGCGCGTGGTGTATTGGTGAATGTGACTGCCAGCCGCAGCCTTAAAGGTAAAGAAATTAAAGAAGTCATGGCAGCTGTGCGCGCATTCGCAGCACCGGATGCATCGATTGCTCAAGGTATCGCATACGACGACACCATGGGTGACGATATCCGTGTGACGGTCGTTGCGACAGGACTGGGACGTGGTAAGAAAAATATTCAGCTGGTGCAAACACCGATGCTGCGTACCGGTACCAATAATGAGCCGATGATGGCTGCGGCGATGGCTACAACGACAGTGTCGAATGGTATGGCAAGCGCTGCACCAGCATTTGACGGATTGAGCAAGCCTGCAGTATGGCGTCGCGAATCTGCGTCAGACACGGTGCGTGCGTTGGAAAAAAATGGCATGGAAACGTACGACATTCCAGCATTTTTGCGTAAGCAGGCAGACTAATTTATCTGTCGTACTCATTAAAAAAGCCCGCATACAATGCGGGCTTTTTTAATTTTTGGCAAAATTAATCGAGGTATGCCCCGATACATCCGGGGCGTTATTTTTTAGTTTCCGCTGGCCGCTTTGACGGCTGCAGCCGCGTCAACAATACCGGCTCCACAGCCAGGACAGTTTGCCGGCGCCGGGCGCGCGGTTTTGATCAGTATGCTGCGCACCTGCGCGGACGTCAGTTTAGGATTGACTGCCATCATCAGCGCGATCACACCTGCCACATGCGGTGTCGCTTGCGAGGTACCCGCCATCAAACCATACGTGGTGTCATCCGTCGCGACGGTTTTTCCGCTTGGCAGTGTTGAGAGGATTCTGTCTGCCGCTGTCGTAAAACCTCCACCCGGCGCGGTGACGCTGACGGTCGCTCCGTAATTTGAATAACTTGCGCGACCACCGGTGATCGAGTTTGATGCGACGGTAATCACACCCGGACAGTTCGCCGGACTCGACAGGCGCGCGTCAAGCGCTTCATTGCCGGCAGCAACAACAATCACTGCTCCATTCGCGATCGCACTTTGATAGGCTGCTGCATTTGTTTTACTGCAGGCATGTGTACCGCCAAGAGAGAGATTAATGACATTCGCTTTGTTGGTATTATCCGGCACGCCTTCGATATGCAAACCTGCAGCCCAGGCGACGGCATCGGCAATATCTGAAGTTTCTCCACCACATTTACCCAGGGCTCTTAACGGTAAGATCCGGGCGTTCGGTGCGACACCGGTAATTCCGGTACCGTTGGCTGCCGCTGCAATTGTGCCTGCCACATGTGTGCCATGCCAACTGCTATCTTGTGCGTGAGACGGGCAATCTGTATCCGTTTTTTCTACCCAGTCACCGAGGTCAATCGCATCCGGACCGCGCGCGCTGCTCACATCCTTTGGCAACGTAATGCGGGCTGTCGAGGCCTTGCTGATAAAGTTGTAGCCATACTGATTTGCGCTTCCGCCTGGTGCCGGGATCAGATTTTGCAGCAGATCCGGATGTGGACGGTAGCCGGTATCAATGACGGCAACGGTGACTTTGTCACCTTTACTGATATCCCAGGCGGCAGACAGATTCAGACCGCCTGGCTGTGTGGCACTTTCCTGCATATCCCATTGCGAGGTAAATAGCGGGTCGGTCGGGGTATACGCCGGGCGCAGAATGTAATCTGGTTCTGCATATTCGATAGAGCGGTCGGCTGCTTGCAGTTTCGCAGCGAGTGCCATCATTTGCGAAGGTTTTAACGCAGTATTTGCGCGATACACCCAGCCGCCGGTAACGATCTGACGCTTTAATGCAAATGTGGCGTTATAAGTTCTGGCAACTGATTGTAGTGTCGATATTCTTTGTGTCTGCACTTGTGCCAGCGCCGCTTTATTGCCGCTGAGGCTGGCCGCTTCGTTTGCATTGCTGCGTTCATTGCGGTACTTCACTATGATCTGGGTCAGATTTTCTGCTTCTCTGCGGGGCGTGGCTGTCGTGTTGTCCTGCTCTCTGACGGTGGAGTGCGCTGACGCAGATATCATGGTGCCGAGTATGGCTGCGATCAGAGGTTTTGCTTTGAAAGCGAAAAATTTCATACGATGTTCTCCATTTCTATTCATGGCATTGATGCGACGGATGACGCTGATGTCAGCCGATGTAAGGGATTTTTGTCAATGTTGCCGGAGCGGTTCCGCCGCCAGCCCACTGATCGCCCCAGGTAACGAAGCTGCCGTCTTTATTCACCGCGAGGAACGCACCATATGCAGTGGCATAAATGGCGCGGACATTGGTTAATTTTGCCGCGACCGCACTGCTGTCGCCGCCTTTCGTTTTCATACCCCAGGTCACCACGCTGCCATCTGACTTCAGTGCGGCGAATGCATATTTGTTGGCACTGAGAGCAACAACGTTGGTTAACTGCGCTTTCACTGCGCTGCTGTCCCCGCCCAGTTCCGGATCGCCCCAACTGACGACCGTACCATCGCCTTTCAGTGCAGCGAATGCATATTCTGTCGCCTGTACTGATTTTACGTTCGTCAGGGAAGACTGAACGGCATTCAGACTATTTCCCATCCGTGGCAGATCACCCCAACTGATAACGGTGCCATCAGTTCGCAATGCGGCAAATGCCGTTTGCGTTGAATAGATATTGCTGACGTTGGTCAGTGATGCTGTCAGTGAACTGGAATCGGCTGCTTCAATCTGGGGTGTAAAACCAAAGGCAAATGCGGCTCCGGTGTTGGATACTGCCGCCGCCGCATTACCGCTGACATAAAGTTTCGAGATGTCTGCCAGCGTTGGATTAATTTCAGCATCGCCTGATTTTGCCGCGTAGCCGTAACCCCAGGTCACTACCTTGCCATCTTTACGCAAGGCGACAAAGTCAAAGTTATTCCCGACGATCTGCGTTACGCCAACCAGTAAGGGCTGAACTGCTGACGAGTTCCCGCCCGCATCCTGATCGCCAAACGTCACCACAGTACCGTCGCCTTTCAGTAAGGCATATGCACCTTCGGTCGAAGCCTGCGCTTTGACGTCGGTCAGCAACGCCAGCGTGACAGGGTTGAGACCAGTTTTCGCATCACCGATATAGCCGTCCACGCCATCGGTCACGCCACGGAAATTTCCCCAGGCAGCAATCGAACCATCTTTTTTTGTCACGAAATAGGCGAGTCTGCCTGGCATGACGGTAGCGATGTTGGTCAGTGGGCTGGTAGCGATCGCGCCTGTTGCCGGATAGACTAAATTCGGATCGGTGACAGCGACATAGCTGCTGCCCCAGGCCTTCAGTGTATTGTCGCTGAGCAGCGCTGCAAAGCCGCGCTCGGACGCGTATAACTGAGAAATGCCCGTGATTGCCGCAGCGGTGCTGGTTTGTCCGCCCCAGACCGGATTGCCCCAGGCCACGGCGCTGCCATTTTGTAGTACCGCAAAAGCGGAAAGTGCAGTGTGCACAGAATTCGCTGCGAGCTTCTGACTGGCAGTAGCGCTTGAGCAGCTTGCCGTCGCAGTCAGAATGGAATTGGGTTGTGTGTCCTGAATGCTGGTGCCGCTGCCCACCGCAACGCCAGAAGAATTTTGCCAACTGACTGTTGGCGTCGTGGCGCAGTCCGTGCTGCTGACGATTGCGGTTAACAGCGCGCCACGCGCGCCGAAAACATCGATACTGACGGTTGGTGGTGTGGGTGGCGCGACCACCGCCGGTGCACTGCTGCCACCGCCACAACCAGAAAGCCCGTAACTGACGCCGATGCTGATCAGTGCGCTTGCAAGATATTTCCTGTGAATACTGCCATTTGCCTTGGATTGCTTCATTTGTATGCACCCCTCCATGTAATGGGAATTACCAGTCCGAATTATTGATATTTAAGTAATTAATTGGGCTATCCTAGCATCTGCATTACATTTGCAGAACTTACTGTTGGGAAATTACCTATAAAAATGTAAAAAGTTTTACAACTTTGGTTTTCCTGAATTGACTTTGGGACGGCGTCAGCAGCTTTTCGACAGCTCAGGCATACTGCGAGCTTGATCGCCGGATTGGTCTGGCGTCCCGGGCTATCGCAAGATAGTTAATTATTTGAATTAAACGAAAGGAATGATGATGAGCATACAAATTGGCGAACAGTTACCGGCAGGCAGCCTGGCAGAATTTGTCGAGGTTGCTGGCGAAGGTTGCAGTATTGGCCCGAATACTTTCCAGGTTGCTGATCTGGTCAAAGGAAAAACGATTGCCATTTTTGGTCTGCCAGGTGCATACACGCCAACTTGTTCGGCACAACATCTTCCTGGCTACATCGCGCACGCTGCCGAATTAAAAGCCAAAGGCGTTGATGAAATATGGTGTGTTTCCGTGAACGACGCATTTGTGATGGGTGCGTGGGGCCGCGATCAGAAAGCCACCGGCGTCGTGCGTATGATGGCCGACGGTAATGCTGCATTCAGCAAAGCGCTGGGTCTGGATGCAGATTTCAGTAAATTTGGCATGGGTATTCGTTCCCAGCGTTATTCTTTGCTGGCAGTTGACGGTGTCGTCAAGCAACTGAACGTGGAAGCTGGCGGAAAATTTGAAGTATCCAATGTGGAAACCTTGTTAGCGCAACTCGCTTAATTTTCAGTTTCCATGAGAGCAGCGCCGCCATTTCTGGCTGGCGCTGTTTTTTTATATAAATGATTTTTTTACCGTTCGTTTGCGGCTTATCTGTTTTTGCAACAGCGAATGACAGCGCCAGCACATCGGCTTGGCGTGACTCGTTATAATACGAAGATGTTAAAGCAAATCACTATCAAACAAGAAGTCAGAACCATAGGCGTGGGCCTGCATTCCGGTACCAAGGTCGAGCTGGTTTTGCGCCCGGCACCGGTGGATACCGGCATTGTTTTTACCCGTACGGATCTGACCCCGCCATTAGTTTTTCCTGCCAACGCAACCGGTGTCGGCGATACCCGCATGGCGTCAACTTTGTCCAACGGTGACGAACGGGTTTCTACGGTCGAGCATCTGTTATCTGCCTGTGCAGGACTCGGTATCGATAATTTGTATATCGATGTCAGCGCTGAAGAAATTCCGATTATGGATGGCTCCGCATCGTCGTTCGTCTACTTGTTACAGGAAGCCGGATTGCAACAGCAAGATGCTGCCAAGAAATTTATCCGCGTATTGAAACCCGTGGAAATCCGCGAGGGCAAAGGGGCCGCTGAAAAATGGGCGAGACTGGAACCCTATAACGGTTTCAAACTGCATTTTTTTATCGAATTCAATCACCCCGCAGTGGATGGCACTGTGCAGACAGCAGAGGTCGACTTTGAAAAAGTCTCGTTTGTCAAAGATGTCGCCAGAGCGCGCACTTTCGGTTTCATGCAGGATGTAGAAATGCTGCGCGGTATCGGCCTTGCCCGTGGCGGTTCCATGGAAAATGCGATCGTAATGGACGAATACCGGATACTGAATTCAGACGGTCTGCGTTTTGACGATGAATTCGTGCGCCATAAAATACTCGATGCCATCGGTGATCTGTATCTGATCGGACATCCTTTCCTGGCTAGCTACACCGCACACAAATCCGGCCATGGATTGAATAATCAGTTGTTACGGGTGCTGTTATCACAGCCGGATGCGTACGAGATTGTGACGTTTGACGATGCGCAGAACGCGCCCGTCAGTTATTCCGGACAAGCCTCGCGTGAATGGGCGGCTGCCTGATTTTAGGGGAGTATGTCGTAAAATACCCTTATTCTCAGCGTAAATAAAGGGGCTTAAAATATACTCGGGGGAGTATATTTAGGATCTCAGCGGCTTCGGTTTGCCTCAATAGGCGTCTTTCGCCAGCCGCCGATCTCCATCAGGCAAAAAAATGGCTACCGTGCGGTAGCCATTTTTCGTTGATCGCGCCGGTGCCGGTAATCAGGCTGCTTGCGCTGGTGTTGATGTGGCGCTGAGTTTAAAGCGTTCGCGTATCGCCTGCACGATGCCATTGCTGTCGAGACCACACTGGCTCAATAACAATGCCGGATCGCCATGGTCGATAAACTTGTCCGGCAAACCAAGGATCAGCAAAGGTTTGCAGATGCCAGCTTCGGCCATCGCTTCGGCAACGGCCGATCCGGCGCCGCCCATTTTGCAACCTTCTTCTACGGTCACCAGAACATCATGCGAGTCAGCAAGAGTTTTCAGTAATTCGACATCAAGCGGCTTGATGAAACGCATATTCGCCACGGTCGCATCCAGAATGTCAGCGGCGTGGAGCGATGGTTGCAGCATAGAGCCAAAGGCCAGAATTGCGATCTTGTTGCCCTCGCGTCTGACTTCGCCTTTACCAATAATCAGACTGCTCAATTCAGTATCCGGTTTGACGCCGATACCGGCACCGCGCGGGTAGCGAATGGCGGCAGGCCCGGGGTAGTTGTACCCGGTCGTCAGCATCTGGCGACATTCATTTTCATCAGAAGCAGCCATCACGACCATGTTAGGAATGCAGCGCAAATAGGCAATGTCGTAATTGCCAGCGTGGGTGGCGCCATCGGCGCCAACCAGCCCGGCGCGGTCCAGTGCAAAGGTCACATCCAGATTTTGCAGGGCGACGTCGTGGATCAACTGATCGTAAGCGCGTTGCAGGAAGGTCGAGTAAATCGCCACAACCGGCTTCAGACCTTCGCAAGCGAGACCTGCGGCAAATGTCACCGCATGTTGCTCAGCAATACCGACATCGTAATAGCGCTTAGGAAATTGCTTTTCAAATTCCACCATGCCTGAGCCTTCACGCATGGCCGGCGTAATCCCGACCAGTTTCTGGTCGCTGGCGGCCATATCGCACAGCCATTGCCCGAAAACCTGGGTATAGGTTTGTTTCGCGGACGTGCTTGGTTTGATGCCTTCGGCAGGATTAAATTTGCCAGGGCCGTGATACAACACAGGATCGGCTTCCGCCAGTTTATATCCCTGACCTTTTTTGGTGACCACATGCAAAAACTGCGGCCCTTTGAGTTGCCGGATATTTTGCAGTGTCGGAATCAGTGATTCGAGATCGTGGCCATCAATCGGGCCGATGTAATTGAAACCGAATTCTTCAAACATGGTCGCTGGCACCAGCATGCCTTTTGCATGTTCCTCAAAGCGTTTGGCGAGTTCCAGCACAGGTGAAGGCAGTACCGATTTACCGACGTTGCGCGCTGCTGCGTAAAACTTACCGGACATCAGACGTGCCAGATAGCGGTTCAGTGCACCGACCGGAGGCGAGATCGACATATCGTTGTCATTCAGCACCACCAGCAGATTGATGTCTTCATGCACCCCGGCATTGTTCAGAGCTTCGAATGCCATGCCTGCCGTCATGGAACCGTCACCGATAATGGCGACCGCATGCCGGTCTTCACCTTTCGTGCGGGCGGCCAGAGCCATACCTAATGCCGCAGAAATTGAAGTCGATGAATGCGCAGTGCCAAAGGTATCGTATTCACTTTCATCTCTGCGCGGGAAGCCGGAGATGCCTTCCCACTGACGCAAAGTGTGCATGCGATCACGTCGGCCGGTCAGAATTTTGTGCGGATAAGTCTGATGGCCAACATCCCAGATCAAACGGTCTTCAGGTGTATTAAATACGTAATGCAGCGCCAATGTCAGCTCTACCGTACCAAGATTGGACGACAGATGCCCGCCGGTTTTGGAAACGGAATCAATCACGTATTGGCGCAATTCATCGGCCAGCGGCGCTAACTGATGGCGCGACAACAGCCGCAGATCGGCAGGAGAGTTAATTTTTTGCAGTAAATTCGTCATAGTTAGATGCTAGTTATGCTTGTCGCTGCACGATCAGATCAGCCAGATCCCGGAGCAGTTGTGCTTTTTCGCCAAAAGAATCCAGCGCGCCGTGTGCTTCGCGGCAGAGTTGCCGGGCTAATTCCTGCGATGCAGACAGACCCAGCAGGCTGACATACGTCGGTTTATTGTCCGCGGCGTCTTTACCAGCTGTTTTGCCGAGTGTTGCAGAGTCAGCCGTCGCATCAAGCACGTCATCGACGACCTGAAACGCCAGACCGATCGCAGCAGCATAGGTATTCAGCGCAGCAGTTTCTTCCGGATTTAATGTTTTGCCGCAGGAGGCACCCAGGAGTACCGAAGCCCGTAGCAAAGCGCCGGTTTTTAAGCGATGCATTTGTTCCAGCTGTTCGCGTGTCAGCGCCAGACCAACGCTGGCGAGATCAATGGCCTGACCACCACACATGCCGACCGAGCCGGAAGCATGGGCAAGCAGGCGCACCAGTCCGAGTCTGGTTTCTGCACTGCTATTTCCTTCGGAAAGAACCAGAAACGCCTGTGCTTGCAACGCGTCGCCAACCAGCAAGGCGGTTGCTTCGTCATATTTTACATGGACGGTCGGTTTGCCGCGGCGCAGCGCATCGTCATCCATGCATGGCATATCATCATGTACCAGCGAATAGGCGTGAATCATTTCGACTGCGGCGGCAGCGCGATCCAGCGCTTCCTGCGGCGCATCGAATAATTGTCCGGCTGCATAGACCAGTAATGGGCGAACGCGCTTACCACCATCCAGCGCGGCATAACGCATAGCTTCGTGCAAATGACGCGGAACAACGGAGGCTTGCGGGATGAAAGCCGCTAGCGCACGTTCGCATTGATCCTGTTTTTGTTGCATCCAGACACGGAATTGTTGGCTCATGTGAGATCCTCATCCCCATTGTCTGCATGGAAAGATTTCAACATTCCGGCTTCCAATACTTTGACTTGTTGCTCCACTTTATCCAACTGTGAAGTGCAAAATTGAATTAATTCAGCGCCACGCTGATAAGCAATGACAGAGGCTTCCAGCGGCAGATCCCCGGCTTCCATTTTTGCCACCAATCCGGTTAGTTCATTCATTGCTGCCTCAAAAGAGACTGGCGTGTTGGCGGGATCCGGCTGGTTTGCGCCAGCGTTTTTTTTAGGCATATTGATATTTAATGACTAACAGCGCGTGAAATTACGCAAAAAAGAAATGTAACGTTCTATTTTAGAGCAAACAAGTCAGCTTGGCGGTGATTCTGCTTTTTTAGTCCCGATGTTTACTTACAATTTGAAATAATTGTTTCAGTTGGGAAACCGGTGTGCTTGCGAGTAGGGATTTATACTGAACGCAATCTGAAATTGCATTCAAAACATTTCCATGTGGAAAATATGCGTATATAGTGTGCTCAATGGCCTTTTTATTGACTGTATATTGCATCGTAAGTCACTGATCTTGTTGAAATAATCAGATTTCATCCGTGATACGCGCAATTCCTCAACTTCCACTATTGAGTGCCGTAAATATGAGTCTCATTTTCTACATTTGTTGCATCTGATAAGGTTTTCTTTTCAATTATGAGCGGTCTTCATCCATTACACGTAAAAACAGCGACGGGCTCTGCCGCCGCTGAGGACGTGTTGCGTGGATTGATTCCGCTGGCAACGCATCTGGTTGTGTCGCAACTGGATGCATTTTCTTCACGTTTGTCGAATGCTTTCCTGGCGATGTCTGAGCAAAGCATGGATTCGCGCGAAGCAAATCTGAGTTTCAATGCCGGGCAGATACTGAAAAAAAATGCGTACGCGTTTTATCATTTATCGTCTGCCGATGTAGAAAAAGCATTTCGCCAGGAAGTGGATCTGCTGATTTCACCCAAGCAATCTGGAAACAGAGTAAGTACGGCGCCGGATGCAGATTTGAGTCTGATCAGTTATGAAGAAATGGATAAAAAGCTGGCTCTCAGCAGAGTCAGCCGCACAATAGAACTTGATAGCGCAGAGCAATATGCGGCATTAAACATGCGGCTGTCGCATTTGCTTGGACGAGAAACATTAAGTATTGCCCAGAATCCGTTCCGCCCGGATATTTTGCTGAATGCTTTGTACTCAGCATGGTGTCAGTTTGATCCTGAGGTGGGAACGCATGAAATGGTACTGCCTTTGTTACGTGCAGATATTTTGTTTGATCTTGAGCCGATTTTGTACGAGATTAATTCGGCTCTGGTGAAGAAAGGAATCCTGCCTGATTTGCAGGATTCTTACAAAATTCGTCGCAATCAAAACAAGACGTCCACCGCGGTGGATGACGAAACGGAAGCTAAAAACGCGGAACAGGAAAGTCATTCACAAGACATAGCGCAAAAGCTGAAGCGTTATTTTTCCGGTGCACAGCATCAGCAACAAGCACCGCGCAGTAACGGAAATTACTCTGACCATCCCGGATTTACATCCAATCCTGCTGAGTCCCGCCTGTTTCAGCATCTGGCAGAATTTCAACAGAATCTGAAACTCAATCAGATGATGTCTGGCGCAGGCGAGGTAATGCGCTTGTCGCAAATGCGCGAACATGTTGCAGACGTAGCGACGACAGGCGTTGAAAAACATACGCTCGATTTGTTGTCGCAGGTCTTTGATAATGTTTTTCGTAATCAGGCAATTCCCGCACCGGTAAAAGAACTGATTTCCGTTCTGCAGGTACCGGTATTAAAGGCGGCATTAATTGATAAAGAATTTTTCTTTAAAGATCAGCATCCGGCACGTCGCCTGATTGATTTGTTGTCCCGTTACAGTTTGTCCCTGGATCAGAACAAAGGCGCACAAGATCCTCTGTTCCAGACGATGAAGCGCAATGTCGAACGAGTGTCGCAAGAGTTTGATCAGGAAATTGCCTTGTTTGACGAGGTTGTTACTGATCTTGAATCTTTCATCGAAAAAGAAGAGCAGGCAAATGCGCAAGCATTAGAAGCACCGATCAAGAGTGCGATCCGCAAGGAAAAAATTAAGCAGGCGAGCATACATGCGAATCAGGAAGTCGCGATTCGTGTTGGTTCTGGCGAGGTCGTGGCTTTTGTCGAAACTTTCCTTGAAAGCCGGTGGATTAAGGTATTGACGCTGGCTTACAGTGTCAGAGATGAAAAGCCACATGCGGTGCAAGATGCGATCAAGACGATGGATGACCTGATCTGGAGCGTGAAGCCAAAATTCACCTTGCAAGACCGGCAGGAATTATTAAATCGTCTGCCGGCGATTCTGGCACGTCTGAATAAATGGCTGAGTCTGATTAAATGGGAAGATGCCGATCGCGTACAGTTTTTTGCTGAGCTTTCTGAGTGCCACGCGTCTATCGTGCGCGCACCGTTAGAGTTGTCGCCAGACAGACAACTGGAACTTGCCGTTGAAGCTGCGCAGCAAGCGACCGAACGTCGCTTGGAAAAACGTGCCGAAGCTGAGAAAAATGCCTCGCAAGAAGAGCTTACCACTGACGATGAATTTGTCGATGTTGTGCATCAGCTGGAACGTGGTATCTGGATAGAGTTCACCCAGGAGAATGCGCAGATAGCCAGAGTCAGGCTTGCATGGGTCAGCCCTATGCGCAGCCTGTATATTTTTACCGCGAGTGAAAAAGAAAAAAGTTTTTCTGTCTCCGCAAAAAATCTGGAACAGGCGTTCCGTGAAAAACGTGCTCAGATTTTACAGTTAGATAAAGTCGTTGATCGCGCATTGCAAGAAGCGCTGGCGACGTTGCCGGATTCGCCGGACGCACAGCTGGAAGGCGAGCCAGCAGCCTGATTGATTGCTGCTCAGGCTGAGGTGGAACCAGTTTCATCAGATATATTTACTCATACGCCGCCAGGCGATTTTGTTCCTGAATACTGAAATACCGATCCCGTAATTGTTGTAGTGCCGCGATTTTGTCAGTCGTACTTTTATTTTCATCCCTGCTCAGCAACTGCCTTCTTTGCTCAAGATAGTTTGCGATCCGTGTTTTCCATTCTGCTTCTTCCCTGTCCAGATCGGCCAGTCTGTTGGCTGCCTCAGGACTGACAGCGGCTGCCCGCATCCGGTAAATGTCGTCTTCGCTCGCACCGCTGGAACGTAATTGCTGCGCCTGTTCTTCCAGCCGTATGATCTGGTATGGTGCGTTCTTCGCTTCGCGAAGTTCCTGTGACATTGTGGCGTCCAGGGCTTGGAGTTTTTCCTGTTTTTGTTTATCGCTGTAGGCAGGGTTTTGACTAATCTCTAATCGTGCCAGTGCATCCATATCGTAAGCATCATCAAAGCCAAACAGCGACTGATTGTCTTTAGTGCTAAAAAATTGCAAACGCAATTTCTGCATGCTTTGCCAACGGTTCTGCATCGCTGAGATCATGTCGTTGCTCATGTTATTTGTGTGTCTTGTCGCTGATGCTCCGGTATTTTTCTCCAGATCGAGTAATGCCTGCTTGTACCCAAGGTAGCGTGCCAGTAATTCTTTTGCCTGCGCTGCTGCATGCGGCTTGAGTTTCTGATTGAGTACGTTTTCGATTTCGCGTTTAATGTCCGGAATGCTTTTCTCGCCAGTCGCAGCAAGGTAATAATCAAACATCAGTCGTAATTCAGCGTTGACGACCAGATTTCCATCGTCTGCTTGTGTCGCTTGTCCATCTACGCTGGTGCCTTCCATCGATCGTACGAATGAAAACATGCGGTCTTGTGGCGTCAGCATGATGGCCTGCTCTTCGTGACTAGCTTGTTTCGACATCAGAAAAAAAGAGGCGACGATCAGACTGAGCGTCGCTGCCAGAAAAGTCAGATTTCTTGTTTTCATAAAATCCCGATCCGGTATATTCAGAAAATCTTCAGCGCTGGTGTTTCTGCTTACAAGCCGCTATTTTTCAGGCGATTTGCATGCTGCCGGTATATCGTCACCGGATTCGTTTCAAAAATATTGACCAGGCCTATGGTCTGATTCACTTCATCAAGATGATTCATCGCGTAGTCATCACGAATAACCTTGCCGAGATGGGATGAACAACTGCTGACCAGTCCGTCGTTTTTGCTACCGCCAAAGGCCAGCGAGGTCAGTGATAAGGCCGGATCAACGACGTCAAGAACATTGGTGTACGGTTTTGCGCCGCTCCACGAGTAATACGCAACATTGTTGACCTGATATGCGCCTTCACCACAAGCAGTGGTCGGTACGCCTTCCGGATGTTTGCTATTGAATTTCAGCGAACCAGCGGTGCTGAGGGAATTGGCTGCAGCCAGTGCATCTTGCGATAAATTAGGCTGACCCGACAAGAAGCTGATGACTTTTGCCAGACCGTTAGTCACGGAAACAAGCACGCTGTTCGTCACAGAGCCCGGCGGCGCGATGCCCAAAATAATATCTGCCACAGCGGAGCCCCGGTTGACGCCACCGACTGAGGTGACTGATGCGACCAGATCTGGCCTGACCGATGCCACATAGCGGGTCGTTGGACCGCCGTGACTATGACCGATCAGATTCACTTTACTGGCACCAGTGACTGCAAGAATTTGCTTAACCTGCGTCAGCAATTGTTCACCGCGCACTTCTGTACTGTTGGCCGCCGCGACTTGCGTGACATACACGCGCGCACCGTCTGAGCGCAGGGCCGATGGAATACCGTACCAGTAGTCAACCGGGCCAATATTGTCAAATCCAAATAAACCATGGACTAACACAATAGGATATTTTGTCTCCGTATACCCTGCCGCCCATGTCTGAGCAGGCAGGGCGCAGATGGCAAACAAAATCGCCATCAGCTTTGTTATCAGTGTTTTTTTCATGTTGATTCTTTCGAATAAGTTAATTCAAATGAAACCGGATGGGAGCGTGTTTGCACTGAACTTCTCCGAGTTCTGGTCAAATCAGCCAGAATCAGGCTAAGTTCAGAGAAAGGTGAAGACAAGCTGCTATGCAGCATAAAAGTTGGACTTGGTTAATGTAATTAATAATTTTCTTCATATATTTGCACTTGCAGCAAATTTTCTTCAGAGTGAGGAGGGTGGTAACTAGCGTTTTTGATGCGGTGAAAGAGTGAAATTAGACGATCTAATCTAAAAAGCATCGATGTTGTTTGTTTGCCGATGAGAGCGGTCTGCGTTGAGACGTGCGCCGTATTGGTTTAATTATTTGATTTTTCTCAGGAAATCATTGCTTGCGGGGCGAACCTGCGACGATTCAGGTATAATCCGCGGTTCTGTCCAAAATTTCCTCTTCAAGTCGTTTGATCGTTTGAACTTTCGCGTGGATTGAAACCCCGTGCGAAAACAGGTTTTTGTGGATTCTTTCTCTCTTAGGTTGGTGCAAATTAATTTGGGGGGTGGGGATGTCCGATCTGGCTTCTTTGTCTACACTCGCGCGTTCTGACGCGCAACTTCCGGTGCATGTCTATTTTGATGAAACGCTGTTACAGCGCGAAATCAAAGACTTGTTCCATTCTGGTCCTCGTTACGTCGGTCACGAGTTGATGGTGCCGAATCTCGGTGACTTCGCAACTTTAGCGTCCGAAAACGAAGGGCGCATGCTGGTCCGCAGCGCTCAGGGTATCGAGCTGATGTCTAACGTCTGTCGTCATCGTCAGGCGCTGATGTTTAATGGCCGCGGCAATGCAAATAATATTGTTTGTCCGCTGCATCGCTGGACCTATGATCTCAAAGGTGAACTGATCGGTGCTCCGCATTTTTCAGATACGCCTTGCATGAATCTGAAGCGCACGCCAT
Organism: Undibacterium sp. 14-3-2; assembly: GCF_016595265.1. NCBI lineage: Bacteria > Pseudomonadati > Pseudomonadota > Betaproteobacteria > Burkholderiales > Oxalobacteraceae > Undibacterium > Undibacterium sp. 14-3-2. Next base: position 801,935 of record NZ_JAENGS010000001.1, read on the forward strand.
TGCAGAATTGGAATGGCTTGCTGTTTGAGCAAAATGGTTACAACGTCATGGAGCGCATGGCGCAGCTCAGCGTCACCAAAGATCTCGACTTTACTGGCTACATGCTGGATCACGTTGAGGTTCACGAATGCGATTACAACTGGAAGACGTTCATCGAAGTCTATCTGGAAGATTATCACGTCGAACCATTTCATCCTGGCCTGGGTAGCTTCGTCACCTGTGACGATCTGCGTTGGGAATTCGGCGAAGATTACAGTGTGCAGACTGTCGGTGTGAACAGTGGTTTGCTGAAATCCGGTTCCGAGAAATACAGAATCTGGCAAGAGCAGGTGCTGAAATTCCGCAACGGCGAGCCACCTAAGTACGGTGCAATCTGGCTGACCTTGTATCCGAATATCATGGTCGAATGGTATCCGCATGTGCTGGTCGTTTCCACGCTGTGGCCGACTGCCACCGGCAAGACCAGAAATGTGGTCGAGTTTTACTATCCGGAAGAAATCGTTTTATTCGAACGCGAATTCATCGAAGCTGAACGTGCCGCCTATATGGAGACATGTATCGAGGATGATGAAATTGGTGTACGCATGGATGCCGGTCGTAAAATCCTGCTGGATCGCGGTGAAAACGAAGTCGGGCCTTATCAGTCACCAATGGAAGACGGCATGCAGCATTTCCATGAGTGGTACCGGAAAAAAATAGAAATCTGAGGTCGTTCAGATAGTTGAAGAGGGGAGGCGCGTGCCTCCCCTGTCTTTTGGAGTCAGGTCTTTATGCAGTCTTTGTGGATGTTGCTTGCCAGTTTTTTGTTTTCCATTATGGGTGTTTGCGTCAAACTGGCCTCAACGGATTATTCGACATCTGAAATCGTCGCTTATCGCGGCCTGATCGGCATGCTGATGATTGCCATGCTGGCCAGAATTCAGGGCGGGACCTTGAAGACACCGATGCCGTCTCAGCATCTGGTGCGCGGTGCGGTGGGTGTGCTGGCCTTATGGTTATGGTTTTACTCTATCGGTAAGTTGCCGTTGGCGATGGCCGTTACCCTGAATTACATGTCACCGATATGGATCGCTGCGATGATGCTGATCGGTGCATGGTGGCATAAGCAGCGCGGCCTGACCTGGCAACCTATCGTCGCCATTTTGCTGGGGTTCATCGGCGTGGTTCTGTTGTTGCGTCCAAGCATACATGCGGATCAGGTGGTGGGTGGCATTATCGCCTTGGTTTCTGGCATGCTGGCCGCATGGGCGTATATGCAAGTCAGAAAAATGGGATTGATGGGTGAGCCGGAATACCGCGTGGTATTTTATTTTTCCATGACTTGTGCAATTGCTGGTGTGCTCGGTACTTTGATTGCTAAATCCGCACAAGCCTCCGCGCAAGAAATCGTCTGGCATCATCTGGATAGCCGCGGCATATTCTTGCTGCTGGCGATAGGCCTTACCGCCGCTTCAGCGCAGATGGCGATGACCCGTGCTTATCGCCTTGGTAATACGCTGGTGACGGCGAATCTGCAATACGTGGGCATCGTGTTTTCCAGTTTGTGGGATATGTTGTTATGGGATGAGAGTCTGGCATGGTTAAGCTGGGTCGGCATCGCTGTGATTTTATGCAGCGGCTTAATTGCCACTTTTTATAATGCCAGAGCAGACCGGTCACCGATTCACAGAGATGCGATTTGTTCAGAATAAAATTACCTGATTGTCCGCGATGTATTTTTTAGGAGAAGACGATGTATACCACCTTGATCAGTGCTGCAGATCTGGCCCGCCAACTCAGCAGCCAACTCAGCAGCGATGCAGGCCATAATTGGATCGTGCTGGATTGCCGCCATGATCTGATGAATCCGGATGCAGGCCAGACAGCATACGACGTGGGGCATTTGCCAGTCGCACAATTTGTTCATCTCGATCAGCGTTTATCCGCACCTAAATTATCCGCCAACGGTGTGTTCCGCGGTCGTCACCCGTTGCCAGAGAAAGAGGCGTTTATTCAGACTTTGCGCGATCTGGGGATTAATCATGACAGTCAGGTCATCGCTTACGACGCGCAGGGCGGAATGTTTGCGGCACGTTTATGGTGGATGTTGCGCTGGGTCGGACACGCGGCGGTGGCCGTATTGGATGGGGGCTTCCCGGTGTGGACAGCACAGCAATTGCCGGTGACAACGGCGCTGCCTTCTGTACGCCCAGGTAATATCTGCGTTCAGACGTCGCTAGTCGGGCAAGTGAATGTGGATCAGGTATTGGCAAATATAGACACTCAGGAATGCAAGCTGATTGATGCCCGTGCAGCAGATCGCTATCGCGGTGAAAATGAAACGATAGACCCGGTCGGTGGACACATTCCCGGTGCGCTGAATCGCTTTTTCAAAGATAACTTACAAGCCGATGGCCGTTTTAAAACAGCGCCTGAGTTAAACGCTGAATGGCGGGCGTTATTGCCGGATCCAGGCAAAGCGATTATGCAATGTGGTTCCGGTGTGACGGCTTGCCATAATCTGCTGGCGCTGGAAGTGGCCGGATTACCGGGTGCAGCCTTGTATCCGGGTTCCTGGAGTGAATGGTGCGCCGATGCGTCGCGTCCGGTTGCGCGTTGATGCATGGCTGTACCGTTTAACTCAGTTTAAGGCATAAAAAAAGGAGCTTATTCAGCTCCTTTTTTTATGCCCGCTGTGTTTTATCTGTGGCGCGTGACAAACAGCACCAGCAATATTCCCATGGTGACCAGTATCACTTGTATTATCGTTTCCCGCATCGTTGCGCGGCGCTGCATTTGCGGCATCAGATCGCTGACGGCAATATAAATAAAGCCGGACGATGCCATCACTAATACATACGGAATCAGATTGCTCGCACGTTCCAGTGTGAAGTAACCGATCACGCCGCCCAGCACGCCCATCATGCTGCAGGCGAGGTTGTACATGTAGGCACGCATGCGGCTGAATCCGGCATTCAGCAGAACAATGAAGTCACCGATTTCCTGCGGAATTTCATGCGCAATAATGGCAAATGCGGTGACAAAGCCTAATTCAGGATTGGCCAGAAATGCTGCTGCGATCAGGATGCCGTCGGTAAAATTATGCATGCCATCGCCGACCAGTATCATCCAGCCAGCTTTGCCTGCTTCGTGTGCATCATGGCCGTGTTCGTGATGATGTCCATCGCCCTCGTGATGATGTGAATGGCGTAAAACAGCAAATTTTTCCAGCAGAAAAAATCCAAGTAAGCCCGCCAGCAAACAGGCGAATAAAGAACGCGTATCGGCTTTTGATTCAAACGCTTCTGGTAATGCGTGCAACAAGGATGTCGACAACATGATGCCGACAGACAGGCTGACCATGCGCTCGACCATTTTGGTCAGCAGTGAAAATGAAAAAATGGCAGCGGCAGAAATACTTAATACCCCGGCAATCGCGGTGGTAAAAAGGATGGATAACAGCGTGGAGTGAATTTTGAGCCTCGGGGATAATTTGCAACCAGGTTGCAAATTAAAGCACAGGCTGGCGATTTACGCAAATGCACGCATGCTTTTGCGGGTTGCCTCAATACTCATAATATTGATGGCACCCCGTGTTTTTACAGCAGCAATCAGGCGACGCCGTTGGCTTTCATCCAGGCGACACAACGGCTCCAGCCATCTTTGGCATCAGCTTCCACGTAGCTAGCCCGATAATCTGCATGAAAAGCGTGACCGGAATTTTCATAGATGTTGAACGCAGAGTGACTATGGCCTTGCGCCAGCGCCGCCTCCATTTTCTTGACTGATTCCACGCTGATGCCCGTGTCTTTCGCCCCGTACAAACCGAGTACCGGTGTTTTCAGGCTGGCAGCGATATCCATAGGGTGCTTGGGCGTGAGTGCGCTGGCGTCACCGCTCAGGCGACCATACCAGGCGACGCCCGCTTTGACGGCAGGGTTATGCACCGCATACATCCAGGTGATGCGCCCGCCCCAGCAGAAACCGGTGATACCAAGACGTTGCAAATCGCCTCCATTCTTGCCCGCCCAGGCAACCACAGCATCCAGATCGCTCATGACTTGTGCATCCGGTACTTTGGAAATGACTTCCTTCATCAGTTCCGCAATCGAAGTATATTTGCTGGCATCACCCTGACGGACAAATAATTCCGGTGCCAGAGCCAGATAACCCAGTTTCGCAAAGCGCCGCGCCACATCCGCGATATGCTCATGCACGCCAAATATTTCCGAGATCACCAGTATCACCGGCAGATTACTTTTACCTTCTGGCTGCGCATAGTAGAGCGGTACTTTCTGACCATTGATGTCGAGCGAAACCACACCTGCACTCAAGCCTTTGGTATCGGTTTTAATCACACTTTGCGCAAACACGGGCAGTGCTGCTGCCGCAAAGCCGACGCCGACTGCTGTCTGAATAAAATTTCTGCGATTGATGCCTTCATCAACATCCGTATGCCCGATCAGGCTGCGGCAGTCTTTTTCAAGTTGCATGGTGATCTCCGGTGGTTTTTTTGGGGGAAAGCTGCAAACGGGTGAGCAGCTGTGCGAAAGATATTAACCTGAAAAGAAAAATTGTTCTGAAGCCGCCCCGGTTAGCGCGATCACGTCAATTGCCGCAGGCATATACGGCACTTTGGCCGCGCACTATAACGTCAGCGCGGCATCGCGTTGTTGCTTTTTACGGTTTTGCGGTGTGCAACGTTGCCGCATCAAATAAGGCAGCTTTAACTAAAGCGCAATTCTGTTTTAAGGAAAGCATCGAATTATTCAACAATAGTTGAAAATCATTTCATCTGTGCAACGCGAAAACTGAGCTGCTTCCTGTCGTACTATCGCCGCTATAGCGGCAATTGTCCGCACGCGCTTTTAAAACAATGGAGATAGAAATGGTCTGGAGTCAGGTTTACGACCCGCTAGGCAATATATGGTTGTCCGCCCTCATGGCGGCGATACCTGTGGTTGTGATGCTGGGATGTATTGCATTTGGTCATATGAAGGCGCATTACGCTGCGGGTCTTGGTTTAGCGAGCGCGTTAGCAGTGTCGATTTTTGGTTTCGGCATGCCTGCCGGGCTGGCATGGAATGCGGCAGGTTTTGGCGCGGCATTTGGTCTGCTGCCCATTGGCTGGATCGTGTTGAATATTATTTTCCTGCACCAGTTGACCATAGAAAACGGTTCATTCTCTGTATTGCAGGACAGCCTGACCGGTATCACCGATGATCGCCGCATACAGTTATTGCTGATCGCTTTCTGCTTCGGCGCTTTCTTTGAAGGCGCGGCTGGCTTCGGTACCCCGGTTGCCGTCACAGCAGCGATCATGATCGGTCTGGGATTTTCTCCGCTGGCGGCATCTGGCCTGTGCCTGATCGCGAATACCGCGCCGGTGGCGTATGGTGCGCTCGGCACGCCGGTCATCGCACTGGCGGCAGTGACAGGCATCGACCTGATGCAGTTGTCCGGCATGATCGGTCGCCAGTTACCCTTATTTTCTTTGCTGGTGCCGTTCTGGTTGATCTGGGCGTTTGCCGGTTTTCGAGGCATGCTGCAAATCTGGCCAGCGATTCTGGTTGCCGGTCTGAGCTTCGCGATTCCGCAATATCTGGTGTCGAACTTCCATGGCCCGTGGCTGGTGGACGTGGTCGCGGCGATTGTGTCTATGGTCAGCCTGATCCTGTTCCTGAAAGTCTGGAAACCGAAAAAAATCTGGACGTCGACTTCACTCAACGGACATGAAACCGATTCCGGCGAACCGGATCTGGAAAGTGAAAAACCGCATGGTCATGAAGCCGATGCCGCGGCAGCGATTTTCAAAAAACACGATACCCGTGCGCTGGTGCTGGCATGGATGCCGTGGGTGATTTTAACGGCGTTAGTGTTTATCTGGGGCATACCTGAATTCAAAAAATGGGTCGATGGTATTTCTGTGTTCAAGATTCCATTTACCGGTTTGCATAACATGGTCGAGAAGGTCGCCCCTGTCGTCGCCAAGCCGCATAAAGAAGCAGCGGTGTATACGCTGAACTGGTTGTCGGCCACAGGTTCCGGGATTTTCCTTGCCTCCATCATTAGCGGCTTGCTGATGAAATACAAACCGATTGATCTGGTCAAAATTTATTTCCGCACGATCTGGCTGGTACGTTATTCGCTGCTGACCATTGTGCTGATGCTGGCGCTGGGTTATCTGACACGCTATTCCGGCACTGATGCCACGCTGGGTCTGGTGTTTGCACACACTGGTGCTTTCTACCCTATCTTTGGTACGTTGCTCGGCTGGCTGGGCGTGGCGCTGACAGGCTCGGATACGGCAGCCAATGTGTTGTTTGGTGGCTTGCAAAAAACCACGGCAGAGCAATTGGGTTTAAGCCCGGTGCTGATGGCTGCTGCCAACAGTTCGGGTGGCGTGATGGGCAAGATGGTCGATGCGCAGAGTATCGTGGTCGCCAGTACCGCCACACGCTGGTATGGACATGAAGGCACGATTCTGCGCTTCGTGTTTTTCCACAGTCTGGCGCTGGCGGTGCTGGTTGGCTTCTTCGTGTTTATGCAAGCCTACGTTGCACCGTTCACTTCACTGGTACATTAATAGGACTTACGCAAAACCGCCCCAGCGGCGTTATGGCTCCTAGCCGTACTATTCGTACTGTCTTCGTCGCCATGGTGTAGCCCAGGGTTTCAGGCAACATGTTGCCTGCTGGCGAAACGGACATCGCTTACCAGCGATGTTTCCCAAAGCAGAAAAAAGCCTTTTAGCCTTGCTGGGGCAAATTGCGTAAGTCCCAAGACGCATTACAAACGATAGGGGCGATTGTCCCTGTAGTATAAAAAAAATCCCTGCCACAGCGTGCTGTGCGCAGGGATTTTTTTTCAGTGCTTCGCTGTTTTCTTAGGATGGCAATACGTTGCCAGATCAACGCTGTAGCCCGTCTGTGGCAGGCTGACTTTACCTGCTGGCAGCAATTGCGCAAAGCTGCGCATGACTTCTTCTTCGCCATGCACCAGAAACGTATGCGTTGCGTGAGTATGATTATGCCAGGCCAGTAATTCGTCACGATCAGCATGCGCGGAAAAACCGTTGATCGTATAAATATTCGCTTTGACAGCAATATCTTCACCAAGCACGCGAACGGTACGGGCACCGTCAATGATTTTTCTGGCAAGCGTTCCGACCGATGCAAAACCGACAAAAACGATACTCGCATTCTGACGCCATAAATTATGCTTGAGGTGATGCCGTATGCGTCCCCCGGTACACATGCCTGCACCCGCCATGATGACAGCGCCACCGGAAAACTGATTGATCGCCATGCTGTCAGCCGCATCGCGGCAGAAATGCAGCCCCGGCACCTGAAACGGATCGGCTTTGCCCTGAAGCAGGGCAGCCGCATTTTCTGTGCAGCAGTCGCTATGCTGACGGAACAGTTCCGTCGCAGAAATCGCCATTGGCGAATCGAGAAATACCTGCATAGAACGCGGCAGCTTGCCTTGCGTCACACCTTCATGCAAGTAGTAAAGAATCTCCTGAGTGCGCTCCAGCGCGAACGTAGGAATCACCACATTACCACCGCGCCGGAAAGTATCAACGATGGCACCGTAGAGTTCATCAATCGACAGATCCAGCGGTTTGTGCAGGCGGTCGCCATACGTTGTTTCCATGACGACGACATCTGCCTTCGGTGGAATTGCCGGATCACGCAGCAGTTTTCTGCCATCGCTGCCAAGGTCGCCCGAAAAAACAAGACGGCAGCGTTTACCCGCCTCGTTCAGATCAAGCACGATGGATGCTGAACCCAGAATATGTCCCGCATCTATCCACGTTGCCGTAATGCCGGACGCGATCTGGACAGGATGATCATAGCGGACGATCTGTGTAAACTGATCCAGCGAATGCAGTACATCGTGCGTGTTGTAGAGCGGTGCGTAATGTTTTTCCTCGCCGCGCCGGGCTCCTTTTTTATTGTGATATTCGGCTTCTGATTCCTGCAGGTGCGCAGAGTCCAGCAGCACAATGCGCGCCAGATCGCGGGTCGCCGAGGTGGAAATTACCGTGCCGCGAAAACCGCGTTTTGCCAGCAAGGGCAAACGCCCGCAATGATCGAGATGCGCATGAGTCAGCAACACAAAATCGATATCTGCCGCATTGAAACCAAACGGCGCTTCGTTTTCTTCATCCAGCTCACGCCCGCCCTGAAACAGACCACAATCGATCAAAATACGGGTTCCCGCACACTCAATCAGATGACAGGAACCGGTGACGCCGAGGTCGGCACCGTGAAATGACAGTTTCAATTGAATCTCCTTGCAGTTGACGCTAACAGTAGCGGAAGGCGAATGCGCGCGGACGTTTCTTCCGTCCCTGCCTCACCAGTGTTGCCCTTAACATAGCACTTTGCGCGTGCCGTGCTCTTGATGTAGCGCACTTGATCAAACACTATCGCATCAAAGCCGGACATTCGCCCAAAAACAATATACTCCCCCCTTATTTAATAAAAACCGCCCTGATCTCAGCAAGAATAAAGGGGTTTAAAACATACTGGGGGGAGTATATTTTTGGCTGTTTGAAGGGTTTTTGACGCCGAATGTAGCGATGAAGCGAATCGCTATGTATTTTGCCGTTGCTGGCTCAAGGGAATATGGAAGATATCTGGCTGTTGAGAAGTTAGGAATAGTGTGGCTAATTTTGCATTGACATGTTAACTTCAAGTTTTACTTTAAAACAAATTAGGGTTAAAAATGGCGCGTGATTTTCTCCCCAAAATGGCTGTCGTAACTACGGCCAATGCCTTTGCAGAAACAGGAAAGATTCTGTTTGACACGATGCCAGAAGGAATCGAGTGGCCATATCCATTCGTTGTCAATATGGCGCTATCTATTGAGCTCTACTTGAAGTCGTATCTTGCAGAAGATGATTTAATTCCTTTCTTGGTTCACGACGACGGTAGTGCAACTTACCAAGGTTTCACAAAGTGCCTGACACGTGAACATAAATTCGATGTTTTGTACTCTAAAATTCCAACTCACATTAAAAGCAAAATCGAAGAAGAGTTTCCGTCCAGTATTTTAGGTAAAAGCTTTCCATCATTTGAAAGTGCCCTAGCTAAGTTCGCAAACTCATTCATTGAAGCTCGCTATCCTTATGAAAAAGGCGGTTTCAAAGGCGGTTGTATTTCAGATTTGATGAATATATCGACATTCCTTAGAAAAACCATATATAAACTAGGCGAGTTTCGTTGAAACGAATCGCCCTAACCAATCTATCAACGAGATAGAGCTTAGGCAAACTGGACTCGCAGGTGTTTATGCGCATCGTTTACGCCAAGTACATTATTACTTCTTCTACAACGCAAGCATTTGTCGCGCCATTCACATTGCCGTACATTGCTACAACAATAAAAAATCCCCGACAAATCAGATGATCTGTCGGGGATTTTTTTATTAGGTTGAAATTTATTCCGGTTGCAGATAAAACGCGTCCGGCAATTGTGCGCCGGCGGTGGTGGTTTTGATGTCGCCTTTGGTGTTGGTCAGCACGACTTCGAGTTCCGGGCCGCCTAGTTCGATGATGACCTGACGGCAGGCGCCACAAGGGGCGATCGGGCCGTCGGTGTCGCCGGTGACGGCAATTTGTTGAAAATCACCGGGGCGATAACCAGCGGCGACGGCGCTGAATAAGGCGGTGCGCTCGGCGCAGTTGCACAGGCCGTACGACGCATTTTCAACATTGCAGCCGTGGAAAACTTTGCCATCTTTGGTCAGCACTGCCGCGCCGACTTTGAATTTGGAATACGGTGCGTATGCACGTTCGCGTGCCAGTTTTGCTTCAATGATCAGTTCCTGCGTGTTCATGTCTTTCTCCATTTAAAAAGGCACGCCGGTCAGCATGCCTCTTTGTTGTTCAGGTTCATCCCTTATATCTGCTGCGCCTTTCAGCGCATTGTTGCCCTGAAAGGCGCAGCAGGTTTGGGAGATTATTTTTTCACGCCCAGTTCGCGCAAACGTTCCTGCAGATAGCTGCCGGACGTATGACGTTCAGACAGCACTACATCTGGACGCGGATGCAGGAACAGCGGCAGTGAAATGCGGGATTTCTTCGCTTCTTCGCCGGTCGGATTCAGCACGCGGTGAATCGTCGAAGGGTAATACCCTTGCGAGGCTTCATCGAGCATGTCACCGATGTTGACGATCAGCATACCGAAATCGCAGGGCACATCGTGCCACGCATTGTCTTTGCCTAATACCTGCAAACCGGCCTGAGTGGCGGCTGGCAGCACGGTCAGCAGGTTGATGTCGCCATGCGCTGCGGCTCGCACGGCATCAGGCTCTTCATCACCCGTCAGCGGTGGATAGTGCAGCACGCGCAGCAGGGTCAGATCGCTGTCGGTGATCATGTCTGACAAGGGCATCGAATACTTGGCCTTGATGTCTGCCGGTGTGTGATCTTCTACCCATTGCAGCAATTCAGTGGCGAGTTTGTTGCCGTGTTCGTAGTATTCCAGCGCAGCCTTGGAGACTTCGGATGGATATTGTCCCCACGGGTAGACGTGGTAAAACTCTTTCAGGTCGCGCTTGGCATAGCCTTTGGCGGTCTCAGAAATTTTCGGCGAAAAATAGCCGTCCATTTTTTCCGTAAACGCGTATTTGTTTTTCGCATCGGTCTGGAAAAACTCGTACCATTCCTGATAAATGGTATTGAGCAGATTTTGCGATAAAGGATGATTGGTCAGTACGCCAAAGCCGGTGTTGTGCAGGCTTTCGGTGAATTTTCTTGCAGCATCCGGATCACGGTAATCAACTGGTTGTATCAACATGACGGTTCCCCTTATTTTGCCAGTGCTGGTTTCAGCCAGTCGCCGGACAAGGTCTGGTCGATCAGTTTAGCGCAAGCCTCGGCATCCACTTTCATGCAGACGCGGGTTTCTGGTTTGCTGGCTTCCCAACCCGCTTGTGGGTAAGGAATCGCCAGTTTCGCCATCATGGTCTGACCATTGCCTATGCCTTCTTTGGCAACGCGCACGCGACCATTTTGTGTTTCAAAGATTTCTGGTGCGACCAGCCAGACAAAAGCCAACACGTCATGACCATAGCAAGCGTGACCTAGGTCAGGGCGTATGCTTTGGTAGAAGTTGGCGTAGAAATTCACGGCGTGCGACAGCGTATCCATCGCCACGTGTTTATGTTGTTCAGCCAGACGCGCAAAGAAGCTCGATGGCAAGACCACACGATGCGTGACATCCAGACCAACCATGGTCAGATCCCAGCCTGCAGTGAAGACCAGATCGGCTGCGTCTGGATCATTCCAGACATTGGCTTCTGCGACTGGCGAGACATTGCCCGGCTCATCGACGGCACCCGCCATCAGCACGACTTTTTTCAGCAGCTTAGGCAGTTGCGGTTCCATTTTCAGTGCCAGACCCAGATTGCCCAGTGGACCGACTGCAACCAACGTGATTTCACCCGGATGCTGACGTGCCATCTTGACGATGAATTCTGCCGCGCTTTCCACTTCAGCTTTACCGCCGACTTCGATACGGGAAGGCAGATTGCCGAGACCGTCTGCACCGTGGATGAAATCTGGCGGTGTGCCGGCGGCTTTCGCAAACGGCACGTTCACGCCTTGCGCGACCGGGATAGTGCGGCCAGCGATGCGGGTCAAATAGAGCGCATTGATAGTCGCTTGTTCGACATACACATTGCCGAAAGTAGTGGTGATACCAACGACATCAATATCAGGATGGGCGAGCGCGAAATACAAGGCCATTGCGTCATCAACGCCAGGGTCCGTATCGAAAATGACTTTATGTTTTGCTTGCATGGAAATACTCCAGGAATTAACTTCAACTGGCCATTGAACAGAACCCAGTTTGAAGCAATTTGTTGTGTTTGACCTGGTTCAAGGAGGCCGTTATTAACGTTGTCGATTTAAAAAATAAATCACCGGCAGCCAGTACGGGGCAAGCCCATACGGACGACCGGCAGGTTTTATAGTCTTTTATCGTGACTTTACAAACGGCACGCCTATCGCCTTCGGCGCGACGGATTTCGCCATCAGGCCCGCAAGAACGACGACGGTGACTACATACGGAATCATCTGTATCAATGATCCCGGTACTTTGCCCAAGCCAGGGAAGACCACGCCTTCGATCTGGACTTGCAGAGCAGTGAAAAAACCGAACATCAGGCAACCGAGCGCCGTTTGCAGTGGCCGCCAGTTACCGAACACCAGCGCCGTCAGCGCCAGATAACCGTTACCGGCCGACATATCGCGCAGGAAAAAACCGCTTTGCACGATGGACAGATAAGCGCCGGAGAATGAGCACAACACACCGGCGCACAGCATCGCCATAAAACGGGTACGTTCGACATTGATGCCGGCCGCATCGGCCGCGTGCGGGTTTTCACCAACAGCGCGCAGACGCAGACCGAAACGGCTGTGATACAAGACCCAGTGCACAAGCGGAATCAGGGCAAACGCCAGATACACCAGCGCGCTGTGACCGCCGATCAGTTTGGTGTAAAACCAGCCCAGAAACGGAATACCTGCCACCGCATCTGAACCCGGTAAAACAATATCGAACAGGCGGGCGGAGCCGAGGTCGGGTGTGCGTCCGCCCTGCATAAAGAAAAACTGGGCAAGCACAAACGTCAGGCCGCTCAGGGTGATATTCAACGCAATACCGGCTACCAGCTGATTACCTTTTTGCGTGATGCTGACAAAGCCCTGCAATAAAGCGATGACAGCAGAAATGCCGACACCGGCGAGGATGCCGAACCACGGGTTTTGCGTCGCAAAGGCGACTGCTGCTGACACAAACGCCGCTGCCAGCATTTTGCCTTCGAGTGCCAGATCCACCACGCCGCTGCGTTCAGCGAACAGACCCGCCATCGCTGCAAACATTAATACAGGTGCATTACGGATGGTAGAAACCAGAATGCTGGAAAATTGAAAATCATCAAACATCATTTTTCCTTACGTTTGAGCAGGGCGGATAACGCCGGGGCATACAGATTTTCCATCGCACCGCAAAACAGTATGATCAGGCCCTGAATGAAAATAAAAGTCTCGGTCGGAATATTCGGTTTTTCCAGCGACAGATCAAAGCCACCTTGTATCAGCGCGCCGAACAGTATCGACGACAGCAAGATACCTATCGGATGCTGACGCCCCATCAATGCCACGGCAATACCGATAAAGCCTGCGCCTGCGGGGAAATTCAAGCCCAGATAATGGGTTGATCCCATGACGGAATTGACGGACGCCAGACCAGCCAGTGCGCCGGAAATCATCATCGCAATCATGATGGTTTTGCTGATGGAAATGCCCGCATAGTGCGCGGCATGCTGGTTCAGACCAGTCGCGCGTAACTGATAACCCCAGGTTGTGCGCCAGACCGCAACACCGTAAATAACTAAGGCCAGCAAGGCCATGATGAAGCTGATATTCAGCGGTGTTTCGCCAAGGATAGGAAGGATGCCATTCAGTTTCGGCAGCCATGCGCTATCGGCAAATACACGGCTGGCGGTGTTTTGTTCACCGGCAGGAATCAGAAAACTGACGATGATGTAGTTCATCAGGCTGGCCGCAATGAAATTGAACATGATGGTCGTCACCACCACATGGCTGCCGCGTTTTGCCTGCAGATAACCCGGCAAAAAAGCCCATGCCGCGCCGAAGATCGCGCTGCCGGCAATCGCCAGCGGAATCAACAGCCATGCCGGTAAGCTGGAATCAAAAGCGAGCAGCACCAGTGTCAGCCCGAGCCCGCCCAGATACATCTGACCTTCGCTGCCGATATTGAATAAACCTGCCTGCATCGCAATTGACACCGACAGTCCGGTGAAGATAAATGTGGCGGCGTAGAACAGGGTGTAGCCCAGTCCTTCAGGATTGAAAACGGCAGCATTCAGTAGTATGCCCAGCGACTCCAGCGGGCTTTCACCCAGCAGATAAATCACACCGGCTGCCACCAGCAGGGCGGACAGCAAGTTCAGTAAAGGCAGGGCAAAGGCGGTGGCCCAGCGGGGAAGATCGGCTTGATTCATACGTGGTTCGTCGCTTGTTTGTTCGCTTATTTCGCTTATGTTTGCTTTGTATTCCGGCTGCTTGATTAGTGCTTGTGTAATCCACCCATCAGCAGGCCGATGCGGGTCGCATCAAATTCTTCTACTTTCAGCTCGCCAGTGATACAGCCGCCCGACATCACCAGTATCCGGTCAGCCAGGGCGCGCACTTCTTCCAGCTCCACTGACACTAACAGTATGGCGACACCGGCATCGCGCATCGCCAGCAAGCGTGCGTGCAGACTTTCTATGGTGCCGATATCCACGCCGCGTGTCGGTTGTCCGACCAACATCAGTTTGGGTTCTGACGCTATTTCACGTGCCATCACCACTTTTTGCTGGTTGCCGCCAGAGAGCAGGGCGACGCGCAAATGCGGATCGGCCGGACGCACGTCAAACTTACTCAGCAACTCGTTGCAGGTTTTCAGTATGGCTTTGTAGTCGAGCAGGCCAAAGGCTTTGCCCAGTTTTTTCTGGTAGCCGAGAAAGCTGTTCATCATGACCGAGAAATTTTTCACAACGGCATCACGCAAACGGTCTTCCGGCACATGCGCGATGCCGAGTTCGCGGAACGTCGCGGGCAAACCATCGGCATCTTTACGCCCGGCAAATGGCAGTGGCTTTCCTTGCATCGTCACTGCACCGCTGCTGGGTAAGCGCATACCGCTGAGCACTTCGAGCAACTCGCTCTGACCATTACCCGACACGCCGGCAATGGCGACGATTTCTCCGGCACGGATATTGAAATTCAGGTCTTTAAGCAAGCTGACTTGCTGGGCGTTGATCAGATTCAGTCCCTTCACATCGAGCACCGTTTCACCCGGCGCATACGGCGCACGTGGCAGATGCGTCTCGATAGGGCGACCGACCATCAGTTCCGCCAGTTGTTCTTTATTGGTGTTTGCGGTCTGCACAGAACCGACGACGGTACCCGCGCGCATCACTGTCACTTCGTCAGTGATGTCGAGAATTTCCTGCAGCTTGTGGGTGATCAGAATGATGGTTTTGCCTTGCTCTTTGAACAGGCGCAAGACTTCAAACAACGAAGCGGTTTCCTGCACCGTCAGCACCGCCGTTGGTTCATCCAGAATCAGGATATTCGCACTGCGGTATATTTGTTTCAGAATTTCAACGCGCTGCTGTATGCCGACCGATAAATCCTGAATTTTGGCGAGTGGATCAACGTCGAGCGAGTAACGCTGACAAATCTCACGCAGGCTGGCTTCGACTTGTTTGCGATGAGCGGCGAGGCGGAAGCCGCCTTCCGAGCCGAGCATGACGTTATCCAGCACGGTCATATTTTCCACCAGCATGAAATGCTGATGCACCATGCCGATGCCGAGATCGATTGCTTCCTGACTGTTACGGATTTGCTGTGGCGTGCCGTTGATCAGTAACTGACCGCCGTCGGCACGGTAGTAACCGTACAGAATGCTCATCAAAGTAGATTTGCCTGCGCCATTTTCGCCGATGATGCCGTGGATGGAACCGGGTGCAATGGAAAAACTCACATCGCGATTCGCCTGCACTGCGCCAAAGCGTTTGGATATGTGTTGAAATTCGACGGCAGCTTGCATACGTTCGGGATTCTCGGTGTGATCGAGTCAGGAATAGGGGTAAAAATTTCGGGGCGCCGATGTTGGCGCCCCGATCATGGTGAGTTTTATCTTAAATCGGGCACTTATTTGCATCACGGAAATCGACGACTTTGATTTTCCCGTTGATGATGTCTTGTTTCGCTGCATTGACGCGTTTTTCAACCTCGGCACTGACAACGCTGCGGTTGTCTTTATCCAGCGCCCAGTCCACGCCGCCTTCTTTCAGACCTTTGTAGATGGTACCGCCTTGCCATTTGCCATTTTTCAATTGCATGAAGCTGTCATAAATCGCCTGATCAACGCGCTTGACCATCGATGTCAGCATATTGCCCGGATGCATATAATTTTGATTCGAGTCAACGCCGATACCGAGTTTGCCTTTTTCTTTCACGGCCTGCAGTGTGCCCATGCCGCTGCCACCTGCTGCTGCAAAGATCACGTCGACGCCACGTTCAAACTGCGCACGTGCGAGCTCGCCGCCTTTGGCCGGATCGTTCCATGCTGCGGTTGTGGTGCCAACCATATTCTGGATCACTTCGACTTTGCCATCGGTGGCTTTCGCCCCTTGTGTATAACCGCAGGAGAAATTGCGGATCAGCGGAATATCCATGCCGCCGACAAAGCCAATTTTTTTGGATTTACTGGTCAGAGCAGCCGCGACACCGACCAGATAGGAGCCTTCCTGTTCTTTAAACAATACTGAGCTGACATTGTTGCCAGCGGCAACGCCGTCAATCAACACGAATTTTGTTTTCGGAAATTCTTTGGCGATGTTTTGCACTGCCTGCGCTTGTCCGAAGCCGATTGCGGCAATCAGATCAACATTTTTACGTGCCAGATTACGCAGCACTTGTTCCGTTTGCGTATCGCTGGCGACCTGAACTTCCATGAAGCCGATTTTAGTTTCTTTCTTGAAGCGCTCTGCGCCTTCAGAAGCGGACTGATTGAAAGACTTATCAAACTTACCGCCAGCATCGTAGATGACGGCAAATTTCGGGTCTGCAGCATAAGCGCCGCCTGCAACGAGCAAGCCAGCCAGAGTCAGGCAGAGTTGTTTGAGTTTCATGAGAGCTTCCTTATTCGTATATCTTGTGTGATTGCGTTCGTGATCGCTATTCGCTGACGGCAAGTCGCAAGTGGCATCACTCATTATTTATCGGCACTTACTGACATCAGACTACCACGCGTCACCAGCGAGTCTGGCTGTAAGGTCAAAATTCTATCAAATCCTGCCATCTTGTATTCGTATTCAATCGCAATCAGGCGACTTTCCGCGCTTTCATGAAATCCAGAACTTCATGTCGATGGGGAATCGAAGTCTGTGCTCCCAATTTCGTCACGGTCAGTGCGGCAGTATATTGTGCTTCACGGCTGGCGTCTGAGACGCTGAGCCCATTCGCGATACCAACTGCAAACGCGCCGACAAAAGTATCGCCAGCAGCGGTGGTATCAACCACATCGACCTTAATCGCCGGAATAAATTCGCTACTGCCAGTTTGTGTGATCAACGCGCCGTCGCCGCCCATGGTCAGCAACACAGTACCGACACCCAAGTCCAGTAAGCGTTCTGATGCTTGTCGTGCACTGGCCTGGCTGGTCACGCTGATGCCGCTGAGTTGCGACGCTTCTGTTTCGTTCACGATCAGGTAATCGACTTGCTTCAATAATGCAGGGTCCAGCTGTTGTGCCGGAGCCGGATTTAACACCACTTTGACACCCTGAGCATGCGCGATTGCGATGGCGCGGGTCACCGTCGCGATCGGTGTCTCCAATTGACACAGCAATAATTGTGCCGCACCTATTGCACTTGTCGCTGCCTCAATCTGATTGACGTTCAGCGTCGCATTTGCACCGGCCGCAAGCACGATGCTATTGCTGCCATTGTCTTCCACCAATATGCCAGCCACACCGGTGGCAACACCGGCAACACGCGCGAGGTGGTTGATGTTGATGCCTTCTTTCGCCAGACACTGCTGCGAAAAATCACCAAAACCGTCATCGCCGACTGCACCGATAAAGCTCACATCGGCACCCTGACGTGCAGCGGCCACCGCCTGGTTCGCACCTTTGCCGCCGGGAATCTGACGGAATTCATGACCCAGCAAGGTTTCTCCCACTGCGGGCATACGCGGCGTGCGGAAAACTAAATCCATATTGACGCTGCCGACTACGGTAATGCGTGGCTTCATGATGCTTTTTTCTCGATAAAATAATGATGCGCAATCGTTTGCGCAATCGATTTCGTATTTAACTATGGCCTACTTCTGCTAGTCAAGCGCATTCTCAAATTTTGATGAAATTTTATGCAATTTCCGGACAGGCAAAACCTTGAGGCCGAGCAGTGATTTGTTTTATTTTTTTGATATTGATTAATGCCGAGCGAGATTGTGCTGTGGATAGTAACTGCTGTCAAATCGGAATTGCAGACGACACCAGGGTTTCAACGCGGTCTGAATCAATAAATGGCGACAGTCGGATGTGTTAATATTTAAAATTAAAACAAATGTTTTTTTTGTCGGACATTTGTTTATTTTGTTTGAGCTATGTATTTGATTTTTGAATTTGATCTTGGTATTTGATTTGTGCGTTGCTGCTGCATATCGTTGTTGTAGGTTGCTGCATGTTGCTGTGCTTTTTAACGCGGCGATATATGACTACAGTTGGCTACAGCTTGATCGCTATTTATCTGATGCCGGGCAGCTATTCTGGCCGGGAAGTGTTGGTGGGGAAAATGACGTGAGTAAGCCTTTGTCAAAAAAAGAGCAATTATTTGCGCTGGTGAGTGCGAATCCTTATGTGTCGCAGCAAGAGCTGGCAGACGTATTGCAATTATCGCGATCTGCGATTGCAGGTCATATCGCCGCCCTGATCAGGGAAGGGCGTATTCTCGGGCGGGCATATACGTTTCCCGGGACGCGCGCGATACTCTGCATTGGCGGCGCAAATATCGACCGCAAATTAAGAACGCTGGCGGCTTTGCAAATGGGCACGTCAAATCCGGCCAGTCAGACCGAGTCTTACGGCGGCGTTGCCCGCAATATTGCCGAAAATCTGGCGCGGCAGGGCATCCCCGCGGCATTAATCTGCGCGGTTGGTGATGACGTCAGCGGCAAAGGTTTGATGGCGCATGCAGACAGCACAGGAATTGACACCAGTGGTTCTTTACACGTTTCAGGCGCTTGCAGCGGAACCTACACGGCGATTCTGGATAATGCCGGTGAATTGGTGCTGGCGCTGGCTCATATGGAATTGTGTGAGTTGCTTGATCGTGACTATCTGGCTGGGTGCCGACCGCAACTGAATGCTGCTGCGATGATCGTCGCGGACATGAATCTGCCCTCCGACAGTATTCTGTTACTGATGAATGAGGCAGTCTTAAATAACAAACCACTGGTGATCGTCGCCGTTTCCCAGCCGAAAATGGCGCGTCTTCCTGCAAGCTTAAAAGGAGTGCGTTTATTGATTCTGAATCAGGCCGAACTCGAACAGCGGCTAGCGACTAAACTCACTGATACCAGAGCAATTATTGAAGCGTGTGCGCAACTGCAGGCGCAAGGTGTGACTGACGTTATCGTTACCCTCGGCGCGGACGGTGTCGTTTTTACAGATTCTAAACACAACGCACTGGCACAATACTTACCAGCGCCAAAGGTAGAGGTCGTTGACGTAACGGGCGCTGGCGACGCTTTTTCTGCTGCCGTATGCGGGTCTTTACGTCATGCTCCGGAGGATATGTTGCTTGCCTGTCAGCGTGGTTTGCAATTGGCGGCGCTGACCATACAAACCGATACCAGTGTATTGCAAACACCGTATACAACAATTTTCAATGAGGAACCATCATGCAATCCTATTTAGTCTTTTCTGAAGAAGTACGCGCCGCGCGAGTCGCTGGCAAACCTGTGGTGGCGCTGGAATCCACCATTATTTCGCATGGCATGCCTTATCCGCAAAATGTGCAGACCGCGCGTGAGGTTGAGGCCATTATTCGCGAACACGGTGCGGTTCCTGCCACCATTGCGATTATGCATGGCAAGATACACATAGGCCTGTCAGACGCAGAACTGGAATTGCTGGGACAATCGGCAGATGCGCTGAAAGTCAGTCGTCGCGATTTGCCGTATGTGATTTCTACTAAAAAATTGGGTGCAACAACGGTTGCCGCGACGATGATTTGTGCCGAGCTGGCTGCTATTCCGGTGTTTGTGACGGGCGGAATCGGTGGCGTACATCGTGGCGCAGAAACCAGTTTCGATATTTCTGCCGATTTGCAGGAACTGGCGCAGACCTCGGTTGCTGTTGTCTGTGCTGGCGCTAAATCGATACTGGATCTTGGTCTGACGCTGGAATATCTGGAAACCCACGGCGTTCCTGTTGTCAGCGTTGGTCAGGCTGAATTCCCCGCGTTCTTTACCCGCGACAGCGGTTTTCACGCGGATTTTCAACTCGATAGCGCCGCTGAGCAGGCTGATTTTATCGCTACAAAGTGGACGCTGGGTTTGCGTGGCGGTGTCGTGATTGCGAACCCGGTTCCTGTCGCGGATGCGATGCCGCGCGCAGAGATCGAGAGCATCACTCAGCAAGCATTGCAGGAAGCTGCGCAACAAGGTGTCAGCGGCAAAGCTGTGACGCCGTTTCTATTGGCAAGAATTAAGGAGTTGACTGGAGGTCGCAGTCTGGTCAGCAATATCGCTTTGGTGAAAAATAATGCAAAAGTCGGAGCGCAACTGGCGCACGCACTGGCCGCGCATAAAAAATCCTGATACAGATAAATTGCATCCAGCTGCATTGGTACTGGTAGTCATCCGCGATGACTACCAGTGTATGTCATGGATAAAAGGCCCTGACGTGATAACCGGACGCTTTCAGCTTGGGCAATTCAAAATACAGTGTGATGTTTTTTTCTGAGACTGGTGAGAAACCTTTTGCTATCTCAGTTGGCTCGCTCAGATAGTCTTTCGGAGCGAAGGCTTTCTGTAACACTGGTTTATCTTTCGCGTCATTCAGTACTAACTCAACCATTGGCCATGATTGCACGGTATTACTGCGGTTCTGCAACTGCATCACCAGCGAAAACGTATTCTTTTCCGGTGACAGTGTCTGTAATTCATTTGACTCTATCGTGATGTAGTCAATTTGTGCCGGAAGTGAAATCTGGCAATGCAGAATGCGGCAGGCTTGTTCCAGTACGGCACGAGTTTCCGGGTAAGCTGCTGCGATCTGATTTCTGAAGACATAGCCAGATTGTACTATCAGTGCCGGCAGCAAAATCAGGCTCAGCAAGATCATGACTATGCTATACAGTCGCCCGCGTTTCTCTGCTTTTTCTGCCTGCAAGACAAATTCAGGCTTATCGTCTTCGCTGACACCTGTACCGGTATCGCTGACGGAGTCTTCTGCTGCCGTTGCCAGTTGTTCTAATGCCGCTTCTGTTTCGGCAATCGCAACATCATCCGTAGTATCTGGCAGATATGGTTCCTGAATCGTATCCACCACAATCGTGGTCGGTACGGGCTCCGCTGGTTCATCTGCGTCCGGTTCTGAGATTTGTCCGGCACCGGTGGTGCTGACTTCATCCGCCACTGACCAGTCTATGCTGGGTTCTTCCAGCATTGCTGCTTTTGCTTCCAGTTGGATTTGAGCCGAGACTGTTTCCGGGGGAGTGGCTGTTATTTCAGCAAAAGGATCATCTTCACCAAAGAAAAAATCCAGTGACGCGGATGATTCCGGCGCTGGTGTTGGCGCTGGTACCGGTGTTGGCGCAGGCGAAGGAACAACCGGCTCTTCCGGTATGCGCGTCGTTGTGGCTGCCAGAACCGCTTCCAGGTCTTCCGGCAATTCATTCGTTTTTTCGCGAATCTCAATATCGTCAACGACTGCCTGCGCTACCGGTGTTTTTGCAGCTGGAGGAAATGCTGCTTTCTTTAACGCCGCTTCATCGATGATGATCTCAACCGGACCTGGGGTAACGACAGATTCAGGCTGAATAGTCATTTTTTCGGCAGGTATTTCTGCCGCTACTTCAGCTTGCTGTCCTTGAGACTGAACTTGAGGCTGTGCTTGCGCCGTCGCGCTGTTTGCGGCGACGTCGGGCTTAGGTTGAACCGGTTTTGTTAATTCATGCGGCGGTACCAGATGTTCAACGCCATTAAACGTCTGCTGGCAAGAGCCGCAACGTACCAGCCCCGCGTGCAGCTTCAGCTGGTCATTCGCCACGCGGAAGATGGTCAGGCAGTGAGGGCAGCGTGTGGCGAGAGCCATGACAGATTAACCTGGCAATTGTCCTGAGAGCGCGACCCAGCCTTCGTGCTCTGCCCAGACGCTGAGTTGTATGAACGGAGCATAAGCGGCCGCCACTTCTTCTGCCTGACGTGCGAGCACGCCGGACAACACCAGTGAGCCGCCTGCTGCAACGCGTCCCGCCAGCATCGGTGCCATCAGTTTCAACGGGCTGGAGAGAATATTCGCCACGACGACATTGAATTTTTCAGTTGATGGATGTTCGGTGCCAAATTTTTCTGGCAGCGCAAATTCGATGTTGCAATGATTACGTTCAGCATTGAAATTCGCAGATTCTATCGCTTGCGGATCGATGTCAACGCCGATGACTTTGCCAGCACCGAGTTTGCTTGCAACCATCGCCAGAATGCCCGAGCCGCAGCCGTAATCAAGCACCGTCAGGTTTGCCGGTGCATGTGCTTCCAGCCATTCCATGCACAGTCGTGTTGTCGGATGGCTGCCAGTACCGAATGCCAGCCCAGGATCGAGTTCCAGTATCAGTGCATTGGCATCCGGCGCATCATGCCAGCTAGGGACGACCCAGATATTTTTGCCGATATGAATCGGTGCAAACTGGGATTGCGTCAAGCGCACCCAGTCTTGTTCTTCCACTGAGCGAGTGGTGTAGGACGGTGTCGAAGGTAGTCCGATGGATTGCGCTGCGGCGGCAACTATCGCAGCATGATCACTGTCGGTATCGGTGAGTGCGACCACACGGCTGCGATCCCATGCGGCTTCTTCAGGCTCCATACCCGGTTCGCCAAACAATGGTTTTTCGTCCGCAGTGCCTTCGTCTGCATCTTCGACAGAAACCGACAATGCGCCAGTATCCATCAACGCGTCTGATAATGCTTCCGCATGTTCACGTGCCACTTCGATAACAACTTCTATCCAACCCATATTGCTCTTTCTAAAAGATCTTGCGCCATTTTCATAACGCAAGATCCGTGGTGATGATTATTGATTTTTCTTTGCCAGATCCGGCATATCTGCCAGTTTATGTTCGAGGTAATGAATATTGGTGCCACCCTCGATAAAGCGCGCATCAATCATCAACTCACGATGCAGGGCAATATTGGTCTGTATGCCTTCCACCACCATTTCCGACAGCGCAATCTGCATACGGCGGATCGCTTGTTCGCGTGTTTCGCCGTAAGAAATGACTTTGCCTATCATCGAATCATAATAAGGCGGCACGAAGTAGCCTGCATACGCGTGAGAATCAACACGGATACCAGGGCCACCCGGCGCGTGCCAGGATGTGATGCGACCTGGTGATGGTGTGAATTTAAATGGATCTTCTGCATTGATACGGCACTCGATCGCATGGCCTTTGAGCGTGATATCGCTTTGTTTGAAGCGCAACTTCTCATTGAATGCAATGCGGATTTGTTCCTGCACAATATCCACGCCGGTAATCATTTCGGTTACCGGATGTTCAACCTGCACACGGGTATTCATTTCGATGAAATAAAACTCGCCGTTTTCGTACAAAAATTCAAATGTACCAGCGCCACGGTAGCCTATCTTGCGGCAGGCTGCAGCGCAACGGTCGCCGATTTTTTCGATAATCTTGCGTGGAATGCCAGGTGCAGGCGCTTCTTCTATCACTTTCTGATGGCGGCGCTGCATAGAGCAATCGCGCTCACCCAGCCAGACCGCGTTACCATGTTGATCGGCCAGAATCTGGATTTCCACGTGGCGTGGATTTTCCAGGAATTTTTCCATATACACTTCAGGATTGCCGAATGCAGCACCAGCTTCGGTTTTCGTCATTGCCACTGCATTGATCAACGCGGCTTCTGTGTGGACAACGCGCATACCGCGTCCGCCACCGCCGCCTGCTGCTTTGATGATGACTGGATAACCCACTTTACGGGCCGTCTGCACAATCGCTTTCGGATCATCAGGCAAGGCGCCTTCTGAACCCGGAACGCAGGGAACGCCCGCTTCTATCATCGCGTGCTTGGCCGATACTTTATCGCCCATCAGACGGATGGATTCGGCACGTGGGCCGATGAAAACAAAACCGGATTGCTCGACGCGTTCAGCAAAATCGGCATTCTCTGACAAGAAGCCATAACCCGGATGGATTGCCTGCGCATCAGTCACTTCAGCGGCACTGATAATCGCTGGCATGCTGAGGTAACTTAAATTGGAAGCGGCAGGACCGATACAAACAGATTCATCGGCGAGTTTGACGTATTTTGCTTCGCGGTCGGCTTCGGAATGCACGACCACGGTTTTAATGCCCATCTCGCGGCAGGCGCGCTGAATACGGAGCGCGATTTCACCACGGTTGGCGATAAGAATTTTTTCAAACATGATTTAACTTTGCTGTGGCAATGGTTGCTGCTATGAGTGCAGTGACATCTGGCACGTTGCCGGAATTAGCCAATGACGAACAGAGGCTGGCCGAATTCAACTGGTTGGCCGTTTTCCACCAGTATTTGCTTGATCGTGCCTTCAAAGTCACTTTCGATTTCGTTCAGCAATTTCATTGCTTCGATGATGCACAGCGTATCGCCTTTGGAGACGCTTTTGCCGATATCTGCAAAAGGTGCGGCGCCAGGAGCGGATGAGCGGTAGAAAGTACCGACCATCGGGGATTTCACGATATTGCCTTCCGGTACCACCGGTGCCGCTGCGACGACTGGCGCGGCAGCAACTGGCGCTGCACTTGGTGCCATCTGTTGCTGTTGTGGCTGCTGCATCATGACCACTTGATTCTGAGGTAATGCCGAAGATTTAACGATACGGACTTTGCCTTCACCTTCTGTGACTTCGAGTTCGGCGATATCCGATTCTGCAACGAGGTCAATCAGGGTTTTGAGTTTTCTTAAATCCATGTGGAATCCCCTAGAAAAAAGTAGTTCTGAATTAATGAGAGCGCGCAATATAGAACGTTTCTGACGTTCCTGCAATGCCGGAAAAAAAGTGATTGTACATTAAATTAAACGAAAATATTCGTTAAATGCACGAAGAAGAGCGAAATTAGATATTTTTTAGAGAAAAATCAATAGCCAGTCGATAACCGTCGGTACCAAGGCCGCAAATCACTCCTTTGGCGATGGCGGACAGAAAAGAATGGTGACGGAAGCTCTCGCGCTGATGAATATTCGAGATGTGAATTTCGACGAAAGGAATGGCAACGCCTGCCAGCGCATCCCTCAGGGCAACGCTGGTATGGGTCAGTCCACCGGGATTAATGACAATCGCATCGACTTTTTCAGCGCGCGCGGCGTGTATTCTGTCGATCAGCGCACCTTCGTGATTGCTTTGAAAGCTGATCAGTTCAGCGCCAGCGGCGGCGGCTTGTGCCTGTGCCGCGGATTCGATGTCGGCAAGCGTGGTCGAGCCATAAACGGCAGGCTCGCGGGTGCCGAGTAAATTCAGATTGGGGCCATTCAGCAGCAATAGTTTGCGCGCCATAGTCACATTCAATTTGACGAAGATGGCCGCATTTTGCCGCTAATGACAGCAAATTGGCAAGGAAAAATCAACTTACTTGGCCTTTTCCGCAGAAAATTTGGCGATATCGGCGCGCAGCTCATTCATCTTCAGGCGACCCAGATAGCTTTTCAGCACCTTGCCATCAGCGGAAATCAGCACCGTAAATGGCAGGCCGCCCGCTTTATTTCCGAGTTGGCGCGATAATTCGCTGCCATCGAGTCCAGCCACATACAGCGGGTAGCTGACGTTCAGTTTTTTTGCGAATTCGCTGATATTGGTGGGGCTGTCTATGCCAAGGCCAAGAATTTGTACCGGTTTGCCTTTCAATTCCTGCTGCAACTCCGATAATTCCGGCATTTCCTGTACGCAGGGGGCGCACCAGGTTGCCCAGAAATTCACCACCAGCAGGCGTTGATTCCATTGTGCTAAGGATTGTTGCTTGCCATTGCTGTCTGGCAAAGTCTTTGCCATTAATTGTTTGACGGCATCGCCTTGCGGTGTTTCGGGCGCTGTCATCAGATTTCCGGCGTAAATGCCCAGCGCGCCGAATAATGTGCCGCAAAGCAGGGCGATGGAGATAAATCGTTTATTCATATCAGGTCTTTCTTTCCGACAGATTGGTCCGCAGTTTCCTGCATCAGTGCTTTTAATGCCTGCAAATTGGCGCGTTCCAGGCTCTTGCCGCCACCGTTACGGATCGCATCATGGTCATGCAAGACGAGGTGTACGCCTTCATTTTCATGCAGGAAACTCAGGGTTTCTACGCTTTCATTGCGATTATTGAAATGCTCTGAGACTTCAAACTGAATATCCCTGTTCAGCAGATAAATAGCGACGTCTTTGGTATTGTCTGTATATAAATGCAGATAGATGTCGGTATGGTTGCCCGCCGTTCCATTCAGTACCGCGCCCACCAGATACGGATGAAAGCGCGCCAGCTCTTCCATCAGTCCGGCAGCGAGTTGTCTTAAATGGAGCAGCCTTTGCGGCTGCGTGTCGCCAAAGAAGAGTTCATTGTATTCACGGACTTCCTGCTCGATCTGCGCATTGTCTGGCAGCACATCGCCCTTGATTTTGCGGTTCCCCAATAACTGTTTGGCAGCCTTGCGCTTGGCGGTCGCATAGTCTGCGCCGTCTTCAGCGATCATGCGTGCCGCCAGCATGGCGATTTCAGCCCGCAGGGCTTCGGCTTCGTTGGGAGTGTGAATCATCATGGCGGCATCATAACCTAACATCTGCGCCTTTGTGCATAGGGAAACACGGGCGCAGTCAGGTAGAATTGCGGGATTCTGAAATTTAGTTAAATTATGCACATTCATATCTTAGGTATTTGCGGCACGTTCATGGGCGGGCTGGCTGTGCTGGCAAAGGAAGCCGGACACACCGTAACGGGCTGTGATGCCAACGTTTATCCACCGATGAGCACACAGTTGGAAGCGCAGGGCATTACGCTCACGCAGGGCTTCGGTGCCGAGCAAATCGCGCTGGAGCCGGATTTGTACGTGGTTGGTAACGTCGTGTCGCGCGGCAATCCTTTGATGGAAGAAATTCTGAATCGCGGCTTGCCCTATGTTTCCGGCCCGCAATGGATGGGCGATCATATCCTGCGCCATAAGTGGGTACTCGCGGTAGCTGGCACGCACGGCAAAACCACGACCTCGGCAATGCTGACCTGGATACTCGAATATGCCGGTTACGCGCCGGGTTTTCTGATCGGTGGCGTGCCACTGAATTTCGGCATTTCCGCGCGTTTGCAAGGCAATCATGCTTCAGATTTTTTCGTGATTGAGGCCGATGAATACGATACCGCGTTCTTTGATAAGCGCAGCAAGTTCGTGCATTACCACGCCAAGACGGCGATTCTGAATAATCTTGAATACGACCACGCCGATATTTTCCCTGATGTCGGCGCGATAGAAACGCAATTCCACCATTTGGTGCGCACTGTTCCCGGTGTCGGACGTCTGATTGTCAATGGCCAGAATGCGTCTCTGCAACGCGTGCTGCAGCGCGGTTGCTGGAGCGAGAAAGAGTTTTTCGGCAGCGAACAGGAATGGCGCATCGTCTTGAAAGACGGTGAAGATTTCGACGTCTTTTTCAATGATGAATGTCAGGGTACGGTGCAATGGCAACTGAATGGCGAACATAATCGTCAGAATGCCCTGGCTGCGATTGCTGCCGCCCGCCATGTCGGTGTGAAGCCTGAGATTGCCATTGAAGCGCTGGCGCAGTTTGTGAATGTCAAACGACGCATGGAAGTGCGCGGCGTCGAAAACGGCATTACCGTGATCGATGATTTCGCCCATCATCCGACCGCAGTGGCGACGACGGTCGCCGGATTGCGCCGCAAAGTGGGCGACGCCCGCATTCTGGCTGTGCTCGAACCCCGTTCGAATACCATGAAACTCGGCACCATGAAACAAGCGCTGCCCGGCAGTCTGGCAGAAGCTGATCTGGTATTTGGTTTCGGTGCGCATGAAGGCAAAGATGCGCTCGGCTGGGATCTAGCAGAAACGCTGGCACCGCTGGGTGACAAGCTGGCGACTTTTTCCGTGATCCCCGAGTTGGTTGAAGCGATCGTCCGTCAGGCGCGGCCCGGTGATTATGTGCTGATCATGAGTAATGGTGGCTTCGGCGGTGTGCATCAAAAATTACTCGATGCGCTCAAAGCCCGCGCGCAGGCTGAGGTTGCCGCAGCATGATTCTCTACCTGCATGGTTTTCGTTCCTCACCGCAGTCTTACAAAGCGCGGATGATGCAGCAACATATGCAGGCACTGGGACGCGCGCATGAATTTTTTTGCCCTGCATTATCGCCATCACCGGCGGAAGCAATCGCGCAGGCGGAAGCCATCATTGCCAAAGCTGATCCGGCGCAACGCGCAAAATTGACAGTGATAGGTTCGTCGTTAGGCGGTTTCTATGCGACCTGGCTGGCGGAAAAATATGCTTGTAAAGCCGTGCTGCTGAATCCGGCTGTCAAACCGCCACGCGATCTGGAAAGTTATGTCGGTGTGACGACGTATTATCACAGCGACCAAGTGTTTGAGTTCAAAGCGGAATACGTCGCGCAATTGCGGGCATTGGCAGTCGAAAAAATTACCCGGCCTGAACGTTATTTTTTGCTGGCGGCGACCGGCGATGAAGTACTCGACTGGCGTGAAATGCTTGCGCATTATCCGGGAGCAAAACAGAAAATTATCGAAGGCAGCGATCACGGCATTGCGGAGTTCGCTGATTACCTCGGTCTGGTCATGGCTTTTTGTGATGATGAGGTCTGACGGTGCGTGATTCTGGCGCAAGCGCTCTGATTCCTGCATTCCGCCATGCGACGCTGGCGCACTGGGTTGAGCATGTCAACACCATCGACCGGCGGCCGGCGATGCAGGATTGGCTGACCAACCGCGATTCGCTGACGGCCAGACTGACCGCACGTTGTACGCAATTCCGGGTGCAGCGTTTGTCGCAGCACAAGGCGTTGTGTCTGCCGGATGAGTACGCTGTGATCGGATTACCGCAACGGAGTCAGGTGCATGTGCGCGAAGTGATACTGCGCTGCGATGGCGAAGCAATGATTTACGGCCATACCGTGGTGCCGCTGAGTGCAACGGCAACGCAATGGCCTTTGTTTCAGGGGTTGGGAGAGCGTTCTTTAGGCAGCACCTTGTTTAATGATCCGCAGGTGGTGCGCGGCACATTATCGTATGCTCGCTTGCATCAGACGCATCCGCTGATGCGTCGCATCGTGCGGGTATTGCCGCGGCTGTCGGCAGAACGCAGTCTGACGGCGCGACGTTCCCTATTCTGGCGTAAAGGTGCCTGCCTGCTGGTGACTGAGGTGTTTTTGCCCGCAGTGCTGACATTGCCGCACAAGTTGCCGGAAACAGTGCGCAAACTGCGCTGAAGCGTGAAGCGGGAAACGGGGAAAAACCGGAAAAATATACTGGGGGGAGTATTTTAAAAAGCCTTTTAAATACAAAGACATTAGGCTGAAAATACAAGATACTCCCCCCGATTGATAAAAATACAGACGTAAAAATGAAGAAAAGAAGTCTTGCATGAATTTATTTTTTGAAGAATCGGGCGATTTTAAAGCGGGCAGCATGATGTCGCAGGCAGGCGAGGCCTATCAGGTCGAACTGGCGAGCGGTAAACGCAGCAAAATCAAAGCCAAGGATGTGTTGTTGCAATTTGCTGCACCTGATCCGGTCACGCTGATTGAACAGGCACGCGCAGCCGCGGCAGATATTGATCTCGAATTTTTATGGGAAGTCGCCGGTCAGGAAGAATTCGGCTTTGCTGAACTCGGCGCTGAATATTTCGGCCATGCACCGCAGCCAGTGGAAGCCGCCAGCCTGATTTTTGCATTGCATTCCGCGCCAGTGTATTTCTACAAAAAAGGTCGTGGCCGTTACAAGGCTGCGCCGGAAGCATCGCTGAAAGCCGCACTCGCCGGTATCGAAAAGAAAAAACAGCAATTGCTGATACAAGCTGGCTACGTGGATGAGCTGAAGCAGCATCGTTTGCCGGAAGCGATGAAACCACTCGCTTTGCAACTCTTGTTCAAACCGGATAAAAACACCATCGAATACAAAGCGCTGGCAGAAGCCTGCGATGCGCTGCAAATGTCGGCCTCACGCCTGATGCTGGCGACCGGCGGCATCCGCAGTCCGAAAGAGCTGCATCTGGCGAAATTTTATTTCGAGCATTTCCCCAAAGGTCTGGGTTTTCCGGCGATTACGATACCGGCCTTACCAACCGATTTACCGGTCGCCGATGTGCAGGCATTTTCTATCGATGACGTGACGACGACTGAAATTGACGATGCGTTTTCCGTCGTTGATCTGGGTGACGGCAAGTTGCGCGTCGGTATCCACATTGCCGCACCGGCCTTAGGCGTGGCACGCGGCGACGCGATTGATCAGCTGGCGCGGGCGCGTATGTCCACCGTGTATATGCCGGGCGACAAAATCACCATGTTGCCAGATGAGCTGGTCGACACCTACACGCTTGGTGCCGGGCAAACCCGGCCTGCTTTGTCGTTGTACGCGACGCTGGATACCGCCGACTGGTCCGTCATCGGTACGGAAACTAAAGTCGAAGCGGTGCCTATGGCGTCGAATTTGCGGCATAACGATCTCGATGCGCTGGTGACCGAAGAAAATCTGGCGAACGATGCGGGTGACTATCCGCATAAAGCCGAGATTGCGCAGATCTGGAAATGGGCGCTGGTGCTGGAACAGGGACGTATGGCGAAGCGTGAAAGTTTCGGCATGAAGCCGGAACAAACCAATCGCGTCGATTTCAATTTTTATGTCGAAGACGATGTCGTCAGCATTGTCCGTCGCAAACGCGGCGCGCCGCTCGACAAGATGGTCGCGGAGCTGATGATTTTCGCCAACAGCACCTGGGGTAAATTGATGGCGGATCACGGCATCCCCGGCATTTATCGCGCGCAGGGCGTGGCGGGCGGTCGTGGTCAGGGCGGCTGGGCTGGCCGCATGCAAGTCCGTATGCTGACGCACGCGGCACCGCATCAGGGCTTGGGCGTGGATCAGTATGCATGGAGTACATCACCATTGCGCCGTTACACGGATTTGGTGAACCAGTGGCAGATCATCGCTTGCGTACAACACGGTGTGACTGCGCCGCTGGTGGCACCGTTCAAACCGAAAGATGCCGATTTGTTTGCGATCGTTTCCGGCTTTGATGCAGCGTATTCTGCGTACAACGATTTCCAGACCAATATGGAACGTTACTGGTGCCTGCGTTGGCTGGAGCAGGAACAGGCGCGTCAGGTCGATGCGGTGGTGTTGAAAGACGAGATTCTGCGTCTGGTTGAGATTCCGCTGGTGATCCGCTTGCCAGGCATGCCGCAGACTGCCCGTGGCGCGCAAGTCCGACTCGATATTTTACGCTGGGATGAAGTCGATCTCAGCGTTGAGGCACGCATACTCGAAGTGCTGGGAACCGTCACAGAGATCGGTGAAGATGAAGTGCTCGAAGCTGAAATGGATGCCGAACTTGAAAATGCACTGGAAAATGCGGTCGATGCATTGCCGGATGATGGTAGCGCTGCAACCGGCAATCAGGAAGCCGTGTCAGATGCAGACAGTAGTAGCAACAACAGCAGTGATAGTGACAACATTCAGCCACAAGCCGAGTAATGAATAGCGCGACAGAAAAGACAGATAGCATGCCCATGAAATCCGTGTTTGATAATTTGATACTCACGATTGCGGTTACCATTTCCGTGGTCGTTCATGCGGCATTGCTGCTGGTTCATTTCGTCGCACCCAAGCCTGCAGAAACGCAGGCCGCAGACCCCGGGCTGGAAGTGATACTGGTCAATTCCAAACATGACCGCAAGCCGTTGAAAGCGGATGCGCTGGCACAAGCCGATCTTGACGGTGGTGGCGCCCATGACAGCGGTCGCAGTAAATCGCCGTTGCCGGATATGAACAGAAGCGAAGATGGCGACAATATCCGTACCGCCACCAAACGCATAGAAGAGCTGGAACAGCAGCAACAGCAATTGCTTGATCAGGCTAAACGTAAAGAAAATTTCCGCTTGCCGCAGCAAGAAAAACGTCGCCTCGATGACAGCCGTACACCGAATAAAGGCAGCGACGATCTCGATACCAGCAAAGCGTTAGCCCGGATGGCTGCAGAGATTTCGCAGACCATTGAAGATCAGAATAAACGTCCGCGTAAAACCTTCATCACGCCAAGTACGCAAAAAGTTGGCTATGCAATGTATTACAAAGAGCTGCAAAAACGCATAGAAGATTTCGGCACCCTGAATTTCCCACAAAAGGATGGGAAGAAACTCTATGGCGAATTAATAGTGTATATCCCGATTTTTCAGGATGGCACCATTTATGAAAAAGAAGGCGGCCCGCGCATAGAAAAATCGTCTGGCAATAAAGCGCTCGATAAAGCCGCGTTGCGTATCGTGCGCAGTGCGGCACCGTTTGGCAAGTTTCCGCAAAACATGCGCTCGGACGATAAAGACGATTTATGGGTGGTCATCACCCGCTTCAAATTCACGCGCGATCAGCAGTTAGAAACAGAATTGCGTGGAGGTAAAAAATGACGCAGACCGCAACACCAGATCACTATGTCGTGATCGGCAATCCTGTTGCGCACAGCAAGTCGCCGTATATCCACGCAGCATTTGCAGCGCAGACTGCACAGGCGCTGGAATATCAGCGTTTGCAGGCACCATTGGATGGCTTTGCCGCCAGTGTGCAGACGTTCCGGCAGCAGGGTGGCAAAGGTGCGAATGTAACCGTGCCATTCAAGCTGGACGCCTGCGCATTGGCAACTGAATTGACGACCCGTGCCGCTGCCGCAGGTGCCGTCAATACTTTGCGCTTTGACGGCGATAAAATTCTTGGCGACAACACGGACGGCATCGGACTGGTGACCGACATCGTGCGTAATGCGGGCGTATCTCTGCAGGGCAAGCGCGTTCTCTTGCTCGGTGCAGGTGGCGCGGCCCGCGGTAGCTTATTGCCTATACTTGAGCAATTGCCGGCAGAACTGGTGATCGCCAACCGCACCTTATCGAAGGCGCAGGAGCTGCAGCAACTGGCACAACAATATTTGCCTCAGATTCCGGTTTCCTCCCAGACTTTTACCGATGTTGACGGTCGTTTTGATGTGATCATCAATGCGACTTCTGCCAGTTTGCATGACGATGTGCCGCCACTGGCGGGCAGCTTGTTTGATACCGGAACGCTGGCTTACGATCTGATGTATGGCGCGCAGCCAACGGCATTTTTGCGTTTTGCGGCGATACACGGCGCGCAATGTCGCGATGGTCTTGGCATGTTGGTAGAGCAGGCGGCGGAAGCTTTTTTTATCTGGCGCGGAGTGCGGCCGGACACATTAACGGTGCTGGCTGATTTGCGACAAGCATTGAATGCCACTGCGGAGGCGTAATGAAATTATTCCGCAGGTTACTGCTCTGGCTGGTTGCGGTGCCGCTGCTGCTGGTGATTTTGCTGCAAGCGTATTTTCTGTTGCAGATTTGCTGGTGGATTAATTTCAATCCTTCTTCCACCAGTTTCATGCGCCAGCAACTCAGCGTGTTGCAGGAAAAAAATCCGGATGCGCAGTTACAGCATAAATGGGTGCCGTATAACCGCATTTCCACGCATCTGAAACGCGCGGTGATTGCCTCGGAAGATGATACTTTTGTGGATCATGAAGGTGTCGATTGGGAAGCCATGCAAAAGGCCTACGAAAAGAATCAGAAAAAGGGCAAGGTGGTTTCCGGTGGTTCCACGATCACACAGCAACTCGCAAAAAATTTGTTCTTATCGGGTCAGCGTAGTTATCTGCGCAAAGGACAGGAGCTGGTCATTACTTACATGCTCGAAGCCTGCATGAGTAAGCGCCGGATATTAGAGATTTATCTGAATTCGGTCGAGTGGGGCATTGGTGTATTTGGTGCCGAAGCAGCAGCCCAGCATTATTACCGCACCAGTGCGGCCAACCTGGGGCCAGCACAAGCGGCGCGGTTAGCGGTGATGCTGCCGAAGCCCCGCTACTTTGATAAAAATCAGGGGTCCGGATACTTACAGAGAAGGACTGAATTAATTTTAAAACGTATGAATTACGCGGAGGTGCCATGAATTTACAACGACAACGCGGCCTGAGCCTGATCTGGGTTTCTGTTTTATTTATGTTACTGGGCTTAGTATCGATGGGCTTTTTATACACGATACGTTACGGACATTTACCGATGCAGGATGTCTGGTCGAAATGGGGAAAGTCGGCGAATGTGATTGGTAATGAATTGAAAAATGTGACGGGCATACAGGAACTCAGTCTGCCGGGGCAAAATAGCAGCGGTGTCCGCCAGGCAGCCACGGTTGAATCTGGCGTGCGTCGTTGTACCATTGATGGCAAAACCGT
This sequence comes from Undibacterium sp. 14-3-2, assembly GCF_016595265.1. Classification (NCBI taxonomy): domain Bacteria; kingdom Pseudomonadati; phylum Pseudomonadota; class Betaproteobacteria; order Burkholderiales; family Oxalobacteraceae; genus Undibacterium; species Undibacterium sp. 14-3-2. The sequence goes on from NZ_JAENGS010000001.1 coordinate 836,223, forward strand.
ATATTCAGATACCGCCTGTCTTGACAGTAATCCGACCAGTACAAATATCAAGCTCAATGATGCTAAGGGATTCGTGAAACCTCCGCCTCCGGTTGAGGAAGCGTCCGCCAGTAATGCTGAGCAAGACTTGCGATTGAAAGCATTGGAAAAAGCCTTGCAAAAGGCACAGCGCTGACAGTCGCAGCGCAAATGTAGCGCGCATGTTTTTATTGTTTGCGAGCTGTTCGCAGGATGTACGCGAACGAAAAAATTTTAAGTCAGGCCGGGTCTTGCAGTAATTTTCCGCAACTGTGGTGATCAGTGCACTGCCCGCCCGGCCCCATCCTTAGCAGGTTTTACCGGAATTGCCCATGATTAATGTTTTCGTTTTACACAATGGACGGCTGAGTCAGATTAATATCGAAAATCGTGCCGATCTCGAAAATACCTTGCCGGTGTGGGTCGATCTGACAGACCCGAATGAAGAAGAGCGCGAGTGGGTCAAAAGTATCTACGGCGTGACTTTGCCGGGCGAAGACGAAGTTAAGGACATTGAAGCGTCTGCGCGTTATTACGAAGCTGATAGCGGTGATCTGCATTTACGCACCGATTTTTTGATCGATGAAAACGAAGACGATGAACCAGCACGCACGGTGACAGTCGCGTTTATTCTGGCGCGCGATATTCTCTTTTCTGTACACAATACCGATTTGCCGGTGTTCCGTCTGGTCCGCATGCGTGCCCGTTCACGCCCCGGTTCTATTAACGATTACAAAGATGTGCTGCTGGATTTGTATGCGACCGATGCGGAGTATTCTGCGGATGCGCTGGAAGGTATTTATCAGAATCTGGAAGATGTCAGCCGCGCTGTGCTGCAAAAAGATTTCAGCGATCAGGACGCCGCTGCGGCGCTGAATTCGATCGCACAAGAGGAAGATCTGAATGGACGTATCCGCCGCAATATGATGGATACGCGCCGTGCCGTCAGTTTTCTGATGCGCGGCCGGTTGCTGAATGCAGATCAGTTTGAGGAAGCGCGTCAGATTTTGCGCGATATCGAATCTCTCGATGGTCACACCTCATTTCTGTTCGATAAAATCAACTTCCTGATGGATGCCACAGTTGGTTTCATCAATATCAATCAGAATAAGATTATCAAGATATTCTCGGTCGCCAGTGTGGCTTTCCTGCCGCCGACGCTGATTGCCAGTATTTACGGCATGAACTTCAAAGGCTGGTTTCCGGAACTGGACTGGGAGCTTGGCTATCCATTCGCTCTGCTGCTGATGCTGGCATCAGCGATCACACCGTTCTGGTATTTCCGTCGTCGCGGCTGGTTAAAATAAAAGCTGTGGGATAGCAGCGCAGCTCTATCTTTTGAACGGCTCGCATAGGCTGGATCAAAATATCACATCAATATCCGCTCCAGCATCGGCGTCAGGGCGGTGGCGTTTGCCACCGTTGTTCTATCTTTGCGTACGTTCCGTTTGCCCTGATCGTAACCAAGCCACTGTCGAGTAACTGTGCGTAGCGGGCGGCACCTGGCCAGGACTTTGAAAAGCTGACAAACAGCTTGTCTTCCAGCGCAACACCGACCTGCTTAATTTTCCCCTGAAATTCTTGCGGATGAGTGACGCGGAGGTGATCGGCAACTCTGGTATAGACCAGTGAATAATCCGACCTTCCGCGTAATAATTTACGTAAATTTGACAGATCAGACGGTGCGGTTTCCCGGATTATTCCAGCATCATTCTCGATGTCGCTGCCGTAGGTATAACCGTGGGTGACGCCAACCTGATGTCCGCGTAGATCCAGTCTGGTTATGGGTGGCAGCTTATCGTTTTCTCTGGCATAAATTCCGATGACAGCTTTGAATATTGGCTCTTTGTGAAAGATAAACAGCGACGCAAGTTTTGCATCTTGCAAGCTGTCGAAGCAGCCGAGTGCTTGACCAGTTTGTGCCAGCATCAGGCAACGTGAATAGGGTGCCGATGTAAATTTGACCTGAATACCAGCAGCGGCATACGCGGCTTCAATGATGTCGGCGGCAAAGCCGCGAATCCTGCCATCTTTTAGCCCGGAGTATGGGTACCAGTCATCCTCACCAATCAATGTGATCGTTTCAGCCCTCGCAGCCGCGAGGCTGTTGCCAGTGATAAAAACGAACAACAGCAGCAAACGCAAAAAACGCACAGTGATGTTGCTTGTACTACGGATCGTCATGCAGATATGGTTGGAGATAAATATTGATCGCTATTGATCATCATATTGACGTATTTTGATGGAATTACATAGACCTGATTTTCACTTTTCCCGCTCTCTGCATTTTTTCACAATTCAAAAGCGTCGATGGTCGATGTCGTTTACATTACTAAGTAGTGACGATCAATGCGTCTGTGAGTTATTCAGGGAGATGGCGCATGCTGTTACACCTGAAAAAAGGAAAACCCACGCCAGATCAGTCCTGAGACGCGGGTTTTCCAGGGGAGGCGTTGCTCAGCTTAGCTGTTCTATCTGCGCAACAGGTTGACGATTTTTCACAGATGTGGAACGCGGTACTGCTTTTGTGCGTGATTGCTGAGCATATGACACGTGTTTTGCTGATGTCTGCGACGAACGATGAGTCAGCTTGAAAACTGATAATGCACTGACCAGCGTTGTGGTCTGGGTTTCCAGGCTCGCTGCTGCGGCTGCCGCTTCTTCTACCAATGCAGCGTTTTGCTGTGTCACCTCATCCATCAGCGTAACCGCATCATTGACTTGCAATATGCCTGCACGTTGCTCTTGTGAGGCTGAGGCAATTTCTCCCATGACGCTCGTTACTTTTTCCGTTGTGGTGATAATTTCCCGCATGGCACCGCCGACATTACTGGTGAGCGATGAACCTGTCTGAATTTTTTGCATGGATTCATCAATCAGTTCTTTGATTTCTTTTGATGCAGACGCACTGCGTTGCGCCAGATTACGCACTTCTGACGCCACGACGGCGAAGCCGCGTCCCTGTTCGCCTGCGCGGGCAGCCTCGACCGCAGCATTTAACGCCAGAATATTCGTTTGAAATGCGATACCTTCGATGATGCCTGTAATTTCTATCATGCGTTTGGAGGAATGGCTGATGTCATCCATCGTCGCGACCATCTGATCAGAAATTTTTCCACCACTGCCAGCGATATGTAAGGCCTCGTTCGCCATGGTGCTGGCTTGTGTTGCATTGTCAGAGTTTTGCGATACGGTGGATGCAAACTGTTCCATACTGGCGGCGGTTTCTTCAAGCGAGGATGCCTGCGATTCAGTTCTGCTGGATAAGTCCAGGTTGCCTGCCGCAATCTCTTTGGTTGCCAGCCCTATTTTTTCTGCATTCTTGAGGACATCACCGACGATAGAATGCAGGTTAATTCGTAACTGCCTCAGCATTCGTAATACCTGTCCCAGATCATCGGTACGGCTGGTATTGATTTCGCCGGTCAGATCGCCGCCCGCCATAATTTTGCAGGCTTCCAGCGCCCGTCGGCTGGGAATCGTGACGGCCCGGTGAAAGTTGTACCACGATGACAGCGCGCTGAAAGTGGACAGAAACAGCAGTCCTGTCAGCCATTGACTTTCAGTAGCCGGGTTTATCGTCACAAAATTGCAGATCAGCGTAAAAATAAAAGAAGTGACCATCAGAGCCGCGGTCAGGGCGAGGTGATGATTGATGGAGAACCTGAAGCGAGAACGTAGCCGGGCAATAAAATTATTACTGCGGGCTCCACCCTGATGCAGGCGGATGTTATTCGGGTTGCCGTTTTTCAGCTCTGCATACAATTTTTTTGCATCACTGATTTGTTGGGGCGATGGCTTGGTACGTACAGACATATAGCCGACTGGCTTACCATCCTCAATCACCGGTGTGACATTCGCACAGACCCAGTAATAGTCGCCATTTTTGCAGCGATTCTTTACGATACCGGTCCATGGTAAGCCGGATTTGACTGTGCTCCATAAGTCGGCAAAGGCTTCAACGGGCATGTCAGGGTGACGAACAATATTTTGTGGTGCACCTATCAGCTCATCTGCTGTAAAACCACTGACTTCAATGAAATAAGGATTGGCGTAAGTAATGTTTCCTTGTAAGTCGGTGGTCGAGACAATTGATTCTGTATCACTGATCGGATGTTCATTCTGACTGACAGGCATATTTAAACGCATGGTATTCCTCTTTCATGATCTGAGCGGCTGGAATCTCCGCATCCTGTTTGGTTCAACATAAATTCTCAGTACTGCTTTGTGCAGCTTGAGATGCATTGAAACATTCAATATCACTCTGCGTATTTGATAAAAAAAGAACGATGTGACTTACAGGTTAATGTCAAAAATCAGAATAACTAAGCAGGTGATATGCATTAAAAAAAGCACTCAGAATGTCAGAGTGCGGAACATATTCAGCGATCAAGAATTGCTCGTTTTCGACTCTACGCCAAGAAAATATAGCTGACAATAAGTAAATTTTTTGCCGGTAAAAGGAAAGTTGCTCAGTGGATACGTCGCAATTTATTGCGTCGCTATTGACGTGCAAAGTTAAATGCAGTTGCAAGAGGATGGGTGTGATCAGTGCCAATCTGGCTGTTTTACAGGCAGGAACGGATCTTATTTGCTGCAAAAAAGGACTGACTGACTTAACTTTAATTAACGTTTTACGGTAAACGAAGGGCTTAACGTATGACATTAATCAGACAAAATGGGCGTGCTGTCGGTGACTTGAGCTAAACAATGCGTTCGCACCAGACGCGGTATCAAAAGTCTGCAATTATGGGCAACTATTATCGTTGGCTATGTTGAATAAATATGCGGCTGCTGGCACGAAACGATGCCAGAAGCCGCATATATAACGGAGGTGTCGCGGAAATTAATGCACTTTAATGTGCTTCTTCCCAATTTTTTCCTATACCGACTTCTGCCAGCAAAGGAACGTGCAGCTGCGCCACATTCGCCATCAGTTCTGGCAATTTTTTGCGTACCAGTTCGAGTTCAGATTCCGGTACTTCGAGCACAAGTTCATCGTGGACTTGCATGATCATTTTTGATTGCAAGTGATCGTTTTCCAGCCAGTTTTGCACTGCAATCATGGCGAGTTTAATCAGGTCGGCAGCAGTGCCTTGCATAGGCGCATTGATCGCTGCACGTTCGGCGCCCTGACGACGCGGGCCATTCGGGCTGTTGATTTCTGCCAGCCACAGTCGCCGTCCGAACACGGTTTCGACATAGCCGTGTGCCTTGGCTTTGGTGCGGGTATCGGCCATGTATTGCGCAACGCCGGGATAGCGCTGAAAATATTTGTCGATATAGCTTTGTGCCGCAGCACGTTCTATGCCGAGATTGCCGGCGAGGCCAAACGCACTCATGCCGTAGATCAGACCGAAATTAATCACTTTCGCGTAGCGTCGTTGCTCACTCGTGACATCATCAAGCGCAACACCAAAAATCTCAGCGGCGGTGGCTTTATGCACGTCTTCGCCATCGGCAAAGGCTTTCAGTAAGCTGGCATCACCGGAAATATGCGCCATGATGCGTAATTCGATTTGCGAATAATCAGCGGAAATAATTACATGCTCAGGTGCTGCGACAAAGGCTTCGCGGATACGCCGGCCTTCTGCCGTGCGTACCGGAATATTTTGCAGATTCGGATCGTTTGAGGCGAGTCGCCCAGTCACCGCAACGGCCTGCGCATAGTTGGTATGCACGCGACCCGTCTGCGCGTTCACCATTTTCGGCAGTTTGTCGGTGTATGTCGATTTGAGTTTTGCGAGGCCGCGGTATTCCAGCAATACTTTGGGCAGCGGGTAATCTTCCGCAAGTTTTTGTAAAACTTCTTCATCCGTCGACGGCGCACCGGAGGGCGTTTTTTTGACGACGGGCAAACCCAGTTTGCCAAAGAAAATCTCACCGAGTTGTTTGGGGGAATTCAGATTGAACGGTTGTTCTGCGAGTTCGTAGGCGTTTTGTTCCAGTTCCAGCAAGCGTTTGCCGATTTCATTTGACTGAGCATTGAGCAAATCTTTATTGATCAGGACGCCGTTGCGTTCTATCTTTTGCAGGACGACCGAAGTCGGTAATTCTATGTCGTGATAGACGCGTTGCAAGCTGGCGTCTGTTTCGATTTCTGGCCACATCGCCAGATGCAATTGCAGCGTGATATCGGCATCTTCCGCGGCATAGTCTGTCGCCCGTTGCAGCTCGACCTGATCGAAACAGATTTGCGCCGCACCTTTGCCGCAGACGTCTTCAAAGCTGATAGTTTTTTTACCGAGATGGCGCAGCGCAAGGCTGTCCATGTTATGCGATTTATGCGACTCGAAGACGTAAGATTCGAGCAGGGTGTCATGGACGATGCCGCGCAGAGCGACGCCATGATTTGCAAAAATATGCGTATCGTATTTCAGGTTTTGTCCGACCTTGGCTTTGCTGTCATCTTCCAGCCACGGCCTGAGTTTTTCCAATACCGATTCGCGCGACAGTTGTGCCGGTGCATCGGCATATTGGTGTGCAACAGGAATGTAGCAGGCATGACCTGCTTCGCAGCACAGAGAAATCCCGACCAGTTGCGCTGTCATCGGTTCGAGCGAGGTTGTTTCAGTATCGACAGCGGTCAGGTCGGCAGCATTGATACGTGCGATCCAGGCATCAAGCTGGGCTTCGGTTAACACGGTTTCATAGTTGCTGATGACAGTGGATGGTGCCGCATCGTCATCATTGAATAATCCAGCCTGTGCTGGCGTATTACCTGAACCAGCAGTGGTTTTTGCTGTTGAACTTAACGGCGTCGCGCCCGCCGTTGCATCGCCGGATAATTCACGTAGCCAGGTTTTAAAACCATAGCGTTTGTAGAACGCGAGCATCGCTTCTTTGCTTTCTTCTTTCGCGACCAGCGATTCATCGATAGAAATATGATGTGCTGATAAATCGCAATCCGTTTTGACGGTGATCAGTACGCGCCCCTGCGGCAACCAGTCTAATGCCGCACGGAGGTTATTGCCGACCACGCCTTTGATCTTGTCTGCATTGGCGATCACGCCATCCAGGCTGTCATATTCGGCCAGCCATTTGACCGCTGTTTTGGGACCGCATTTGGTCACACCGGGAACGTTATCGACGGTATCGCCGATCAGCGTCAGATAATCGATGATACGCTCAGGCGGTACGCCGAATTTTGCCAACACGCCTGCTTCGTCAAGCTTTTCGTTGCTCATGGTGTTGATCAGGGTGACGTGGGGATTCACCAACTGAGCAAGATCTTTGTCGCCGGTAGAAACGATGGTATTGAGGCCGCGTGCCGTTGCCTCGACAGCGAGTGTGCCGATCACGTCATCGGCTTCGACGCCTTCGACCATCAGGATAGGCCAGCCCATGGCTTTGACGGCTTCGTGTATCGGTTCTATCTGCAGGCGCAAATCATCAGGCATGGCAGCACGCTGTGCTTTGTATTCGGGATACAAATCGTCACGGAAAGTTTTGCCTTTTGCATCAAATACACATGCCATGTATGCTGCCGGATAATCACTGCGCAAACGGCGTAGCATGTTGATGATGCCGTAGATGGCGCCGGTTGGCTCTCCTTGCGGATTGCGCAGATCGGGCATGGCGTGAAAGGCTCGGTACAGATAACTTGAGCCATCGACTAATAACAGGGTATTTTGCATATGAACGGAAACGGAAACAGAAAAGATGTAACGAGGTTGCGCCAGATTATCGACAGAGATAAGGCAACTGCCTTAAAAGCGCGTGAATCGTGGCATATGTTCACGATTATGGCAGAGTTTATCGAGTCCACCGAGCGGCTTTCAACGATACGGCCAGCGGTGACTATCTTTGGTTCAGCCAGAACCAAACCAGAAGACAAATACTATCAGCTCTGTGTTGACCTTTCCCGCCGCTTGTCAGATCAGGGTTTTGCAGTTATTTCCGGTGGCGGCCCCGGTATTATGGAAGCCGCGAACAAAGGTGCCTATGAAGGTGCCTCGCCATCGGTAGGACTGAACATCGAATTGCCACATGAGCAGCGTACGAATCCGTGGCAAAACATCAGCCTGAGTTTTCGCCATTTTTTTGCACGTAAAGTCGCGTTTGTTAAATATGCCGATGCGTATGTCGTGTTTCCCGGTGGCTTTGGCACGATGGATGAAGTCAGCGAAGTCCTGACACTGATACAAACCGGAAAGACGCGGCATATACCCGTGATTCTGGTGGGCACCAGTTTCTGGAGCGGCTTACTGGAATGGATCAGGGTACAGATGGCTGGCAATGGCATGATTGCGCCGTCGGATCTGAATCTGGTGCATCTGATTGATGAGCCCGCAAATATTGTCGATGCGATTTTTGCCTTCTACGAAGCACGCGATATCGAGCCTTCTGAAGACGAACGGCAACGCATGTTGTACTTGTAATCACAGGACAAGAAATGTCCGCCAGTGATGATGCCAGACAAGAAAAAATGCAATGAAACAGAATAAAACGAATAAATCAAATAAGCCGTGTCAGAAGATATGGCCGATGGGCGCGCTGTTGCTGGTCATGCACAGTGTGAACGCTGTGGCACAGACTCACTGCGTTCAATTGGAAAACGACGCAGAGAGACTCGTCTGTTACGATCAATTGCATAACAGGAATAAGAGTGTGGCGGGTGCAAATGCCGTTAATCTTGCGCCTGCAATGACAGCGGAAACCGTCGTTTCACCTATTGCACCGGTTGCCGTTGTTGCAGAAAGTGAGGCGCCGCGCTCGTTTCTGAGCGAGCGGGTCGACGGATTGACCGAGCGCTGGGATCTTGATCCATCGAATAAAAATCCACGGTTTTTACCGCGTTTGTATAAACCTGTGTACATTTTGCCAGCGACCTACAGTAGTCGGATCAACAAGGCGCCATTCTCGCCGACACCTGGGCATCAGTCCGATGCGATGGGACTGAGCCCTGCCGAAGCAAAATTCCAGTTGAGTTTTAAGTCCAAGATTATTGACGGGTTATTTGGCGACCGCGCGACGATCTGGGGCGGCTATACGCAATCCTCACGCTGGCAGGTGTACAACGACGATTTGTCGCGACCATTTCGTGAAACGAATTATGAACCGGAACTGATGGGGGTATTTTTCACACCGTTTGAACTGATGGGATGGCATGGACGCATGGCTTCGGTCAGTTTAAACCACCAGTCGAATGGCCGCTCCCTGCCTTTATCCCGCAGCTGGAATCGTGTGATTGGTGAAGTCGCTGCTGAGCGTGGTGATTGGAGCCTCAGTCTGCGTCCCTGGTGGCGTATCAAGGAGACGGCTGGTGCAGATGATAATCCTGGTATTGAAAATTATATTGGCCGGGGTGAGTTGTTATTGACCCGCAAAACCGGCGAGCATATTTTTACTTTTCAGGGACGGCATAGTTTGCGTTCTGGAAAAGAATCCCGTGGTTCCGTTCAACTGGAATGGGCATTTCCGCTGGTTGCTGGTTTGCATGGATATGCCCAGATATTCAGTGGTTATGGCGAAAGTCTGATTGATTACAATTTCCGGCAAAACCGGTTTGGCCTCGGTATTTCCCTGGTCGAGTGGCGTTGATAAAAAAAGAGCCCGTCGTTGATAACTGACGGGCTCTTTTTTGAGATGAATGACGAAACTGCAGGTTCAGGCGACATTCAGCAGTATCAGACCGAGCAAGGCGGGCAATGCCTGGATGTAGAGAATTTTCTTGCTGGCAGTTGCCGCACCGTACAAACCAGCGAGCAGAACGCAAGCGAGAAAAAACACCTTCACATCAAGTCCGGCGCTGCCGAGGCTGAGTCCCCAAAATAAGCCAGCTGCGAGAAATCCATTATACAAACCCTGATTTGCTGCCAGCACTTTGGTGGCAGCGGCGGATTCTTTGGTTTGCCTGAAGGCTTTCAGTCCCGCTGGTTTTTCCCATAAAAACATTTCCAGTATCAGAATGTAGACATGTAATAACGCAACCAGCCCAACGATGACGTTTCCGATTAAAGACATGCAGATGCTCCTTTTATATTATTAATTATGATGATCATAACGGATCTTGCATTTTTGAGCATCAGTCCAGCCAGTTAACGCGATTAAATTTGTTTTTAAACTCTTCCGGCATAGGAACGACTTTTCCCAGTTGGTAGTTAAAAAACACAAAACCTGATTTTGCCATTGCAACCTGCGCCTGATCTGCTGGGCGGCTGATGCGGAAAGTAATGTCGCCGCCGTATTTATTAAAATCCATCACGCCGACTTCAAACAGCAACTGGTCTCGCGCATGTCCCTCGGCTTTATAGGTTGTCGCCAAGTCTGTGACGATAATGCCGATACCATCCTGAGCCGTTTCCCGGATGCCGAACTCAAACAAGAAACGGGCACGCGCTTCAGAAATCATCGAGATCATGGAATCGTTACCAAGATGATTGGCACCATTGATATCAGTGACGCGAACGGTGAGCTGAGTGGAATAGTAATACTGGTCTTCAGGGAAATGCAATTGCAGGCGAGCCATGGGGATGTTGAAAAAGACGTAAAGTGTGATTGTAGTCGTTTAGCCGTTCAGAGGCGATCTTCGGCTGCTTTCTAAGTTGAATGTCCAAGCCGCCAGCACGTCTTAATGCATGGAATCGGAACCTGCTGCGGTGAAGACAAGACATCGCTCGCATTCATCATTCCGGATTCTGAGGCAGTCAGCCCGGCGGCTGGCGGTTTGCCAAGGATAGTCAAACCCGCGTAAAATGGCGGTTTCGCGGGTGTAGTTCAATGGTAGAACGGCAGCTTCCCAAGCTTCATACGAGGGTTCGATTCCCTTCACCCGCTCCAGTAAATTCTTCCTTTGATTTCCCGTATGCCTGATTCCAAGCCTGCTGACAGCAGCAAACCGCTGTTTTATGACCCCACTGAGCGCCGCATCCGCAGCTTTGTGACCCGCGCCGGACGTTTGTCTGATGCGCAGGCGCGTGCGATTGAAACTCTGGGGCCGCGTTTTTGTATTCCGTATAAAAAAGAGCAACTTGATATTGACGCGGCTTTTGGCCGTCATGCGCCGACGGTATTTGAAATTGGTTTTGGCATGGGTGAAACCAGTGCCAAGATTTCTGCCAGCATGCCTGAGAAAAATTTCATCGGCGTTGAAGTACACACGCCGGGTGTGGGCAGCCTGCTGAAACTGACCGATGAGATGGGCTTGCAAAACCAGCGCATTATTCAGCATGATGCATTCGAAGTCTTAACCAATATGATTGCGCCAGAGTCTTTGCATGGTGTGCACGTGTTCTTTCCCGATCCGTGGCACAAGGCGCGTCACAATAAGCGCCGCCTGATACAGGGACCATTGGTGCAATTATTGGCGTCACGATTGGCGTCTGGTGGTTATCTGCATTGTGCGACTGACTGGGAAGAATACGCCGTGCAGATGCTTGAGGTGTTGAGCGCCGAGCCTGCGCTGGAAAATACGGCAGATGGCTATGCGCCACGTCCTGACTATCGTCCGGTGACCAAATTTGAAAACCGTGGTCTGCGTTTAGGGCATGGCGTCTGGGATCTGGTGTTCCGTAAAAAATAATATCAGCAGTAGCTTAAATAATGGCAGCCAGTGAATCTGAGCTGCCTTTTTTATGCTGACGTTTTACTGATAAAACGCACATGCAATTCACCGAGCAGCCCGAAACTGACGCTGATATCTTCATGCAACGGAACATCGGGGCTGCCGGCATAAGAGCCGGTAATAATGGCCTGACCTGCCTGCAAGCCCTGACCACGGTTGCGCAAAAACTCCACCAGCCAATACAGCGGTGCACGCGGGTTACCTGCCGGATGCACACCAGAAAATTCTTGTGGCGTATGTCCGGCGCAACTGATCTTTATCGGCATCGTTTGTAAGTTTGCCGCATCGTCGGTATGAATGTCGGTGTGAATGTCTGTATGAATAACCGGGCCAAGACATAAGCCCTGATTAAACAATCCATCGGCAAGATGTTCGGCAAAAGTAGCCGCGTCGGGATAGCTGTAACGCGTGCCTATCAATTCCAGCGCCAGTCGTGTTTCCCGGATAGCCGCATCGATTTCGGCAACCGTATAAGACTCTGCGCGAGCCGGTAAATCACGTCCGAGTATGAAGGCCAGTTCCGGTTCTATGCGTGCGCATTGCTGATCGCTCCAGACCGGACAGGTATCAGCTTCTTGAAAAACGGTGTTGGCATAAATCGGTGCGAGCACCACCGTATTTGCACCCGGCATTCCGCATTTCCATGCGGCTATTTTGTCACCAGATTGCGCACTGACTTCTGTTTGTATCGCCAGTGCCTGATCCAGATTTTGCGGGCGGCAGGACTCTGGTAATCGTTCGCCTTTGCTGCCATTACGCCTGCGTTGGAGCAGGATAGCTGCAGCTTCAGAAAAGCGCTGTTGTTGATCCGATTGAAACGGGGGCATATCCAGATGCTCCATTGTCATGTCAGGTCGCGTGCAGTTCTGCAATCAATTGCAAAATTTCTGCGCCATAACTGTCGAGTTTTTTATCACCGACCCCCGAAATCGCGCGCAGCGCGGTCAGTGTTTGCGGTGCGTTGCGGGCAATTTCACGCAGCGTGGCGTCGGGGAAAATCACATACGCCGGAACATTGTGCGTGCGTGCTGTTTCGACGCGCCACCAGCGCAGTTTATCGAATAATGCCTGCTCTTCCGCGCCCAGTTCGGCTTCGGCATAATCTTTCGCAGACTGGCGTTTATGTTTCACCGCTTTTTCTGCTTTTTTGTATTGCCGCAACTGAACTTTGGTTTCGCCGCGTAAGACAGCGCGCGATGCTTCGGTCAGTTTCAGCGAGCTGTAATTTTCATAGTCAACGGCAATCAGGCCGAGTGCAATCAATTGACGCAGAATCGCGCGCCATTCGGCTTCGCTTTTGTCTGATCCTATGCCATACGTTGACAACTGTTCGTGGCGCCACTGTTGCACGCGCTCGGTATCGATGCCGCGCAAGATATCGACGATGTGACCAGCAGCAAAACGCTGATCGACGCGGTAAATGGTGGACAGAATTTTTTGTGCCGCGATCGTGCCATCAAACGAGGTCGGAGGGTTGATGCAGGTGTCGCAGTTGCCGCAGGGTTCGGATGCTTGTCCGAAGTAATCGAGGATATGTACGCGACGGCAATTCAGAGTTTCGCACAGTGATAACATGGCATCAAGCTTGACGCCTTGCACGCGTTTATAGGTGTCGTTGGCTTCTGATTCATCGATCATGCGGCGCTGCTGTACCACGTCTTGCAAGCCATACGCCATCCAGGCATTCGCGCTGGCGCCATCACGCCCGGCACGCCCGGTTTCCTGATAATAACCTTCGACGCTTTTTGGCAGATCCAGATGCGCGACGAAACGGACATCTGGCTTATCTATCCCCATGCCAAACGCAATCGTGGCGCACATGACGATGCCGTCTTCGCGCAGGAAGCGCGCCTGATTGCGGCTGCGCTCAGTCATGTCCATACCGGCATGATAGGGCAGGGATGTGATGCCGTTTTCATTGAGAAATTCGGCAGTTTCCTCGACTTTTTTGCGCGACAGACAATACACGATACCGGCGTCACCCGCATGCTGCGCCTGAATAAAATCCAGCAACTGCTTACGCCCGTTGCCTTTCTCGACGATCTGATAACGGATATTCGGGCGGTCGAATGAGGACACAAACTGCAGCGCATTTTCCAGGCGCAGACGATGGATTATTTCATCGCGGGTTTGCTGATCGGCGGTGGCCGTCAGCGCGATACGCGGTACATGTGGAAAGCGTTCGTGCAGTATCGACAGACGGATATATTCAGGACGGAAATCATGTCCCCATTGCGATACGCAATGCGCTTCGTCAATCGCGAACAAGGCGATATCGACGACTTCCAGCAATTCCAGGCAGCGCTGTGTCAGCAAACGTTCGGGAGCGATGTAGACCAGATCAAGCTCGCCTTCGCGCATCTTTTTTTCAACCGCAAGGATCTCGTCAAAACTCTGGGTGGAATTCAGAAATGCTGCGCGCACGCCGACTTCGGCCAGTGCATCGACCTGATCCTGCATCAGCGCGATCAGCGGTGACACCACGATACCAACGCCGTGACGGATCAGTGCCGGAATCTGATAACACAGCGATTTGCCACCGCCGGTGGGCATGAGTACCAGTGCGTCACCACCGTGCACGACATGTTCTACGATCTGGCCTTGTTGCGAACGGAAAGCGGGATAGCCAAATACGGTCTGTAGCAGGTGCAGCGCCTGATCAACCGTATTGGCGGGATAACTTGCTGATGACACTGCTTAATCAACCCATTGAATCATGCCGGTATATGCGGTGATCAGAATCATGATGCCGAACGCGATGCGGTACCACGCGAACACATTGAAATTGTGTGAGCTGATGTAGCGCAACAACCAGCGTACGCAAAAGAAAGCAGAAATAAACGCTGCTACTGTGCCAAGACTGAACATCGGCAAATCTGCCATCGACAATTCGTTTCTGGCTTTGTACAGCGAATAAACCGTGGCGCCCAGCAGGGTTGGTATCGCCAGGAAAAAAGAAAATTCGGTTGCCGCTTTGCGTGACAGTCCGAACAGCATGCCGCCGATAATCGTGGCACCGGAACGGCTGGTGCCGGGGATCAGCGCAAAGGCTTGTGCGATACCGATTTTGAGTGCATCGAGTGGTGTCATGTCATCGACTGTCTGTATCCTTGCATGGCTGTCGTCATGCGTATCGGCACCTTTCTGATTACGTTCTACCCACAAAATAATCAGGCCACCGATGATGAAGGCGAGCGCTACTGGCACCGGCGCAAATAAGACAGCTTTGATGTGTTTGGAAAACAGCAGGCCGAGAATCGCGGCCGGGAAAAAGGCGATCAGCAAATTGAGCGTGAATTTGCGCGCTTTGGGGTCGCTTCCGAGGCCAGACAACACCGAGGCAATTTTGGCGCGGTATTCCCAGCAGACGGCGAAAATAGCACCGGCTTGAATCACGATTTCAAATACTTTTTGCGTCTCGCCGGTGAAATTCAACAGGCTGCCGGTCAGGATCAGGTGACCGGTGGAAGAGATAGGCAAAAACTCCGTCAGACCTTCGACGATGCCCATGATGATAACTTTAACGGCGAGCAGTAAATCCATAGCGTTTGTCACTTGTGTAATCGATGTTGAACCGGGCAATGTTGAACCGGACAGAAACCGCAGTTTTAGCAGGCACGAAGCTTAACATGCCAGACGCGACTCAATTTCGGTTTTTGCCGCCCGCGACCCGGGAAATACGGCCAGAGATACATACTCCCCCCCTATTTTTGAAAAATACGCCTAAGCTCAGCGTATTTGCTGGGCTATTTTAGATACTGGGGGGAGTATATTTTTGCCTGTGTCGCCCAGTTGGGGCAGTGAAACCAATGCCGTGCAGATATTGCTACGGGTGGTATCGGAATTTAATACTTAATTAAAAATTATTGTTGTTCTTGTGTGGTTTAAAGATACTTTGCACATCCATCGTGATTGCTTTGTTGAGTGATGAGATGGAAAACGAATGCAGATGTCTGCACATCATTGCCAGCAGAGGAGATATCACCATGCAAAAATCCGGCATACAAACCAGCGCTTCCCTGAAGCAGCAAGCAAATTCGGGGTCGTATTTTCAGGATTTTCCGGAAACCGCAGAAATTGCGGCGAAGGTGCCAACAAATATGGGGCCGTATCAATTTGTAGTGAAACCATCCCGGCCGACCAAAGGTGCGGTGATGGAAGTTGATCATCAGGGCGCGCGGATTATTTCGGCACATTTACCAACACCATTTGCGCGCGGACAGATACTGAGCGCCAGCATGAATGTGCGCGGTAGTGAGTATTTATTTCTGGCGGCACGTTCAGTATCTAAGTTGATTTCCAATAGCAAATGCTGGTTCGGAATTTTTCGTGCGGATGGCAAGAAAATCTATGCAACGGTACTCGAACAACAGGTCGATCTGGTGAAAGCGCACGATGACGGCGTTTCTCTTTGCTTTCTGAATGGCGACACCATGCGTATGCGCCTGATGTGACCTGCGGCACAGCTACCGCTCTTGTAATTTCATTTTCTATATTGCGTCATCGGACTATTTCGCTTCATCGCATTATTCCCCTTGCGCATCGTCAATTTTTGACGATGCATTTTTTTGCAGATGTTGAATCCGAATCAATCTTCCGTCTATTTTTTACGACTAAATGTCAATCATTGTGTCAATGGTTTGATATAGCCTGAGTTTCCGCAAAGATAGAGTTTTTGCTCTGTTCTGTTTCGTCAGCAAATCGCTTATTCTGAACTTAGTTGCACGTGTTGAGGTCAACGCGTGCGAAACAGAAAGCTACCGGATATGAATGCCCGGTAGTTGAAAGCATGATTAAAATGATATCCAGCAGAATTTTCCCCCGTCACCGTGCATTTTTACGTCCCTTCATTGCGATTGCGCTGGCATTACTGCTGTGCGCGTTGTATTGGGCGCAGTTACTGCGTTATCAGGCATCTGAATTAGAGGACAATAAATATCAGACGCGTTTGCGGGCAGTGCAAATGTCGGCGGCGATGGTGACGCAGGTCAGCTCGTCGATCGCCAGCCTCGAATATCTGGCGCACACGCTCGCAACGAAGTTCGTGACTGACCGTGCACCAGATTTTCCGCGTTCAGTTGAGACCGCACTCAAAACTTTTCCGCGTGACAGCATCTTGCAAATTGCCGTTGCTGATGCCAGTGGAAATCTCGTTTATTCGAGTTTGTCCGACCCGCAGGGCGCTGTACCTAAAGTGTCGATTGCAGACCGTGAACATTTCCAGGCGCATACGCATGGTGGCCCCGCAAAATTATTTATCAGCCGTCCGATCATGGGGCGCGTTTCAGGTAAATGGTCGCTTCAGTTTTCTTATCCGGTGGAGCGTGCGGGTCAATTTGCCGGTGTGTTGGTGCTCTCCATTTCACCAGATTACATTTCCAATTATTTCCGTGAGGTGTTTTCTGGCGGCAGCGATGTCGCATTTGTCGTGCGCAACGATGGCAGCTATCTGGCGCGCTCGGTCATGCAGGATAAGGCGATGACGCAATGGGTCGCGCCGGAACGTGAGTTTGTGCGGATGCCACAAAAAAACCAGGGTGAATATCATGTCAAGGCGAAGGTTGATGGTGTTGAGCGTTACTACGCCTGGAACCGCTTGAAAAACTATCCGCTCGTGGTCAGCGTCGGTCTCGATAGTGAGCGTGCACTGGAGAATTTACATGAGGCGATTTCTGACAGTCGCTGGAGAAATGCGCTGGGTACGCTTCTTATTCTGGCTGCGGTGTCGTGGATTGTTTCTTTATTCGAGCGTGTGCGTCGCAAACAGATTTTGCTGCAAGAGAATATGCAGCGTTTCGAGATGGCGCTGGAAGGCGGTGCATTCGGTGTCTGGGATTGGGATCTGAGTAACGACCATATGAACATCGACACTCGCATTCATTTCATATTGGGTATTACTCCGGACGACCTTGAACAGAGTATTGATGGTATACGGCGTTTGATTCATCCGGATGACTGGCCAGCGGTGTATGCCGAATTGGAACAGGTACGCCACGGTAAAACCGATAACTTTGAGAACGAACATCGAATGCTGCGTAGCGATGGCGGATGGTGTTGGATCAGTGCGCGCGGCAGGGTGATTCTGCATGATGAAGATGGCCGGGCACGCAAGGTGTTTGGTATTTTTACCGATATTTCCGCGCGTCGTGAAGTCGAGGCTGCGCGCATAGAATTAGAGCAACGCCTGACCAAACTGGTGGCGCAAGTACCGGGTGTCGTTTATCAATATCGTCAACGCCCTGACGGTAGCGGCTATTTTCCGTATGCCAGCCCGCATATCGTGGATATTTACGATACGACGCCGGAAGAAGCGGCAAAGGATATTACTTTTCTGCTTGAGCACGTTCATCCCCAGGATCAGCCGCAACTACGCGCCAGTATTGACGAATCCGCCCGCGCGCTGACACCCTGGTTCAACGAATATCGCTTTGTCCGTGATAACGGTGAGATACGCTGGTTAGCCGGATGCTCTAATCCTGAGCGTGAAGCGGACGGCAATACCTTGTGGCACGGTTATATACAAGACGTGACCAAACAGCATGCAGAGCATGAGGCATTGCAACAAAGCGAAGAACGTTTACGCCTGACCGTATTGGCGGTGCAGGATGGTCTTTGGAACTGGGATATCGGCAGTGGCCAGATGCAACTGGATGCACGTTGTCACGAAATGCTGGGTTATCCGGCACACGATGACACTATTCAATTTGATGACTGGAGCCTGTGGCTGCATCCGCACGACAGAACGAGCGTGCTACAGCAATTACAGGCACAAATAGAGCGCAGTGAGCCGTTTCATGTTGAAACCCGTCTGCTGACATCACAAGGTGATTGGTGTTGGGTAGAAATACGCGGCCAGATTACGCAGGAACTCAATGGCAAAGGACAACAGGTCATAGGAACGCAGACGGACATCAGTCAGCGCATGGCCGATACAACCTTGCGCCGTGCCTTGCTCGATAATGCGGCGGCGGCTTTGTTTGTGACTACCCCGCAGCGCATTATCCGTCTGGCAAATCAGCGTGCGATTGATACGTTTTCTGAAGATGGATTGGCATTAACCGGCAGGAGTATGCGTATCATCCATCCTGATGACGATTCTTTTGATACCTTTGGCGGCTATTACAGAATGGTGCGGCAGGATGGCGGTATCAATATTGATTATCAACAGTTTATCGTTGGTGGTGAGTTGCGCTGGTTTGCGGTCCGTGGCAGTTTGCTGGATCCCGATAACCCTGAGGGTGATCTGATATGGACCATGGTGGATACCACCGAGCGCCGGCGGATAGAGGATGCATTACGCAGTACCCGCGCGCACTTATTTGAAGTCATACAACATTTTCCGGGTGGCGTTCTGGCGCAAAATCAGAATGGTGACGTTGTTGTGGCGAACCGCGTGATCTGTGATCTTCTGGGGGTGCAGACGCCTCCTGTGGCGCTGACCGGGATCAACCGGGAAGCCTTTCGCAAAATGATTTCGCAAGACATTCTGGATATATTTGAAGAATCTGTCGAAGATGGCGAATACAGTTTGCCGGATGGCCGCACCATCAGAATTAATCTGATTCCGCTGAAAAACGGCGACGATAATATTGGTCGCCTGATGATCGTCAGTGACGTCACCGAGCGGCGACGCCATGAGCAGAATCTGGAGTATTTAGCGACCACGGATGCGCTCACGGGATTGGCGAATCGCCGCGCCTTTATGGCGCGTCTGCAGGCAGAGCTGACATTGATCGCTCAAGGCGGAAAAGGCGGCATGCTGATTATGCTTGACCTTGATCACTTCAAACATGTGAATGACAGCTTTGGTCACGCTGCCGGCGACGCAGTGCTGGTTTATCTGGCCGGTCTTCTGCACGGCAATACCATGCGTAAAGACGATCTGGCTGGCCGTCTGGGGGGCGAGGAGTTTGCTGTGCTGTTACCGAACACCAGCGCTGAAGACGGCATGATGGTCGCTGAGCGTTTACGTATTGCTCTGGAAGACAGCAAGATCAATTCCGGTGAAGGCCATATCATCAGAATCACTTTGAGCGGAGGTATCGCGCCACTGAATGGCAGCCCAGAGAGCATTTTAGCGGAGGCCGACGCAGCGCTGTATCGGGCTAAAAACAGTGGACGCAACCGCATCGTAAAGGCACAGAAATAAGAATAATGCGGGGTTCAGCGTTTGCATGATGTTCATTGTGGTGCGGTCGCTTTTTCCAGTTCATGCAACCATAACATTGCGTGTTCGCGATTTGTTCCGCACATGTCAGTCGACGCCTGCAAGCCCGAACAGCAGGCCGGTCGTTCAGGCTTCCCAAAAATCAGACATCGCAGATCATCTGCCAGTTGTATACATTTAACGCCCGCAGGCTTCCCTTCAGGCATGCCAGGAATAGGGCTGGAAATCGACGGTGCGATACAGCATGCACCGCAAGCATCACGACACTGCATGGATCGCATCCATTTTTGGGGATAAGGCGGACTGGCCGGATATTGTTCTGCGGAATGCGTTAACAGCATTCTCTGAATTTGCGCGTGTTGGCTTGCGACCGTGAATTCTTTTCATACTTGCTTAGACATCCAATGATTAATGAGCCAGAGTGCGATGGCGTTGCGCTTGGTAGAACGGCTAATACCCGCATGCAGGTGATGCCGTCAGTTCATCATTTTAAGTGCAGAGTTTGGAGTTTTGTCGCATTTGCCTGGTTTTGCCGCTGCCTTTCTTGCATGATGCACAGGAATCGCTGTGTCGTCCGAATATATTCTTGAATCAATTAGTGTTAATTTGTACTTAAAATTGACCTGTTTTTCTGGATAATTTGTTTCTAAATTTAGGGACTCAAACTAAATGAAAAACAAGTCTCACCGTTAGTGAAGAAATCCCCTTGCTGGAAAACCAAAAAATACTGCTATTGATAGCGGTATTTTTTCCGATTTGTAGACCGTCATAAATTCACTTAGGCCACGCATTGGCGTGAGGTCAAAGTCAAATACATTTTTTGAAATCAATAACCATTTTTCAAAACATATTCAAGGGTATTTAGTGCATCCAATAAGTCAATGTAGTGCATAAATACAGGGGCGAATCCAAATTTAAGCACTTGCTGAAGATTGAACTCACAAATAACTCCTTCGTACATCATAGACTGGACTATTCTGTGTCCGTCCTTATGTGTAACTGCAATACTTTTCTGTCCCTGTTCTTGTTGTATATCTAAAATGAGGAATCCATAACTACATAGCGATAATCGACTTTGGATTGCTTTTTGAAAATCAGTCCACTTTGCGCTATCTACACCTTGCTCTTGATAAATAAAAACAAACTCATGTGGTGGGATCATTTTATCTTGAGGTACAACATTCGATTTCGATACTGAATTTACTGACTTAGTCATTGCGACCATAAAATGGTAGTTAAATATATTCTTCGCATGCATGAAATTAGTTTGTATAACGCGAGTTGCGACAGCATCATCGACGGCGTGTCACAAATAAATGAAACACGTCCTCGTAAAATATAAAGAGAACGTGTTTAGTTAACCAAATTAATACGGATAAGCTGGGGATGTCGATTCGACCTCCAACCAAACACCCGTATTCAACTGATTTCCCCTTCCTGGGGCCAGCGCATAAAACATTAGAGGTGCGACTTCTAATTTTAAATCTGAGATAGAATCAAGAGCAGTTTGATCAAGAGGTATACCATACATTGCAAAATATTTTCGCATGTCTTTACCGATAATTTTTGAACTTAGAACGTACAGCAAATCGTGATTGGTGATGGTGTTCGTTTTATAACGTCCCATGCCATATTTAGCCGCATTTGTCACAGTCCAATCCTTAGATACTAGTCGGTCACCTTTCGTCAACAAAGTCAGATACTCGATGCTCGCATCAGGTGTCGGCGAGCTCATTCCACGCCGATACTTCGTATATAAAAAACTTAATTGAAAATGAACAGCACGCATGGCGTTTTGATCGCCATTCCAAAGCTTGTTTTGCATTTCCAGACGCAAGGCTTCATTCGTTTTTCCGGTAGCACGACTATCTTTTATTAATTTGTATAAGCCCTTGTGATCAATCCGATCACCATTTACGTCAATGCCGATCAAGCTATATTGTCGCAACGCGGATGCGCTCGACAGAATATTATTGTCACATTCCACTACGCAACCGGTTGTGCCAGGTGGAACAATGTGATGCACTCTTTGTACCGTGTTATGACCTAGTTCATGCCACCATCCCCAGCCAGCGGAAATGCCTGCATAACCATCTGATGGATTACCTGAGCACAAAAAACCGCAGGTCGCAATCCAGCCGACAAAATGTTGCACGTTCGGTGCTTTATGCATAGTCCCGTCGCACGTCCATGAGAGTTTGGCGCATACATCGCTGACAACGGTTGACATAGCCATGTTGCTATAGCCATTGGCGACGTGGTTTGAATCAAAGATCCTCGCTTTTAAGTTGCCAAGAATGTATTCTTTAGGCTCGGTGTTCCCGATAACACTTAAAGCATAAGCATTTGTTTGATGTACTTCACCGCCGGTAAATTTATTTGTTTGCCATCCAAATGTCTTTGCTTTGATAGCCGCAGACGCAGCATCAATTTCAGCCTGACTCATTTCTTTGGTGAAATCAAAATGTCCATATTTAGCGGCACCCTTGATCTTCAACTTCACAAGTTTTCCTGCAGCTAAACCACTATAGCTGAGATACAGTGGGCCTCCGAAAGGAGTAATAAACAGGTTGTCAACGCCGGCTTTAAGCGGGACGTTAAAAGATATGGGATTACGTGGACGACTATATTTTGTTCCATCGGTGAGTGGATTTCCCCAAGTGCGTGCATAGCCCGACTGCACACCAATAGTTCCACCGGCAGCGTCTACTATTTGTATAGTAACTGTCTTCCCTGGAATAGCTGCGCGACCAATTAAGGTAATGCCACTACCTTGCGCGATGGTGACATCGATGCCCTCGAAATCAGAGCTTACATCTATATTTTTTGCTTCTTTAGGCATGAAATCGCCATAACCTAAAGGTGCTATTGTCGTATTTTTTCTGTTAAACACAACCCAGGAATCTGACGCATAAGCACGCAAAAAATCCTTAGCTGTTGACCGTTGTTCTGGGGGCATTTTTCCGTACTTATCGATACTAGGACGCCACAAATCCGCCCATAAGACTAACGTCTTATGCAAATCCATCGTACTTTGATCGAAGAGATTGAGGCCTTTACTATGAAGCGTACCCAATTCGTATTGAATTTGTGAAATAGGTGTGATTGGAGTGGCATCTGCTTTGAAGTCCCAATCCAGATTGTCATCCATTAGTTTTTGAATAGTGCCAATTAGCGCTCCCATTTTGTCGGCACGATTCAAACTATCAGTTGCTGTACGGGTAGCACTAATAGACAAGCCTGCCGCAGATTGATAGTAGTTGCCGGGGTAACCACCTAATTCCATACCCATGGCATTGAGTACTTTTCGTCCTGCTGCAGACTCCACCCAACTCGGCGCCATGTAAATTACAGGCTTACCTGCTGCCAGATACTTTTGCACAAGTGAAGTTAGGTTAACGTTGTCCTTGGTTCCCCCACCAAAAACGAGCAAATCAGCATTTTGCCAACAACTATTTTTCGTGTCTGTGAGGTCGCAAATAAGCTCCTGTGATTGGCGTCCAATACGGGAGATAAATGTTTTGACTGTATTTGCGTTGTATCCTGCTTGAGAAAATTTAATGGTCGCTGGCAATGCCGCATTGGTGTCACCAGTAACCAACCAGGTGAACGCGCGCGTAAAGAGTGGTAAGTGTTGCTGTTGGATTGTCGTTCCCGCCATCCAGCTTAATACGTCTGCACCATACCCCATCGCTCGACCGCTTCCAACCTGAGAGAGTACAGCCATCCCGTTACCACTGTCTGAAGCGAGAAAACTCACTCCAGCAGTTGAATTTTGCGGAGATACCGATATGCTATTGTTGGTAAAGGTAAGGCTCTGATCAAGATCCTTACCATTTTGTTTGTAAATGTTACTTAGAGTCCCCACTTGTAAACTTCTAACATCTAGAGCGATTTTTTTTGCTTGTTGTAGCAAAGTCAGTTTTGCACTGCTATCAAGGCCGGAGACATCTCCGTTTTTCATAGCGAACGCAATCGCATCGTTAGGAGCAACAGGTGATACGACCGGTGGAACCACGACTGGTGGAACTACGACTGGTGGAACTACGACCGGTGGAACCACGACTGGTGGAACTACGACCGGTGGAACTACGACTGGTGGAACTACGACTGGTGGAACTACGACTGGTGGAACTACGACCGGTGGAACCTCGACTGGTGGAATTACCACTGGCGGAACTACGACCGGAGGAACATCGACCGGTGGGACTACGACTGGTGGCTCAACGACCGGTGGCACTGTTGGAGGTGTTTCTGGAGGAACAATATGAGTCGGGTCGCCATCCGGTGTTGGGGTTATAGTTTGTGGAGGTGCAATGAATGAATCACCACCACCTCCACATCCGTTCAACATTGTAATTACAAGTGATATTAAGAGTTTTTTACTATTCATAGAAAATTTTTGATGAGCACGGATCCGTTGCCACTTATTTGCTAAATGACGGCACCTGGCCATCAAATTTATTTGACCGTGAAATTTCAAATTAACAAAGGCGTTTTTAAATATTGACAAAATAATCACCAAGATATGGTGCTGCCTAATATAAAAAATTTAGACCGTATATTCATCTTTGGCTCAACTCATGTCTATTGTCCTTTGGTGCAATTTTTGATGATTATTTAAACCTGACGATTGAATTGAAATGATGATCCGTTAAGAATCCAATAAAATTGAGGCGAGTATAAGCAGGCACGGTGAAGTTACTGCCCTATCTTTAACAGCGATGATTTTTTAAGGGAAAATTCGGGGAAACTTGCTATGCTACAGCCTGTAGCAATACCTAAATTCGCTCTTTACTGTGCGCAAAAAGGCATGATTTCCGAGATGATCGGTCTCACTAGAAAGATGGGACGCAGTCAAATTTTAGTCACCTATTTTCTTTTTTTTTAGAAAATATCTGATCCTTCAATTCCACTTCTCTACTAATAAAGTAGTCAAGAATAAGTAAGATGTGTATTGAGTTTACTTATTAAGCGAGTTACATATTCAAGATTTATGTTCAAAGAAATCGTTGGCCCATGTACTTTTCAACAATACTGGATCGGCATAGCGATGCTATATTGTTTATGCTTTTCCTCGACTGCAGCGCTCGCTAGCTCTCCGCAGTCCGTACTTGTTTTGAGTCCGGATATGATCAATGTCACATATTTATACGATTTTTACTCCGCATTTAAAACACAGCTTAATAAAGGACGCTCAGAATCGGTCATTGTCTATACAGAGAACTTAGATCTGTCTCGTTTCAATCAGGACGATTACAGAACGAATCTTGGAAAGTGGCTGAAAGAAAAATACAGGCATACAAAAATTGATGTTGTTGTAGTGATCGGTCATACAGCATTGAATTATTTGCTTAGAAATGAAAAACCGCTATGGCCAGATGTGCCAGTCCTTTTCACGCTGGCCAGCGATGTGGAAATAACTAAAATTCATTTGCCAACCAATGTGACCGGTAAAACAATCAGGGCAGACTTTGCCAATATCGTCAGTTTGGCAAAATCAGTTTTACCTGATACCCGCCGCATCGCTTTGGTTGGCAATGTTCCGTCTCTCGATATATACAGAACCTATCTGCCTGAGCAAATAGCACGTATGTCAGGACAAATCGATATCGTCGATTTACGAGGCCGGCCTATTGAGGAATTGAGGCAATTAGTCTCAGCATTGCCCGAGGATAGTGTTATTTATTTTACGACACTCACTTATGACAGCAAGCAGCAGAAAAGAATTGATCATGCTGAAGCGCTCGAAGAAATCGCCCATATCGCGAACCGTCCGATATTGACTGACGATCCAACGACCATAGGACAAGGACCTTTAGCCGTAACATCTTTTGATCCAATTAAGGAAGGGAAAGATACTGCACAGTTGGTAAGCAAGGTCCTAAACGGGAGTGATATTTCGCATATTCGCGTAAGTAATTCCCAATATACCGCTTTGCTTGACTGGCGGCAGTTAGAGCGATGGGGCGTAGATGAAAAAAAACTTCCTCCTGGAAGTGAGGTGCGTTTTTATACCCCCCCGGTTTGGGTACTTTACCGCTGGCAGATTTTGACGACAGTAGCAGTTATTACGATTTTATTTGGTCTTTTAATCGCTTTGTTGATTGAGCGTCAGCGACGATCCAAAGCTGTAGAGGAGTCGCGTCAAAGATTGGCACAAGTAGCACATATGAATCGGAAAATTACTGCTTCGATTTATTCTGAAATGATTGCTCATGAATTGATTCAGCCTTTAGCCGCTATATTGAGTAACGTGGAAGCTGCACAAATGTTCTTGCAAGCCGATTCCCCATCTTTGGATCAGGTGCGGCAGATACTTGTTAATATCCAACGCGATGATCTTCGTGCCAGTGATTTAATCAAGAGTATGCGTGGTTTACTAAAGAAATCAGAATCAGAAGTTATTAATATCGATATACATCAAGTAATAAGAAATGTTTTAAATTTTCTCGCCGGTGAAGCAAAAATCCGTCATGTGCAATTGAATGAGGTCCTAGCTCCCAGGGCTTTTGTTATTTCCGCGAACGTGGCACAACTGCAGCAAGTAATTGTGAATATTTTGCTCAATGGAATGGACGCGATACATGAAAAAGATAGTTTTGTACGCCGCATTTCAATTCATACGGAGATCTCTGGAAAAAACGCAGTATTGGTCTCAATTGCAGATACGGGGACAGGTTTTAATGACAACGTTGCGAGAGTGTTTGATTCATTTTTTACGACAAAACCAGAAGGAATGGGGTTGGGGCTTTCTATCACCGATGCAATCGTCCAGGCTCACGGCGGTCAGATTTGGGCTGAGAATGCAACAGAGGGGGGTATTGTCCGCTTTAAACTGCCGTTATCTCAAAGCGAGCTGAAATGAGTACTGAGTCGGCTTTTCTTGTTCATGTAATTGACGATGATACCTCGGTTCGTACAGCGATATCTTTACTGTTGCTTGCTTGTGGTTACCGTGTGTTTACTTACGAATCTGGCACGCAATTTTTAGAGTGTTCTGTACCTGATGAGCCTAGTTGCATATTATTGGATGTCAATATGCTGGGTTTTAGCGGCCTACAATTGCAGGAGCAATTGAAGGCAAAAAATAGCCACATACCTATTATTTTTTTGACTGCGTATGGAGACATTTCGATGAGCGTACGAGCAATGAAAGCAGGTGCGGAAAATTTTTTAAGTAAACCAGTATCTAAAGACGAATTGGTCAATGCGATTGAAGAGGCCAATCGGCGTTATATGAATGTTCAAATAGCTCGGAGCAATCTAAATGAGTTGAGACTACGTTATGATCATTTAACAGAGCGTGAAATCACTGTCTTTCATATGGTTGTACGTGGTCTGTTAAATAAACAGATTGCTTTTCAACTTGGAAATTCAGAACGTACTATCAAAGCCCAACGAAGTAGTATTATGGAAAAAATGCAAGCAAATTCTTTTGCGGAGCTTGTATTGATTGCAACTCAACTGGGAATACTTGGTACAGAAATGAACTAGGCTGATTGAGTCGTTTCGGAACCTCTTGAGTATTTATTTATGTTAAGCAATTCGTAACTGTGTGAAAATCAAATTAGCTGTTTCCTACTTATCTAA
This sequence comes from Undibacterium sp. 14-3-2, assembly GCF_016595265.1. NCBI lineage: Bacteria > Pseudomonadati > Pseudomonadota > Betaproteobacteria > Burkholderiales > Oxalobacteraceae > Undibacterium > Undibacterium sp. 14-3-2. The sequence goes on from NZ_JAENGS010000001.1 coordinate 863,567, forward strand.
TCCTGCTACGCAAACGCTTCGGCATCGTCATGGGAAAGAACATCCTTGAACTGGGCGGGGATTGGCCTTCTCCCAACGTCACGGACATCTCCGTTAGGCAGATTTTAGATTTTCAAACTGTACTGGGCTGAGATAGCCGATAGTGGAATGCCCCCGACGTGGATTGTAAAACCTTTCTATGTAATCGAACACGTCCGCACGTAAATCATCTCGTGTGCGGTAATGCTTTTTACTCAGGCGTTCAGTCTTGAGTGTCGAGAAGACGCTCTCCATTGCGCCGTTATCCCAGCAGTTTCCACGGCGGCTCATGCTGCAATGATGCCGTGGGATTCAAGCAAACATTGGAAGTCCTCGCTGGTGTATTGAGAGCATTGGTCGGAATGATGCAACACGGCCCGCGGTCGTCCTCGACGAAAGACGGCCATCAGCAAGGCATCCATCACCAGTTGCGCCGTCATCATCGGTTGCATCGACCAGCCTACAACTCTGCGCGAATACAGGTCCAGGACGACCGCGACAAACAACCAGCCTTCGCCAGTCCACACGTAAGTGAAATCGGCTGTAGCAGGAGAGGCAGGTTCGTTTGCCAATCGGGCCTTGGCGTGAAGTTCTTAGCCTGTAGACCTTGCCCGCTTTGTAAAATGTACGCTCAGGACACGGGCTTGCCCAGTCAATTTTAATTCCACGAGTATTGTATTAACAATGGACATTGATGCCCTACTACTGCGGGGTATATTGCTTATAAATTTCCTCGCAAGTTGAAGGGCTTTCTTTATTTTTTCTAAAGGTAGGCTGTTATATGTCTGCAGTCTGTTCCGAAATTCATATGTTTGATCTACTGATTTTTGCATTCTGTCGCAAAGCGATTGTAATGATTGAAGTTGCTCGGCAAAGTAGCTGAAGATCAATTGCAAATGTAAGTGCTGCAACTATTTCAAAACTAGCTGAATATGCGTGATAGGCATAATAGCCTCTATATTTGGGATGCTTAATTTAATGAGCATTGCTAATTAGGTTCAACAGTGAGGTCGCGACCGTTCAAGATTTTATTGTTTGACTATTAATTGATATATAAGACTTTATTATTCCGTTCAAGATTCTATTCGGACGCAACAGGAATCGCTGCTTGACGCTACTTGGACGGCGGATTACATTACTGACTCATGGGTAAGTTATTTATACTTACAAAGGCAGTGTGCATCAATCCATGGTTGTTATGTTTGTATATGACCTGACGGTGCGTACTGTATTGAGATTCAGTGAAAAGTTATCGTTATGATGTCATGTCCGTTTAAACCGAAATGGGAGCGCCGCAAAGAAGCTCGTCCTCAGGAATTGCTTGCTGCTGCGTTAAATCTGTTTGTTGAGCGCGGTTTCGCTGCGACCCGTCTGGATGATGTTGCGAAAGCCGCAGGCGTCTCCAAGGGAACCTTGTATTTGTATTTTTCAAGCAAGGAAGATTTGTTTAAAGCAGTCGTGCGCGAAAACATCGTGCCGTTGCTGGGTGAAGCTGAGGGAATGATCACGGCTTTTGAAGGTAATACAGAAAGTCTGTTCCGGGAGTTGACGCTGAGTTGGTGGCGCAATGCCGGAGAAACTAAGTTATCCGGTTTGCCAAAACTGATGATGGGGGAAGCCGGAAATTTCCCCGAGCTTGCACGGTTTTATCAGGATGAAGTGATTGCCCGCGGTGAGGCATTGTTGGCAACGGTGCTGGCGAGGGGAATGCAACGTGGTGAAATCCGGAATATCGACCTGGAAATCGATACCAGATTGTTGATTGCGCCGGTGATCATGATGATGATGTGGAAGCACTCATCATGTGTGTGCCAGATCGAGCCAGAAAAACTCAACGTCTATCTGGAGCATTACATCCAGATGGCCTGGAATAGTTTATTGATACGGCAGGGATAAATGTGGCTTGGCTGACGCGCCAATGGTGGCTTTGGTGATTTATACCTGTTGAATGATTCCGGTGTCTGCTGAAACAGAAAACGGCGTACTGAAAAGACATTAAATATCGCTGAATACCGGAATCAAACCGGCATACAGAGCAGTGCTTTGATAAAATGCGGGTTCCTTTAATTTATGCAATCGAGTGAACAAATGAATATCGAAAAAGCCCGTTTCAACATGATTGAACAACAAATACGTCCTTGGAACGTGTTGGATAAGGATATTTTGGATATGTTGATTGTGGTGAAGCGGGAAAACTATTTTCCGCAAGACCAGAAAACACTGGCTTTCTTTGACACAGAGTTGCCATTGCCGGACGGTTCTAAAGCAATGAGTCCTAAACTGGAGGCGCGCATTGTTCAGGAACTGGGCCTTAAAAAACAGGAGTCCGTGCTGCTGATCGGCGCTGCATCCGGGTATCTGGCGGCTTTGCTGTCTTCTATGTCCAGTCATGTCACCGTGCTGGAAACATCGTTGGTGCTGAAGGAGCTTGCTGAAAAAAATCTGGCGGCCGATGGCGTAAGGAATGTCAGCGTTTTACTGGCAGACGGATTGTCCGGTCAGCATACAGGTTCGTATGATGTGATCGTGGTTGCCGGCGCCGTGGAAGCGGTTCCTGACACACTGAAAAAGCAATTGAATATCGGCGGTCGTTTGCTGGCAATTGTTGGTCGCTTGCCGGTCATGCACGCAGAACTGATCACCCGCTCTGCTGATGCCGCATACGATACTCGCAGTGTGTTTGATACGGTGGTTGCGGCAGCACCGGGCGCCGTACCTTCCTCACAATTCAAATTCTGATCTGTTAGTCAAAATAGAAAACGTATGCAACACATCACCGCACAAGAACTAGCGCAATGGCTGACTGATAGCAGTAAAAAATCTCCGCTTTTACTCGATGTCCGGGAACCCGGCGAGTATGAAACTTGTCATATTGAGGGCGCACAACTGATGCCTATGCAGACAGTTCCTGCGCGCTTGAATGAGCTGGATGAGGATGCGACGATTGTTTGTATTTGTCATCACGGTGGTCGCAGTATGCAAGTCGCTCATTTCCTCGAACACCGGGGATACAGCAAAGTGATTAACCTGACTGGTGGTGTGCATGCGTGGGCACAGCAAGTCGATCCGGCTATGCCGACCTATTAACTAACTTTTATTCGGAGTGTTTCATGCGTAATCCAGTTGTTGCTGCACTGCTTGCAAGTGCTTTCCTGTCGCTGAGTGCGAATGCTACTGATTTGCTGCAAATTTATCAGGATGCTCTGGCGAATGACCCACAATATGCGAGCGCCCGTTCCTCGCTGACGGCTGGTCAGGAAAAGTCAGTTCAGGGACGTGCTGGTTTGCTGCCAACGATAGGTCTGAACGGAAGTGATACCCGTTCACGCGTCGAATCACAACCAGATATTGCGAATGCGGATCGCAATTTTACGACCTTCTCGAATACCTGGTCGCTTGCCTTGTCGCAGCCTTTGTTCCGCTGGGCGAACTGGCAACAATACGAACAAGGTAAATTGTCTGTCGTGATCAGCGAAGCGCAGTTTGCTCAGGCAAAACAGGATTTGATCGTACGTGTCGGTCAGGCCTATTTCGATGTGCTCGCCGCGCAAGATACGCTGGCAACATTGCAGGCGCAAAAAGTGGCGATCTCAGAACAACTGGCATCAGCGAAACGCAACTTTGAAGTAGGTACGTCAACGATCACCGATACACATGAAGCACAGGCGCGTTACGATCTGGCAACGGCACAGGAATTCGCTGCGCAAAGTGATCTGCAGGTTAAGCGTTCAGCCTTACAGCAAATCATTGGTAAGGAAGCGGGTGAACTGGCGACATTGAAAGCCGGTGTTAAATTGAATTCACCTCAGCCAGCAGCGGTGAATGAGTGGGTCAGCTCCGCTGAAAAACAAAACTTCAATGTGGTTGCCTCCGAAGTTGCTGTTGAAGTCGCGAAACGTGAAATTGAAAGAAACCGCGCCGGACATTATCCTACGCTGGATCTGGTGGCGAGTACCGGCCGTACTGCAACAGGTGGAGCTTCTTCGACCGGCACCGGCGTTGTGAAACCGACGACGATCGGTGTGCAATGGAGCATTCCATTATTTGCTGGTTTTGCGGTTGACAGCAAAGTCAAAGAAGCCGTTGCTTTACAAGAAAAAGCCCGCAACGATCTGGAGACAAATCGTCGCAGCGCAGCGCAAGGCGCGCGTCAGGCTTATACCGGCGTGACCAGCGGTCTGGCACAGGTTAAAGCATATGAGGCAGCAGAAATTTCCAGTCAGTCTGCGTTGGATTCAAATAAACTCGGTTATCAGGTTGGTGTCCGCATCAATATCGATGTGCTGAATGCGCAACAACAGTTGTACACCACTCGTCAGAATCTGGCGAAAGCACGTTATGACACCATCATGAATGGTCTGCGTCTGAAGTCGGCAGCGGGTACATTGAAAGAAGAAGATTTATCTGAAGTGAATACTTTGTTGCAGCGCTAAAAACAAAAAGCAAGTCGATTCCAGGACAGCAGTCCGACAACAAAAAAGCCCGCTGAATGCGGGCTTTTTTGATTTTGATCATGCCAGTTTGTTGCATATCAATTTGTACTTTAGCGCAGGGTGAACACTGACGTATCATAGGTGCTGATCGCTGGTACACAGATGTTGTCGTCCAGCCTGGCTACCGATTTACTTATGAAAGTCATTTATGGCGTTGTCCGGGTTTTTGAATAAGCGTTGGCTGCTACCAGTCTTTGTTCTGGCCGGATTGATCTTGCTCTCAGGCTTGATTTTTTCCTCCTCGCTGTTTGGTCCCCGGTTGGAGGTCTTTACTTTGCAGCGCGGTGAATTAGTACAAACAGTGGTTGCCAGTGGCAGGGTGGCGACACCTGCAAGAGTGGATGTCGGTACACAAATCACCGGGCGCGTTGCTGCTGTTCCCGTCAAAGAAGGGCAGACTGTGCGAGCAGGGGATCTGTTGATAGAGCTGGCTGCTGCCGACGAAAAAGCAGCACTGGAGCTGGCGCAGGCGAATGTCCGGCAAGCCGAGGTCAGACTCAGGCAGTTGCAACAACTCGCACAGCCGACGGCAGAACAAGCGGTGATACAGGCGCAGGCTAATCTGATCAACGTCGAGAAACAATATCAGCGCACCCGCGAGCTGGTTGCGCAGGGTTTTGTCGGTAAGGCGCAGCTCGATGAGGCGCAGCGTGCGCTCGATGTTGCGCGAAGTCAGTTAAAGAGTGCGCAATTCCAGCTGCAATCGAGTAAGCCCGACGGCAGCGATTATCAACTCGCTGTTGCCGGATTACAGCAGGCGAAAGCGAATCTGGCGGCAGCGCAGGCCAAACTTGAGCACACCAGAATCACGGCGGTGGTGGATGGCGTCCTGATTGCCAGAGACGTAGAACGTGGCGATATCGTGCAGCCGGGCAAAATCCTGATGGTGTTATCGCCCGCAGGAATCAGCCAGTTAGTGGTGCAGATAGATGAAAAGAATCTGCGTTACATCCGTATGGGGCAGTCTGCCTTCGGCGTGACTGATGCCTATCCCGGACAGAAATTTCCGGTACAAGTCGCGTATATTAACCCCGGCGTTGACGCGCAGAGGGGCTCAGTGAATGTCAAATTGAACGTATTAAAACCACCGCTGTTTCTGACGCAGGATATGACGGTATCGGTGGAGATAGAAGTCGCCAGAAGTCAGAATGCTTTATCGCTGAATGTGGAAGCGATCCGCGATGCGAGTACGCTGCATCCGTGGGTGATGGCTGTGGTGGATGGCCGCGCAGTCCGGCGTCCGGTGACAATAGGCATACGCGGCGATAAAAGCGTGGAAATTACTTCCGGGCTGAATCAGCATGACGTCGTATTGCCAGCGACAAATATGACGATAGAGGCGGGGCAGCGGGTACGTCCTGTCGTCACGAAAAATCCGCAGTCATGAATAGCTGGCTTCCTTTTGAGTGGATAGTCGCCACCCGTTTTTTGCGGGAGGGGCGCATGCAATCTCTGTTTATTATTCTCGGGGTTGCTATTGGTGTCGGCGTGATTGTGTTTATGTCGGCCTTATTGGCTGGCTTGCAGGCCAATTTGTTTCGCCGCGTGCTGAGTTCGCAGCCGCATATCACGCTCGAAAGGCCGAAGCAGCAGGCAACGCCGGTATTGCTTGCTGCACCGGGACAGCAGATAGTGACGACAATACAAAAACCATCGCAGCGCGTGAATACTATTGACCAGTGGCAAAAAATCCGCGATCAGGTCGAGGCTCGCAACGACGTTGTGACCGTCTCACCAACCACAACTGGGCCTGCGCTCGTGGTGCGCGGCAGCGCCACGCAATCGGTGTCAGTGATCGGCATTTTGCCCGAGCAATACAACAAGATCGTGCCGCTCTCCGAAAAAATAACCGCCGGCGTTTTTCGCCTGACGAACACCGACGTCATGATAGGCACGCAACTGGCGGAAGACATGGGCGTTGGGCTCGGTGATAAATTACGCCTCAATTCAGCAGCAGGCACCAGTCTGATCTTGAATATCGTCGGCATTTTTGATCTGGGTAGCCGAGCTGCCAATCAGCGTAACGTGTATGTGCTGTTGTCGACCGCACAGAATTTATTGAATATGGTTGGTGGCGTGTCGAGCATAGAATTAACGGTGCATGATCCCTACAGCGCAGAGGATATTGCGCAATCTATTGCCAACAGTACAGGGCTTAACGCGCTGAGCTGGATTACCACCAACAGCCAGTTTTTCCTGGCGATGCGGGCGCAGACCTATTCCAGTTTATTGATCCGTGTTTTCGTTGCGCTGTCGGTGGCAGCGGGGATCGCCAGTGTGCTGGTGGTGTCGGTTGTGCAGCGGCAAAAAGACATAGGCATCCTGCGGGCGATGGGCGGCAGCCGCGGGCAGGTGCGGCGGATATTCCTGATACAAGGTGCGCTGGTTGGTTTAGCGGGATCTGTGATCGGCTCTATGATGGCGGTTGGCTTACTGGCGATGTGGAAAATCGTTGCCAGAAATCCAGATGGCACGCCCATGTTTGTGATTAACGTCGATTGGCAGTTCTTTGTCTGGAGCGCATTGCTGGCGATGCTGGCCGGTGTGCTTGCTGCGGCGACCCCGGCGGTGCGTGCCGCGCGACTTGATCCTGTGGTGGCGATCCGTGGCTGATACTGTCCTCCTACTTAAGCAAGTCTGTAAATCGTATGCTGTCGGCACACCGGCAGAAACGCAGGTGTTGTTTGATATCGATTTACACCTGCAACAGGGCGAGTTTGCCGCACTGATCGGACCTTCAGGTTCCGGTAAAAGCACTTTGCTCAATATCATAGGATTACTGGATCGTCCCAGTGGCGGGCAATTGATTATGACCGGGCAGGATACCGGCAATCTTGATGAGGCGCGGCTGACGCAGTTACGCGGGCAGGCTATCGGCTTTGTTTTTCAGTCGCATTATTTGCTCACTGCTTTCAGCGCAACAGAAAACGTGATGATGCCTATGCTGATGCAGAATGGTCGTCCGGATGATCGTATGCGCGAGCGGGCACAGCATTTGTTAGCTGAAGTGGGCTTGAGGCAATGGCAGGATAGTCTGGTGGGAAATATGTCGGGTGGTCAGCAACAAAGGGTGGCGATCGCGCGGGCGCTGGCACTGAATCCGCCGTTGATACTCGCAGATGAGCCGACCGGTAATCTCGACACCAAATCCACTGACGCTATTTTTGAGTTGATGCGTAAAGTGAATGCCGATCAACACACCACGTTTCTGATGGTGACGCACAATATGGAGTTGGCAGAACGTTGTGATCGCACGATAGAGTTGGTCGACGGAAGAATCGCTCCGTCGACTTCTGCCATTACTTAAACGTAAGACCGGCTCTGTTGATTTTGCTGATTCGGCTGGTTCAGATAGGGCTCAGCTGAACCAGTTCCTGACATTGAGACCGATGAAATGTCCGAAGACGACGATGAGCATGAATGGCACCAGCGCAACGCAGGCCTGCGCAATGACTTTCCAGAGTAACCATAACTGACGGGAAATCAATGGTGTGACCGCCCATACGCACGTCAGGTAGACCAGCACCAGCGAGCACATGAACAGTATCAATAAAAAACCTTCGGGGCGGTATGGTGCAGCGATCGCAATAATGGCGCTCCAGGCAATCCACGCAGAGAGTGCCGACACCATGATTCTGTGAGCAAATTCCATGACAGGTAATGACCTCATCGGATGATTTCCTTCTGCGTAAGTGTGCCGGAGAACTAGCTCTCCCCGGCCTGAACTGCCTTGCCAGGGGAGTGCTTTATTCGTTTGTCTGCAAATGATTGATCAATTGATGTAAGCCCGCCGTCATTGCTTGCACTGAACCGAGCATATCCCATTGATCGTCGCCGATTTTAACGTAATTTGAGACTGACCGGAGTTCCAGAAATTTCTGCTTTTCCAGTTGGCAGATATGGAAAAAAGCGGCACCTTCCATATTCTCGATATCACATTTGCTGTTGTCGATAAACGGCGCCATTGCTGCATTGACGGAAATACCATGCGCCAGCGGAAAGGGTTGTCCGGCGGGGATATGTTCGCAGTGCAAGGTGTGGCGGCGTTCAAATTCCATCTCTATCGGCAGATGCGCCATGTGGACAAAACCTGTCGGCGTGAAAAATCCGAGATCGGCTTCCACTTCACTTTCTACCAGCACAACATCACCGATTTTGAAACGTGAATGAGGGAATACGCCAGCAATGCCGGACAAAATCAGCATGTCAGGGCGGTGCTCATGTATCGCTTTGACAGTTGCATACGTGGTTGCCGTCAGGCCGACGCCGGAAACAATACTGATCACGTCATCACGTTGAAACAGGCTGGCTTCGGTTTGAGTAGGAAACAGAACAATGGTCTTCATAGGAGGAGAGTCGGATTCAAGGGGAAAGGGTGTAAGGTATTGCGTATCCTTATCGGCTGCCATGTCGCAAATCAACAAAATGCTGTAAACCTTTTTCTCAGCAGCGCGTTATAAGGAGTGCAGGCATTTTCAACTAAACCGCATCGAAATAGCATGATGATGCTCGTCTGGTTGCCATTCATTTCGCTGACAGCAGCAGACAATTTAAGAGCTTATATGAAAAAAATCATTTTATTCGCTGCGCTTGCGTCCTCATTGCTGAGTGTTGAGTCGGCATCAGCGCAGAATGTTAATTTATCGGTGCAATTTGGTCAGCCAGGTTTTTACGGGCAACTGGATGTCGGTAATTTTCCGCAGCCGCAATTAATTTATCGCGAACCCCGCATCGTTTATCGCAGCCCCGCGCCATTGCCGCCGCTGTATCTGGTTGTGCCTCCCGGTCATCGCAAACATTGGGATAAGCATTGTTCACGTTATGACGCTTGTGGCCGGCCGGTTTATTTTGTGACCGAGAATTGGTATAACACCCAGGTGGTGCCTCGCTATCGTGACGGTCAATATCGTGAACCACACCGCGACTATAACAACGGACCAAACCGTGGTTACGATGGCCGCGATGACAGAGATAATCGCGAACACGGTCGCGGTAAAGATAATGACCGTGGTCAGGGAAATGGGCGTGGTCACGATAATGGGCACGGCAGAGGGCAGCATAACGATTAATCTGCCAGTGGCTGGCGAACGATGTCTGTCGCGGTTTTAGCGCAGGCATTGTGCCCGGGCATTCCGGAATGACTTCAGGCGGTCTGAATATACTCCCGGGGGTATATTCAGACCGCCTTTGTTTATAAGGACATCTGGCATGTTTTGGCAGATACTCCCCTGTTTTAAGAAAAAAAAGGGGTATTGTGCAGCGGTACAGACGGGTCTTGCCGCGCAATTGCATCGTTGCTGATAACCAGGTTTGCCGCAACCATACTGGTTGATTGCATTATGTTGCAGAAGCAGCGGCGCTCGCTGAGATTGACTTACTGAAAGCTGCGCAAGTAGGCCAGAAGATCGGCGATTTTTTTGTCATCGCTCATGCCATAAAAGCGCATTTTCGTGCCGGGTACGACATCTTCCGGCGCGTGTAAAAAAGCGCGCAGATTTTTTTCTGTCCAGATCAGCTTTGCATTTTTCATCGCGGGTGAATATTTAAAATCAGTGGTCGAACCGGCTGTTCTGCCGATCACGCCGTTCAGTTGTGGCGCAAAGCCGCCGTGTGCGGAAGCACCGATCTGATGGCAGGACGCGCAGCGCGATGTAAACACCAATTTGCCCGCCTCGACATTTCCTGCGGCGATCGCAAACGGCGAAACCATTGCCATGACTAGCAGAAGCAGGCGGCGTTGCCTCATCAGGCTCATGTCGTCTGCGCCGGTTTTTGCGGTGCATAGGCCGCCATAAAGACATCGATTGCTCTGGCCGTGATTGCTTTGATTTCTGCTTCACTGACATGCTCCAGCAGCTTGAACAGAAATGGATTAATTAATTCCGCTTCCAGCAAACCATGTAATTGCAGAGTGGCGACTGCCGCATTTCCTTGGCGTAGTTTTCCTTGCGTCATGGCGTCTTGCAGAAAGTTCGTGATAATGCTCTGGCTGCTCAGAATGCCGCGTTCATAGAGCAGTTTGCCAAGTTGCCCCGGTGCTGTAATTGCCATATGTCGTTGCGCCATGATTTCTGGCGAATACAGAAATGACAGCAGATGCTCGCCAAAGTAACGCAAGGCATCGGTGATGTCTGTGTTGGTCTGGTCGAATGCATCGAACATTGCCTGGCGCTTGGTCTCGGCAGACTTGTACATGATTTCAAAAAATAACTCTTCCTTTGACGCGAAGTAGTTATACAGCGTTGCTTTCGAGCCTCCCAGCCGGGCACAGATTTCCGACATCGACGTCCGTTCAAATCCCAATTCTTGAAAAGCCTGTGCCGCCACGCTCAGTATGGCCTGCCGTTTTGCTTCGGTTTTCATTTTCATGTCAATAGCATCTCTCAAAAATAAATAACTGTACCGACCTGTTCATTTTAGCATGCGGTTGCTATAATTCGTAAAACGTACTGTACGGTACAGTAATGAATGAAAGAGAGAACTTCTTATGTCTTCTATATCTTCACCCGGGTTTTTACCTCAGATTAAGCTCAGCAGATTGCTGCTGGCGCTGACTTTGGCGCTAGGAGGCTGCGCCCAGTTGCCGCAGTCAGAACCAACTTTATCAATGAAGACTGGCGCTGATTTTCCGGCTACAAACGCGTTCGCAACGACTACCTCCGCTACCAGCATCTGGCCCGATGAACGTTGGTGGCAGGCATATCAGGACGAGCAACTGAATGCGCTGATAGACGAAGCCTTGCGTGATGCGCCGGACATGAGCGCCGCTGCCGCACGACTGGCAAGAGCAGAAGCCTTCAGTCAGGTAAAAAATGCGGCAACAAAGCCGCAGGTCAATGCCAATGCATCGATTACAGAGCAAAAGATGAGTTACAACTATCTGACGCCAAAGTCGATGACGCCGAATGGCTGGAATGATTACGGGCGCGCGACTTTAGATGTTAGCTGGGAGCTGGATTTCTGGGGCAGAAATCGCGCTGCACTGGCAGCGGCGACTTCACAGGAGCAAGCCAGCCGCGCCGAATACGCACAGGCGCGTCTGACTCTTGCCGCGGCCATCGCCAGTCAGTACGCCGATCTGGCGCAATTATTCGTACTGCGCGATACGCTGCAACGCTCGGTAGAGATACGTCAGAAAACCGTCCAGATGTTTGCCGACCGATTTGCATATGGCATGGAAACCAAAGGCGGGCTGAGTGAAGCGAAAGTGCGACTGATCAGTGCCGAAGCGGAGTTGTTGGCAAACGAAGAGCAAATCGGTCTGCAGCGCTATCGGATTGCCGCGTTGCTGGGTGCCGGGCCTGACCGTGCGCTGGCGATTTCACGTCCTACAGTGAATTTGCAGATGCCGAACGGTCTTCCTGCGGAACTGGCAACAAATCTGTTGGGACGCCGCCCGGACATCGTGGCGGCCCGCCTGCAAGCCGAAGCCAGCGCGCACAACATAGATCAGAAAAAAGCAGAGTTTTATCCGAATATCAATCTGTCGGCATTCATAGGCGTGCAATCGCTGGATCTGAATATGCTGAGTAAAAGTGGTTCCTCCACCGGCAGTATCGGCCCGGCGATTTCTTTACCGATCTTCACCGCAGGTCGCTTACAGGGTGAGTTACGCAGCAGCACCGCCAGCTATAACGAGGCTGTGGCGAACTATCACCGGGCTATCAGTCAGGCCTTGCAAGAAGTGGCCAGTGCCGGTCTGAGCCAGCAGGCATTAAGTGCGCAACTGATGAAAAGCAAACAAGGTGTTGCGGCGGCAACGGATGCTTACAGCGTTGCAAAAAATCGCTATCAGGGTGGTCTGGCAACGTATCTCGAAGTTTTATCCGCGGAAGATAGTCTGCTGATCAACCTGCGCGCACTGACCACGCTGGAGGCGCGTGCCTTCACTCTCGATGTCGCGATGAAGCGCGCGCTCGGCGGCGGCTATCAGTCAACTGCAAATACTTAATTTAAAAATTATCTGAAGGATTTTTACCATGTCTGAAACGAATCTGAACGCAAACAAAGTGCAAAGACGTAATAAATTACTGGGCGGCGTCGCAGGTGTCGTGGCTTTATCCGCGATCGCCGCAGGTGTGTACTGGTTCACGTATGGCTCACATTTTGTCTCTACCGATAACGCCTACGCTGCAGTCGAAGTGGCGCAGGTGACATCGGCCGTCGGAGGCACGATTAACGAAGTATTAGTCACGGATACCCAAGCGGTGAAAAAAGGCCAGATCCTGGTCAGGATCGACCCTGCGGATGCTCGTCTGGCACTGGCTCAGGCCGAGGCTGATCTGAATCGTGCTGTACGCCGGGTCAAAGGATTTGTCGCCAATGATGCCAGTCTGAAAGCACAGATCACTGCCCGCGAAGCCGATGAGAAAAAAGCAGCCGCGCAGTTGCGTGCGGCTGAGGCCGATTTCGAGCGGGCAAAAATTGATCTGCAACGCCGCGAAGCATTGGCCGCATCAGGCTCGGTTTCCGGTGATGAACTGACTCGGGTACAGAATGCTTTTACAACTGCGAAAGCGAATCTGGAAGCCACTCGTGCGGCTGCTGCGCAGGCGCAGGCAAATCAAACTATGGCGCTTGGCTCACGTGAAGCAAATGCCGTATTGATCGCCAATGTCAGTGAAGAAAACAATCCGGAAGTTGCTCTTGCCCGCGCCCGCCGCGATCAGGCTGCGCTTGATCTGGAACGCACTGTCGTGCGCGCACCGGTTGACGGAATTGTTGCTAAACGCCAGGCTCAGCTTGGTCAGCGCGTGTCGTCCGGCGTGCCATTGTTATCTGTCGTTCCGGTGCAAGACATGCACGTTGATGCGAACTTCAAAGAAGTGCAGCTGGAAAACGTTCGTGCGGGTCAGCCTGTCGCATTGCAGGCGGATATCCACGGTAGCAGCGTGACTTATCACGGCATAGTAGAAGGCTTTTCGGGTGGATCGGGTGCTGCGTTCGCCGCGATTCCGGCACAGAACGCAACCGGTAACTGGATCAAAGTCGTGCAGCGTTTACCGGTACGTATCAAGCTCGACTCCAAAGAGCTGCAAGCCCATCCGTTGAAAGTCGGCCTTTCCATGAGCGCCCGCATTGATACCCGCGAGCAGCAACGCTAAGGAGGCAACATGAAAACCAATGCTTTGCAGAGCGGAGCACCCGGTACGCCAGCGGGGAGCGCAACGGAAGATGCGCCGCTGTCCGGCGGTATGCTCTGGTTCGCCGCCATTATTCTGGCCGCTGCCAATTTTATTGCCGTGCTGGATATGACGATTGCGAATGTATCTGTACCGACCATCGCTGGCGCAATGGGCGCGACCAGCAGTCAGGGCACCTGGGTGATTACCTCGTATGCCGTGGCAGAGGCCATCACTGTGCCGCTGACAGGCTGGCTGGCAGCGCGTTTTGGCGCTGTTCGTGTATTCACGATAGCGATGGCGATGTTCGGTATTTTCTCCGGCCTTTGCGGCCTTGCCAATTCTCTCGGTATGCTGGTATTTGCGCGTATCTGTCAGGGTTTTGCGGGTGGCCCGTTGATGCCATTGTCGCAAACTTTATTGCTGCGGATTTTTCCGAAAGAAAAAGCACCGGCAGCGATAGGTTTATGGTCAATGACGACTCTGATCGCTCCGGTGCTGGGCCCGATTCTTGGCGGTTATCTGTGTGATGATTTTTCCTGGCCGTGGATTTTTTATATCAATCTTCCGATTGCCGTTTTATGTGCGGCGATGGCGTGGCAATTACTCAAACGCTATGAAAAAGCGCCGGTGCTCAATCCGATAGATAAAGTCGGGCTGGCATTGCTGGTGATCTGGGTAGGTGCTTTGCAACTGGTGCTGGATGAAGGAAAAGAACTCGACTGGTTTGCCTCGACGGAAATTGTTTTGCTCAGTCTGGTGGCTGCGGTGGGCTTCATCGTCTTTCTGATCTGGGAGTTTCATGAAAAGCATCCGATTGTCGATTTACGGGTGTTCCGGCATCGCGGGTTTTCCGTCAGCGTACTCACGATCAGTGTCGCATTTGCTGCCTTTTTTGCTGCGAATGTGTTGACGCCACAATGGTTGCAGGCATTCATGGGATACACCTCAACCAAGGCTGGCATGGTAACGGCATGGACAGGCATTTTTGCTGTCTTTGTTGCACCTCTTGCGGCTGGCTTGTCGTCGAAAACAGATCCGCGTCGGTTGGTGTTTGGCGGCGTTGCCTGGCTGGGACTGATGACTTTGTGGCGCACCTTTGCCACGACAGATATGGGCTACTGGGACATTGCCATGCCGTTGATGTTCATGGGTTTAGGTTTGCCATTTTTCTTCATCCCGACAACCGGGCTGGCGATGGCCAGTGTCGAGGAACGTGAAATGGATTCTGCCGCGGGTCTGATGAATTTTTTACGGACTTTATCCGGTGCGTTCGCGACCTCAATGGTGACAACCGTCTGGGATAATCAGATATCCCGTAATCATGCCGAACTGGTCGGGCTCACCGATACCGATCTGAGTGTACAGAAAATGCTGGAAAGCTCAGGAATGGCGATTGATGCGGTTCGGGGAACCATCGATTCTCTGATCACCAGTCAAAGCGTGATGCTGGCGACCAACCAGTTAATGATGGGTATCGCTGTCGCATTTCTGGTTGCTGCGTCGGTGATCTGGCTGGCACCGAAACCGACCAGAGTGGTCGAGCCGGGAGCAGGCGGACACTAGACGACACCCGTTCGTCCGCCGACTGACCGGCATATTTGATGCCGGTCAGTCCTTTCATTTTAACTTCTCACTGATGACAGGAGAATTTGCATGTTCAAACATATTCTTGTTCCCACCGATGGTTCCGCACTATCACAGGCGGCCATAGAAAAAGCAGTGTTGTTTGCGAAAGAGTCTGGTGCGCGCATCAGTTTTTTTTGTGCCGCGCAGGCCGCTGCCATGTATGACGGGTTGGGTGGAATTTTTTCTGCGCAGACACCCGCAACTCTGCGCGATATCGCGAATAACATCAGTGAGGAAATTCTTGCTGCGGCAGAAAAGCAGGCGCAGATGCATGGTGTTCCGTGTACAACGCTGTCGCAGATTGCAGAGCAGCCTTATGCCGCGATTATCGAGACAGCGGTGCTGCATGGCTGTGATTTAATTTTCATGGCATCCCACGGCAGGCGTGGGCTGGATGCCTTGTTACTTGGCAGCGAAACCCAGAAGGTACTCACACATTCGAATATACCGGTATTGGTTTATCGTTGATTTAATGGTCGCCCCTGTCACGCCGGCACACCCAGTATTACGCTGGAGGCTTTGAATATACCGGTGGCAGGTGCACCTGTTTGTAATGCCAATGCGGTGCAGCTGTCATTGGTGATGATGGCAGCCAGTGTACTGCCGCCTTCCATCGTGATAATGACTTCGGTATTCACGGCGCCCGGTTGTATGCGTGTGACGATGCCGCTTAACTGATTGCGTGCCGATAAGCGGGTATTCTGATTTTCTGTCATGACGATGATGGACGAAGATTTGATCAGCGCAAATGCTTCTGAACCCGGCTGTAAACCCAACTCTTCCGTGCTTTCATGGGTAATGACGGCGACAATTTTTTGCCCGCCTGCAATCGTCAGTTCTATTTCATCATTCACCGCGCCCAGTTTGATGTGCGTGACTTTGCCCAGGTAATGATTGCGGGCGCTGGTTTTCATATTCATTTTTTTGATGAGTAAAAAATCGTCGGCGATGCCATCCGCTTGCTGACTGAGTTGCCGGATAAAATCACGATGTTCCTGTTCGATAATGTGGAAGTTGTCGACCAGTTGCTGACCGCGTTGCGTGAGCCTTGTACCGCCGCCGCCTTTGCCGCCGGTCAGTCGTTCAACCAGCGGTTCGCCCGCCAGATTGTTCATGCTGTCAATCGCATCCCAGGCAGCTTTGTAGCTCATCTTCATGGCTTTGGCCGCTTGTGTGATAGAGCCGCAAGCGGCGATTTGCGCCAGCAGGGCAATCCTGCCTTTGCCGCCGAAATTTTCTCCATCAACGGTCATCCAGACCGAGCCATGTAAGGCTATCGTTTTCTCTTTGCTCGTCATACAAACACCCGTCTTAAAAACATCTGCCAGAAGCTGGCAGTGTCGGAAGTATCAGCCGCTGCGCTGAAGTCACGTGGCCCTTTTCTTCGTCCGTTCTGAGAACGTCATTGTTCATACGCATTGGCTGAGTACGACCGGTGCATCATCATGACGAATTTTCCCATCACGCAAATGCACAACGTGATCGCCAAAGACATGGGCGTCTTCCGGATCATGCGTGATCAATATCATCGGTACTTGCAATGTACGTTGCAAAGTATCGAGTTCCTTGCGCATCAGAATACGCAAAGATGGATCAAGCGCAGCGAATGGCTCATCCAGCAATAATGCCCGGGGTTCTGCAACCAGTGCCCGTGCCAGTGCCGTACGCTGTTTTTGTCCGCCCGAAAGTTCATGTGGAAGCTGATCGGCGACTGTTTGTAAATCCAGCGCAGCTAACCAATGATTGACCTTTTCATTGCTGCGTTGCCGGTCCGGATTACGCCAGCCCTGCGTCAGTCCGAAACCGATATTCTGGCGCACGTTCAGGTGCGGAAATAAAGCGTATTCCTGAAACAGGTAGGCAATATTCCGCTTTTGTGGTGCCAGATGAATGCGCTGCAGATGATCAAATAAAGTTGTCTCGCCGAGACGGATATGGCCGCGATCTGGCGTCAGTAATCCGGCAATCGCTTTCAGGGTCAGGCTCTTGCCCGCGCCGGAATCGCCGAGGATGACAATGCGCTGCTGATTGCTGGCGAACTGAATATCGAGCTCAAACCGACGTGTGCCTGAGATCAGCGTTTTCTGAATGTGGAGATCAAACTGCATAGGCCATTCCATTATGAAGAGCGATGGGCGATACGCCCCGGCGCCAGTTTTCCTGCCAGCAGTAACACGCTGATGCAGACGACTGAGGTCAGTAACACCAGCGTGTTGGCGACATCATCCTGCCCGGCTTGTACGGCTTCGTACACAGCGATAGACAAGGTTTGCGTCTTACCGGGGATGCTGCCGGCGATCATCAGGGTCGCACCGAATTCGCCTAATGCCCGGGCGAATGCCAGCAACACCCCGGCCAGAATCCCGCGCCATGCGAGTGGCAGGGTCACACGAAAGAAAATACCTATTTCTGAAATACCCAGTACGCGCGCAGCTTGTTCCAGTTGTCCGTCGATTGCTTCAAAGGCGGCTCGTGCCGGTTTAAAGACCAATGGAAACGCGACGACGGCTGCGGCAATCACTGCGCCTTGCCAGGTAAAGATCAGATTGATGCCAAGATGATCCTGCAGCCATGCACCGAGCCAGCTACGGCGTCCCAGCAAGACCAGCAGGTAATATCCAAGCACCGTTGGCGGCATCACCATTGGTAAGGTCAGCAAGGTGTCGAGCAGATCGCGCCCGGGAAAGCGAACGCGCGCCAGCAGATAGCCGACAGCGATACCCGCAACCAGATTCAATGCGGTCGCCCAACCGGCAACTTTCAGCGACAACAGCAACGCGTTCCATGCGACATCCATACCAGACGATCAGCCTTTCTTAAATCCGTATTTCGTCAACACAGTCTGCCCCGGTGCGGACAGCAGATAGTTGATGAAGCGCTTCGCTTCTTCAGCATTAGCACTATTTTTGATGCGGGCAACCGGATAACTGATCACCGTGGCAGTCGGTATTTCCAGCACGACTTTGACTTTGTCTTTCATGATCGCGGCATCGGTGGCATAAACGAAGCCGGCGTCAACCTCGCCGCGGGCGACGTAATCGAGTGATTGCCGCACGTTTTGCGTGCTGATGGTTTTGTTTTCCAGTGCGGGCCACAGTTTTGCCGTTTCCAGCGCTTGTATGGTATAGCGCCCCACAGGCACGCTGGCCGGATTGCCAATCGCGATGCGTTTGATATTTGCCTGATTCAGATCGTCGAGTCGTTTGATTGCGATTTTGCTGTCGGCTGGTTCGATCAGAACGAGCGCATTCCGCACAAAATCATGACGGTCACTCGCCATTACTAAGCCCTGTTTTTCTGCGGCATCCATGGTTTCCTGGTCTGCCGAGGCGAACACATCTACCGGTGCGCCTTTGGCGATTTGCTGCAACAAGGCACCTGACGCTGCAAAGTTCAAGGAGACTTTCGCATCCGGATATTGCGCCTGATAATTCTGTGCGATTTCTTTGAACGCGTTGGTCAGACTGGCGGCTGCCGAAACCGTGATTTCTGCCGCACAGGCAAGATTTGAAACCCCGACCAGTAAAGTTGCCAACATCAGGCGTTTCAAGGTTTTCGTTTGCACGTGACAGCTTCGGTGAGTTGAACAGAAGTCGTAATATACACTTATATATAACGCTATCAAAGACCGAGTCCGGATAATCTTGACTCAGGTCAGTTTAGAAAGAAAAACCGGGAGCATAAGGGGGGGGAACCACCTGATCGTTGTCTCAATATCAGTGCAGGGCTGGTCGTGCTTTTTCGCAAAAAAAACACCAGCTCGTAAGCTGGTGTTTTCTAAGATAAGAGACTGATCAGAATCCAAGCCGGAAATCGACCCTGAAACTGTTAGCACGATAGGTATTCGCACCCATAGAACCTAGCCAGCTAAAGTTGGTTGTTAAACCACGACGCGATCTGACATTCAGACCCAGACCAACAGACTGGATATCTTCCGGTAAGCCAACGACGACGACACTGTAATTAGTGCTGCCTGCACCCAGATCTGTGTAATACATAGACTGATCCATATTACCGCTGGTGCGGTGACGCAATTGCAGCTTCAACGATGGTGAAACCTGAGCAAACTCGTAGTACAGGTCTTTTGCAATCGTCAGGCCTCCGGTTAATGCAGTGGTAGTGCTGTGTGCATTATTCAGAGACAGAGCTAAAACGCTGCCGCGCTCGTTGTAGGCATCCAGTCTGGCATGCAATACATCGAGACGTCCGAATGGCTGAATATGTAAATCATTGCCCATCGCGATATCGCGTGTCAGCACCGTCGATGCAAAGCTGACCTGACCTGAACGCTCGCCCGCCAGCAGCTGATTATTGACATCATCCCAGCGACGATTATCGAAATTGAGCTTGCCCATACCTACGACACCATCCACAAACCATTGTTTCTCAGGCTTGTACGTGCCGTACAACATGCCAGACCATTGTCTGGATTTGCTTTCGCTCCCCAGTGTATCCATGGTTGCTGTGTCACGTGCATAGCCAATCGATGCACCAATGATCAGCTTGGGATTCCACATCATATCCATACCGATAGTCAGGCCGCTGCTGGAGAACTTTGTCCGGTTACCATTCTGAGCATCAATACCACCGACGTCGATATTACCCGCGGTCCAGATGCCGATTGGCTTACCCGCAATCTGCAGCAATTCATTATTTTTTGCTGGTTCTTCTTCTCTGTTACCACCATCTGCATGGAAGGCTTCACCTTTGGCAAATGGCGCTTTTGCCATTGTGTATTCCTGGGAATCCTTCGGACTCAGACGGTACGAATCGTTACCGAAGGTGTCCTTGCTTGCAGTCAGATTGTCAGAAATTTTATTGACGGCCATTCTGAACATATCCAGTCCAGGGGCGTTGAGTGCGACACCAAAGCGGTTTTTAATCGAAAAGTCGCTATGCAGAATCTGAAGGTGGCTATACACGTTCGTGATCTGCGTCTCAGTGAAGCGCTGACTGATATTAGCCGCAGCAACTGCCGTAGCTTTCACTACAGCATTGTTCACAGGATCAGGGCGTTTGCCGACGACGACATTCAACACTGTGCTATTCGCACCAGCAGTTATCGCGTCGCCAGAGTAGAGCGCAGTAATTAAATGAGCACCAACCGACAGATTTTTCGTCATTAACGCAGCGGAACCATTTGCCAATGGCACGCTTCCCAGATTTATCTGTCCGTCCATAAAGATGACTGACCCCGTCGATGTTGCCGGGCTCACTGCTGCAGTCAACGTCACAGCCACGCCATCCAACACCTGTGATTGGGATGTGCCTATCGTTACAGCAGAAGCAGCGAGGTTCTGAATTTCAATGCTGATGCTGGCCGTTGCCGGATTGAAATTACTTTCGCCGTCTTTGGTCGCGGTAACAACACATGTGCCAGCGGTACTACCAGCTGACAGGATATTGCCAGACAACCTGCAAGCACCAGATGTGATGGCAAAACTGACCGCGCCGCTGCCGGAACCGCCAGAGACTGTCATGATTGCTTTGCCTGTCGATTTATAGATGGCGCGTTTATCGGCGTTCAACACCAATGCGGTCTGCACATTCTTACCAACACTCAGACTATATGTCGCCAATGTCTGTGCATTGATACCTTTGACTGCTGCCTGTGTTGCCGTGATGATCACGCTACCGGATGCCAGTGCAGAGACTTTACCAACGCTGTCGACACTCACGATGGCGGGGTTACTGCTGCTATAGCTGATCGCACCAAAATTCCCACCGCTGAGCGTGGAGGCCGCGACATTCGTCAGGTTGTTACCGATAGTGATTTGCAACGGACCCGGTTGGCTGAAGCTCAGCACTGGCAATGGTAATGCCGTGACCGTTAAGGCGTAGGTTTGTATAGCCTGTTCGTTCACTCCGTTTACCGCTGTTTGCGTCGCCGTAATTGTCACTGCCCCTGCATTCAATGTAGTGACGGTGCCGCTTGAATTGACCGTGGCGATGACGGGAGTACTGCTGCTGTAGCTGATCGCACCATAATTGCCGCCGCTGAGCGTGGAGGTCGCGATATTCGTCAGGCTATTACCTAATGTGACTTGTAACGGCCCCGCTTGGCTGAAACGCAGCACAGGTACATCAATAACACTCAGGCTGTATGTCTTTGTCGATAGTCCGTTCACTCTTGTGACAGCTGCCTGTGTTGCGGTAATTGTGACCGTTCCCGTATTTAGCGTCGTGACGGCGCCGCTGGCGCTGACCGTGGCGATAGTGGGATCGCTGCTGCTGTAACTGATCGTGCCGTAACTGCCGCCAGTCAATGTCGACGTCACAGTATTTGTCAGGCTGTTACCGACGGTTATTGCGAGCGGCCCCGGCTGATTGAAATTTAAAACGGGGACAGGCACAGGGTTGACGGTGAGGCTGTAAGTCTTGACCACCTGCGCGTTTATTCCTGTGACAGCTGCCTGTGTTGCGGTAATTGTGACCGTTCCCGTATTTAGCGTCGTGACGGCGCCGCTGGCGTTAACCGTGGCAATGGTGGGATCACTACTGCTGTAGCTGATCGTGCCATAACTGCCGCCAGTCAATGTCGACGTCACAGTATTTGTCAGGCTGTTGCCGACGGTTATTGCGAGTGGACCAGTCTGATTGAAATTTAAAACGGGGACAGGCACGGGATTGACGGTGAGGCTGTAAGTCTTTGTCGACAGTGCGTTTATTCCTGTGACAGCTGCCTGTGTTGCGGTAATGGTGACCGTTCCCGCATTCAGTGTAGTGACGGTACCGCTGGCGTTCACCGTGGCAACGGCGGGATTACTGCTGCTGTAGCTGATCGCACCATAACTGCCACCGCTGAGCGTTGATGTTGCTGGATTTGTCAGACCATTGCCGACAGTGATTGGGGGCGGGCTAGGTTGATTGAAACTCAGAATCTGCGATGGAGTGACTACAAGGTTGTAGGTCACCGGATATCGAACAGAGTCGGCCGCAACCAAATTTAATCCTATTTGGTATGTACCCGTAGTTGAAGGAACGATATAAATAGAACCAGTTTTAGCTGTCGGATTAAACTGCCAAGTGCTTCCTTGTGTTGACGGGGGAGCATTCGTCGGATCAACTGAGACAATCCTTGCTGTGGAATCGTATGTGTAGCTGACGGTGCAATCGGTGTTGACTGCGCAGGTGTAGCTGCTACCCTGGGGGGGATTGAAACTCAGGGGCTGCTGTGGATTCACAACAAGGTTGTAGGTCACTGGATATTGAACGGAGTTGGTATCAAATAAAATAATGTCTATTTGGTACGTTCCAGCATTTAAAGCAGTGAAACTAAAAGAAACAGTATTCGTTATCCCATTCAACTGCCCGGAGTACCCATTTGCTAGTGAAGCGGGTAAACGCGCAGAAGAATTATTAATCGTTCCTGCGAAACCGTATGTGAGGCTGATGGTGCAATAGGTGTTTACTGTGCAAGTATAGTTGCTACCCTGGGCTGGATTGAAACTAATCGGGTCAGCATGCACTGGAAGCGCCGCGCTGAGTATGGTGATGAAGAGGCTGGCAAAAGCCAGCCATCTTATCGAAAAGATGCGTTGTAGCATGGCGCGACTTTCAAATAAATAGAGCGGAACGGGGAAAGAATGTGTCTGCAACGCCAGCGCATTGATGCACTATCAGAGCTCAATGCGAGCATTGACTGCGGAAAAGTGAGCGGTAAAGCACAGATGAGGATTCCATTGTACAGTTTTTATTTTTGCAACAATGAAAATTACCACCGAAGTCCCGACAGTGTTGTTTTTTTTTAAACAGACGCATGAGTATGTGACTAATACGAGACTGCTGACAGTATCAGGGGATGGTTATGCACGAAGATACGTTCAAGGCAATTTGCTGAGGGTATTTGAACATACCGTGAGATGACGTCATGTGTGCATCTGGTTGGCGTGTAGGTTGGGTGCCGTCTTTACTATGCCTTGTCGGGGCAATTTTTCGTTAGTCTCAATGAAATACAACGGGAACTGTTTTTTTACCTTCACCCGCTCAAGCGAGCAGGTGAAGGCTTCTGAATATATCCGGCTAGTGTGTGTTCAGCCGCAAGCGCCGACGTAGCCGCAGGAAACACAACGGCTGCAGCCATCTATCTTTTGCAATGCATACGCGCCGCAATCCGGGCATTTTTTTCCGCTGGGGATATACGATACCGGCGCGGTTTCGGCGACGTAAGTCAGATCGTTGACGCCATATTGTTGCAGGCGGGATTTAAATTTCTCGGCCAGCACATGCACCGGAATCTGATTACCGGAGGCGTCCAGAAAGCCGCGTTTCATCAGGATGCGTTGCAATGCGTAGCCGATGGCAGCCACTTCGGATTCGTGGAACAGCGGCGCTTGTGAGCCGTCGTCTTTGGTCAGCATGCCGCAGCGTACTGTGCCCTTATCCCACACGACTTCACGCATATCGGCCAAGGCTTTTGCGATGGAGCCACCAGAGCGCGCCGCCATTGACAGCAGACGCATGCTGGCGGAAATCCATTGCTGTCCATCGTTTTTCTGACCGGCTGGCATGAAGAATTCAAACGGACGTTCTATCGTAATCAGTTCGCCACCGACCATACCTTGTACGTGTATGAAGCTGACGGTCAGGTACACCGTTTTTTTACCTTCATAGGTGGTGTACTGCACTTTTGAGGTGATTGATTCCAGATCGCCGAAAGGACGTCCCTCAAACTGTTTACGCAGCAAATCTTCATCATGCTGCTGATGCGTGACTGCCGTGGCTGCTTCCGGTTCCGGTGTTGTGCTGGCGACCGATAAGACGCTGCCGAGTATGCTGTTTGGCCGGTAGGTTGCCAGACCTTTGAGTCCGGCGCGCCATGCGTCCATATACAAATTCTGGAAGTCTTCGTATGGATAATCGGCCGGTACGTTGACTGTTTTCGAGATCGCAGAGTCAATATAAGGCTGTACGACCTGCAGCATTTTCATGTGGTCGCTGGCAGACATATTCAGCGCGGTGACAAACTGATGCGGCAATTTGTTGTCGTCGGACACGTCATGTCCCATCGCTCGGTATAAACGCCAGGCGTGATCGGCAACTTCATAAATACGCGCATCGCCAACGGCCATGCGTTTTTTACGGTTATAGACCCATGAAAACGCTGGTTCGATACCGTTCGACGCGTTGTCAGCAAAAGCCAGTGTGATGGTGCCGGTTGGTGCAATCGATAACAGGTGAGAATTGCGCAGACCATTTTTTTCTATGGCTTTACGAACTGCTTTTGGCAGACGTTGTGCGAACTGACCGGATAAATATTTCTGGCTGTCGAACAAGGGGAATGCGCCTTTTTCTTTTGCCAGTTCGGCGGAGGCGAGATACGCCGTATCGCGCAGAACTTCAGATACCTGACGGGCGAATTCGCGCCCTTCGTCGGAATCGTAGCGTATGCCCAGCATCACCAGAGTGCTGCCGATACCGAGAAAGCCAAGGCCGACGCGGCGCTTTGACATTGCTTCGGCTTTTTGCAGATCGAGTGGCCATGCGGTGGCATCGAGCACATTGTCGAGCATGCGGGTCGCCACTGTGATGACGGATTTAAATGCATCAAAATCAAAGCTGGTGCCGAGCGAGAAGGGATTCTTGACGAAACGTGTCAGATTAATAGAGCCGAGGCAGCAGCAGCCATAATCCGGCAAAGGCTGTTCGGCGCAAGGATTAGTCGCTTCGATTTTTTCGCAGTAATACAGATTGTTTTCTGTATTCATACGTGACAGGAACAGAATGCCTGGCTCTGCATGGTCGTAAGTCGATTTCATGACGACTTCCCACAGGTCGCGGGCGCGCAGTGTTTCGTAGACCCACAGACCATCTTCACGCTGGTAGGCGCCTGCGGCTTTGCGGTCTTCACTCGGTTCTGCTTTGTGTACGAGGCAGAAATCCGTATCGGCAGCGACCGCTTGCATGAACTCATCGGTGACGCCGATGGAGATATTAAAGTTGGTCAGGCCGCCTTCGTCTTTGGAGCGGATAAATTCCAGAATATCGGGATGATCGCCGCGCAGCACACCCATTTGCGCACCGCGTCGCGCACCTGCAGATTCAACCGTCGAGCATGAGGCATTGAACACCTGCATGAAGGATACCGGGCCGGAGGCGCGTGAACGTGTACCGCGCACCAGCGCATCCTTAGGACGAATGCTGGAAAAATCGTAGCCGACACCGCCGCCGCGCCGCATGGTTTCAGCGGCGTCTGCCAGTGCCGCGTAAATGCCGGGTTTGCCATCCGTTGGGCTGGATACAGAGTCGCCGACCGGTTGTACGAAACAGTTGATCAGCGTCGCATGTAAATCCATACCGGCTGCGGAATTAATCCGTCCTGCAGGAACAAAACCGTTCTTTTGCGCCCATAAGAATTTTTCTTCGTAATAGGCCTGCACGTCCGCTTGTTCAACGCTGGCGAGAGCCTTGGCGACGCGTGCCTGCACATCATGAATAGTGGCTTCTTCGCCCTTCGCGTATTTTTCTAATAAAACATCGAGAGAGATTTCCTGTGGCGCCATGTCAGTGATTCCCGGGAGTTGTACGTTCGCATTCATTATCGGATTAATTTCTCAGTGAGGATTACAGATTATCGTATCGATTATTGTCTTAAAGCCAGCGCCACTATGATGGGCAGCGCTTCAGTATATGGGGCAGGGGCTGATTTGCCTTGATGGGTATCAAGGCAGACAAAATCCCTGCCTGTTCATCATTTCTTGTTTCAATTCTTACTGATGCAGTAATTTCGCCAGTAAGTAATTGCTATGTTGAAAAGACCCTGATTCTATGACTCAGCTCAGGTATGGTGCCAGAATTGCCATGGTGCGGGCGGTTGCGCCCTGATGCTGTAAAAAAAACGCATGTGCATGTTGTCCCATAGTTTGGCGTTTTTTATCGTCGCCAAGTAAGGCAAGCGCTTCGCGTAGCATACTCCGCGCGCCGTCAACCCGCAAAGCAGCACCGGCTGCAATAGCCTGATCGGTGATTTCGGAAAAATTAAAGGTATGCAGCCCCGTCAGCACGGCTTTGCCCATCGCGCAGGCTTCGATCAGATTATGTCCGCCCAGCGGCACCAGACTGCCGCCGACGAAGGCGACATCAGCAGCGGCATAGTACATATACATTTCACCCATGGTGTCGCCCAGCAATACCTGTACGTCGCTGGCAATTGGCGCGATCGTTGCATGATCGATGCTTGAGCGGCGGACATACGCGATGCCACGCGTTTCCAGCATGCCTGCCACCTGATCAAAACGTTGCGGATGGCGCGGTGTGATGATCAGCAAGGGTTTCTCATGCAGCAACGGAAATTGTTCCTGAAACGCAGCGAGGATCAGTTCTTCTTCACCGTCCCGGGTACTGGCGCACAAGATGACCTGACGCTCGCCAAAACTACGGCGTAAGGCAATGCCGCGTTCCGCCATCAGTGCTGGCGGCGTAACATCAAACTTCATATTTCCTGTGACTTGTGGTTCGCTGATGCCCAGTTCACGCAAGCGTTCCGCATCCGGATTCGACTGCGCTGCAACCGCGCTGATCGCGTGTGCCGCTGGCAGCATCAGGGCGGACAAACGACGTGCTTTGTTCAGCGATTTTGCTGACAGTCGTGCATTCACCAGCGTGACTGGCACCTGCAATTCTTTGCATTGGGCAATCAGATTCGGCCAGACTTCCGTTTCTATCAGCACGCACAATTCCGGAGAATAATGCCGCAGAAAACGGCGCATCATCCAGTTAATGTCATACGGCAAAAATGCCTGCGTCAGCCGTGACGATACATCGGCAAACAGCTTGCCGCCGGTTTCACGTCCGGTCGCGGTCATGTGCGTCAGCAACAGATGATGCTGCGGATACGCATCGAGTAATGCCCGTATCAAAGGCTCGGCGGCGCGTGTTTCACCAGCCGATACCGCATGCACCCAGATCGTCGCCTGTTTTTGATAAGCAGGGAAAAATCCCAGACGTTCGGCGATATGCTGGCGGTAACCCGGCTCACGGCGACCTCGCCACCAGAGACGGAAGACAGCGAACGGTAGCGATAAACCCCAGACGAAAGAATAAAGAAGGCGCATGGATTAGTTTTTTCTGAAATTCACCAGCACGATACCACTGAGTACCATCACGGCGCCAACCGCAAAGCGCGGGCTGACGACATCATTCATCAGCACGACACCGGCCGCGACACCGAACAGCGGCGTCAGAAACGAAAACGCAGACAGGCGCGACGCCAGATAGCGGCGCATCAGCCAGAACCACGCCAGATAACTGGCAAAAGCCACCACCACACTTTGAAACAACATGCTGATCCAGGCGGCTTGATCCCACGCTGCAAACACATTGTCGCCCTGCGCATAGGCAATCGCAGTCAATGCGACAGCTGCACCAGCGAGCTGATAAAACAGCGTGGTCGTTGGCTCTGCTTCAGATAAGCTCGATTTACGTATCACCACCGTTGTCGACGCCCACAGCAGTGCCGCCAGAATACCGAAACTGTCACCGATCAGCATGTCATGCATGGCGCGCGGGTTATTGCCAAACGCGCCGGAAAACGCAATGGCGACGCCACCAAAGGCCATCAATATGCCCAGCCATTGCCGTGCCTGCAGACGTTCTGCTGGAATCAGCCAGTGCAGTGCAAGCACCGTGAAGATGGGAGCTGTGTATAAGAACACCGACATGTGCGATGCCGTGGTGAAATTGAGTCCGTACGAGACCGCCAGAAATTCGCCTGCGAACAGCAGACCCGCCAGCAAACCCGGGCGCAGATGCGGCCCCGTCAGCGTGAACGGAATTTTTCTGAGCGAAATTAAAGCGAGCACTAACATGGCGGCAATGCCAGAGCGTAAGCCGAGTTGTAATGTGGAACTGATGGCATGCGTGGCCATTTTGACCGCCACTTGTTGCAAACCCCAGCACAGGCAAAGCAGTAACATCAGGCCGATGGCGTTGCCGTCGAGGCTCTTGCGGATAGTCATGTGGTAAAAAAGAAAATAATGCAGAAATCTGAAGAAGCAGGACTATACCCTAAGTCGCACGGCGGCTGAGTTTCTTGTTCAGCAAGCGCCAGATATGGCTGATGCTGGCGACCCGTTGCGACTGTATCGTGCGGCGTTTGCGCCAGGTGTCCGGCAAGCCGTACAAGGCGTCACGCTTGGCGCGCAGAATGACCTTGCCCTGACCAACTTTGATGAAGTAGGCAACCGTGATCAGATTCAGTAATAAATGCAAAGGCAGGCAAAGCCAGAACAAGATGCCGGGCATGTTTTTAACGAAAGTCCAGACCAGATTGCGGTGGCCGTAATACACAGAAAAATCGCTGCGTTTTCCGGTTAATGCCGAGCCTACATGATTCGCAACCGACTCCGGCACGTACAAACAGCGGTGGCCGAGCAACTGGTAGCGAAAGCCGAGATCAATGTCCTCGACATAGCAAAAATAATCTTCATCAAAACCACCAATCGCATCGAACACATCGCGCCGGTACAAACCAGCAGCGGCGCAGGTCGAAAAAATTTCCCGGCGTTCTAAAAATGATGGCTGCAATGGCTGCCCGTGCGCCTCGCGCCAGACCAGTCCGCTGACGTGATACGCGTCACCGACGCCATCGAGCAGGGTACGTGTGTTGGCATCCATCAGGCGGCTGCCGAAGATCGCGAATTCCGGCTGTGCAACGGCAGCATCCACTAAGGCTTTGAGCCAGTCCGGTTCAGGAAACGCATCCGGATTCAGCAAAGCGATCCACTCGCTGTCGGGCGCTGCCAGTTTGACGGCGAGATTATTTCCCGCCGCAAACCCCAGATTGCTGCCCGCATGAATCACTTTGACCTGTGGAAACGCCTGTTCTATCGCATGACCGGAGCCGTCGCTGCTGGCATTGTCCACTACGATGATTTCATGCGGCTGATAGGTTTGCGCGCACAGATCGGTGACGCAGCGTTGCAGCAAGTCGCCGCCATTCCAGTTGACGATGACGACGCTGACTTTGGGAGTAGGCGATGAGGGAGCGGCTTGCATGCGGTGATATTCTTTTCAGTTCAAATTGCCGGAGGTGCTGACAGCGGCTGCGTTGTTATAGTAACTGCTGTATTGCCTGTTCGACTTCAGTAACGCCGGGCGGTACGCCATTATCACCGAGGTTGATGATCTTCGGTGACCAGTTTCCTTCGGTTTTCCATTTCGGTGAGGCGCAGTAAATTTCTATGGTCGGTGTTTCATAAGCAGCCGCGATATGCGTCAGGCCGGTATCGACACCGATGGCCAGCGCGGCTGATTGCGCCAGTATCGTGGCTTCTTGCATGGAGAGCGCCGGTAACACCGTTGCATTCGGCATCGCGGCGGCCATCGCTACTGCTTCGGTTTTTTCGGCCGGGCTGCCCCACGGCAGCAGAATCGGTAAATCGTATTGGCGCAGATACGCGGCAATTGCTATCCAGTTGTCCCGCGCCCATTTTTTTGCCGCCCCAGCGGTGCCGTGGAAAAAGACCACGTAAGGTGTCGCCGGTTTCCAGCTGGTATCGCCTGTCGGAACGCGTAAGCCGAAACTGGCCGGTGTGTTGACCACATAGCCTGCCGCTGCGGCAGCGACCAGACGCCCGCGCAAGACAGCATGGGTGTGTTTATCGACCGGTACGCTGAGATCATGAAATAGTCGCGAAACGCCTTCGTAACCAGAACCCTCGGTACCATTCGCCAGACCGACTTTTTTCCCGTTTGGCGTTTTGCGTGCCATGCCCATGATGAGGCCGGTTTTCAGCAGCCCTTGCGTGTCGAGGATCAGATCGTAGGCGTCATGCCGTAACTGGCGGTAAAAACCGGCGATTTCTGCGCGTGTTGTGGCGGAACGCAAACTCTTGCGCCAGCGCCGTAAGGCGAAAGGGATGATATGCCGCACACCGGGATGCAGACGCACCAGATTCACATAGGCTTCTTCGACCACCCAGTCGATTTGCGCACCTGGAAAATGGCGCAGCAGATCATCGACAACCGGCATGTTATGCAGCACGTCGCCAAGGGAAGAAACACGGACCAGCAGAATTTTCACGAGATTGTCAGCAACAAAGGTAAGGACAGATTAAACGAAGAACAGAGTAGCCAGAAGCCGAAATTTTGTGCCTTTTTCATATACTCCCCCTTATTTTTCGTATTTTCGCCTTCATGTCCTTATAAACATTGGGCTGTAGAAAATACTGGGGGGAGTATATTCAGGGCATTTTAAAGGGTTTTTTTTGCCTTTACTGGCCATTATCAGGCCCGTAAAGACTTCAGCACCTTAAAACGGTAACACTGCATCCGGTTTCACCGCCAGCACTGCCTGTTTCATCGCCGCTTGTATGCGTGCCAGCGCGGCGGGTGTTTCTGCTTCAAAACGCATCACGATTACTGGTGTCGTATTCGAAGAGCGTGCCAGACCGAAGCCATCCGGATATTCAACCCGCAGACCGTCAATCGTGATGATTTCATCGGAACCCGGGAAATTTGCATTCGCCTGCATCGCAGCGATGAGTGTGAAATTCTCGCCTTCCGCTAATTTCAGTTGCAGTTCCGGCGTCGAGGCCGATTGTGGCAAGTCATTCAGAGTCGCGGTCATGTCCGTAACGCGACTCAGAATTTCCAGCAAACGGGCACCGGCGTACAAGCCATCATCAAAACCATACCAGCGGTCTTTGAAGAAAATATGCCCGCTCATTTCGCCGCCGAGCGGTGACCCGGTTTCACGCAATTTCGCTTTCACCAGCGAATGCCCGGTTTTCCACATCAGCGGTACACCGCCGCGTGCTTTGACCCACGGTGCGATATGGCGCGTGCATTTCACGTCATACAGAATCTGCGCACCAGGATTGCGTGTCAACACATCTTCGGCAAACAGCATCAGCTGGCGATCAGGGTAAATGATCTGTCCGTCTTTCGTCACAACACCGAGGCGGTCGCCATCGCCATCAAAGGCCAAGCCGATTTCGGCATCGGTGGTTTGCAGGCAACGGATTAAGTCTTGCAGGTTTTCAGCATGAGCCGGATCAGGATGGTGATTCGGGAAAGTACCATCAACTTCGCAGAATAATTCGATCACTTCGCAACCCATACCGCGATACAGATCTGCCGCAAACGCACCGGCCACACCGTTACCGCAATCGACGGCGATCTTGATCGGGCGCGCCAGTTTGACGTCGCCGATAATGCGTTCGAGATACGCTGCCTTGATATCGTGGCTGCGATAGCTGCCGCTGCCCTGGGCAAATTCTTTTTTCAGTATGGTTTGATACAGCGCCAGAATTGCGTCGCCATAAATCGCTTCACCGGCGAGCACCATTTTGAAACCGTTGTAATCCGGTGGATTATGGCTGCCGGTGACCATGATGCCGGACGTCGCACCCAGCACATTGGTACCGAAATACACCATCGGTGTGACAACCACGCCGAGATCGATCACATCGACACCAGTGGATTGCAAACCTTTAGCGAGCGCGGTGATCAGATCGGGGCCGGACAAGCGACCATCGCGGCCAATCACGACGGTCTTTTCACCTTTGGCAACGGCGGCGCTGCCGAAGGCCTGACCAATCAGGTAAGCAACATCAGCATCGAGCGTTTTGCCGATAATGCCGCGAATATCATAAGCCTTGAAAATGCTGGGGGAAAGTAGGGACATAGCAACCTTGCTGATCAAAATGAGATGATGACGGGAATTGTAAATAGCTATTTAATGCAGAACTTTGATGTCGGTCGTGCTGCCTGAGTTGACATGGGATGCCTGCCAGATCAGATCTTCGATGCCGCATTGCGGCTGGTATTCTGCCACTGTTTTTAATAACAGGGCACGTATTTGTTCATAGTCAAATACGGTGCAGGCTTGCTCAAGCGCGGTCAGCGCCAGGCTTAATTGCTCCCAGGGAATTTCATTTTCCTGCGCCCGCATAATCAGCGGGTGGCTGGTGCCTTCAACGTTGTCGCCGATCAGCAGTTCTTCGTACAGTTTTTCACCGGGACGCAGGCCGACGTGCTGTATCTCTATCGTTCCCTGCGGCGTAGTTTCTGATTTCACTTCCAGCCCGCTCAGATGCACCATGCGGCGCGCCAGATCGATAATGCGCACCGGTTCACCCATATCAAGCACAAAGACATCGCCGCCTTCGCCCATGGCTCCTGCCTGCAACACCAGTTGCGCTGCTTCAGGGATGGTCATGAAATAGCGGGTGATTTCAGGATGCGTCAAAGTAATCGGGCCACCTGCCATGATCTGTTTGCGAAACAGCGGCACGACTGAGCCTGACGAGCCCAGCACATTACCAAAGCGCACCATACAAAAACGCGTGCTGTGCTGGCCATGCGAAAACGCCTGCAAAATTAATTCTGCGAGCCGTTTGCTGGTACCCATGACATTCGTAGGACGCACTGCTTTATCCGTGGAAATCAGCACGAAGTTAGCTACTTTCGCCTTGATCGCCGCTTGCGCCACCGCCAGCGTACCGAACACATTATTGCGTATGCCTTCGACAGGATTGTGTTCGACCAGCGGCACATGTTTGTAGGCAGCGGCGTGGTACAGCGTGTCTATGCTACAGGCAGCAAAAATTCTGTCGAGCTTGGCAGCATCAAGCACCGTGCCGAGAAACGGCAGTATCTCGACATCAAGATGAAGCTGAGCGCGCAGCGACAGCAATTCATGCTCGATTGCATATAAAGCGTATTCGGACATTTCCAGTAACACCAGTTTTTTGGGGCGCTGACGCAGAATCTGGCGGCACAGTTCTGAACCAATGGAGCCACCCGCACCGGTGACCAACACATGTTTGCCAGTGATGCAGGTACTCAGTAAACGGGCATCCGGCTCTACCTGATCACGGCCCAGCAAATCTTCAATTTCAACATCGCGCACATCCTGAACACGCAGTTCGCCATTGACCAGACTTTGTATGGAAGGCGTGACTTTAATTTTCAACTTCAGATGTTCGAGCTGATTCAGTATCTGCTTTTGCCGGGTTTTACTGGCCGAGGGTATCGCCAACAGAATCTGTTTGATCCCCAGTTTCACCACCAGCGCATCAATTTCTGCCGGGCTGTAAATCTGGATACCAGCGATCGTTGAGCGGTGTTTTTTTTCATTGTCATCAATAAACGCAACGCAGATATGTTCACCGCCTGCCCGCAATGCCGTAGCGAGTTGCGCCCCAGCTTTTCCTGCGCCGTAAATGCAGACGTGAATCACGTTGTCTGCCATATCGGCGCGCAGAAACCAGCTGCGTGCGAGAAAACGGCTGGCACCGAGATAGAGAATAGAACCGGCCCAGAAAAAGCCGAAGATCGCGCGTGAAATCGGCATAATGTGCAGCATCACGCCGATGAAGGCCAGCAGCAGAACTGATGTGCTGGCACCGATAAAGATCACGCTGATAATTTTCTGATCGATAAAACGAATCACTGCACGGTACAAACCGATGCGGATAAAAATCGGGATAGAGACAACAGGGATAGAAACGATCAGCCAGAAATAATGCCGGAATAACTCGGCGTTAAAACCATCGTAACGCAACCAGATTGCCAGTATGAAGATCAGCGGCAGACACAGCGCATCAAGCGCAGCGGCCATGATTTGCTTCTGCAGGCGGGGGAGATGGAGTAGTGTTTGCAGCATGAAGTTTGTCCTAATGCGTAATGCCGTCGCGACGCAAAACCTTGAAAAAGGTCATCAGCAATATGCGCATATCCAGAAGAAATGACTGATGTTGCAGATAATAGGCATCCAGTTCCACTTTCACCGGAATCGGTAATTCATCACGACCATTAACCTGCGCCCAGCCCGTTAAACCGGGCGGAATCGTATGGACGTTTTTTTCAGTACGTAAGGCAATCAGATCATGCTGATTGTACAGCGCCGGGCGCGGGCCAACGAAACTCATATCGCCGTTCAGGATACTCCACAGTTGCGGCAATTCATCCAGACTTGATTTTCTGAGAAACGAGCCTATCGGCGTCAGATACTGATCCGGGTTACTCAACAAGTGCGTGGCAACTGCGGGCGTGTCTATGCGCATGCTGCGGAATTTCGGCATCTTGAAGATGACATTATTCTTGCCAACACGATCCGACCAGTAAACGGCAGGGCCGCGCGAAGTCAGCTTCACGCACAAGGCGGTAATCAGTATGGGCAACAGCAATATGAGTGTGGCACATACAGCGAGCAGCAGGTCAAAGCAACGTTTCAACATAGTGTTATGGTAATTGTGTCACGGTAGCGGCCAGTCCCTGTTCCACAGTATAGGGCGGAGTCCAGCCTAGTAATGTTTTCGCCTTGGTGATATCGACTTGCAATGATAAACACAGGCGGTCAGCAACAGATTTTTTTCCGGCCAGCGTCGCCGCCAGCGTGAGTAAAGATGGTGGACACGGCAGCAAGCGTGATGGCACCTGCAAGGCTTTGGCGCACGCCTGCAATAATTCAGCGGTCGATAAATCCTGACCATCTGAGACCAGAAAAATTTCTTGCCCCGCATGCGGGTGATGCAGGCAGGTATCGATCAGACTAATCAGATTACCAAGATAGACAAAGCTGCGCTTATTTCTGGTGCTGGCCAGCGGCAGCGGTATACCTTTTTTAACCCAGCGCAGCATGCTTAAAAAATTCGCTTTCACGCCTGCCCCATAGATCAGCGGTGGCCGGATGATCGTTACTGCCATACCGGTTTGCTCACCCAGCTGCAACAGGGCAATTTCTGCTTCACACTTCGATATGCCATACGGGTCTTCGGCGAGGGATACATCTTTTTCGCTGAACGGTTTTCCCGGTTGCGTCAGCTCGCCGTTGACTTTGACGGAACTGATAAAAATAAACTGGCGCACTCCCGCCGCTGCCGCTTGTCTGGCCAGCGCCAGTGTGGCGTCGACGTTGACACGACGGAACAAGGCCAGCGGATCAGCCGCTGACTCTTGCATCACATGCACACGGGCCGCGCAATGAATCACCGCGTCAATCTCATGCAAATGAGCAGACCAGTCGAGATCAGGAGAAAGTTCTGGAATCAGCGGGTTTGCCATCAGTGGGGATTGATAGCTGAGCGGCTGACGGCTAGGGCAGATCAGTGGGCGATTTTGCCCAAGAAAATATCTGGCGACTGCCTGCCCGACAAATCCACTCGCACCGGTAATGAAGATACGCTGGACCATATCAGCGCGCGCCGCTTGTACGGCGTGAATAGACAAAATATTTACGCGATAAAAATTTCAGGAAACTGCGGATAAACCAATTCGCATGCGGCGACAACAGACTGCGGTTTTTATGTGCCGCAAAATGTATCGCCTGCAGTTGCGGGTAATAACGCACACCTTTTCCCAACATCAGATACGAGCGATAGCAAAGATCGACATCTTCAAAATACATAAAATAGCGATCATCGAAGCCCTGCAGCGCTTCGTAGTGGCGCGCATCGAACGCTAAAAACGCGCCCGAAGCCCAGTCTGCATGAAACGGCGCTGTGATTTTTTCTTTATCGTAGGCTTGCGTCAGCGAGCGTACGACGGCCATACGCAATGGCGAAAGAAAATCCGGAAACAAACGGATATTCGCATCAGTCCTGAGGTGATTTTCATCTTTAAACAGATTCAGGGTTGCCAGTGGAAACTGATCACGCTGCATTTCTTCAACCAGTTGTCTGAGCGTATCCGGGGTGATGGAAATATCCGGATTCATGACGACGAATATGTCGCCTGAGCGCAAGCCGACACTATTTTGTATTTGCCGGAACAGAAAATTATTGTTCGCACCGAAGCCCAGTCCTGCAGAGGCATCGGTATAAGAGACACCGTGCTGGTGGCAGTAATCTTTTAATTTTGCGGATGGCAGATTATCTTTGAGCCACAGATGGATATCGTCATGCTGGCCAAGTAATCCGCCCAGCCGGGTTGAGATCAGCAGATCTTCATGTCCATGACTGATGATGGCAACATGAATCATAAGTGAACGATTCCATTCATATTTGGGTGTGAGTACATGCTTGCTGGCATCTGCTTTACTGTGCTGTCACGGCACGCGGCGTATGCGATTGCTGTGTTGGCGTACAGAGTAACAGCATTCGCTTTGCCCGCGATGAACTATTCCTTACCAGTATCTATGCCAGACTATCCGTCAACGCCGTTTGCCACGATGGCAACGTCAATCCGAAAGTGCGGCTGATTTTATCTGTGTTCAGACAGGAATTGACCGGTCTTGTTGCAGGTGTCGGGTATTCGCTGGCAGGAATTCCATGCACAACGGGTGCTGGCTTGTTCAGGAAACCACGGCTAGTCGCCTGACGCAGAATTTCTTTGGTAAAGCCACACCAGCTTGTGTGTCCGGTTGTCGTCAGATTATATAAACCCTGATATTGTGACCACCATTGTGAGCTATCCGGTGCGGCCAGCAGTTGCGCCAGAATCTGACAAGTGGCGTCGCTGATGGCTTTAGCCGATGTGGGTGCTCCCCACTGATCGTTGACGATACGCAGTTCGTCACGCTCATTCGCCAGCCGTAACATCGTCAGCAGGAAATTTTTACCGAAGCGTGAATAGACCCAGCTGGTGCGGAAAATCAGGTGACGGCAGCCACTGGCGATAATAGCTTGCTCGCCTGCCAGTTTCGTTGCGCCATAGACATTCAGCGGATGGGTGGCTTCTGTTTCTGTATAACTTTTTAAACCGGCTTGGGCATCGCGCAAACTGCCGTCAAAGACGTAATCTGTCGAATAGTGAATCAGACCAATATTGTGCTTTTTTGCTGCCGCAGCAAAGGCCGCTGGCGCTGCCACATTGATCGCTTCTGCTAATTCAGTTTCTGACTCTGCTTTATCGACTGCGGTATAGGCGGCCGGATTGATAATCAGATCTGGCTGTATCGCATCAATATACGCAGTAATCGCAGCTGCATCGCTTAAATCAAGCTGGCTGCGATCAGGGGCGATCACTTCATGCTGCGCACTGAGTTGCTGCTGTAAAGTATGGCCCAGCTGTCCCGTGACGCCGGTCAATAAAATCTTCATTCAAATACCTCGGCATCAGCGAGCAGTTTTCCTTGCTGATCTTTAGCAGACATCACCGGGTCGCCCTGAATCGGCCATTCAATACCAATTGCAGGATCATTCCATTGCAATGAGCGTTCGTATTCCGGTGCCCAGTAATCCGTGGTTTTATAGAGGAATTCCGCTTTATCGCTGAGCACAACAAAACCATGTGCAAAGCCAGGCGGGATCCAGAGCTGGCGCTGATTTTCTGCAGACAGAACGACACCGGTCCACTGGCCGAAGCGTGGTGAGCTTTTGCGGATATCAACAGCCACATCAAACACTTCGCCGGTCACTACGCGCACCAGTTTTCCTTGCGCCTGTTTGATCTGATAGTGCAGGCCACGCAGGATATTTTTTGCTGAGAGTGAATGGTTGTCCTGAACAAATTCAACATCGACACTCGTCAGTTCAGCAAACTTTTTCGCATTGAAGCTCTCAAAGAAAAAACCACGTTCGTCACCGAATACTTTCGGTTCTATGATCATGACTTCTGGCAGATTGGTAGAAATAGCTTTCATGGTTTAAAACGTCTTTTTCTCTAAGAGGTTCAACAAATAACGGCCATATTCATTTTTCTTCAGCGGCTGTGCCAGCGTTTCGAGCTGCGCGGCGCTGATGTAGTTACGGCGGAAGGCGATTTCTTCAGGACAGGCGACTTTCAAGCCCTGGCGCTTTTCTATCGTCGCGACGAACTGACCTGCTTCCAGCAAGGATTCGTGGGTGCCGGTATCGAGCCATGCCATGCCACGTCCCATCAGTTCGACGTTGAGTTCACCTTGTTTCAGATAAACGTTATTGACATCGGTAATTTCAAGTTCGCCGCGTGGCGATGGTTTGATATTGGCGGCGATATCGCATACTTGCTGATCATAAAAATACAAGCCTGTCACCGCGTAATTCGACTTAGGTTTTGCTGGTTTTTCCTCGATGCTCAGTGCTTGTTTGTTAGCGTCAAAATCAACTACGCCATAGCGTTCAGGATCATGCACGTGGTAAGCAAACACGGTTGCGCCCTGATTTCTGGCATCGGCATTGCGTAATTGCGGTTCGAAATCGTGGCCGTAATAGATGTTGTCGCCCAGAATCAGTGCAGAAGGAGAATTGCCGATAAATTCTTTACCGATAATGAACGCTTGCGCCAGACCATCTGGCGATGGTTGCACTGCATATTGCAGGTTGATGCCCCATTGCGAACCGTCGCCAAGTAACTCAGAAAAACGTGGCGTATCTTGTGGCGTAGAGATAATCAGGATATCGCGAATACCTGCCAGCATCAGCGACGTCAGCGGATAATAAATCATCGGTTTGTCGTATACCGGCAGCAATTGTTTAGATATTGCCTGTGTGACCGGGTAGAGGCGCGTGCCGGAACCACCGGCCAGAATAATGCCTTTGCGGGTACTTGATGTAAAACTCATGCTTGTTCCTTGTTACTGTATTGCAGATCAACCCATTTCATGTAATCGCCGGATTGTACCTGCGCGACCCACGCATCATTGGCGAGATACCATTCCACTGTTTTGCGCAGGCCAGTCGTGAACGTTTCAGCCGGTTTCCAGCCGAGTTCGCGTTCGATTTTGCGCGCATCAATAGCGTAGCGGCGATCGTGACCCGGGCGGTCGGTGATGTGTTTGATCTGATCGCGGTAACTGCCTTGTGCTTTAGGTTGTAATTCGTCCAGTAAATCGCAAATGGTATGAACGACACTGAGATTGGTCTGTTCGTTCCAGCCGCCGACGTTGTAGGTTTCGCCCAGGCGCCCATCTTCAAGGACGCGGCGGATTGCTGCACAATGATCTGTCACAAACAACCAGTCACGCACTTGCTGGCCATCGCCATACACTGGCAAGTCTTTACCTGCGCGGGCGTTGGTAATAATCAGCGGAATCAGTTTTTCCGGGAAATGATAAGGACCATAGTTATTCGAACAGTTCGTCGTTAAGACTGGCATGCCATAAGTATGGTGATAAGCGCGAACCAGATGATCGGATGCAGCTTTCGATGCAGAATACGGGCTGTTCGGCGCGTAAGCAGTTGTTTCGCTGAATGGCGGATCTTCCGGACCCAGCGTTCCATACACTTCATCGGTTGATACATGCAGAAAACGAAAGTCCTTTTTTTCCTGAGCTTCGAGTGTATTCCAGTAAGCCCGCGCAGCCTCTAACAGGCTGAACGTGCCATTAACATTGGTTGTGACGAAAGCTGCCGGACCATGAATCGAGCGATCTACATGGCTTTCTGCCGCAAAATGCACGATCGCACGTGGCTTATGTTCTGCAAACAATGCTGTCAGTTTGTCGCCGTCGCAGATGTCACCCTGGACAAAAATATGCCGGTTATCGTGACGTAAGCTTGTAAGATTGTTTAAATTGCCAGCATAAGTCAGTTTGTCATAATTGAGCACTGTCTCATCAGATTGTGCCAGCCAACTTAATACAAAATTAGCGCCGATAAATCCAGCGCCGCCTGTGACGAAAATCATAACTAACCCCTGTCTGAACCGCTTATTTTTAATACCCAACCCGCGATTTTACTTGAGATAAGCCCGAAGTCGTTCTATTTTGTGATGATTTAACGCTGTAAAATTAGTAACAATTATTTGTGTTGATGTAGTTTTAATATGTCTGAAAGAGTATTTTTTCATGTCTGCCCGCATTTTTAGCTTTCACTTCGTTGAGCAGCTTGCTTTGTTTTTTGATTTTCCAATGATGCATACATGTTTGCATATGCATATACGCTATTCGCGATACGCATCGTTGACTTGGGATATCAGGTATCCCTTGAAATAATCAGAATCAGCCTTATTTATAGGTGTAACGTGTATTTGAATGGAGAAACAGGATGCAAGAACAAGAAAATCATCAGGCTGAAAACCCTGCTACTACAGTTGAGAGCGCTGAAGTTGCAGCAGCGGAGACTGTTGTAGAGCAGCAAAATGATCCAGCGAATGACGCAGCAGCAAAAATTGCTGAGTTAGAAGCGCGGATTGCTGAGCTGCAGGATGCTTTTATGCGCGCCAAAGCTGATGGTGAAAATATCCGTCGCCGTGCGCAGGAAGATATCGCGAAAGCACATAAATTTGCGATAGAAGGTTTTGCTGAAGCAATGGTGCCGGTCAAAGACAGTCTGGAAATGGCCTTGAAAGTGGAAACGCCATCCATTGATTCTTTAAAAGAAGGCGTGGAAATTACGCTGAAGCAATTGAATTCTGCATTTGAAAAAAATCGTTTGCTGGAAGTGAATCCAGCACAGGCGGAAAAACTTGATCCGACTAAACATCAGGCTGTCTCTATGGTTCCGGCAGAGCAAGAGGCCAACACTATCGTGACTGTACTGCAAAAAGGCTACACGATTGCTGATCGTCTTTTGCGCCCGGCTTTAGTGACCGTTGCGCAAGGAAAGTAAGAAAAACGTAAAAAAAACCGCATAAAACGCTTGAAAAGCGGGTTTTTTACCTTATATCCGGAACAGACGAGTTGGTTTTGCTGCTAAATTCAGACCGACTCACCAACATTGACAAATAAAATCTACATTCTAAGGGAAATATCATGGGAAAAATGATTGGTATTGATTTGGGTACAACCAACTCTTGCGTTGCGATCATGGAAGGCGGCCAGCCGAAAGTGATTGAAAATGCAGAAGGTGCGCGCACGACACCATCGATTATCGCGTATCAGGAAGACGGCGAGATTCTGGTCGGTGCCTCTGCAAAGCGTCAGGCAGTGACAAATCCGAAAAACACTTTATTTGCGGTCAAACGTTTGATCGGCCGTAAATTTGAAGAAAAAGAAGTGCAAAAAGACATCAGCCTGATGCCTTACACGATTTCCAAAGCAGACAATGGTGATGCGTGGGTTTCTGTACGCGATAAGAAATTAGCGCCACCACAGATTTCTGCTGAAGTTTTGCGCAAAATGAAAAAAACCGCCGAAGACTACCTCGGTGAAGAAGTGACAGAAGCGGTTATTACCGTTCCTGCTTATTTCAATGATGCGCAACGTCAGGCGACGAAAGATGCAGGCCGTATCGCTGGTCTGGATGTGAAACGTATCATCAACGAACCAACGGCTGCTGCATTGGCGTTCGGTCTGGATAAAAAAGAAAAAGGCGATCGTAAGATTGCTGTGTATGACCTTGGCGGCGGTACTTTCGACGTTTCCATTATTGAAATTGCAGACGTTGATGGCGAAATGCAGTTTGAAGTGTTGTCGACTAACGGCGATACCTTCCTCGGTGGTGAAGATTTCGATCAACGTATCATTGATTACATCATTACTGAATTTAAAACGATCAACGGTCTGGATTTGTCCAAAGATCCTATCGCTTTGCAACGTATCAAGGCTTCGGCTGAACGTGCGAAGATTGAATTGTCCAGCGCACAGCAGACAGAAATCAATGAGCCATATATCGCGATGGCGAATGGCGCACCGGTGCATCTGAACTTGAAAATCACGCGTGCCAAACTGGAAGCGCTGGTCGAAGAGCTGGTTAAGAAAACTATAGAACCTTGCCGTCTGGCGATTAAAGATGCTGGCGTTAAAGTATCTGATATCGACGACATCATTCTGGTTGGTGGTATGACCCGTATGCCTAAGGTTCAGGAACTGGTTAAAGAGTTCTTCGGTAAAGAACCACGTAAAGACGTGAATCCGGACGAAGCAGTAGCGGTCGGTGCAGCAATTCAGGGTTCTGTATTGTCCGGTGATCGTAAAGATTTGTTGTTGCTGGACGTGACACCATTGTCGTTGGGTATCGAAACTCTGGGCGGCGTGATGACGAAGATGATACAGAAAAACACGACGATCCCAACTAAATTCAGTCAGGTGTTTTCGACTGCTGATGATAACCAGCCAGCAGTAACGATCAAAGTGTTCCAGGGTGAGCGAGAAATCGCTGTCGGTAATAAAGGATTGGGCGAATTCAATCTGGAAGGTATTCCACCAGCAGCACGTGGCACACCACAAATTGAAGTCACGTTCGATATCGATGCGAATGGTATTTTGCATGTAGGTGCAAAAGACAAAGCAACCGGTAAAGAAAACAAAATCACTATTAAAGCAAACTCCGGTTTGACTGAAGAAGAAATTCAGAAAATGGTGAAAGATGCTGAACTGAACGCGGAAGAAGACAAAAAGGTTAAAGAACTGGCTGAGTCCCGCAATCAGGGGGATGCATTGGTGCACTCAACCAAAAAAGCGCTGGCTGAACATGGCGACAAACTGGACGCAGGCGAGAAAGAAAAAATCGAAGCTGCGATCAAAGAGTTGGAAGATGTGTTGAAAACTGGCGACAAAGTTGAGATCGATACTAAACTTGGTGCTTTGTCGACGGCATCGCAGAAGCTGGGCGAAAAGGTCTATGCAGATATGCAGGCACAGCAAGCTGCTGCTGGTGCAGCGGGCGGTGCGGCAGATGCTGACGCAAAATCTAAAGATGACGATGTTGTTGATGCAGACTTCAAAGAAGTCAAAGACAATAAGTAATCCCTAGTCTGACGGGCTTGCCCGTCATCACTCGCCGGGTGGCTCGCGCTTGCGTTGCTGGCCCGGCGTTTGCGCTTAATACAGAGGTTAACAAGAGATGGCGAAGCGTGATTTTTATGAAATTCTCGGCGTCGGTAAAAACGCTTCAGAAGACGAAATTAAAAAGGCTTATCGCAAGCTGGCGATGAAGTACCATCCGGATCGCAATCCGGATAACAAGTCTGCTGAAGAAAAATTCAAAGAAGCCAAAGAGGCTTATGAGATGCTTTCTGACAGCCAGAAACGGGATGCCTACGACCGTTACGGTCATGCTGGTGTTGATCCGAATATGGGCGGTGGCGGCGGTGGCGCAGGAGCTGGCGGCTTTGCGGATGCGTTCGGCGACATCTTCGGTGATATTTTCGGTGGTGGTCGTCGTAGTGCAGGACCACAAGTTTATCGCGGTGCTGATTTGCGATATAACCTCGAGATCACACTCGAACAGGCCGCTAATGGATTTGATACGACGATACGTGTTCCAAGCTGGGACGAGTGCGATACTTGCCACGGCTCTGGCGCAAAACCAGGCACGTCACCGGTAACATGTACCACTTGTGGCGGGCACGGTCAGGTGCGCATGCAGCAAGGTTTGTTTAGTATCCAGCAAGCCTGTCCTAAGTGTCATGGCACAGGGAAAATGATTCCTGATCCATGTACCGCTTGCTCAGGTGTTGGTCGTATCAAGCGCAATAAGACACTGGAAGTTAAAATTCCAGCCGGGATAGACGATGGCATGCGTATCCGTTCATCGGGTAACGGTGAGCCTGGCGTCAACGGCGGGCCTCCGGGTGATTTGTATGTAGAGATACATATCAAGCAGCATCCGGTGTTCCAGCGCGAAGGCGACGATCTGCATTGCGAAATTCCAATTTCCTTTGTGAAAG
Organism: Undibacterium sp. 14-3-2; assembly: GCF_016595265.1. Lineage (NCBI taxonomy): Bacteria > Pseudomonadati > Pseudomonadota > Betaproteobacteria > Burkholderiales > Oxalobacteraceae > Undibacterium > Undibacterium sp. 14-3-2. The sequence goes on from NZ_JAENGS010000001.1 coordinate 907,245, forward strand.
CGGCTCTGGGCGGCGAGATTGAAGTACCTACGCTGAGTGGCAAAGCATCGTTCACTGTACCGGAAGGAACGCAGTCAGGTAAAACTTTCCGTTTGCGTAGTAAAGGCGTGAAGGGTGTACGTTCTGGTTATGCCGGAGACTTGTTCTGTCACGTTGTGATAGAAACGCCAGTCAAGCTGACTGAAAAGCAAAAGCAACTGTTGAAAGATTTTGAGCAGTTGACGGTAGAAGGCGGGGCGAAGCACAACCCCCAAAGTAAAACCTGGATGGATAAAGTAAAAAAATTCTTTGAATAATTTTGCTAAAAAAAAGCCCCGTTGATGTTGAACGGGGCTTTTTAACGTTTACTTCCCGTGTTGTCGGAGATCGGTATTTTGATGCAGGCATCAGGCGGATAAATTTGCTGCTAAATTAGAGAGCGGACTCCAAAATCAGGACTGACGATACGCCCAGGAATCGGTTAAGCTAAAGAGCCAATATAAAAACTACATTATAAGTAGCGGTGCCCGGATTTATCAGCGACAGCATCTTATCAGCCAAGCCAGATCAATCTGGAATCAATAAAATATCAACAGGAGACAAAAATGCGTTGGAATCAATATAAATGTTGGTTAGCCGGGCTGGGTCTGACCCTGCTCAGTACAGCAAATGCCGGTACCGTGGATATAGCGGGTGCCAAATTTGAAGATACGGTTCATGTTGCAAACACCGATCTGAAACTGAATGGAGCCGGAATCCGTTACAAAGCTATTTTCAAAGTGTACGCAGCGGGTCTGTACCTCAAAGACAAGAAAAATACCGTACCTGAAGTACTTGCTTCGCAAGGCCCGCGTCGGGTCACGATAGTGATGCTGCGCGATCTCAGTAACGAAGATTTTGGTCGCGGCTTTATGCAAGGTATACAACAAAATACAGACAAAGCTGAAAAAGTGAAATTCACTTCGCAGTTTCTTCGTTTCGGCGAGTTGTTTGCGTCCGTTCCTGAATTGAAAAAAGGGGATGTCATGGTGAACGACTGGGTTCCCGGCGTTGGTACTGTGGTGTATTTAAATGGAAAAAAAATGGGTGAACCTTACCCTGACATCGGATTTAACAACGCATTGCTGCGCATCTGGTTAGGTGAAAAACCCGTTGACAGCGGCTTGAAGAAAGCGATGCTGGCAGAGCCTGACGACAGAAATATGTATCGTTAATTTACCTTGATCTGAAACAGAAAAAGCCGTACCTGCCCGGGTATGGCTTTTTCTGTTTATGCAGCTTACCTGCATAAAGGTTAGAATCACGCCTGTTTTCAATATCAGGACAGGATGATGACCGAGAAAAATCGTGCCGAATTAACTCCGGAACAGTTATTTGAAAATAATCGTCAATGGGCGCAGGCAATCTCCAACCGGGATGCTGATTTTTTTAAAAAACTCGCAGCCCAGCAAAATCCTGAATATCTGTGGATAGGCTGCTCTGACAGCCGGGTCCCTGCCAATGAATTGCTGGGGCTGTTACCTGGTGAGTTATTTGTACACAGAAATATCGCCAACGTTGTCGTTCATTCAGATTTAAATTGCCTCTCTGTGCTGCAGTTTGCAGTCGATATTCTGGGCGTCAAACACATTATCATCTGCGGTCATTATGGTTGCTCAGGCGTACATGCTGCGATGACCGGGCGGCGTGTCGGTCTGGCCGATAACTGGCTGCGTCACGTACAGGATGTGCATCAGAAGCATGAGCGCTATCTTGGTGAAACACTGAATACAAAACAGCGCGCAGACCGCTTGTGCGAACTGAATGTGATTGAACAGGTTGTCAATCTGTGCCAGACCACCGTGATTCAGGATGCATGGGAACGCGGCCAGACACTGACTGTGCACGGCTGGGTCTATGGCATTCAGGATGGCTTATTAAATCCACTGGGAATGGCGGTCAGTTCGCCGGAAATGCTCGCCACCCAGTTTGCCGGGAGTCTGACCCGGTATCAGGACTGAACAACATATATTCGCTTCATTCAATTCTGATGGCCAGATCGCGTCCAGATCTGGCCATGTTGCCGGCATAATCTGCGGCAAAAATCCGCAGAATATAATCACCGGCAGCCAGTTTTTCTACAGGTAGGTGAGCATTTCTGGCATAACCGTCACGCACGACATTACTGGCCTGATACAAAAAGCGGGTTTTCGCATTGCCATGCACGGTAATGCCACTGCCATCTGCATAGGCGACTTTGACAGACGAGCGATCAGGCGGTAACTGATTAAATTCTATCGTCATCAATGCTTGCTCATAACCGGCGACAGCTTTGCCATTCGCATGCAAAAACTGATAACCTATCTTGTATAAGCCCAGTCGCCTGCGCGACAGATTGTCATCGCTCTGATCATACGCATCGACAAGCAGATTCAATGATGGGCTCTGGCGTGGGATGAGGAGGCGATTATCCTGCTTCCGTTTCAGCGGTTGTCCCTGATCGTCGGTGATTTGTATCGACTCAATCACCGGTTCTGTTTCATCTTTAAAGCCGGGGAACGGCAAGGCTAAGGGATTGATTTCGCCGCTGCCGAGGCTGTAATTCAGATGGACATGGTACATGCGGTTGATACTACCTAAAGCATCTCCGGTTTTAAATTTTGTTCCGCGCGGAATTCTGACTGCAGCTGGTTTTCCCTGCATATCATTCAGGATCTGAAAGCGCTGGGCATCGATCAGCAGATTGTCGCGGTCGCGTCCTGCTTTCATGTGGATGTAAGAAAAATGATCGATATTGATTCCTTCATTCAGCGTCCCATATCCCCAGGCAGTGACAGGATGACGCACCTTTTCGTCGGCAACGGCATACACTGTCGCGCCGAGATTGCCTTGTATATCAAGCCCACTATGAAAATGATCGCGTGCTTCACCATCCGTTTTTCCACGCACCTCTCCCATTGTGCCAACCACTTCGTGTGCTGTTTGAAATGGCTTTAAGGGCCACGGAATAGTCTGACCGGTAAACATCGTTTGCAGGTCAATGTGGGGCGCCGGAAATCTGCTTTGCTCCGGCGTGGCTGGCTGCTCTGATGTCAGTCGGTATATCGATGTGGTGGCTGAATCTGCGACCATGACTTCACCGGTTGGTGTCACCAGCAAACCGCTTGGTGAAGACAGCCGTAAGACTTTCTCGTCACCGGCAACAAAATCAACGTCGATGCCTGTGACGCCTCTGAGTATGCCGTCTGGCGTCAGATGTAAAATCCTGCCTTCGCCACTTTCACCGATATAAACGTGATCATCATGCGTGATGGCCAGCCCGATAGGGCGGCGCATCAACGCATTTTTATCATTGGTGGCGGATTGCTGCAGCGTGCTGACCATACCCGTCTGCGTTAGTTTACGAATCGCGTTATTGCGCGTATCGGCAATGATCAGATCCTTGTGCGAGTTGATTGCAATGCCAGACGGCGTATCGAATAAGGCATCGCTGGCAGCGCCATCCAGCAAGCCATTTTGCTTACCGCCAGCGATGGTGCTGACTTTACCGTCGGTCGATATGCGGCGAATTTTATCGTTATAGGTGTCAGCTACATAGACGTTGCCGTCGGTGTCAACAGCGACGGCCAGAGGTGCGTTCAGTTGCGCCGAAGTGCCATCACCATCACGATCACCAGCTTGGCCGTTGCCAGCCAATGTTGTGACTTGTCCCTGGTTAGAGATTTTGCGTATCGCGTGATTTCCGGTATCGGCGACATACAGATTGCCCTGTTTATCGATGGCGATGCCGGAAGGTGTATTGAATGCGGCCTGCATACGTTCGCCATCGGCGAAACCTTCTTTGCCCCCGGCATAGACGCTGATCTGACCATCGGGAGCGATACGGCGTATAACATTGTTGTCGGCGGCATCAGTGACATACAGATTGCCTTCCTGATCCTGCACCATGCCGAAAGGGTCAGCAAAACGCGCCTGCAATGCCGCACCGTCATGTTTTCCCGCAGTGCCATCGCCAGCGAAACGTAACACATGCGGCTGCCAGTCAGAGGAGGTAGGCTGGAGTCGCGGCTTTCCTATCAGTTTTTTGCCGATGTTGGCCATCAGGCTGTCACTGTGTTGATTGCCTGAGAATGGTGAGAAAAAGTAAGCAGCGCTGCCAAGCAGCAGAGTAATCACCAGCGTTGTGATCAGTGCCGGTTTCGAGAAATGCATTGCCACCTGAGATTCCAATATGGGTATATGAGTGTCGCAGCTTAGCGTATTTACCTGCGGATCGCCAGCCATTCGGCGCTGGCGACGGCAGACGAAAATTCATGCCAGAATGCAGTCTGATTTTGTAAATAGCGCTACCCAATATCAGCATCCGCATTGGCTACTGGCGGCATTTCGCGCCAACAGGCGCATGCTATATGGGACGCTTGAAATTAATCCCTTATTGCGACCAGATGAGATGAAAACGATGAAAATCAGCCTGCAACCGAAAAAGCTTTTACTGTCGAAATGGACGGCCGTACAAGTCGTCGCGAAGCAAAAGCATTTCATTGTCAGCAAAGTGATTCAGCCTGAGTCAGCCGCGTTGTCTGATGCCCCGCCAGAGTTGATCGAAATCGAAGCGGTGTACAGCAAAGAGGTGCGTCAGATTCCTTGGCGCGAGTTACAGGATGAGCGCCTGTGGAAACGGGGCTGGGTATGACACGAGAGCTGACTCCGGCCGTGCCTCCTCACCTCGATTCTTTTCCGGATCACTTTCGTGTGTTGGTCGTCGGTGCCAGCGGCGGTATCGGTGCTGCCATGGTTGAGACGCTGCATCAACTGCGCCCTGATGCGCAGATCGAAGGCTTGCACCGGCAGTCTGAACCAAAGGTAGATTTTGCTGATGAGAACAGCATTGCCCGCGCGGCACAGGTATTGAAGCAGGATGCGCCTTTTCATCTGATCATCAATGCTGCCGGTGTCTTGCATACGTCGGATTTCATGCCTGAGAAAAAACTCGACGATTTGCATTACGCACAACTGCGTGCCACATTTGAAGCCAATACGTTTGGCCCAGCCTTGTTGTTGCGTTACTTGACGCCTTTGCTGGATCGTCAGCGTGGTGTGATGGTGATGTTGTCGGCAAAGGTTGGCAGTATTGAAGATAATCGCTTGGGTGGTTGGTACAGTTATCGCGCGTCGAAGGCGGCACTGAATATGCTGATCAAGACGGCGGCGATCGAGTTGAAGCGCACGCAGCCGAATACAGTGTTGCTGGCATTGCATCCGGGTACCGTCAGTTCATCTTTGTCGAAGCCATTTCGTGGCGCAACGACAGGGCGGTCGGCCATGGATGCAGCGCGTGATATGTTGCAAGTGATTAATACGAAAACGCCGGAGCATTCCGGCATGTTTTATACCTACGGCGACGAGAAATTACCGTGGTAACAACCGCATGAACCGTGGATGACGCTTGGATTAGTACAGGATGAACGCCGAATCTATGCACCCGTAGTGCGGAGTTCCAGTTTGCCATCGCGTAATTTCAGTCTGTGCATGTCGGGCAGGGCGATCAGTTCGCGGTCGTGGCAGACCACCACCACGCTGCTGCCCGCCTGTGTCAGCGTAGGGATCAGGGCGATGACCTGTTCACGCGCTTCACCGTCCAGATTGGCGGTCGGCTCGTCCAGCAATAGTAAACGTGGCTCCAGCACTTTGGCACGCGCCAGCGCCACTCTTTGTTTTTCACCGCCGGATAAATGCCGCGCATCGTGATCACTGAGATGCAGTATGCCTGCCCAGCACATCGCGAGCGCGACTTGCTTTTCAATATTCTCCGCTTTTCTTAAACGCAAACCGTAGGCGATGTTTTCGGCAACCGTGCCGGAAAACATGACAGGATGCTGATGAACATAAACGATGTCGGTACGTAAGTGGCGCGGATATGGTGCAAATGTCGTTGCGTTATCGAGGTATTTCACTTCGTCTATCTGCGCCTGCTCTAGTCCTGAGAGTATGCGTAGTAGCGTACTTTTACCGCTGCCATTCATGCCCGTCAGCACGTAAGCGCGCGATTGTTCGATGTTCAGTTCGGCGATGTCGAGCAGGCGTCGCTGCCCGAACGATTTGCGCAAACCGTGTACTTGTAAGAGTGTGCTCATTGCAGTTGCTCCGCATTCCGGGTGTCGCCTTGCAACAGCATCAGCGCCGCATTCATGACCAAGGCCAGTGCAATCAAGACCATGCCGAGCGCAATGCCCTGCGCAAATTCGCCTTTGCTGGTTTCGAGAGCGATGGCCGTTGTGATGGTGCGGGTTTCACCGGCGATATTGCCGCCGACCATCATGGCGCAGCCGACTTCAGATAAAACCCGCCCGAATCCGTTGATCAGCGCCGCCATCACGCCGAAACGCACTTCATGCAGCACCGTCCACATTATCTGGCGGCGATTCGCACCCAGCGTGATCGCGGTTTCAGCCAGCCGTGGGTCAGACGATTGCACTGCGCTCAGGGTGAATGCGGTCAGGACTGGAAATGCGATGACGGCCTGACCGGCGATGATGCCGGTCTGGCTGAACAACCAATGCCATGAGCCGAGCAAGCCCTGACGGCTTAACAGCAGATACAGCAATAAACCAATCAGCACCGTCGGCAGCGACAGGGCGGCCTGCACCAGCCAGATCGCGATACGCCGGCCCGGAAACGCGTGGCTCGCAATAGCATAGCCGAGCAGCAGCGCCGGTGGCGTTGCAAAGGCTAAACCGACCAGCGAAGTTTTAAGCGATACCCAGACGATATTCCACAGCGTTTCATCGCCGCTGAACAAGAGGATAAACGCGTCCTGAATCGCGATGCTGATATTCATCGATGCCAATCAGAAGCAGTGTTCTGGTCCGGGGAAAGATTGATCTTTCACTGCCGCGACATACGCTGTTACTGCCGCATCAATACTGGTCTGACCTTCCATGAAATTTTTCACAAAACGTGCTTTACGGCCAGGGAAAACGCCGAGCAAATCGTGCATCACCAGCACCTGACCTGAGCAATCCGCACCGGCACCGATACCGATGGTCGGAATCGTCAACGAGTCGGTGACCTCTTTGCCGAGAGCGGCAGGAATCGCTTCGAGTACCAGCAGAGTGGCGCCGGCGGCTTGCACTGCGAGTGACTCTGCTTTAAGCAAATCGGCGGCGGCGGTGGTTTTACCCTGGACTTTATAACCGCCGAGCTGATGCACGGATTGTGGCGTCAGCCCCAGATGCGCGCAGACCGGAATCGCGCGCTCAGTTAAAAATTGTATGACTGGCAGCAACCAGGTTCCGCCTTCGATTTTCACCATCTGTGCGCCGGCCTGTATCAGCGGCACGGCATTGTTGTACGCTGCTTCCGGTGTGGCATAGCTGCCGAACGGCATGTCGGCCACGATCAGCGCTTTCTGATTGCCACGTGCAACAGAAGCGGTGTGGTAGGCAATGTCGGCAATCGTCACTGGCAGCGTGGATTGATGTCCTTGACAGACCATGCCAAGCGAGTCGCCGATCAGCAATACTTCGACGCCGCATCGATCCATCAATGAGGCAAAGCTGGCATCGTAGCAAGTCAGCATCGTGATTTTGTTGCCTTGCTCACGCATAGACATTAAGCCGGGAATGCTGACTGCTTTACGGTCTTGCAAATATTCCGCCATGTGTTTCTCCAAAGGTAAAGCTGTCAGGAGTTGTCGCTGACAGCGTCATCAGGCGCTCGCGCCCTAATTCCTGAAAATAAAATAAACCGCGCCGACCAGACATAAGCCTGCCCAGACATAATCGAGTTTGAATGGTTGTCCCATATAGAACATCGCAAACGGCACGAATACGATCAGCGTCAGCGCTTCCTGCAAAATTTTGAGCTGCGCCAGACTGTACTGAGTGTAACCGATACGATTCGCCGGTACTTGCAGCAGGTATTCGAACAGCGCAATGCTCCAGCTGATCAGCGCAGCGATCCACCAGGTTTTGCTGGATAAATTCTTCAGATGCCCGTACCAGGCGATGGTCATGAAGACGTTTGACAGCGTTAACAAGCCGGCAGTTTGTACGATAACTGGTATTTGCATGGGAGTATCCCGTAAAAATGGCTTAATGTCCTTGATTTTAAAGGGGCTTAAAATATACTGGGGGGAGTATATTTAAACCGATTTAGCCCACCGGTAACCTGAAAATCGCTTGCTGTGCGACCCCGGCAACAAACGTCTGCGCCGGCCCCTGACCGGGGATGTCGATTTCCGCTGCGATTTCCAGCAACGGTAGCAGCACAAATGCACGTTCCGTCATGCGCGGATGCGGCACGCACAGTTGCTCTGTCGCGATTTGCTGATCCGCATATAACAGCAAATCCAGATCCAGCGTGCGCGGGGCGTTACGGTAAGGACGCTCACGACCAAATGCCAGTTCGATTTCCTGCAAGGCCAGTAATAAATCGTTAGCGCTGAGGCTCGTGGTAATGGCCGCCACGGCATTCACGTAATCGTCACCGCTGGAATCAATTGGTGCGCTGCTGTACAGCGACGAGGCGCGTTGCAACTGCGTTGCCGGAATCTGGCCAAGGCGGGCGATGGCTTGCCGCACCGTATCCTGTGCATCGCCCAGATTCGCACCGATACCGATGTAAGCCAGCATCATTCCTGCGCTGCCGCCTTGCGTGGCGCACGGCGCCGTGGCTTGCGTTTTTTCGCTGCACTGGCACCCGCCGGGGCTTTGGGTTTGCTGTTAATCAGGCGTTCACGTTCATCCGCATCGCCATTGATGAAGGCAGTCCACCATTCGCCGATCTCGGCATCGATCTCGCCCGAGGCGCAACGCAGCAACAGGAAATCATAGGCCGCCCGCATGCGCTGATGTTCAAGCATTTTGTACGGCGTTTTGCCAACCCGCTTTTCGAAGCGCGGCTGCATCGCCCAGATATCGCGCATGTCCGCACCGATTTTGCGTTGAATCGCGAGTGCATCTGTTTGCGTATTCAGCACATCATCGGCCGCCAGATGCAGTGCCGGAATCGGAAATTCTCCGGCTGCCTTGTAGGCTTCCCATTTTTCCAGCACCTGATGCCACAACAGCGAGGCAAACAGGAAACTTGGTGAAACGCGTTTGCCCTGTTGTATGCGTTCATCGGTATTGGCCAGTGCCAGCGTGATGAATTTCTCACCCATAGGCTGTTCCAGCACCACGTCCAGTAAAGGCATCAGACCGTGATGCAGGCCTTCTTTGCGCAGTTCCTGCAGACACGCCATGGCATGGCCGCTGGTCAGTAGTTTCAGCATTTCATCGAACACGCGTGCTGCCGGCACGTTATTGATCAGCGGTGCCATCACCGCGATCGGTGCCTGCGTGGCTGGGTCTATCGTAAATTGTAATTTTGCGGCAAAGCGCACCACACGCAGCATACGTACAGGGTCTTCGCGGTAACGTGCTTCCGGTACGCCGATAATGCGCAGGATTTTTTTACGGATATCTTTGATGCCGCCGTGGTAATCGAGCACCGTTTGCGAGGCCGGATCGTAGTACATCGAATTGATGGTGAAATCACGTCGCGCCGCGTCTTCGTGCTGCTCGCCAAAGGTATTGTCACGCAGCACGCGACCATGTTCATCCTTGGGTGCTGCATCGTTGGATGGGCCGCGGAAGGTGGTGACTTCGAGCAAATCCTGCCCGAACATCACGTGCACGATCTGGAAACGGCGGCCAATGATAAAGGCGCGCCGGAACAGGCGTTTGACTTGTTCTGGCGTGGCGTTCGTGGCGATGTCAAAATCTTTCGGTTTCACACCAGTCAGCAGATCGCGCACGGCACCGCCAACGATGAATGCTTTGAAACCATTGTCCTGCAAGGTCTGCGTCACGCGAATCGCGTTCGCCGACACCAGTTGCGGATTGATGCCATGCTCTTTCGCGCTCAGCACAGTTGGCTTGCGATTGCTGACGGCAGCTACGGTAGCTTCCGGGGCGCTTTTCACGCCGAGTATTTTGCGAATAAATTTCTTGATCATTGTTTGTCGAACAGCTGGATTTGAGGCCATCCTTTTGCCAGCGCATGTGCGCTTAATCTGGCGTTCGGATTGGTGGCGACAGGATGTGTCACGACCTCGAGTAAAGGGATATCGTTATGGGAGTCGCTGTAAAAATGGCTGATGCCAAAATCGCTGAGTTGTTTTTCTTGTTTTGCTAACCAGTCCTGTAAATGGATGACTTTGCCGGCGCCCGAAGTCGGCACGCCCAGCAGTTTACCAGTGATATTGTTGGCGGCATCGAGTTCTGGCTCGGCAGCCAGTAAATGCGCTACTCCCAATGCCTGTGCAATCGGGGCGGTGACAAAGCGATTGGTCGCTGTGATAATCGCGATCAGGTCTTCCTGATCCTGATGTTTTTTCAGTAAATCAAATGCGGCCGGTAACAAGGCAGGCTGTATGACTTCCTGCATGAACTGCTGATGCAGCTCGTCAATTTTCTTGCGTGGAAATTGTGCCAGCGTGCCGAGTGCAAATTCCAGATACTCCACCGGATCCAGAGTGCCTGCCTGATATTGTGCAAAAAAATCGGCATTCCGTTTGGCAAATGCTTCAGCATTGACCGCGCCGACGCGGCATAAAAATTGGCCCCATTCATAATCGGAATCGATAGGAATCAGGGTGTGGTCGAGATCAAATAAAGCAATATTGGGCATGCTGTTGTATTCCGGATTCAGGGCTGTTGTTGCAGCATTAGTTCACGCAGGAGCGGCAAGGTAATCGGGCGCTTGGTGACCAGCGAATAATGATCGAGCTGATCCAGCATCGCGGTTAATGAACTCATGTCGCGCCGGTAGTGCGTGATCAGATAGGGTAACACGCCTGCCGATAACTGGATGCCGCGTGCTTGCGCAGCACGTTCCAAGGCGTCTATCTTATCTTCGTCGGTGAGTTCATGGAGCTGATAAATCAAGCCCCAGCCAAAGCGGGTACGTAAATCATCGCGCACATTCAATATCATCGGCGGGTGATTACCCGCCGCCACCAGAAAACCGCCGTGCGCCCGTGCTTCATTAAACAGATTGAAAGCAGCAATCTGGTTCAGTGGCGATAATTGTTCGCAGTCGTCAAGCAGGTACAGGCTGACTTCATCGCTGAAATCAAATGCTTCTTCCGGTGCATTGGCGGGGATGTAGCGGGAATCCGGATGATCTGCGAGGGCGTGCAGCAGATGGGTTTTACCTGCACCGGCTTCACCCCAGATATAGACCGAGCGCTCACCATACTGACTCGCAATGCGCTGCGAGAATAAACCCAGCAATTGCGCCAGTTCGGCATTTTGTCCGACCACAAAGGTAGCAAGGGATGGCAACTTTTGCGCATCCAGATCGAGTAAAAGTTGCCTCATGGCTGGCGATAAAAAGGACTGTTCAGGTAAGAGCTGCGTATATGTTTGACGGCTACCGAGATAATTGCCGACGCCGGTAAGGCAACCAGAATACCGATGAAACCAAATAACTGACCAAACGCCATCAGCGCAAAAATAACGGTCAGCGGATGCAGGCCGATGCGTTCACCGACCAGACGTGGCGTCAGTATGAATGATTCTAAAAATTGTCCGAAGCCATAAATAATGCCGACGTAAATTAATCCGCTCAGGTCATTAAATTGTAAGACCGCGCCGATCAGGGCGAGCGCCAGTCCTATGCCATAGCCGAGATAAGGGATAAACACCAGAAAACCAGTGATGATACCGACCGGCAGCGCCAGATCGAAACGGGCGATGCTCAGTGCGATTGCATAATATGCGGCGAGCACGATCATCACCAGAATTTGTCCGCGTAAATATTGGGCAAGGATGTCATCGACTTCATTCACGGCATTATTCGCACCATGCACCCAGCGACGTGGGATGAAATGCGCGATTCTGTGGATCAGCGCGTGCCAGTCGAGCAACAGATAAAACAGCACAATCGGAATCAGTAATAAATTCGCCAGCAGACCGAGCAGGGCAGTGCCGCCAACGCGTATCGATGACAAAACCGCCTTACCGATGACGTCACCGCTGCCAGCCATTTGCTCGGTCAGCAAGGCTTTAATTCCGGTACTGTCCAAGCGTATCGTGAATCCGTAATGCGCCAGAAGCGGCGAAATCACCTGATCGAATTTATCAAAAAAACGCGGTATCTGTTCTTGTAACTGCGGCGCTTCTTTTTGCAGGATAGGCACGATAATCAATACCATCGCCAACGCCGCAGCGATGACGAAAATAATCAACAGCGTGGCTGCCACTGTGCGCGGCAGACGCAGATTTTTGTATCGCAGCGCACACAGTTTATCGACCCAGGGGTTGAGTACGTATGCGAGTATCGCGGCGACGATGAATGGCATTAACACCGGACCCAGCAACGACAGCAATAGCAGGAACGCTGCACCGACGAGGATCCAGAGTAGGGATTGCTTTTGTTCTGGCGAAAAAGAAAATGGCATTTTCAGATGGTGTGCTTGCAAATAAGTTGTCGGCTTGTTACGTATCGCCCAAATATAGGTCAATACGCAGTCATTTTGTTAAAATAGCGGTTTTGCCGGAGTTTTCTGGCAATTTTCCTATTTTACCGCCTCAAGCCCCCTACTGACGAATATCATGAGCACTTCTACCCCTGTTTCTCTCTCTTACGCCGACGCCGGTGTCGATATGGTTGCTGGCGACGCGTTGGTCGATGCAATCAAGCCTTTTGCAAAACGCACGATGCGCGAAGGCGTCATGGCCGGTATCGGTGGTTTTGGCGCGATGTTTGAAGTCAGCAAAAAATTCAAAGAGCCTGTGCTGGTCTCCGGCACCGATGGCGTCGGTACTAAGCTGAAGCTGGCATTTCACCTCAACAAACATGACACGGTCGGCATCGATCTGGTCGCGATGAGTGTCAACGATATTCTGGTGCAGGGTGCGGAACCTTTATTTTTCCTCGATTATTTCGCCTGCGGCAAACTGGATGTGGCGGCCGCTACGGATGTTATCAAAGGCGTGGCTTTTGGTTGCGAACAAGCTGGTTGCGCACTGATCGGTGGTGAAACTGCTGAAATGCCTTCCATGTATCCGGATGGCGAATACGATCTGGCCGGCTTTGCGGTCGGTGCGGTTGAAAAATCTAAAATCATCGATGGCAGCAAAATTCAACCGGGCGACGTGATTCTGGGTCTGGCTTCCTCCGGTATTCACTCAAACGGTTTTTCTCTGGTGCGCAAAATCATTGAAGTGGCAAAACCTGATCTGAGTGCAGATTTCCACGGACGCAGCCTGGGTGATGCACTGATGGCACCGACACGTATTTACGTGAAACCTTTGCTGGCGCTGATGGAGTCACTGGAAGTGAAAGGCATGGCACACATTACCGGCGGTGGTCTGGTCGAGAATGTGCCTCGCGTGCTGGGTGACAAACTGACTGCAGTGCTGCATAAAGATGCGTGGACTCTGCCGCCATTATTCACGTGGCTGCAACAACACGGCGGTGTGGCAGATGCCGAAATGCATCGTGTATTCAACTGTGGTATCGGCATGGTGGTGATTGTGTCTGCTGAAAACGCAGATGCTGCGATGGCACAACTGAGCGCCGCTGGCGAATCGGTTTATCGTATCGGTGAAATCCGTGCCCGCGAAGGCAATGAACATCCGACTATCGTTGTTTAAGCATAGAACTTATGCAACGCCCAAGCGGCGTCCCGGCTTCTGCCCCTACATTGGCACTGTCTGCGCCGCTATCCCTTGCCGGAACAAATTGCGTCAGTTTTGAATCAAACAAAAGGTAAATCAGGGAAATAGTTTTAGTCCCTGATTTACCTCGATTTAATAAATTTGATAATCAACTTGCTCATTTTCAATTAATTAACTTACACTTTATTTGCTGTTGTTCGGTGCAGAATCTGAAACTGGATTTTGTTAAAGACCACTTAAATGTTAATTAATTAAAATGAGAAAAATAATTTCACTGAGCTTGTTGAGTATTCTGGCCGCATGTGGTGGTGGAGGCGGTAACAGTGGTGATAGCACCACTACGCCGCCGGGTAATTCAGGTTTGCCGCCATCTTCCACGTTGGCAAATCTTTGTGCCAATCCCCGCGCTAATACTAGCGATCGTCAGGGTACCGTCGAGAACGAAAAATCTTATTTGCGTTCTTTTGTCGACGAAACTTATCTCTGGTACGCCGATATCCCTTCCAATATCGTGGCCGCAAATTATGCGACGCCGCAACTCTATTTTGATGTGCTGAAAACAAACGCCAAGACTAATTCTGGCGCAAGTGTTGATCAGTTCCACTGGTCGCAGACCACCGCATCCTGGAATGCGTCGTCATCAGGTATTGCTCAGGATTACGGCATTAAATGGATGGCAAAAGGTACGGCACCGTCACGCATTTTTCTCGCTGCTGATGTCGCGCCGGGTTCCCCTGCTGCATTGGCCGGGATCAAGCGTGGCGATATCATTACTTCGATTGATGGCGTTGTTGCCACAGAGGCGACTCCTGACGGCGTAGCTGCGTTGAATGAAATCCTCTCGCCAACCAAAGTGATGGCGCATAAATTAGGATTCAACGGCGCCGCAGAGATTAGTCTGACTCCTGCGACCTATTCGACGTCAACAGTGTTGAATGTGAAGACTATTCCAACAGCATCCGGTACCGTTGGCTATTTCACGTTTGATACACATATCGCGAAATCCGAAGCGGAGCTGATTGCCGCCATCAAGCAATTGAAAGCAGCGAATGTCACGGATCTGGTCATCGATCTGCGTTACAACGGCGGTGGCCTGTTGTATGTTGCGAGTCAACTGGCATATATGATTGCCGGACCAACTACGACAAACGGACAGATATTTGAAAAGCTGACTTACAACGACAAGCTCGCTGCAAAAAATACGGTATATCCGTTCTATGCGGTCACGACGACGAATGAGCAGCTTCCATATCTGGGTTTAAAACGTGTCACCCTGCTGGTCACACGGAATACCGCTTCTGCCAGCGAATCGATTATTAACAGTTTGCGCGGAGTCGATGTCGCGGTTGATCTGATCGGTGATCTGACACGTGGTAAGCCTTATGGTTTCGTTCCTCAGGACAATTGCTCGTACACCTATTTCGCGATTCAGTTTAAAGGTGTGAATCAAAAAGGGTTTGGTGATTATGCTGATGGCTTTTCACCGACCTGCAAAGCGTCTGACGATGTCACTCATCTGCGTGGCGACGCAAATGAAACAATGCTCAAAACGGCTTTATCTTATCGTCAGACAGGTTTGTGCCCGGCTAATTCTGCTGGTGCCAGTGTGCTTGGTGCCGAGCCCGACTATGAGTTGATACGTCCGGCAAGTCAGGAAATGCGTATTCTCGCGGCGATGCCACACTGATGAGATATCAGCTTACTTTTGCCGCCAGTATTTTGATGCTGTCGGCATGTCAGTTCACTGCCGCTTCCCCTGACAAAGCGGCAGTGTTGCTGGCGTCCGATCATGTAGTGATGCAGGAGTTAGGAGCTGCAATCAGCAGTATGAGCGGCTTTTCTGAAGTCACTTTATCTGCTTCTGATTTCATGCAAAGCAGTGAAGTGATCATTGAGCGCAAACATCAGACGAACCAGCATGGTGAGCTGATACAAGGGCGTGATCTGGAAATACCGCATCGCTTCAGGCTTGAGACCAACGGCACGCAATGCTGGCTGGTTCATCTGAACTCGTCAAAACGCTATCTTTTAAATAAGGCGCGTTGTCGAGTCAAGTAAATATCGCAATTTCACTCGTTCAGTCCCATGATGAAAACCTCTGGTCACGCCAGAGGTTTTTTATTTATGCGGGACTCCTCCATTAGAAAAATTCTCTTGTTTTTTATGGCGGGCCATTAACCGTTACCGGATCATAATAATTCACTCAGGCAATGCAATACGCACCGAACGTGTCCGCCGATATTTCATGTGCAGGCCCGTGTGTTGTATCGCTTACACGTTCATGTTGAAAAAGGCTGCATGAACTCACCATATTCGGCAGTATTGTCCGGGTAGGCAGTCACAAAGAATATGTCGTCTCTTTTTACAAGTACATCACCAGAATAATCCCGTCATACAATTCAACTCGTGTCAAAAATCGAAAGGAAGCATCATGAAATTCTTCTATGATTTGAGAATCACTGCTAAGTTGTTTGTAGGTTTCCTCTCTTTACTTTTGCTGACAATGTTGCTCGGCATTTTTTCGATAGTACAGCTTTCCAGGGTCAATTCAACCGCTTACGATTTAGGCACTAACTGGATGCCTAGTGTCAATGCGGCGATGGGAATCAAAGAGAGAATTTCCAGGCTTCGTACGCAAGAAATGCAGATTGTTCTCTCCGCCGGCGACCAGACAGCATTAGATAAATATGAAAAACGTTGGAAGGATTATGTAGTTGAGCTTAAAAAGTATGAGTCGGATTATGAAAAGCTTATATCTGAACCTGAAGAGAAAAAAATTTTCTCAGAGTATCAAAAACTGTGGGAGTCTTATGCTGCCGAAGCAGCTAAAATCACAAGCCAGGCGCGCGCCGGCAGTCTGACGGAAGCGAGGGCAACGCTGCGAGGGGAATCATCTAGGTTGAATGCTGAGATACTGAGTCGTGCCGATAAAATAGTGCAGATTAATACGGATGGAGGCATCGCATCTTATCAGTTGGGCGAATCGATATACGGACAGTCACGCTGGTTGATTATTACCGTTCTTGCGGGCAGCCTTGGAGTTGGGTTGGCATTAGCATTCTGGATTGCCCGTATTGTTGCCCGCCCTTTGCAAGCCGCGCTGAATATCGCCAAGACGGTTGCCTCCGGTGACCTCACGAGTGAAATTGAAGTCACCACGAAAGATGAAACAGGTCAGTTACTGCAGGCACTGAAAGACATGAACAGTGCATTGCTGAAGGTTGTCAGTGAGGTGCGTAGTGGTACTGATCTGATTGCAACCGCGTCAGAGCAGATTGCCACGGGAAATATGGACCTGTCTTCACGAACAGAGTCACAAGCGAGCTCACTTGAAGAGACGGCATCTTCTATGGAAGAGATGACATCGACTGTCAGACAAAACAGCGATAACGCGCGACAAGCCAATCAGCTTTCAAAGTCGGCATCTCAGGTTGCAGAAAAAGGTGGTGACGTGGTTTCTCAGGTTGTACAGACGATGAGTTCGATTAACGACTCATCCAAAAAAATAGTGGATATTATCGCGGTCATCGACGGCATCGCATTCCAGACGAATATACTGGCGCTGAATGCGGCTGTGGAGGCCGCCAGAGCGGGTGAGCAAGGCAGGGGTTTTGCAGTGGTGGCCTCCGAGGTCAGAAATCTGGCGCATCGCTCGGCCAGTGCTGCGAAAGAAATCAAAGATTTAATCAATGACTCTGTTGAGAAGGTTAACAACGGAACTAAACTTGTTGATCAGGCCGGTATTACGATGAACGAGGTTGTTGCAAGCGTCAAACGGGTTACGGATATTATCAGTGAAATTACGGCGGCCGGGCAGGAGCAAAGTCTGGGTATAGAGCAGATTAATACCGCTATTATGCAAATGGATCATACGACTCAGCAAAATGCTGCTTTAGTGGAGGAAGCTGCCGCCGCGGCTGGTGCATTGCAAACGCAGGCGGAGAATCTGAGCCGCCTGGTCGGCATGTTTAAGCTCAGCTCCCGACAAAACCTGACAATGGTTCAGCCGCAACAAGCATTCTGATCGACAGTATCTGAATCGGTAGAATTGATGAATGGAGTGAGTGCATCGCTGATGCTGCCGGATTATTTCTGCCGACGGCAGGAGTAATGAATTGAGGATCAACGGCTGATACTGCGCCGTTGATCTCGTCTATCATGTTGTGTGGTGAATGTGATTATGCAAAATAAGTTAGTAAAGACAAAGCGCTGCGCCTGGGCAAATTCTGCCAATCCTTTGTATCTCGATTATCACGATAACGAGTGGGGGCGCCCATGTCATGATGAAAACCGTTTGTTTGAAATGTTGAATCTGGAAGGTGCGCAGGCTGGATTAAGCTGGGAAACCGTCTTGAATAAGCGAGCAAGTTACCGCATTGCTTTTGATGACTGGGATGCAAAAAAAATTGCACAGTACGACGCCGATAAGGTGGCGGAATTACTGGCCAATCCCGGCATCGTGCGTAATCGTTTGAAAGTCGCAGCGACCATCAGTAACGCCAAAGCGTATCTGCAACTATGCGAGGAGGTCGGTAGTCTGGACGCCTATCTTTGGGCATATGTCGACGGCAAACCGATACTGAATCATGGTGAGCGCATAGTAACGACGCCATTGTCTGATCGTATTTCCAAGGATCTGCGCCAACGAGGATTTAAGTTTGTCGGCTCAACGATAATCTATGCGTATATGCAGGCCATCGGCATGGTACACGATCATGCCGCAGACTGTGACTGGCGTCAGTCCGCAGTCTGATTAATTACCTTCAGTTTGAAATTAAACAAGCATATCAGTGCTGACGTGGGTTGCTGCGTTGTTCCGCGAAGGATTGCAGGCTTCCCATTGTGGATGTGCCTGAGGTTTTATCCGGATGCGCAACCATCACAGGTTTGCTATGAGTATTGGCCGCTGAAGCTGATGGTTGATGCCCGGTCAGATTGCTTGCGGAAGCATTGATATCCCAGACCGGCGCTTCTATTCCTTCGAAGACGGTTTTTAATTGTTGCCCCCAGCTATTTCTGATCATCTGAAAATACTGATTTTTTTCATCGATGGTGACGAAGCGTGATACTGCCAGATGATTATTTTCATAGACCAGCAGATCCAAGGGCAGACCGACGGAGATGTTGGAACGCAGTGTGGAATCCATAGAAATTAACGCACATTTTGCCGCATCGTCAAGGCTGGTTGCCGTATTGATGACGCGATCGAGAATAGGTTTGCCGTATTTGGCTTCGCCAATCTGAAAATAGGTGTTTTCGTTATGTGCCTCAATAAAATTACCTGCTGAGTAAATCTGAAACAGGCGACAACGTTCGCCTTTTATTTGTCCGCCAAACATCAGGCTGACATTAAAGTCGATACCAAATTCGGATAAGGCTTTGGCATCGCGCTGATGTATGACACGCACGGCTTCGCCCAGAATACGCGCAGCATCGTACATGCTCTGGACGTTCCAGATTGTGTTGCCATTCGCATCCTGATACTCAGAAAGTAATTCGCGTATGGACTGTGAAATCGACAGATTACCTGCCGTCATCAACACCATCATGCGTTCGCCCGCTTTCTCAAAGACGGACATTTTTCTGAATGTACCGACCTGATCCACGCCGGCATTCGTGCGGGAATCCGAGAGAAAAACCAGCCCGGCATCGAGGCGTATGCCTACACAGTAAGTCATATTAAATCGTGAGTAGAGTATGTATAAGTCAGGATTTTACCTCAGGCCATCATTGAACTGTCATGCAACACGCTATTGCGGCGTCACCTGTACGCTGACTGTTAATGTTTCAATACCGCCGCCGCGCCGTATGCCGCGAACCGGTGCTGCTGTATCGTAATCACGACCGATAGCAAGGCGGCAATAAGAGTCCGTCATCAGTCTGACGTGGGTCACATCGATGCTGATCCAGCCATGATAATCATGGTCTTGTGCCCAGACATCTACCCAGGCATGGCTTTCAGCGTGATCGCTGGATTCCGGATCGATATATCCTGAGACATAGCGGGCAGGTATGCCCATGACATGGCAGCAAGCAAGAAATAAATGTGCATGATCCTGACACACGCCTCGTCCCATTAACAAGGCATCGTTGGCTGTAGTGGTAACGACAGTGCTGCCGGTCTGATAGGCAACCGCATTCCTTATCTGCTCTGCAAGATAAAGGAGCTCACGGCTGGAGGCCGATTGTTCCCGAGGTAAAGAGCGTTTCGCAAACGCCTGAATTTCCGCACTGCTTTCCGTGAGCTGGGTGGGAATGGTGAATATTAGTGGCGACCATGGCTTGGCGTCGGAAATACGTCCGGCATCCGGACTTCTGACATTGACGATGCCCGACGCCAGTATATTGACCTCCACATGCGGTTCAGTAATGGTCAGTGTATGAGATTGATTGCCATAGGCATCTGTGTATGCATGTCGATGTCCAGCAGCGACTATGCTCCACTGCGCTATATGCTGATGCAACTCCGTACGTGGCGTCAGATGCAATTGCTGTATCGTGTATGACGATGGCGCGGAGTAGATATATTTGGTCTGATGCCGGATATGGAGTTGCATAATGAACGTTGGTGCTTTCAGGCAGCCAGAGGGACTAAAAAATCACGACTGATGCGATTCCCTAATTCAAAAATGCGCTCCAGAAATTCCGTCAGCGTGTTGTGTAGTCCGGCGTTCAGAATGTCTTCAATGGTGGCAAATTTTAATTCCGCATGTAGCTTTCCGGCGAAACGTTCGGTGTCTGCTGAGACATCATTGCTGACCACCGCGAGGTTGGCAACGACTTCATCCATGCATGCGAGTAAAGAGCGTGGCATATTGCCGCGTAACATGAGTAACTCCGCCACGCGTTCCGGTGTAATGACGTCGCGATACACTTTGCGATAGATCTCGAATCCGGAAACGGAATGCAGCAATGCTGCCCAGTAATAAAAATCCTTTTGTATGCTTTCCTTCGGCTGTACTTTAGCTTTCGTGCCGTGGAATTTCACATCCAGAATACGCGCGGTATTGTCCGCCCGTTCCAGAAATGTACCGAGGCGTATGAAGTGAACCGCTTCATCTTTTAACATCGTTCCCAGCGTCACACCGCGCGATAAATGTGAACGGTATTTCACCCATTCAAAGAACTGGCTGGGGTCTTGTTCGACGATGCCGCTCGCGAGTTTTTCCTGCATCGATAACCAGGTTGCATTCTGGGTTTCCCATACTTCGGTTGTCAGTGTGCCGCGCACCGCACGTGCGTTTTCTCTGGCCTCTTTTAAACAGGAAGCGATGGATGAGGGGTTCATAGGATCACGCACCATGAAATCGAGCACATCTTTTTTTGTCAGGATGCCGTAGTGGAAATCAAACGACGATTGCAACTCCGAGATACCCAACATGGCACGCCAGCCATTTTCTGCATGTTCTGCAGATTGTGGCAACATGGATGTCTGCACATTCACATCCAGCATGCGGGCGGTGTTTTCGGCGCGTTCTGTGTAGCGCGCCATCCAGAATAGATGATCAGCAGTTCTGCTCAGCATGTCAGTTCTCCAATACCCAGGTGTCTTTGGTGCCGCCACCTTGTGACGAATTCACGACTAATGAACCTTCTTCCAGCGCGACCCGGGTCAGTCCGCCCGGTGCCATCGATATCGTCTTGCCAGACAATACAAATGGCCGCAAATCAATATGGCGCGGAGCAATGCCACTGTCGACAAAAGTCGGACATGACGACAAGGCTAATGTCGGTTGCGCGATATAACCTTCCGGTTTGGCAAGCAGGCGCTGACGGAAATCTTCAATTTGTTGTTTGCTTGAAGCCGGGCCAACCAGCATGCCATAGCCACCTGCACCATGAACTTCTTTGACAACCAATTCAGGAAGGTGGGCGAGGGTGTAGGCAAGATCATCTGGTTTGCGACACTGATACGTCGGTACATTATTCAGTATCGGTTGCTCAGACAGATAAAATTTGATCATATCCGTGACATAAGGATAAATCGACTTATCATCTGCAACTCCCGTACCTATCGCATTGGCAAGGGTCACACGTCCAGCGCGATAGACCGATAACAGACCGGGAACGCCAAGCGATGAATCCGGGCGAAATGCGAGCGGATCAAGAAAATCATCATCGACCCGGCGATAAATTACATCCACCCGTTTTGGCCCTCGCGTCGTGCGCATATACACGGCATTATCGTCAACAAACAGGTCTTTACCTTCGACCAGCTCAACCCCCATTTGTTGCGCCAGAAATGCGTGCTCGAAATAAGCTGAGTTATACATACCTGGCGTCATGACGACGATGGTCGGATTGTCGATTCCCATCGGCGCCACTGAGCGCAGATTATCCAGCAACATATCCGGGTAATGCTCTACAGGAGCAATCTTGTTTTTGGCGAATAATTCAGGAAACAGCCGCATCATCATTTTGCGGTCTTCCAGCATATAGGAGACGCCGGATGGTACGCGCAGATTATCTTCCAATACGTAAAATTCACCCTGGCCTGCACGCACAATATCGACGCCGGCGATATGTGCATAGATATCTGATGCAACAGAAACACCCTGCATCTCAGGCCGGTACTGCGCATTTTTATAAATCTGCTCAGGTGGAATAATCCCGGCTTTAATGATGTTTTGATCATGGTAGACATCGTGAATAAACATATTCAATGCCTTCACTCGCTGTACCAGCCCGGTTTCCAGTAGCGCCCATTCCTTGGCGGGGATAATACGGGGAATGATGTCGAAAGGAATCAGGCGTTCTGTGCCCGCATCGTCGCCATAGACAGCGAAGGTAATGCCGACGCGACGAAAGCTGAGATCGGCTTCGGCGCGTTTGCGTTGCAGGCGCTCCGGCGATTGCTTCGCTAACCAGTGATGGAATTCGCGATAATGCTCACGCGTCGAATCTGCTGTGCCGATGGTCTCGGCCGTCATTTCATTAAAGAATTTTGCCATGTCCCATTCCACGATTACTGAGTCAACTTAGCTATATCAAGAAGCGTGCCAAGCAAAATCAGTCGTGTAAATCAGGGAGCGCGGATATAGTCAATCAGTTCCGTAGTGTGCTGATCGGGCGCTGGTGTCATCAGGCTGGCGATCAGCATGGCAATGAATCCGGCAGGAACACCGAATACGCCGGCTGATATCGGTGCAATATGCCACCATTGATTGGCCGGACTACCGCCAAATAATGGGTGGGTGAATACCATATAAAAAATACAGACAAAAAAGCCCGTGATGATGCCCGCAACAGCGCCTTGACGATTCGCGCGCCTCCAGAATATGCCCAATATTAGTGCGGGAAACAGTGTCGATGCGCCGACAGAAAAGGCCGCACCAACAAGTGACAAAATATCGGCTGGTTTGAGTGATGCCACATAGGCCGCAATCAGCGCAACCACCAGCAGCAGTAATTTTGAAATCGTCACCCGCTTTTGTGTGGATGCCGTGGGGTCAATAATCTTGTAATAGATATCGTGCGACAAAGAGTTTGAAATAGTCAGCAGCAATCCGTCTGCCGTTGATAGTGCCGCCGCCAGCCCGCCAGCAGCGACCAGACCGGAAACAACGTAAGGTAAGCCAGCAATTTCCGGCGTGGCGAGAACGATGATATCGCCATCAAGTACGATTTCTGCAAGTTGCACTATGCCGTCTTTATTGATATCGGTGATGCTGACCAGCGGGTTAAGTTTGTCAATGTTTGCCCAATACGTGACCCACGAAGGTAACTTGGAGAATTCGCTGCCAACCAGCGAGTTATAGATATCGTACTTAACGAGTATCGCCAGCGATGGAATCGTGATGTACAGCAGCATAATGAAAAACAAAGACCAGAATACGGAGTCTCTGCTTTCTGTCACTGAGGGTGTAGTGTAATAGCGTGTCAGCACGTGGGGCAGGGCTGCGGTACCCATCATCAGACACAACACCAGCGCCATGAAGTTATTTCGTTTGATATCGGATTCAGCCTTATCTTTGGCAGCATAAGGCGTATATTGTGCAAAGCCTGGCCTGGATTTCAACAGATAGGAATTGCGCGCTTCCGCCCAGCTATTTCTTGCATCAGCTGGCGATGCTGGGTAGTTTGCCAGTGCACGACTGGCGGTTTTGATCGCAATTAATGAGCCATTCCCAGCTTTTAATTCTTCCAGATTTTTTTGCAGCTCGGCGCGCCCGGATTCCCATGATTCAGGCAACTGCTGAATTTTTTTATCGTATTCGTCTGCACGTAATTTATAAATGTCCCTGACTTCTTTTTCCTTGGGGCTCTTATCAAACTGGGCTTCTTTTTTTGCCAGCTCTGGTAAAAATGCACCATAGGATATTTGCGGAAATGGATTGTCCGTATGTTTGGCCGACAACCAGGCGACCGGAATCATGAATGCGATCACGATGATGATGTATTGCGATACCTGCGTCCATGTGACGGCACGCATACCGCCCAGAAATGAACAAACCAGTATGCTCGCTAATCCCAGAAAAATTCCGACAGAAAAATCGACTCCGGTAAAGCGCGAAGTGATCAGCCCGACGCCATAAATCTGCGCCACGACATAGATAAAAGAAATAAACACCGTTGCCAGTACCGCCAGAATACGCACGATATTGGTATGTGGTTTACCTGAAAATCGCGTACCCAGAAAATCTGCAATCGTGTATTGGCCGAATTTTCTGATGTAGGGTGCGATCAGCATCGCAACCAGACAAAATCCACCGGTCCAGCCTATGATATAGGCCAGTCCATCAAAGCCTTGTAAATACAGCCCGCCGGCAAGACTCAGAAAACTGGCGGCGGACATCCAATCGGCCGCGGTTGCCATGCCATTAAATACTGCTGGTACCCGTCTTCCGGCGACATAGTATTCCGCAATGTCAGAGGTTCGGCTGACCAAGCCGATGCCAGCGTAAATAACGATGGTGGCGAACATAAACAGATAGCCTATCCAGACCCGTGGAACGCCTTCTTTTTCCAGTATCGTCAGGACGATCAGAAAAATAAAAAAAAGTAAGGTATACCAAAGATAGTAGGACGTTAATCTCTGTGTAAATCGTTTTTGTGGCGACATGTGCTTATTCGTCTTTATCGTTTTTATCGTCTTGTCGGGGGCGTTGTATCCAGCGCATGCCTATCGAGTAAATCGCGAGGATCAGAACGTAACTCAGCGTCAATCCTTGCGCTGCCAGATAAAACGACAGTGGCCAGCTAAAGAAATGCCATTCGGATAGTTCCCGCGCAAAAAAAAGACTGAAAAAACTGAGCAATCCCCAACATAACAACAGCGCCGTAGTCAGCCGTTTGGTGCGTCGCCAATAATGATGTGGCGCAGACTTTGTTTCCGGTGTTGATGTCGATGGCGTCTTCATTTCACGCTTCGCCGATGAATTCATCAAAGGGGTTTAATCTGAACGAAATGCGGAAAACGGTACCGGGAAATTGCGGGTCCTGCGGATGGGGATTATCGAGAATTTCTATTTGCGCCCCATGTTGTTGTGCAATTTCCCTGACGATGGCAAGGCCGAGTCCACTACCTTGTACATTGCTGCCGAGGATGCGGTAAAAACGTTCAAATACATGTTCACGTTCAGCGACGGGAATGCCGGGACCATTGTCTTCTACTTCGATGATGGCCAGCGCCTGCTGTTCATTCATGCTGACTTTGACAGTAATACTGTGTTCTGCAGGGGTATAGCGGATCGCATTGTCGATCAGATTGCTCAGCATTTCCCGCAGCATCAATGGATTAGCGAAAATGGTGATGGGAAAATCGGGCTGTTCAAAACCCAGATCAATTTTTTTTGCGAATGATGCCTGTATCCAGTCCCGAACGACATTCATCGCCAGTTCATTTAAGTTCACCTGCTCCAGAGGCCGGGTGGCCGGGGTCAGGTTTTCTGCGCGAGCCAGCGTCAGCAATTGATTGATGAGGCGGGTTGCTGCTTCTGAGCTGGTCGATAACTGCAATAGTGAGCGCCGTATTTCTTCCTGATCGGTTTGTCGTAATGCAAGTTCAGATTGCATACGCATACCCGCCAGCGGTGTTTTCATCTGGTGCGCAGCATCCGCGATAAAGCGTTTTTGAATGTCTATGGTTTGCGCCAGACGTGCCAGCATGTCATTTAATGAATTAACCAGCGGCGTGATTTCTTCCGGCACCTGACGCGAATCGATAGGGCTAAGATCATCCGGGCGGCGGGCGCGTATGCGTTGTTGCAATTCGGCCAGCGGCGATAAGCCCCGGCTCAGTGCAAACCAGACCAGTGCCAGCGCGATTGGCAAGATAATGAATTGTGGCAGCACCACACCTTTAATAATTTCATTCGCCAGAACAGCGCGTTTTTCCAGCGTTTCCGCGACCTGTATCATGATCTGCGACGACTCAGGATTGACCGTTTTCTTGGTCGGTGGCGTTAAATCGATATAACTATACGCGATGCGATAATCGATACCCCGCAAACTCAGATTTCTGAATTGAATATTACCGGCCGCAGGTCGTTCTTCATCAGTAGGCGCCGGAATATCCTGATCGCCATCAATCAGATCCCCCTTGGCATTTTTTATCTGGAAATGAATATTGTCGAGATCATCGGCCCGCAAAATATCGCGTGCCGGTTTAGATAATTGGGTAATCGCCTGACCATCAAATTCTTTGACCTGTTGTGCGAGCACGAGTACCTTGTCTTCCAGTGCACGGTCGAAAGGCTGATTTGCAATCGACTTTGCCACCAGATAGGTAATGGCAATACTCATAGGCCACAGCAGTAACAGCGGCGCCAGCATCCAGTCAAGAATTTCGCCAAATAACGAGCGCTGGATCTTTTCTTCTGGCTGCTGCAACAATATATTTTCTGACGCAGCGGGCGCAGAATTCGATGAAGTATCAGCGACGCTGCTGTCTGTACTCATTGTTGTCCGGCATCTGGATTGGCTGGTTTCGCTGACGGTGCGACGAAGAATTTTTCAAGGCAGTAACCTAATCCTCTGACTGTCGCAATTCTGACGCCATCAACTTCAATTTTTTTACGCAGACGATGCACATACACTTCGATCGCGTTATTGCTGACTTCCTCGCCCCACTCACAAAGGTGGTCGACCAATTGCTCTTTCGAGACCAGGCGTCCGGTTCTTTGTAATAACACTTCCAGCAGACCCAGTTCGCGCGCTGATAAATCCAGCATCTGTTCGTGGATATACGCAATTCTGCCGACCTGATCGTAACTCAGCGGCCCGTGTTTAATAACGGTGGGGCCGCCGCCAGCACCGCGTCGTGTTAAAGCCCTGACGCGTGCTTCGAGTTCGGACAAAGCGAACGGTTTTGCCATGTAATCATCAGCACCTAAATCCAGCCCTTTTACTCTTTGCTCTACTGAGTCAGCAGCAGTCAGGATCAGTACCGGAAGATGTGAGTTGCGGGCGCGCAAACGGCGCAGGACTTCCAGTCCGCTCATTTTTGGCAGGCCGAGATCCAGAATCAGTAAATCGAAGTCCTGAGTCGATAACGCAGAATCCGCTTCCTGCCCGTTGCTGACGCAGTCAGTCGCATAACCTGATTGCCGCAGTGAGCGGGTCAGTCCGTCTGCCAGCACGCTGTCGTCTTCTGCTAATAAAATACGCATAATGAATATTCCAAACCAAGTTGATTCTGATGGGAAATGGATAAATAGTATCCGTGCCGCTGACCGATTTTTCTGATTTTTTTTGGATAATGAAAGGTCTCGCGGGTTTGCAAAGGCGATTCCAGATAACAATCTTGGCAGCTTTTTGTATCGCCATTCCCAGCCATTAATATTAGCTCAACTTTAGCCCAATTCAGGTCTGCGTAGATTTAAAGGCACAATAAATTTTTAATATGTCTGGATTTCCATCTATCCCCTCAAGCGCATCGCTGAATGTGGTAGGTTCAGACAATGTGGAAATCAGACTCAAGTAAGTTTGTTTGCTTGAGTCTGATCTGAAAACGATCATGACTAGCCCAGAACAAATTTTGCAACGTTCATATAAACGGGAATGCCTAGCAAAATATTCAGTGGAAAGGTAATGCCGAGAGACATGCCGAGATAAAGCGATGGTGATGCCTCTGGTATGGCGTAACGCAGCACAGCCGGAACCGCGATATATGAGGCGCTTGCCGCCAGTACCATCAACAATCCGGCATCGCCGTACGGAATTTGCAGCAACACAGCAAGCATTAACGCAATAGTTGCATGGCAGAGCGGGGCGAGAATGGCATAGCTGATCACCAAGGGCGAATTGCCTTTGATGTTACCGAGGCTTTTCGCCGTCATCAGCCCCATATCGAGCAGGAAAAAAGCAAGCATCCCTTTAAATAAATCACCGGAAAACGGTTGCATGGCGGTCTTTCCTGCATCGCCGGAGATGATACCGACCAGCATCGCGCCTAACAGCAGTAGTTGCGCGCCATCTGTCAGCGATTCATGCAAAACACCTTTGACCGAGGACAGCGTTCCCATTTGCGTCGACGTTTCCCTACGCCGGATCGTATTCGACAAAATGACGGCAAAAATAATGGCAGGTGATTCCATTAACGCCATCGCCGCTGCCATATGGCCGCCATATTCTATATGTCTGCTTTCGAGGTATTGAACAGCGGTTATAAACGTAACTGCACTGACAGAACCATACGTGGCGGCGATTGCGGTGGCATCAAGCGCAGGAATAATCCGCTTCAGTAAAAAATATCCAAGCGCTGGTGTCAGCAGCGACAGAAAAACAGCACATCCCAGACTGCTCATGATTTGTAAATTTAAGCCGGAATGATTCAGTGCAAATCCTCCTTTTAAACCCAGCGCCATTAACAGATACAGCGATAAAAATCGGGAGATATGTGTAGGAATACTCAGATTAGAGCGGATGAGGCCGGCAAAGATACCGAAGATAAAAAATAAAATAGCAGGGTCGCGCAAACTGGACATAAATTTCCCTTCAAAATTCAGGCCTCATACTACGCAGGCTAAATCATCAGGTAAAATCAATTTTTATCGCTATGATCATCAGTAAAAATCTATGAATGTCACTTTCCGTCAATTACGTTTGTTTGCGGAACTGGCTGAACAGCTCAGTATCAGTGGAGTTGCACGCAGCTTTCATGTTACGCAGCCAACTGTATCTATGCAGATGCGTGAGCTGACGGAGGAAATTGGTTTGCCATTGTATGAAGTCATTGGCAAAAAAATTTTTCTTACCCAGGCAGGTGAAGAACTCGCAAAAACTGCGCGCACGTTAGCGGACGAGTGGTCGTCTTTTGGACAACGTATCGATAGTCTGAAAGGGTATCAGCGTGGACGTTTGCGGGTGGCGGTAGTCAGCACGGCGAAATACTTTGTTCCCCGGTTACTGGGTGCTTTTTGTCGTGATTTTCCAGAAATTGATATTGCATTGGAAGTGCAAAACCGTGATGGCGTTTTGCAGCGCTTACGTGATAACCGCGATGACATATATATTATGTCTGCCCCGCCAAAAGATATTGACGTTGTACAGCAGGTCTTTTTACCAAATCCGCTGGTGGTGATTGCGCCTTTGTCGCATCCTTTGGCAAAACGTAAACGGATTTCGCTGGAAAACCTCAGCGAGGAGCGATTTATTTTGCGTGAAAAAGGATCGGGTACCAGGCTTGCTTGCGATCAGCATTTTTCCGCACAAGGCTTTACCCCACTCGTGCGACTGGAGTTAGGCAGTAACGAGGCCATTAAGCAAGCGGTCGCGGGAGAAATGGGACTGGCGATTTTATCCGCACACGCTTTGGGTGAACATTTAGTTGATCAATCGCTGACAGTATTGAAGGTTAGCAGCTTTCCCGTACATTCCAGTTGGTATATTGTTTATCTGAAAGGGAAGCGATTATCGCCAGTCGCAACCTCGTTCCTTGAATATCTGCAAGCACATGCGCAAGATTGAAATAGCTGCTTGCGCGAACTTATTTTTCAGTTTTGCTTGTTGTCAGTTGCGCACATCATTCAGCATTTCTTCCGACAGCGGCTATTTTCCTATGGCGGCAGAGTTGACTATTGAGAGTAAGTGCTGAACCACTATGTTATGCTTTGCTCCTTTGTAATAAAGTTCTCTAAAGTCATGAATACCAAAAGCAAGTCCATTCCCGTTTCTGATGCGCAAGCCCTGTTGAGCACCTTAAAAGAGACATTTCCGGTGTTTCTCAATAATGAGCCGTTGGCGATAGGCATCGACAAGCAAATTCTTGCCAGATTGCCGGAGACACCGCGCAAAGTTTTACGGATGGTGCTTGCTTATCATACGAAATCGACCCGTTATCTGCAAAAGACCATTAAAGCGACGACACGTTTTGATCTCGATGGCAATCCGGCAGAACCGTTAGAAGAGACGCATAAAACGCATGCAGAAGAAATGCTGAAAGAGCGTGCAAAGAATAATGCTGAACGTGCGAAGGCTGAAGCAAAACTTAAACGTGAACAGCAAGCAGCTGCAGAGGAAGCAGAAAAACTGCAGAAGAGAGCCGAGAAAATAAACCAACTGGCGCAGAAATTCGCTAAGTAATTATTTCTGATTCGCACACCTACGACAAAAGGAGGCAATAGCGTTAGCTTTGCCTCCTTTTTCATGTCTAGCAAGGCATTCGTATCGACTACCAGAGAGGCCGGACGTTTGAGCGATCATGCTCGTCTGTGAGTACATCCAGTAAACCCGCTCTTTCAATCCTTTGATGAGGTCGCTGAGTTTTATCACGTCCGCTATCGCGTCAGATTAGTTGGAAATTGTTTTTTTTGAAATGGGAGGTTATATTTGTTTAATGAAAATTAAATTGCGTTAGTCCACAAGGAGGTTTCAGTGTCAGAAAAGACTTGGTATAAAGTGGAAGTAAGTAAGGAAAAAGAGAGTACTTACCACTACTATGGCTCATCTCTGCTTAATTACGAACAGCTTATTTCTAGCTTGCAGCGTGGTGAGTATATCCGTTTGGATGACTTACTTTATATGGAGCGCGGCGAATATAAAGAATGGGCAGAGTGGGACAAGTCTCTTATTCCTTTCGTATCCATAAACCCTGTTAGTGTTGTCACTGTCATGCAATACAAAGGAGACCCTCGTGTCATATCCTCAAAATAGTCAAACGCAATATTCGTACGCCACGCTTTACTGCGCGGCTTAATTCAAAGTTAGATACCATAATAATCATGGCTCTTGACCTCTCAGATACCTTGGTTGTAGGCATCTCCGCTACGGCCTTATTCGACCTAACTGACTCGGATGCAGTCTTTAGCGCAAAATATGCCGAAGATAGAGAAACAGCAGTAGCTGAATATCGGCAGTACATGCTCCAGCATGAGAATGAACCTTTAAAGGATGGTACTGGGATGCCATTGGTTCGGTCACTTCTAGGATTAAATCGATTTCAAAACGAAGGCGACAAACGCCCTCTGGTCGAAGTAGTTGTAATGTCCAGAAATAGCCCTGAAACGGGTATTCAGGTCTTTAACAACATTCGTCAGCGGTCCCTATCAATAAGTCGGCATGCGTTCACTGGAGGTGAATCTGTTGTTGATTACCTTGATGCGTTTGACGTTGATTTGTTTTTGACCACTAATGTTACGGATGCACAAAAAGTAATTGACGAAAAGGTCTGCGCCGCCGCCATTGTTAAGAAGCCACCTGAGGATCGACCACCATTGCCTGAAGACCAGGTTCGTATTGCCTTCGATGGTGATGCTGTCCTGTTTGATGATAGTAGTGAACTGGTCTATAAGTCCGAGGGACTGAAGTCATTTCACCGTAAAGAAGATCAGAATCAAGATGAGCCGATGCCCGACGGACCATATGCTCAGTTGTTGCGAAAGCTGTCGCGACTTCAGCAAAGACTACCGTTTGGTGTCGAGTTTTCACCTGTTCGGATTTCAATTGTCACAGCACGCAACTCTCCTGCAGAAATGCGAGTGATAAAAACGTTACGACACTGGGGCGTGTATGTTAATGAGATTTTCTTCCTCGGCGGTGTCGAAAAGACGAAAGTTGTGAAGGCATTTAAAGCGCACATTTTCTTTGACGATCAGGATCTCCATCTCGACCCTGCTGCTAAGTACATTCCGTCTGGAAAAGTGCCATACAGATCAGATTCTCCGCTGAACGATTTGGCGCTCGCAGTTGTGCCATCAAGCACTATTCCTGCAAAAATACGGATGTCAAAAAAGTTATCAGCAAAGAAAATTTCCGCTAAGAAGTCTGCCTCAGGTGGGAAGCGCTGATGCGTACTCCTTTGTGTAGATTCCCTTGAAAGTTCAAGAAACTCATTCCTGACTTTGTTTAATAAGATGTCTGTAATTGTCTATCCTGCATCTGGCGGAAATTTATAGCGTTCCATGAAAATATGGAAGATTGACATAGTCTGATTTGGTAAGTCTTTTGCGTGAGCGCTTTTATTTCTATCCCAGCGTAATGCCAATTCTGGGGCGCTAGCTATATTTTGCAATTGATTTACGTTGATTGGATGTCTTTTGGAAAGTTGTAGAGACGTTATCAGTTGTTGTGATAAAAGCGATACATCATAACTACGGGTTTGTCTATTACGTGGATATGAATCTATTCAGGGAAACTCCGCTTACATGACAATTGCATTCATTTCCCTGAATCGTACTGGCAGTTTATTTTTTGAACTGTGTTTTTGCAGAAGCGACACAGGTGTCTTTTGTAGCACCTGACAGTGCATCGCATTTTTCTATCGCGACTTTATACGCTGCTTCCACTTTTTCGTCGCGCGCTTCGACACGTGCATCAACGACTTTTTCATGCGCATTGGCGTCGGCTTTCGCTGTCACCAGAACTGCTTTGGCTTCTTTGATACAGACGTCTTTTTCATTACCGTTTTTACTGCCGCATTTCGCTTTTGCTACATCGTAATCGGCATTTGCCATGGAAATACGGGCGCTGGTGCGGGCGCTGACGGTATTCTTGTATTTTGCTTCGGCATCCGCTTTCGTGTGCTTAGCAACAGATTCTGCTTCTGCGACACAGACATCTTTCGGGTTTCCTGCGAGCGCATTACAAGCTTCACGTGCCACTTTGTAATCTGCACCCGCACTTTCTTTTGCCGCTTTATATGTCGCTTTCGCTTCATTTGTTGCGGCGATGACACCGCTGGCAAATCCCAGTGTTGCCGCGCTGATTAATAATGTGATGATGATCTTTTTCATATATTCCTCCGGATAGTTTTTAAATCGTTTTTAAATCTTCATGTCGCTGAATTTCGCTTAAAAAACAAAAAATCACGTCGGGCGGCTTTCTTTCAGAAACTTCTGAAATGCCGCCATTTGTTTTTCTGCCTCTTCATGGCCGATGCCATAAGACTCCTGAATTTTCCCCAGAAGTTCCTCGCGCTTTCCGGCAACTTCAGTGATGTGTTCATCGGTTAATTTGCCCCATTGAGCCTTGACCCGGCCTTTATATTGCTGCCAGTTTCCTTCTATTACGTCCCAATTCATCTTGACCTCCTGGTTGTGTTTTCACGGTAATCATTGATCCGACGAACTCACTGTACGATGGTAGTCAGACGGCTTCTGTTCGTTAGCGTACCTTTATCTGGCTTTCTTTTAAGCAGCTTATTGTAGGAGCGGAAAACAACGAGCTGAGAAGTAAAAAAAAGACTCTCATTTTTGAGAGTCTTTTTTTGCTTAGGGCGGATCTGGTCAGCCATCAGGATGTATTTCAATTATTGCCCTGCCACACTGATGTTGCCACCTGTGTCTATTTTTTGGGTGTGACCTGATTACCGATTACACCGCCAACTGCAGCGCCACCAACCGTACCGGCAGTACTGCCACCAGTCAGCACTGCACCGACCACGGCACCCGCGCCTGCACCAACTGCCGTATTTTTATCTTGCGTTGACATGCCAGCGCAGGCCGTCAGACTCAACAGGGCAGCAATAGCGGCGAGACGCATGATACCCATTGAGGATGAATGTATTCTGTTCATGGTAATTCCTTCTTTTCTAGTTATTTACATCCGAAAATAGCCGGATGATGACTGCGTCAACGCTGACTTATTTCAGGCGCATGTCGTTTTTTACTGCGGTCACGCCATTGACTCCGCGTGCTAAACGAATCGCTGTAGAAATGTTGTCTGCTGAACGTACGAAGCCACTCAGCTGAACCGTACCTTTAAATGTTTCCACATTGATTTCACTGACCTTCAGACTGGGCTCATTCAGAATGGCGGCTTTTACTGCTGTCGTGATGACAGTGTCGTCAACGTATTGCCCTGTGCTCTCTTGTTTTTGTGTCGATGCACAACCAGTTAGCGTAGTAAAAAAGAGCGCAGCGACCAGGGTTGAGGTGAATGTGAGATTTTTCATTTTGAGTTCCTTAGTGATAGTTGGTGCAAGTTGGCGCACCTTGTACTGCGACGCGAAGGCGATGTCGTGAGGTGAGGTAACCAGTTCAGCCTACTTTGTAAATAAACGAAGTTCTGTGTGCCAACACACATAATGAAAAATATTTTTTGAGTCAGATACACACGCTGCCTGCAATTATTTTGCATGTGAAAAATTGAATAATCTCTGCAATGAAATGATGTATGTGCGCCAGGAGACAGACGGCTTAAACGAAACTGGATATTGTTGATATAAAGAAAATTATGTGTGTTACATTGCAACTCCGGTATGTTTTTCCACCGGGCTCAACCACATTGGGAAGGCGGAACTTTGCTATGTCAATAGTACACACGCCCAGTCAGAATCATTTGCTCGCGGCATTGCTGAATGCCGAATTCGATCGCTTATCGCCACATCTGGAATTAGTACCGATGCGGCTAGGTGATGTCTTATATGAGTCTGGAGAGAAAATGCAGTATGCGTATTTTCCGACGACGTCGATCATTTCTTTACACTATCTTTTGGAAGGCGGTGGTTCGTCAGAAATCGCTGGTGTGGGGAACGAGGGCTTACTCGGCATTGCTCTTTTCATGGG
The DNA here is from genome assembly GCF_016595265.1 of Undibacterium sp. 14-3-2. Lineage (NCBI taxonomy): Bacteria > Pseudomonadati > Pseudomonadota > Betaproteobacteria > Burkholderiales > Oxalobacteraceae > Undibacterium > Undibacterium sp. 14-3-2. Next base: position 941,818 of record NZ_JAENGS010000001.1, read on the forward strand.
CGGAAATACGACGCCCAGCCGTGCGGTTGTGCAGACGGGTGGCTATGCTTATCGTTTGAAGGCGCAAATACTGACGGATGAATTTAATCGTGGTGGAGCTATGCTGCATTTGTTGCTCCGGTATACACAGGCACTGATTACACAAATGTCGCAAACGGCGGTATGTAACCGGCATCACTCAGTCGAGCAGCAATTATGCCGATGGCTGTTGCTGACACTGGATCGTATGCCGACCAATGAATTGACGATTACACAGGAATTGATCGCTAACACACTGGGTGTGCGCAGAGAAGGCATTACCGAGGCAGCTGGAAAGTTGCAGCAGGCAGGCTATATTTCTTACCGCCGTGGTCATATCACGGTGCTCGACAGAACAGGTCTGGAAAGCAAGGTCTGTGAGTGTTATGAAGTCGTGAAGAAAGAGTTTGCCCGGTTGTTATCTGATGTGCGTCAGCGCTGAATATCAGCGAATATCTATCAGTAAGCATCAGAAAATCAGTAATAAAGATTAAACGCCTCATCCGCGTTACGGCTTCGCCGTTACCTTATTTGAGCCTGGTTTCGGCTCCGCGTAATAAAACAAGGTTGCATTTATGTTCGCAATAAATAAGGTACCAATCAAGCCGCTGATGCTGGCGAGTGCAGGCGTCGCATTTGCCGCACTTTTGTTGACGACAGGCTTAGCCTGGCGCGTTACTACAACGCCTTCATCTTCAGCAGTTTCCGAGCACCATCGCGAAATCACCACCAGATTTGATTCCTTAACAGATCAGCTTGAACGGGCAGAGGATGCACAATGGATATATTTTTTGACCAAAGAAAACAGGAGTCTCCAGCATCACGACACCGCAGTAGAACAACTGAATCTCCTTTATCAGCAGTTGATCACGCTGACCTCTGACAATGCAATACAGCAGCAGCGCTTGTTGCAGGCAAAAGAAATTCTGGATCAACATGAGCGCTTGTTTGCAGCGCGCCTGAATGTACGCGATGTACCTGATGCTGTTCTGCCGCTCTATCTGATTGAGCACAGACATGATGCTACGTTGGCGGTACGCCAGATCGTGCGGGAGGCGAACAAGGATGAAGATCAGATGCTGGCAGCGCAACGCAGCCGTGAATTATTTCGTCAGAAAGTACTGCTGAGTAGCATCGCTATTTTGCTTGCTACATTGATTTTACTGGCTCTCTACATACAGCATTTGATGCGTCATTTCTTCGTCAATCATGAACATGACGTTGAGCAACAGCGACAACCCTTGTTGAAAGCAGAAGCGTTGCAAAGTGCCATATTTAACAATCCGAATTTCTCTTTTATTGCCACCGATGCGCAAGGCATCATCCAGGTGTTTAACGTAGGTGCAGAACACATGCTGGGGTATAAAGCAGTTGATGTCGTCAATAAAATGATGCCTTCGGGTATCTCTGACGAAGATGAATTGATTGCCCGGGCCGATGCGCTGAGTCTGGAATTAAATACGAAGATCACACCCGGCTTTAATGCCTTAGTCTTTAAGGCATCGCGTGGCATCGAAGATATTTATGAGTTGACTTATATCCGTAGTGACGGCACCCGTTTTCCCGTGATTGTTTCTGTTACTGCGCTACGTGACGAAGTGGCAAAGGTGATCGGATATCTTCTGATCAGCACAGACAACACGATCCGAAAACAGGTGGAAGCTGAACAGGCATTGCTGGATCAGCGTTTGCGCGACCAGCAGTTTTATACCCGTTCTCTGATCGAAGCGAATATCGATGCCATCATGACGACCGACCCGCAGGGCATCATCAGTGATGTCAATCAGCAGACGGAGGCGCTGACTGGTTGTACGCGGGAAGAACTGATAGGCAGGCTATTTAAAAATTGTTTTACTGATCCTGAGCGAGCAAAGGACGCGATCACCCGCGCCTTGCATGAAGGTAAGGTGACAAACTACGAATTGACGGCGCGCGCCAAAGATGGAACAGAGACGGTCGTTTCCTATAACGCCACGACGTTCTACGACAGAGAGCGCAAGTTGCAGGGCGTCGTTGCAGCGGCACGTGATATGACAGAATTGAAAAAGTTTGAACATGCGCTGCAAGAAAATAATATTGAACTGGCTGCCGCCAAAGCGAATGCCGAAAAAGCAAACTCAGCAAAATCAGATTTCTTATCCAGTATGAGCCATGAATTGCGTACGCCGCTCAATGCCGTACTGGGGTTTGCGCAACTGATGGAGTCTGAAACACCATCACCGACGCCAGCACAGAAATTATCGATAGAACAGATATTACAGGCGGGTTGGTATTTGCTGCGATTGATCAATGAAATACTTGATTTATCGATGATTGAATCGGGAAAAGTCACGATATCTCAGGAGTCTATGTGTCTGAACGATATCTTTCAGGATTGTCAGCTCATGATGGAACCACAAGCCAGCAAACGCAGAATACAGATGACGTTTCCTGGTACAGAAAATTTATTTTATGTGTATGCCGATCGTACCCGGGTCAAACAGGTGCTGATCAATCTGCTGTCCAACGCGATCAAATATAACCGGGATGATGGCGCTGTCATCGTTCAATGTCAGATGAATGGTGAAAACCGCATCCGCATCAGTGTCCGGGATACTGGTGCCGGCTTGGCTGAAAATCAGTTGGGAAAATTGTTTCAGCCGTTTAACCGACTCGGAAAAGAATCTGGCCCGGAAGAGGGAACGGGAATTGGTCTGGTCGTCACCAAGCAACTGGTCGAATTAATGGGCGGCACCATCGGTGTTGAGAGTATGGAAGACGTAGGTTCCACTTTCTGGTTTGAACTGATTGCATCGAAAGCGCCGAGTCTTGTATTCGGTGAGATGGGTAGTGGAAAAACAAATCCGGTGATCAAGGTGAAAGAGCCGGATCCGGTCGTTTCCACCGCACAAAAAAGTCTGCTCTATGTCGAAGATAATCCCACCAATATGGAGCTGATACGACAATTAATTACACGTCGCGATGATCTGAAATTATTAGCAGCAACCGATGCGCATATCGGCATACAGATGGCGCGCTCGTTTCGACCAGATGTCATTCTGATGGATATTAATCTGCCGGGATTGAACGGCTATGATGCACTGAAAATTCTGCACAGCGACAGAATTACGAAGGATATACCTGTAATGGCTCTATCTGCGAACGCGTTACCGCGCGATATCAAATTGGGATTAGATGCAGGATTTTTTCTCTATCTGACCAAACCGATCAGTGTGAGTGAATTCACACAAGCATTACATGACGCTCTAGCGTATGCTGCTGATCAGCACGTCAATAAAGGTGCAGGGGATTTGTGATATTTGTGATACCGGCCGGTATCAATTGAATAGAAAAGAGACGTATTTTTTTGGAAGATTTTCATGTTAGATGTTGTCGATATCCTCAACGCCCGCATACTGATTGTCGATGATCAGCACGCGAATGTCATGTTGCTGGAGCAGATGTTAATCGGTTGCGGTTACACCAACATCAGTTCTACGATGGATCCGCGTATTGTGCGCCAACAACATGCAGAACATCGTTATGACCTGATTTTGCTTGATCTGCAAATGCCCGGTATGGATGGCTTTGAAGTATTGGAAGAGTTGAAAAAAGTCGATCCCGACGACTATCTCCCGGTTCTGGTGGTGACCGCTCAGCCCGGCCATAAACTACGGGCTTTGCAAGCCGGAGCGAAAGATTTTGTCAGCAAACCTTTTGATCTGATTGAAGTGCAGACGCGGATACATAATTTACTCGAAGTGCGTCTGTTGTACCGTAAATTAGATGAGCATAACAAACGCCTGGAGCAGACCGTGCTGGAACGTACTGCGCAGTTACGTGAGAGTGAAGCGCGCTTTAAAAGTCTGACGCAACTGTCGTCTGACTGGTATTGGGAGCAGGATGCACAGGGAAATTTCACCAGTATCTCTGGCCCCGTGTTTGAGATGTTGGGGATAGATGCGAACGATATGATAGGCACCAATTCGACTGCGCTGAGTGGGTGGAATATGAATGATCTGGCGGAATTAGACGCCAATATTGCCGGGCGCAAGCCGTTTCTGGATTTTGTTTATACTCGCACCCGTGATAACGGCGAGGTTCAGTATCTGCAAGTGAGCGGCGAGCCTATATTTGATTCCTTCAGTCGTTTTACGGGCTATCGCGGCATCGGTATGGATGTGACGCATCGCATGCAAAAAATCAAAAAATAAACCCAACATCCGCCTGATTTTCGTTTCACATCTGCGCCATCTATTTGCATACGCACCCTCTTATGCAACATTCCATATAAATATACTCCCGGGGAGTATATTTATTTCTCCTTATTAATCATTGAGTTCAGAAGCATTTTTAAGATTTGTCAGGGGGAGTATGCTTATTTCGCCTGGTATTTTGCTAGCTTCTTGACCTAATTTCTTCGATTGTATTGCGTTCCGTACTAATCCTTTTCCTTTCTTGATTTCGTGGCTGGTTTTTTGCATTTCCCCCAGTTATCTGCTTCTTGTGTGTGTCAGCGTACCGACTATCACAGATCACCCGCCCTACACTCCGGTATCGATGGTAAACCCTGATCGATGAATAGTTAACCGGAGAGAAAAATGATGAATAAAAAAGCAGGCCTGAGTTTCTTTGCCATAGGTGGTGCGTTGCTGATGCTGGCAACCGCTTGCAGCAGTATGAAAACCCCGGCGACGGCCAATGTCGCAGTGACCAAAGCAGCGGTCGAGAATGCTTCGGGCGCGGGCGGTGCCGAGTTTGCCCCTGTCGAAATGGCGGCGGCGCGGGAAAAAATGGTGCGCGCGAATAAAGCGATGGCTGACAAAGATTACAAACTGGCGAATGAACTGGCAACGCAAGCGCAAGCCGATGCCAAGCTCGCGCAAGGTAAGGCTAACTCCGCCAAGGCTCAAACCGCAGCAGATGCATTACAAGACGATATTCGCGTTTTGCGTGAAGAGCTTCAGCGTAGTAACAGCAATAAATAAAGCGCAGTAACAGGATGGTTGGATTGCTTGCCACCTGCTGCCAGTCGCACCGATTCCGATAAGACATAAAAAGGCTTAAGATGAAAAAGAACCACTTTACTCCAGCGCTGTTGACCATGATGGTCATGGTATCTGCATGCAGTACAACGCCAAAAACCACGAGCCAGCTCGAACAGACCCGTCATGATTATGCCGTGGCACAGAGCAATCCCAAGGTTGCGAACTTTGCTGCGCTGGAAATGAAACAGGCGACCGAGGCGCTGGGTGTCGCTAACGCTGCGGCACAAAACCGCGATGATACTCAGAAGATAGACCAGTTTGCGTATATCGCCGGGCAGAAAATCGCGTTGGCTCAGGAGGTCGCAAAGCAGAAATCGGCTGAAGCCGATATTGCCAGCGCCGGGAAGGAACGTGATCAGGTACGTCTTGATCAACGTACCAACGAAGCCAATCAGGCAAGTCGTGCAGCACAGTCAGCACAGGATGATGCCGCAAGATCTCAACGTAATATGGTGGTAGCACAACAGCAGACACAAGACGCCCAGGCGCATGCAGCGCAACTTGAAGCGCAGTTGAATGCACTGGCCGCGAAGAAAACGGAACGCGGCATGGTCATTACTTTGGGTGACGTGTTGTTTGGTACCGATATGTCTCAACTGACCCCGATGGGTATGCAGACAGCGAGAAAGCTGGCGGACGTGTTGCAGCAAAATCCGGAGCGTACGGTCTTGATTGAAGGCTTTACCGACAGCACGGGTAGTGCTGATCACAATCAGCAGTTGTCACAACGTCGTGCCACCGCAGTGAAAACGGCGCTGCTGCAAATGAATGTAGCGGCTGAACGGATTGCGATGCGTGGCTATGGAGAAGCATTTCCGGTCGCAGGCAATGCAACAGCACAGGATAGACAACTGAACCGCCGCGTAGAAATTATTCTGTCTGATGCCAGCGGAAAAATACCGCAGCGATAGTTAATCTGTGATCCAAGCTGCCTGGAAATGCGGTTTGAATATTCTGCCATGCCCGTCGCCTGATATTGAGGTGACCGGCATGGCAGCTTTATTATTCAGACTGTTTTTTTATGTGTGTGTGGTGACCAGGGATGTTGAGTGACTTTACAGCCAGTACTCGAAACGGCGAGCTGCCCATTCTTTGAACTTTTTGCTCAACGGCCTGGTAGCCCATTTTTCTTTGGTCATTTCGACTGAATAGCGTAAGTCTTCATCAAATGTTGCTTCCATGGTCTGCGCAAATTCAGTATCAAAGACGACGATATTAATTTCGTTGTTATGCAGGAAGCTGCGCGTATCAATATTCGTTGATCCTACCGTTGACCATACACCATCGATCACCGCTGTTTTTGCATGCAATACAGCGATCTGTAATTCGTAAATTCTGATGCCATTGGCCAGCATTTCATCATAAAACGATTGTCCCGCCTGAAACACCAGGCCACTGTCTGTGACACTTGGCAGGATGATTCTGACATCCACGCCACGCTGACGTGCCTCAATGAGCGCGAGTAAAATCTGGGCATCAGGCACAAAATAAGCGCTGGTGATATGTATCGTTTTTCCCGCCTGCTGTATCGCCAGAACATAGGCTTTGTAAATTTCATCGCTGCCGCCTGGTTCACTGGCTAAGACGCGAACGAGTTGCTTGCCAGCTTCTTTTAATGGAGGAAAAAAATCAGTATCGGTCAATGCTGTGGATGCTGTCGGTGTGTGCGTGTCCCAGGTCGCTAAAAATGCCCACTGCAATGCCGCTACTGCAGGACCCTCAATTTTGATATGCGTGTCGCGCCAGCCTATTTGCTTCTGTCGCTTATTTTTAGAACGAAACAGCGAACTGTTCGCATACGAGGCACTGATGTTGACACCACCTGTAAAGGCAACTACGCCGTCAACGATCAGAATTTTCCTGTGATCGCGATGATTCGGTTCCCATTGACCGGTCGTCTGCAATGGGTTGACGGGATTGAATGCGACTAACTTGATCCCGGCATCGCGCATACGATCAAAAAAAGCCTGCGGCGTCCCTATCGTACCAATGCTGTCATAGATGATATTGACTTGTACACCGGCAGCCTGCCTTGCGATCAGCAAGTCGGCGAACGCAATGCCTATCGCATCCTGATCAAAAATGTAGGTCTCTAAGTGAATATGGTGTTGGGCAGTTGTTATCGCCGCCATCATCGCCGCCATGGTTTGCGGCCCGTCAAAAAGCAAAGACACTTTATTGCCAGAGATCAGCGGACGTCCCGTAGCAGCTTCTTCCAATGCTGCCAGTGTCGCCATATCTGCATAGGCGTGATTCCAGCGCTTATTCAGCAAGGTCTTATTTTTACTGATGCTGAGCGTGCCTTGAGCATTCGTCACGGTGGGGTAATCCGGGGCTGTCAGTGAGGTGTTTAAATAGCGGACTTCAGGAAGGCTGGTGCAGGCGCTGGTGAATAAGCCCAGCATCATGACGCTGATCAGCGCGTGACGGCTATTCGGTGGTGGGTGCATAAATAAGTCAGACATTGTCAGGATCGCCTTAAAAAATAGCCACAGTTCACGCCGCTTGCGGCGAAAAATGTAGCTATGTTCAACATTCAACGCAATTTTAATTGTGGATAATCACACCATTGCGAACCTGAACTTTGTCGCCTACACGATAGCCCGGATCATTTTCGTATGAAACAGTTTGTGTTGCACCATTTTGAAAGCGGACGATCACTTCATAGTGATTCACTCTGCGGGAATTTCCCTCAATGTTTCTGCCAACATATGCGCCGCCGAGCGCACCCGCTATTTCCGCTGCCGTACGACCGCTACCACCGCCGATCTGGCTTCCCAGTAGCGCGCCGACGACGCCACCACCGATCGTACCCAGATAAGTTCCTTCACCTTTGACTTCCACCAGATTAATCGCTTCTACGGTGCCACAGGTATAGCAAACGGGTGATGTCTGGACCGGGTGAGGCATTGCCAAAACAGGCAAGCGCCGGTCATAGCGGATGTTGGCGACATGCTCGGTGCCGCGTTCATTCAGATGCAGCGTGGCGATGATGTTGCTGTCCGGTGTAATACGGTCGCGGCTTTTAATTGTGTAGGAGCCTTTATATTCGCCATTTCTGATTTCCGGTAATAATATTTTCGCTTTGACACCTGTTATAGTGAGATCGACTCTTCCTCCCGGTGTTCCTATCAGAGTGAACAGCATTTCAGTGCCCGGGCTCAGATCCGGTAAGGGAACAAGATCGAAGCGGGATATGTTGATTTGGATTCCCGGTTGAAATTTAGGCGCATGAATACCGACACCGATCTGTAAAGACTCATTCAATACCATACTGGCGACCTGATTACCGATGCGCAGATTCGCTGTGACCAGACTGCGTGCGGCGATTTTATCGCGGCTGCTGATGACGTAACTACCTTCGTACTGGCCGCCTTCGACCTCGCTCAGCGCCAGCGTGCGTGTCGCACCGGCAATACGCAAACTTGCAATACCGCCAGGGGTTCCGTACAGACTGAAATTCAGTTCTGTACCCGGCACCAGACGGCGTACTTCATCGACATTGAAGCCTTCAATCTGTGGTTGCAAATGGGCTGTATTGTGTTGTGTCTGGGCGATAGCAGATGGGATCTGGAAGCTCAGTAGTGACAACGTCAGAAGGATACTGCTGGCCAGTATTTTTGTATTGATCATGATTTTTCCTGTTTGTTTTACTTTTTGAAAAACGTTATGAAAATAGATGACGTACTGCTGCAGTGCAAAGACATATTGCTATCCGGATGACTCATCTTTCAGAAAAAAATCAGTGTACGAATTCAGCGTTCGACTTCAACCTGACTGCTGCTGAAAACTCCACCGCTGATCAGTTCCGCGGTGGAGTTCAGATGCTGTCGTCCCGACGTTTCTATAAGCGTCCGGTGAGTAACAACACAAGCAGTATGATGACGATCAGTCCTGTGACGCCACTCGGGCCATATCCCCAGTTACGGCTATGCGGCCAGTTGGGGAGTGCGCCGACTAAGATCAGTATTAAGACAACGAGTAAGATGGTGCCCATGGTTTTTCTCCTGAAAAGTGACTGGCGAATCTGAGCAAAATACAGATCAGATTTTTGCTTTCAGCTCATGAAAATTTTTGATAAACGTATCGCGGACTTTTTCTGCACCGGCAACGATACTTTTCCACGAGTCTTCACTGGCTTCTTTCAGCTCTGTCAACTTGTCATTTGCCAATTCTGACTGGTGTCGCAACTTAGTCATTTCTTCCAGATATTTCTCGTGCATGTTGTTGCTTGTTTCCTGCGCCTTTAATTCCAGTTCTCTGACGTTCAGATTTAATTCGTCCAGTTGCAATTTCATTCTTGATATATATAAATCCCGTGTGTTTTTGTCAGACATGATGTTTCCTTTTTTGGTGAGTAAATCTGTATCGGAGATCGGGCAAGAACGTTAGCTTTGACCTTATCGCTGATATCGCGATAATGGATTAATAGCGATCAACGTGACCATTGATCAGTTGAATACGGCTACCTACCCGGAGATCGCCTATGCTGTTCTGAGTCACACTGGTGACGCTGCCATTGTCCATGCGTAACTGAATCTGGTACTGGTCTGGCGCGGATGTATTTCTGTTCTTCTCGACGTTGTTACCGACCATCGCACCACCGACAGCACCTGCGACAGTCGCAACGGTTCTGCCACTGCCACTACCTATCTGATTTCCTAACAGTGCACCGACAAGGCCGCCAGCGATAGCGCCGCCACCACTGCTTGCATTGGTATTGGCGTGAATAATTTGTATTGCTTCAATGTAACCATAACTGTTGGCATTGTTTTGATATGACGAAGGATAGGAATTCTGATTTTGCTGCGCGCCATAAGGAGCATTTGTTGAACAAGCGGCCAGCAAAGTGGTGCTGCTTAACAAAGCAAGCCAGAAAGTAACACGGCTTGTTTTGCGCGAAGTATTGGTTTTCATGTGCGTCTCCTGACTGAATAGAAAATCAGCATAGAGTGACTGTGTCGCAATATCTGTGCGTTACCGCACTCATCGGGAATTCAGGTTTGATGATGTTGTTCCATGCCAGAAACAACGTCATCGATCACAAATGATTGTTCGCCAGCGCACAGTGTCAGAAACAGTAAACAGTGAAGATGTCATGTATTCGAAGAGGGAAGTCACTTCGGATCGATGTGTTTCACGAAGGCGCTTTCGCTGATTCGGAGGACCGTCGCGTTACTTGCAATGAATTGATGTCTTCATTTACAGAAAGAACAATGATGTCTACCTTAAAAACAGTGCTGTTTTGCAGTATCACGGGAATGATTTTCCTCAATTTGTCTGGCTGCAATAAGCCTCAGGATGTAGCTGGTGCAAATCCTCCCTCCATCAGTGTTGGTGCAACGATAGATGATGCAGTCATTGCGACGAAAGTGAACGCGGCTTTACTCGGAAATAACGCTGTGAAAGCCTACGACATCAAAGTGTCAGTTCGTAAAGGAGAAGTAATGCTGAGCGGCTTTGTCGATGATCAGACACAGATAGATCAGAGTATTGCCATTGCCCGTGCAGTAGAAGGTGTACAGAATGTGACCAATGAAATGATGATCAAATCAGGTTCGAGAACGATAGGCAATAAAGTGGATGACGGAGTCATTACTGCAAAATTGAAATCGGCGATTCTCAATGATGCCACTATTAACAGTCTCGACATCAGCATAGTCACAAGTAAAGGGGACGTGTTGTTGAGCGGGTTTGTCGATAGCGAAACACAAATCACACGTGCGACAGAACTGGCCGGCTCGGTAGAGGGTGTCACAAAGGTCACTAATAAGATGAGTTTGAAAAGGTAGTGACGTAGTGACAGCGTTGAATTGTGTGAATAATACAATTCACGCCGGTCACTCAGTCTTTCCACTGTGGTGCTGTTATCACATCAGCATCGTCTCTGATTTGCTCAAACAGGCCTTTGTTCCATCGTCGCGCGGCTGCTGCAATCCGGCTGCGGTCTGTTGATACAAAGTTCCACCACATGCGGACGGGTTTTTCCAGTGGGGCGCCGCCGATGATGACCAGGCGCGCGCCAGATGGCCCCGCACGTAGTATGACCGGAGCTTGTTGCAGCACGACCAGTTGCTGTCCTGCGACCTCCTGTCCGTCAATCACTAAGGCATGTTCGGGACTGTATAGAGCCATTTCAGATGCCAGAACCGGTAGCGTAAATTCATGTCCGGGTGGCAGATAAACATCGAGATAAAGCGTAGCAGACAGCGTCTTTACCGGGCTTTCCCGATCGAAAGCGCTGCCGGCTAAAACACGGATCTGCACGCCACCTTCTAGCTCAAGCAGCGGTAAATCGGCGGCGGCTACGTGCTGAAATGATGGGGCAACAGTTTCCTGATCCGGTGGCAGCGCAACCCATAGTTGCAAACCATGCTGACGGCGTTCTTTCCCACGTTCAGTGTCAACTGTGCGCTCACTGTGAGCAATTCCCCTGCCTGCCGTCATCCAGTTAATCGCACCGGGTGTAATCGTCTGCACCGTACCCAGACTATCGCGATGCAGCAGACTACCTTCAAATAAGTAAGTGACAGTCGCTATCCCGATATGTGGATGAACCCCAAGATCGCTATTGCTCTCTGCTGCCAGTGTGACTGGGCCGAAGTGATCGAAGAAAATAAACGGGCCGACCGAGCGTCTGGCTGCTGCCGGCAACAAACGGCGAACATGAAATTCATTGGCAAGATGCGTGGCTCTGCCGGGAATGCGAAGTAAATCACTCATGGTATTGTTCCTCCATATTGTTCTTGGAATTCATGGCTTACAGGATCAGTGATTGCTGGCGCGTTCTATACGGCGATCAGGAATGAGCCACATCAATGCCACCAAAACGTAGAGTCCTTGCGCAATCCAGTGTACCCAGAATGCCGCTGCAATACCGGCTCCATACAGAATCACGGAGGCTTTTCCTTTGCGGTCGCGACCCAGTACTGTTTTTAAAGGTGATGCCGAACCTTCGTTGGCAATAATCACTTGCTCAAGAATGAAATAGGCAACCGCGGCCATAAATAACACCGCGCCATATATTGCGGTGGGGTCACTGGCGAAATGATTTTCTCCCATCCATGCGGTAGCGAAGGGGAACAATGACAACCAGAATAGCAAGTGTAAATTTGCCCAAAGGACGCCGCCAGTCACTTTCTGTGTCACATGCATTAAATGATGGTGATTATTCCAATATATCGCGACGTAAATAAAACTCAATACGTAATTCAGGAATATAGGAATTACGGGAATCAGTGCAGCAAAGCTCTCGCCATGCGGTGCTTTCATTTCCAATACCATGATGGTGATAATGACGGCGATAACGCCGTCACTGAATGCTTCCAGGCGATTTTTCCCCACGGATTCTCCAGATAAAAAACAAGTATTTGTTGTGAATGAAACGCCAGTTCGGATGAACCGTTTCACGCCTGATCAGGCCGATGCTGACTTATCTTACTGCAAACGCGACATTGTGTTTCAGTTACGGTGACTCACTGTCGGGAGCTTGTTGTATCGGCACGCTGAGAGCATCTATATATCTGTCAGCAAACTGTTGTTGATAAGCTTTAACTGCGGCCATGTTTCCAGCCATCTTTTTTTGGTGATTCTGGCGAGAAAATCTGCAGGCTTCGGACGCGTATCGTTTAGTGTGATTGTCAGTTGACTCAGTCCGTTCAGCCCGAATGGCGCAAGTATCAGCAATTCACCGGTAACGCTTAACTGAACACCGACTGCGGTTTCAATTTCTACCCAGTACGACATTGCATCGAGAGTATTCAGATAGGGATGATCATTATTCCGTAAGTGCATTCTGGCTTGATTTTTAACTGACCAGTTCAGTGCTGATCGTGAGCGTAATGACGTTTCAAAGTATGCATCTCGTTCGGGAGAGATATCCGATGGGTCAAAGTAAATCAGGTCAATATCTGATAAAGGTGTTGGTTGCGGATAATGATGCAGTTTATCCCAGACTAAGTTGCGCACAAAACCCGCCGCCAGACACCAGTCTTTCAGCTCTAGCGCAGCAGCAATTTCTAATGCTTGCCAACGCATAGGATCGTCCTTGATCCAGTCTTTTATTTTTGTATTGATATTCATATTGCTGATGCTATTAGCAGGCGGTAATGCCAATGGCAAAAAGTGAACGGGAATTTCTCGGAGTTTCATTTGTCTTGCCTTGCTCTTTGTTGCGCGAAGTCCAAAGAGAAAGAGAACAAATAAATTTTAATCGTGCTATCAGTATTTCACTCACATTGCCATAAAGAAATCTGTTATTGTTTTTTGCGTGACAGAGCACTTTGTAAAGCAGACCGGTATCCGCTGAGGTATTTTCTGGCGTTTCAGCAGTATTCATATTGCTGCATAGCAGACGTGTCTGAGCACATAAACTTAAAAACATATAACGGAGTCAACATGAGACAATTTTTAAAAAGTATTCTTTTCGCCTGTTCCCTGTCATTGCTTGCCCACGGAGCGGCTGTTGCCGCAGATCGTGCGACAGCACAGGAAGCAACAGAAATGATCAAAAAAGTCATCGCTTTTTATAAAGCCAATGGTCCTGAAAAAACCTATGCTGCGGTGAACGATCCTAAGGGGCAGTTCATCTACAAAGATCTTTATGTTTTTGCAGGCTCGGTGAAACCAGGTGGCGTGACTTTGGCGCATGGCGGCAATCCTAAATTATTAGGTAAGCCGCTGGGAGAATTGCGTGATGGCGATGGTGTTTTCTTTGTTAAAAAAATCAATGATGTCGCCGCCAGTAAAGAAGGTAAGGGCTGGGTTGATTACAGATGGCCAAATCCTGTGACCAAAGCATTGGAACAAAAAAGTACTTATGTTGAGCGCGTCGATGACGTGTACTTTGCCTGTGGAATTTATAAATAATTCTGAGGTTTTCTCTTTTTTTGTAATTCGTAATACTGCGCTTGTACCTCTTTTTTTTCAGATTGGCCGTCAATTTTGCGATGCATCAACGCGGCCAGTCTGATGCATCAAATTCTTTTCAACACTTCCAAATTGTTTAGCTACTTTTGGGAACAGAAACGCTTCTGAATAGTCTGCGCTGTTTCTGTTGCCGGGTACTGGCAGCCTTGCATTTCACTCTCAGTCTGAAACTGAACTTCCTCACACAGCTTTATTGTTAATTTGATTTTTCCCAATGGAGTGAGTTTTGACTTCTCGTTATCCGTTACGCTAGTTGTATGAAATAAAAGTGTCATTGTTTCGTATGGCTTGTCGTAAAAATACACAGGAAGAACAGACGTTTGTTTGATGTTTGCACGTATTAGTTTTTTATAGCGATATCAAGGCGTAATATGAGCAATGACAGTATGCCTGTTGCCGTTGTGATCTGCTCAGTCATCAGCTTTTGTAACCAGTTTCGCTCTGCTCAGTTAACTTGTGAGGATAAGATGAAAATTAAAGATCTGCCTATCGGTACGCGACTCGGTTTTGGTTTTGGGATAGTACTTTTATTGGCAACCATATCTTCATGCATAGGTCTTTGGCGACTGAACGAGGTGGCGAGTAGTACGAGGGCGATGATGCAGGAGCCTTTAAAAAAAGAGCGCTTAACAGAGGAGTGGTACAGGGTGACGGTTGCGGGCTTAAAGCGTACTTTGGCGGTTGTTAAAAGTTCTGATGAATCATTAGGCGATTTTTTTTCTGCGGACGTTAAGACGTCAACCACACGAAATAATGAAATTCAAAAATACCTGGAAAGTAACGTCGATACGCCTGACGAAAAACAACTTCTGGAAAATATCGTTGTTGTACGTAAGTCCTACGTCATCACCAGAGACCAGATTTTAAAGGCCAAAAAAGAAGGCCAGACAGAGGAGATGAATAAACTGTTTGAAAAATTCATACCAATGTCTGACGCATTTCAAAAAGCCTTACTCGATTATCTTAATTTTCAGAAGGAAGAGGTGGATCATCTCAGTAAGGAAGTCGATGCCATTGCGGCTAGCAGCCGCATTCTTATTACGACTCTGATCGTCTTGTTTTTGCTGATAGGTAGTTTTTGTGCATGGTATCTGACCATAGGTATCACCCGGCCATTAAATTCAGCAGTAGTGCTTGCACGCCGTGTGGCAGATGGTGATCTGACGAGTGATATTCGTATTGATTCCAGCGATGAGACAGGTCAGTTGGTGATGGCATTAAAAGATATGAACGAAGGTTTGCGGAAAATTGTGGCCGAGGTTCGAGATAGCACGGATACCATCGTCACTGCTTCTACCGAAATTGCCAGCGGGAATATGGATCTGTCCTCCAGAACAGAATCCCAGGCGGGATCACTTGAGGAAACCGCATCGTCAATGGAGGAGCTGACCAGCACGATGCAGCAGAATTCGCAGAACGCACATGACGCAAATCAACTCGTACATGCAGCGGCAGATGCAGCGATTCAGGGGGGTACGGTTGTCTCGCAAGTCGTTGGCACGATGGGCGATATCAGCACATCATCGAAAAAAATTGTCGATATTATTGCGGTCATTGATGGCATTGCTTTTCAAACGAATATCCTTGCACTCAATGCGGCTGTGGAGGCTGCGCGGGCGGGTGAGCAAGGGCGAGGATTTGCTGTAGTAGCGTCGGAAGTCCGTAATCTGGCGCAGCGTTCCGCCAGCGCGGCGAAGGAAATCAAACAACTGATAGATGACTCGGTTGATAAAGTGAATCAGGGAACGAAACTGGTTGATCAGGCCGGAGCAATGATGACAGAAATTGTCGACCGCGTTAAGCATGTTACCGGCATCATGAGTGAAATCAACAACGCCAGCAAAGAACAATCGGCAGGTATCCAGCAAGTGAATCAAGCCATCATTCAAATGGACAACACGACGCAGCAAAATGCCGCACTTGTAGAGCAGGCCGCAGCTGCAGCGCAAAGCTTACAAGAACAGGCCGCGAATTTGTCCAACGTAGTCAGCGTCTTCCGGCTAAATCAGGGAGATCATCAGCAAACCATGAAAAGAGCTGCAAAAAATGCTGCTGCCGGCACGCATCCGCATCCGCATCCGCATACTACATATCTGAGCGGGCAATGACATATTGGACAGCGGGTATCGGTGCTGGTCAATGATATGTACATAAAATAAAAATCCCGCTTGCATAAATCACTGTTTTTTTATACAGTGCTGTCAAGCGCAGTTAATATTAATTGCGGTTTGACTTTCCACCCGCTGCTTATTGAATGAAAGAATGTATGGACGATAAGAAACCTGAAAACAGCTCAGAAAAGAGCAAGGCGCTCGCCGCAGCATTGGCGCAAATCGAGAAGCAATTTGGTAAGGGATCGGTCATGCGTATGGCTGATGGCGCTGTGGTGGAAGAAGTGCAGGTTGTTTCCACTGGTTCGCTCGGTCTGGATATCGCCTTAGGTGTTGGTGGCCTGCCACGCGGGCGTGTAGTTGAAATTTATGGCCCGGAATCTTCAGGTAAAACCACTTTGACTCTGCAAGCGATCGCTGAGATGCAAAAGATTGGCGGTACTTGCGCATTTATTGATGCTGAGCATGCATTAGACGTAGGTTACGCTCAGAAACTGGGTGTGAATTTAAATGATCTGCTGATTTCTCAGCCGGACACAGGTGAGCAAGCGCTGGAAATCACGGATGCGCTGGTTCGTTCTGGGAGTGTCGATCTGGTCGTAATTGACTCAGTTGCGGCATTGACACCACGTGCTGAAATCGAAGGCGACATGGGTGATTCTTTGCCAGGCTTGCAGGCTCGTTTAATGTCCCAAGCTTTACGTAAGCTTACCGGTAGTATTAAACGGACGAATACGCTGGTGATTTTCATTAATCAGATTCGTATGAAAATTGGCGTTATGTTTGGCAGCCCGGAAACGACGACTGGTGGCAATGCCTTGAAGTTTTACGCTTCCGTAAGGCTGGATATCCGCCGTACCGGTTCTATTAAGGCTGGCGATGAAGTGATCGGTAATGAAACTAAAGTCAAAGTTGTCAAAAATAAGGTTGCGCCGCCATTCAAAGAAGCACATTTTGATATTTTGTATGGAGAAGGAACGTCTCGTGAAGGAGAAATTCTTGATTTGGGTGCGGATGCTAAAATCATTGAAAAAGCCGGTGCGTGGTACAGCTACAATGGCGAGCGCATTGGTCAAGGCAAAGATAATGCCCGTAATTTCCTGAAAGAACGTCCGCAGCTTGCGCATGAGATCGAAAATAAGGTACGTGAACATCTTGGCGTACCTTTGTTGCCTGCGATCAGCTCTGACGCAGTTTAACGATACTTACCGGTAATCGATTCAGGATAGAACAACAGCCGATAAGCCCTCTTTTAATGGGTTTATCGGCTTTTTTAATCGTGATGAAACAAAAATTAAGTCTTAAAGGCAGGGCACTCAGGTATTTATCTATGCGTGAGCACAGTCGCGCCGAATTATTCAGAAAATTATCTTCACACGCAGAAGATGGGGATGATGTCGATGCCATTCTTGACTGGCTTGAAGAAAATAATTTTCTATCTACAGAAAGATTTTCAGATTCGTTGGTCAACAGACGTTCGGGGCGTTTTGGGAATCATCGTATTCTGGCGGAGTTGCAAAGTCACAACGTAGATGCCATAGAAATGGATCGGATTAAATCCGAATTAGCAGAGTCAGAGACATCCAGAGCAGTTGAGGTATTGCTCCGCAAATTTCCCCACCCGCCGTTGAATCAAAATGAACGCCTCAAGCAAAGTAGGTTTTTACAACAAAGAGGTTTTTCCGGTAAGTCCATACAACTTGCCCTGAAGACGGGACGTTCAGCCAATGATTAGCAAAAGTAAATCACGGTTTCGTCATGCAAAAAAAAATGATGCGAGATACGAGTTGCTTAATTAGCTGTGCTAGAATCCGCAGGTTTTTTGCAGCGCCGCAGGAGCGGCTGCTACCGTAGAAGCTGCGGTAGCGACACGCAATTGTGGCTAATTTAAAGTAAGCCGCTTAAAAGGCATGATGTCCTTATCTACTCCCAATATACAACGCACGTTGAAGCATACGCGTGCGATCAGCATATCCGCGTTCGCCCGGGACGATGGATTATGGGATCTTGACGCGCGTATCACTGATCATAAGACCCGTGATATTACGCTTGCGTCCGGCGTCCGGCCGGAGGGTATGGCTTTGCACGATCTTCAATTACGTGTAACGATTGACCTGCAATTGACCATTGTCAATGCGCAGGCGCTGTCAGCGGCAGTTCCTTATCCTGGTTATTGTGAAGTGATAGAAGCTGACTATAAAAAGCTTATTGGACTCAATCTGATGCAGCAATTTCGTCAGGGAGTCAAAGAGCGCTTGTCAGGTGTTAATGGCTGCTCTCATTTAACGGAACTTGCTTTAGTACTTCCAACCGCTGCGATCCAGGCTTTTGCCGGCGATGTTATTGACACTCGCGATGGCGCCAGTAGCTCAACCGAATCTCAACAACCTTTTCAGCTTGACCGTTGCCACGCTTTGCGTTTGGATGGTCCGGCTGTCGTTCAGTATTACCCGCGTTGGGCGAAATCTGTGCCTAACGCAAAATCACCCAGCTAGTTTGTTTTTTAATTATTTATACCTCAGTGTCTGAAGGGAAGTCGTATGAAAATTCATGAGTATCAGGGTAAAGAAATCCTCCGTAAATTCGGAGTGACCGTACCACGCGGTATCCCATGCATGTCTGTTGAAGAAGCCGTTAAAGCGGCTGAAACTCTGGGCGGGCCAGTCTGGGTAGTCAAGGCGCAAATCCACGCGGGTGGCCGCGGTAAAGGTGGTGGCGTGAAAGTCGCAAAATCTCTGGAGCAAGTGCGTGAATACGCTGATGCGATCATGGGTATGCAACTGGTGACACATCAGACTGGCCCTGAAGGTCAAAAAGTTCGTCGCTTGTTGATCGAAGAAGGTGCCGATATCGCGAAAGAACTGTACGTCAGTATGGTGACTGACCGTATCAGCCAACGCGTTGTATTGATGGCATCGTCTGAAGGCGGTATGGACATCGAAGAAGTTGCAGAGAAACATCCAGAGTTGATTCACTCTATCGCTATCGATCCAACTAACGGTCTGCAAGATGCTGAAGCCGATGACATCTCCCGCAAAATCGGCGTGCCAGAAGGCTCTATCGCTGACGCGCGTGTACAGTTAAAAGGCTTGTACAAAGCTTTCATGGAAACTGATTGCTCCCTGGCTGAAATCAATCCTTTGATCCTGACTGGCTCAGGCAAAGTTATCGCTCTCGATGCGAAATTTAACTTTGACGCGAACTCTTTGTTCCGCCAACCTGAAATCGTTGCTTACCGCGATCTGGATGAAGAAGATCCAGCGGAAATCGAAGCGTCTAAATTTGACTTGGCTTATATCTCACTCGACGGCAATATCGGTTGCTTGGTCAACGGTGCAGGTCTGGCGATGGCAACAATGGATACCATCAAATTGTTCGGCGGTGAGCCAGCTAATTTCCTCGACGTAGGTGGTGGCGCGACAGCAGAAAAAGTCACTGAAGCCTTCAAGATCATGTTGAAAAACCCAGGTTTGAAAGCGATCCTGGTCAACATCTTCGGCGGCATTATGCGTTGTGACGTGATTGCAGAAGGCGTGATTACCGCGTCTAAAGCAGTGTCATTGCAAGTGCCTTTGGTTGTACGCATGAAAGGTACAAACGAAGATATCGGTAAGAAGATGTTGGCTGACTCTGGTCTGCCTATCATTTCTGCAGACACGATGGAAGAAGCAGCGCAGAAGGTTGTTGCCGCTGCTGCTCAAGCTTAATTATCGCAAGGAATCACTATGTCCATCCTGATTAATAAAGACACTAAAGTTATTACCCAAGGTATTACTGGTAAAACTGGCCAGTTCCATACACGTATGTGCCGCGATTACGCAAACGGTAAAAACTGTTTCGTTGCGGGCGTAAATCCTAAGAAAGCTGGTGAAGATTTCGAAGGCATTCCAATTTTTGCGAATGTTTCCGAAGCGAAGGCAGCAACAGGCGCAACTGTTTCTGTGATCTATGTTCCACCAGCAGGTGCAGCAGCAGCGATCTGGGAAGCTGTAGAAGCGGATCTCGATTTGGCGATCTGTATCACTGAAGGTATCCCTGTCCGCGACATGATGATGTTGAAAGACCGCATGGCAAAAGCTGGCAGCAAAACAAAATTGCTCGGCCCTAACTGCCCAGGGCTGATCACACCAGACGAAATCAAGATTGGTATTATGCCAGGTCATATTCACCGTAAAGGTCGTATCGGCGTTGTTTCCCGTTCAGGTACGTTGACATACGAAGCTGTTGGTCAATTGACAGCACTGGGTCTGGGTCAGTCTTCTGCAGTTGGTATCGGTGGCGATCCTATCAACGGTTTGAAACATATCGACATCATGAAGATGTTCAATGATGATCCAGATACTGACGCTGTGATTATGATTGGCGAAATCGGTGGTCCAGATGAAGCGAATGCATCTTACTGGGTACGCGACAACATGAAGAAACCAGTCGTTGGTTTCATCGCTGGTGTGACTGCGCCTCCAGGCAAACGCATGGGGCATGCAGGTGCGTTGATTTCCGGTGGTGCTGATACTGCGCAAGCAAAATTGGACATTATGGAAGAGTGCGGCATTAAAGCAACGAAGAATCCATCTGAAATGGCGCGTTTGTTGAAAGCAATGCTGTAATTTTCTTTTTATACAAAATAAAAAAACCGCGATTTTCGCGGTTTTTTTTCGTACTCACACTTTGCTTTTGAGTATATGAAGTGCAAACTCAATACCTTAATGTTAAGCTAGCAACGATAGGCAATATTAAATAAACTAAACTTCCTTGGTTTTCTGCCCGAGCCTGTAATCAATGAGCGCTATTTATCGATGTCACATCAGTATGTACTAGAATTTGCTGCACTGTCTGATATCGGACGAGTCAGGAATCATAACGAAGATGCGATTGTTGTCTGTGCTGATTACGGCTGTGTTGTGCTTGCGGATGGCATGGGAGGATATAAAGCAGGAGAAGTTGCCAGTGCGATGACGGCAAAGATTGTTGCTGATTATCTCTGCGCAAAACTGGATTCAGCGTGGTATACGAAATTGGGTTTCCAATCGATTCATTTGTCGCGCTGGATCTCAGATGCCATTCATTTAGCAAATCGTCAGGTCGTGCAGACTTCGCAGGAAAATCCGGAATGTTTTGGTATGGGAACAACAGTGGTTGTAGCATGTTGTACTCAAGATAAAATTTTATTTG
The DNA here is from genome assembly GCF_016595265.1 of Undibacterium sp. 14-3-2. Taxonomy (NCBI): domain Bacteria; kingdom Pseudomonadati; phylum Pseudomonadota; class Betaproteobacteria; order Burkholderiales; family Oxalobacteraceae; genus Undibacterium; species Undibacterium sp. 14-3-2. The sequence continues at coordinate 963,074 of NZ_JAENGS010000001.1, forward strand.
CGCATGTTGGCGATTCCAGGGCATATCGCTATCGTAATCATGCGCTTGTAAGAATGACGGAAGATCATTCCGTGCTCCAGGAACAAATTAACGCTGGCTTAATTTCAGAATCGCAGGCTCGGTTTTCAACGATCAAAAATTTGATTACGCGTGCGGTAGGAACCCAGGAGAATATTGAGGTAGACCTGAGTGTGCATCAGGCAGATGAGACCGATGTGTATATGCTCTGTTCTGACGGATTGACTGACTTGCTTGCTGACGATCAGATACAGGACATATTGCGGCAGTACGAAGGTAATTTACAGGCGTGTTGCAGGACATTAATTGATTGCGCAAATGAGGCCGGGGGCTTTGATAACACTTCTGTTGTTTTGTTTAAATTAAAGGCGGTATCAGGTCCGTCGTGGGTGAAAAAATTGCTATTCCGGTAATTTTTGAAAATTGAATGAGTGAGAGATGATTTATGGCGAAAATAATCGTCACCTTTAATGGATTGGTGCAGCAAGAGGTTAGTATTAACAAGTCCCGCATTACGATAGGCCGGCGCATTGGGAACGATATAGTCATTGACCACCTGACTGTCAGTGGTCAACACGCGGCGATCGATACTACGTCAAACGGTTCTTTCGTTCTCGATTTAGGTAGTACCAATGGCACGTTGGTCAACAATCAGCCAGTCAAAAAGCATTTACTCCAGCACGACGATGTCATTGATATCGGCAAGTACAAATTACGCTTTCAGGTAGAGAAGAGTGCGCAGGTCACGGCGGTCTCCTCTTCTGCTTTAGGGGTAGCGGCGACTCAGGCTCCGGCAAAAATAAAAGTGATCAATGGCGCTAATGCAGGTAGGGAATTGGTGTTGACAAAAGCGGTGACGACAGTGGGTAGCCCCGGAACGCAGGTTATTGCGATTGCAAGGCAAACGGACAGATATATTGTCCGCCATGTAGAGGGTAAAGAATTTCCGAAAGTGAATGGGCAACTGCTGTCAGATCAGCCACATACCTTACAGCATGGTGATGTGATTGATATCAGTGGCACTCACATGCAATTTAGTGTTTAACTATCGACAAGATAAATATTTTGACTTCGAATGCAAATGTGTGACAAACAATGTCAACTACTGACATGAAATGTCATGTCATTCTGACGTGTATGAGCCACACTAACGCTATTTTTATCTTGTGGCTTAACGTTAAATAGCTGGCACACAGTTTGCTGTAAGGTGAGCAGGGTCATCCTTTTTATTGTTATCCGGAGAACTATATGAAATCTATGAAATTGGTTAAAAAAGTACAACAAGGTTTTACTTTGATCGAATTGATGATCGTTGTGGCGATTATCGGTATTTTGGCTGCAGTAGCATTGCCTGCTTATAACGATTACACAACACGCGCTCAGGTTTCTGAAGCGGTTGAATTGCTTGGTGGTTTGAAAGGTCCTCTGGCTGCTTATGGTTACGAGAATAATGCTTGGCCTGGTTTGGTTGCTAAAGATCCAACGGCAACACAGATCGTTGCAACATTGACGGGTAAGTATTCCACTGTTGCTAACGCAGTTACAGGAGCTTTTCCTACTGGTTCAATCGCGGCGACGATGAGTGCTGGTCAGGCAAAAACATTGCTCGTAGGATTGAAAACAGCTGATGGCGGTCAAACTTGGGACTGCACCAAAGCAAATGGCGTTACTACAGTTGACATCAAGTGGTTGCCACAAGCATGTAAGTAATTTGATATGCGCTTCTGAGGCAATGTTCCTCGTGAAGCGTTTTTTTGAATCATTATCCGGAGAATTATATGAAATCTATGAAATTGGTTAAAAAAGTACAACAAGGTTTTACTTTGATTGAATTGATGATCGTTGTTGCGATTATCGGTATCTTGGCTGCAGTGGCTCTGCCTGCTTACAACGATTACACAACACGCGCTCAGGTTTCTGAAGCGGTTGAATTGCTTGGCGGTTTAAAAGGCCCTCTGGCTGCTTATGGTTACGAGAATAATGCTTGGCCGACTTTGGTCGCTAAAGATCCAACGGCAACACAAATCGTTGCAACATTGACAGGTAAGTATTCAACCGTTGATGCTGCAGTTACAGGAGCTTTTCCTACTGGTTCAATCGCGGCGACGATGAGTGCTGGTCAGGCAAAAACATTGCTCGTAGGATTGAAAACAGCTGATGGCGGTCAAACTTGGGACTGCACCAAAGCAAATGGCGTTACTACAGTTGACATCAAGTGGTTGCCACAAGCATGTAAGTAATTTATACCTTGCTGTGTAAAAAAGGGTGCTGTTTTCGGCACCTTTTTTTTTGAGTTGTTCCTTGCCGAGAGATTGCCATGTATAAACACTTGTTTCAAAGAGGATTTACTCTGATAGAGTTAATGATTGTTGTCGCGATTATTGGTATTTTGGCCGCAATAGCATTACCCTCATACCTCGATTACACCACTCGTGCACAAGTTTCTGAAGCGGTGGAGTTGCTTGGGGGCGTGAAGGGACCACTTGCCGTTTATGGTTATGAAAATAAGGAATGGCCGGGTTTAGTCGATACTTCACCCACGGCAACGCAAATTAATGTCGCTCTGGTGGGTAAATATTCAAAAATTGATAGTACCGTACAAGGAACTTATCCTGAAGGCAGCATCACTTCGGTGATGACTTATGGTCAGGCGGAAACTAAGAAATTAGTATTTAAAACCCCTGATGGTGGAAAAATCTGGGATTGCAGCAAGAATGCGGGCACCGATATTGAACTGAAGTGGCTTCCTCAGGCATGTAAATAAATCTTTGCAAATTGTGCTTGGTCTTTTTGCATCTGAACGAATTTTTTGTCGATGCGTATCACTATAAAATGGTTGGATTAGTTTAGAATTCAGGACTAAGAAAACGCTGTTGCCGTGACATCATAGTCACCAATCATTTTTCTTCATGTTTCAACTTAAGGCATTCCTAAAGAATGCTTTTTTTTATTGGCAGCTTGATTATGTCCGGACTTTTTTTTCGTTTGCGTGCATCAGGGATACATTTACTAGTATCTGCAATCATTGCCGGCATTGTTGCGGGTACCATTTTATTTTTGTGGTATCCAGGCCAATATGCTGACATTTGCAAAGGAATTCAGTTGATATGGCTGGTGATATCCGTTGATATCGTACTTGGCCCGCTGTTGACATTTGTCGCATTCAACCAAAAGAAGAAAAAATCAGAGTTGTTGCGTGATATCGCGGTGATTGGTATTTTACAAATTTCTGGCTTGATCTACGGGGCGCACATAGTCTATGTCGCCCGACCGGTTGCGATGGTTTTTGAGGGTTCTCAGTTTCGTATCGTGACAGCTAACGATGTCGATACAAATGAGCTGCCATTGGCACGGGAAGACATGCGTAGCTTGTCGCTGACAGGGCCGATTTTAATGGGCGTTCGCGATTATAAGGATGCTGTCGAAAAATCCGATGCTGCTTTGCGTGCTTTTTCTGGTTACGACATTGGTGCCAGACCATCTTTTTGGCAAGCTTATGCCGATTCTCAGGTGAAGGTGCTGAAGGTGGCCAGACCGGCTGATGTGCTGATTAAAAAATATCCGGAAAGTAAAATTGAGATAGAGCATCAACTGAACAATGTTGGTTACGCTGTCGCCAACGTGAAGTTTTTGCCAGTATTAAGCCGAGGCTCCGACTGGATTGTAGTTATTGATGCCAACACAGCTAAGCCTTTATTTTTTGTCCAGAAGGACGGATTTTTCTGATCCTCAACGTTTGAGAAGTAGTCAATTTGCCATTCTAAACAGAAGCGTTTTTTTCATAGGTCGGTTTTGTTAAATGATGATGTTCTCCGCGTGGTGATGGCGTCATGTCTGAATGGAATAGGAACTTGTTTCCACGTAAGCTAATGTCAAATAAAAATAATATAAATTTTGCGATTCTCGGACTGAGTATCGTTTTCTCTTACCTGCTGCCAATTCACGTTCATCCTTTACGTACGTTTTATCAAGATGCAATTGTTATTCTTGGTTTGTTGCTGGCTATCCTTAGCTTATCTTTGAATGGGCAATTGAAGCTACGATTCAATGGACTATCTTTGATTTGCATTGGGCTTGCGAGTTGTATTTTGTTCCAATTCATTTTGGAACATTCGCAAGCATTGGAAGATTTGTTTATTCCTTGCCTGTATTTGCTGTTACTTCCTTTTGCTTATTCTGTTGGGGCATCCTTGTCGACCGAACCCGAGCAGCAAGAAAAATTATGTCTGGCTTTTGCTTATGCCTACGTTCTAGGAGGGGCGATCTCCGTTGCTATGCAGATTGCGCAAATTTCCGGTTTGCATTTGGGCTCACTGGTGATGTTCATTCCTAACGTGGGTTCTTTCCCCAGGCCATACGCGAATGTTGCGCAACCAAATCAGTTAGCGCTTATGCTCTGTTTTGCTCTTGCGTCAACTTGGTTCTTATATCGAAAAATAAAAATTACCAAGACTGTTGCTATTGTCGCCGCAGTCACGTTGATCGTCGGTTTAGTGTTTACTCAGTCGAGAATCGGCTGGATTATTCTGCCCGTGTTTTGTTTCTATATCTGGAAGACCCAAACTGATGTAAATGAGCGACGTGCACCCGCGGCATTTTTTATATTATTGCTGATGGCTTATTTTCTGATGGTGTTTGGTTTGTCTCACATCATCGGTCATTTCGGTTTTTCCGGCGGCTCCGTGGCCGAACACGTTGGTGGCAGATCTGAGCGTATGGGTTTATGGGCGCAAGCCTGGTCAATTGCTGCTCATCACCTATGGTTTGGTGCCGGCTGGGGTGCTTTCGGCCCGGCGCAAGTGCAAATTGCCGCTGATTTTCCATCGTCCACTTATGCCGAACATGCACATAACATCGTGTTGAATTTCGCTGCTGAATTAGGCTGGCCTTTGACGGTGTTGATTTTTACAGGTCTGGGTTGTTGGTTTTATCGGGCTTGCATGCAGCCTGTGAAAACTTCCACAAGACAGTTTGCCATTCTGTGTTTGATTGCAGTATTTGTTCACAGTCTGGTTGAGTTTCCTTTGTGGTATGGATATGTGCTGTTCCCGACGGTCATATTCATGGGAATGTTACATCAGATGCGTTGGTCAGGCGGTGGCGTCATGATTCGCAAAGCCCTGATTATTCCGGTTGTTGTGTTTGGACTTTTTTTGATGGGAGCAATTACCTGGGATTATCAGCGCGTGGTGACAGGTTTTAATGTTCTGAGATGGGAACAGTCAGGCACGAAAGTCGATGTGCGTTTACTTGAACAGCCTGAATTCACATTTTTTCCGCAATTTTTTGCGTATTTTAAGTTGATGAAAATAGAACCGACAGAAGGTATGTCTAAAGAGACTATTGCCTACGTTGAACATTGGACTCCACGTTTTGGCTTTGTGCATATCTTAAATAAGATGGCTGAGATTTATGTTCTGAATGGTGCCCCTGAAAAAGCAGAACGCATGATGCAGACGTTGCAGCGTCTGCATCCGTATCTTTATTCAGATTATTTTGACTACTGGAAAGCAAAGGGTAATATTGACGCGCGTTATCGCGCTGTTTTTGTGAATATGCCAAGGCGCGATGCGCCCTGATCTGACAAATAGCTAAATAGCCTCATCTGCCAGACTCACCCAGTCACCGGATTTTCCGCCATGCTTTTCGAGTACCCGGACATCACTGATGACCATACCACGATCAACTGCTTTACACATATCATAAATGGTGAGTAAACCTATCTGCGTAGCGGTGAGTGCTTCCATTTCAACGCCAGTTTTCCCGACGGTTTCTACCTGAACAATGCACTGAACCGAAGAGGTCTTTTCTGCAATGTTAAAATCCACATTGACTCTGGTAAGAGCCAGTGGATGGCATAGAGGAATCAGGTCGCTGGTTCGTTTTGCTGCCATAATTGCAGCAATGCGCGCAATGCCAAGGACATCGCCTTTTTTTGCTGAACCTTGTTGAATAATGGCGAGTGTCTCTGGCTTCATTCGTATATTTCCTGCTGCGATGGCAGTACGATGCGTGTCTTTTTTTTCTGCGACATCGACCATATGTGCCTGACCTGTTTGGTTAAAATGCGTCAGGCCAGAATTCGGGGCTTCAGTAGTCATATTTAGGGTGAAAAGTTGAAGATATTCGGAGTGTTTCCGTTAACGGATCATGATAGCACCGCGGAATCAAAAAATAACCACATGCAGAAAAAGCTGCTCTGTTGTGGCGTGCTGGCCATCGCGTCCTTACTGCCTGCATCATTCTCGTCTGCATCGGCGGAAGCGCAAAATTTACCTACCCTAGGTGACACTTCCCGTGAGGAGCTATCGCCACTCATGGAACGTAAATTGGGTGAGCAAATCATGAACAGCGTCCGGCGTGATCCGGATTTCATGGATGACGGGCCAATTTCTGAATATCTGAACCGGCTGGGCAATAAAATGCTGGAAGCCCGCCCCGATGCGAGGGGCGAGACGACCTATGATTTCGAGTTTTTCGCAGTACGTGACCCGGTATTAAATGCGTTTGCGTTTCCTGGTGGTTTTATTGGATTTCACTCCGGTCTGATTCTGGCCGCACAATCTGAGTCCGAGCTTGCGTCGGTCATGGGGCATGAAATAGGACATGTCGCGCAACGTCATATTGCCCGTATGCTGACGAGCCAGAAATTTGATTCTTTTATTCCTTTAGCTGCGTTAGCTCTGGCAGTGCTTGCTGCCCGTACCAGCCCTGACGCGGCAATGGCTGTTGCGATGGGCGGGCAGGGACTGGCAATACAGCGCCAGCTCAATTTCAGTCGTGAAGCAGAACGTGAAGCTGACCGGGTTGGTTTTCAGATTTTAAATGACAGCGGTTTTGACACTGCTGGTATGGTGAGCTTTTTTGGTCGCTTACAAGCATCTATGCGTAACTACACCGATAACGCACCTGCCTATTTGCGCAGCCATCCATTAACCAGCGAACGTATTGCCGATATTCAGGCGAGAATGTTGGATCAGCGCTACCGGCAGCGGGCAGATAGTCTGGAGTTCTACCTGGCCAAGGCACGAATTCGGGTGTTGCAGGATTCGACGATACAAGGTCTGATGGATGCGAAGGTATTCTTCGAAACGCAAATCAGATCAGAGAAAGAAGAGGACAAAATTGCGGGTACTTATGGTCTTGCATTTGTTGCTTTTAAACAGCTGGACTTTGCTAACGCCAGAGTCTTGCTGGAACAAGCGAAAACTAGACTCGAAAAATCGCAAGCAAATAAAAACATACTGAATACCAGCAGTATGTTTGCCAGTCTGGCAATCGATATTCAGTTGGGAAGCAAGCAATTTGAACTGGCTGCAGCGAGTGCAGAAAAGGCAATGCAGCTACTGCCATTGTCGCGCGGTCTGGTATATCAATATGTTGAGGCCTTGTTATCTGCTAAGAAATATGAGGTTGCCGGTGCATACCTGCGGGATCAGCTTGTGATGTACCGGCAGGATGCAAGGCTGCAGAATTTACTTGCAAAGGTATACGCCGCTCAGGGTAAGCAAGCGCTGCAACACATTGCCTTAGCCGAAGCCTACGCGATTCAGGGCAGCTGGCCAGCCGCCATACAGCAGCTGGACATCGCCAGGAATGAGAAGGATGCGCAATACTACGAGCAGTCAGTGATTGATGCGCGCGAGCGGGAATGGAAAGAGCTGCACAAAGAAGAATTGGCCGAAGAGCGCAAACGTAAGTAGGCAAGCAAGACAATATTGATTATGGATGATCTGCCGCCGGATGTGATTTAAAGCCCAGCGTCGCCATTAAGTCTGCGAGTTCATTTTTTGCAACGGGAATCGCACAGTCACTTTTTCCGTGAAAACACCAAACCAGTTGTCGTTTGCAATCAGCCTGATTTGTCTGATTCAGCCAATCCATCAGATCGTTGTCATCCAGCAGTTGATTGTTTTCATACAACTGACTGCTTACCTCCGCGAGGTCGTGGTCGTCTAATTGTGCCAATATCTTATTTGATTGCAGTATCAGATTTCCTTCTGAGTTAAAAAATACTGCATCTGGCTGTGGCAATATTTCCCCGGTATGCAGAGTAAATCCGGCACCGGAAGTGCGGGCGATATACGGTGTCGCCTCCAGATCCACATACACTCGCTGCGGGCCATTCTGAAAGTACCATTGGCCTTTGTCGTCGTGCTGATAATTCCGATTGATAAAGTTTAACAAGCTTGGATGGCGGATGATGTCGCCCGGCAGGTTCAGCGCCTGGCATCGTGCATCGCGCATACGCCAGTTGCCGCGCGCGTCCAATGCCAGCCAGCCATAACAATCAGGCACATCGGGCCACTTTGCCATTGCTGCTTTGACGATGTCATCCATGTGTCGCCTTGTCAAAAAAGTGAAGGATTTTTTGTGGTAACCAATCCAGTTGCCCTGGAATTTTTCCGCTGACGAAACCAACATGCCCACCACGATCAGGGTAGTCGAGTTGCACGCACTTCGCTGCCTTCAATGGTAAATACTGGCCAGGAAGAAACGGATCATTTTTTGCGTTCAGCACCAACGTAGGAATAGTGATGTCGTTCAGCACGTGTTTTGCACTGGCTCTGTGCCAATAATCATCCGTATCCAGATAGCCATGTAAAGGCGCAGTGACGACATTATCAAATTCGTATAAATTTTTTGCTTCAAGTAAGCGATTACTGTCGAATAAGCCCGGAAATTGCTCCAGCTTGCGTAAACATTTCGGCTTCAAGGTTTTTAAAAACATGCGGGTGTAAAGCATGTTGATGCCGCTGGATAAGGACGCACCGCCTTGCGCCAGATCCAACGGTGCAGAAACAGCGCAGGCAGCATGAACAATAGTCGCTTGTTGTTGCGATTCACCGATCCAGCGTAATAATGCATTTCCACCGAGCGAGACGCCAGCGGCAAAGAAGGGCGCAGCCGCGTTGGTTTTGGAATGCAGGGCATGCAGGCGACGAATAATCCAGTTAATTTCTTCGGCATCGCCAGAATGATAAAAACGCGGTGCCTGATTCAGTTCTCCTGAGCATCCGCGGAAATGCGGAATCGCTCCAGACCAGCCGCGCGCCTGAACAGCCGCCATCAATGCACGTGCGTAGTGGCTGTCACTCGATCCTTCAAGACCGTGAAACAGGACAACAAATGGTTGCCCAGCGTTGCCATCGATAAAATCAACGTCAATGAAATCATTGTCGGGGGTGTCCCACCGTTCACGGCGGAAGCTGACCGCTGGCTTGCTGATGCATGTGGCCGGATAAATTGTTTGCAGATGACCACCGGGTAGCCATGCAGGAGCCAGATATTTCATCACGTTTTAATGCAGAACACTGGCTTTAAATAAATCCAGGGGGGCTTTGCCCGCCGCAACAGAGGCGTGATGCATGGTGATGCGCCAGCCATGCGGTGTTTTGAGATAAACGTTAGTCGCCAATATGTGAACTTCCGGCATTGCGTCGCTGGTTTTCGCGACTTGTTCAATCACGCTGTGCACAGCTGTCGCCATCGTATGCGTAGCATGCAATTGTGTCGGATGAATCTGTACACTGCCTCTTTCAAAGATAGCCTCAAAAGATGCGCGTATTGCTGCATGCCCTATCAGGCGCGCAGCACCGGGGTGAATACAGACGATTTCTTCGTCATCGGCCCATAGCGCCATCAGTGCGTCGAGATCGGCGCGGGCAAGGGCAGCATAAAATGCTGCCTCGGCTTCATCTGCACTACCGTTAAATTGCTTTTTGGCTGACATAGCTGGTGGTGCTGATCAATGCCCTTTGAGGACAGTACCAGGCGCTAATTTATATTGCGTACCGCAGTATGAGCAGGTTGCTGAGCCGCCATGCGACAGATCCAGGAAAACGCGTGGATGTGAAGACCAGAGCGGCATCGCAGGATTAGGGCAATAGGCAGGCAAATCTTTGGCTTGCAGCTCGACAACGTTATTCGCGGAGTTAGATGTGGTCATGATGATTCCATAAAGTTAAAACGCCAGACGAGAATTTTAACGGATTCCTGCCGCTTGCTGTCGCCTGATCAGCGTGCTTTTTGATTCGACGGTAAAATCGCGGACTTTTCTATTGCAAAAAATCTCATGTCATTTGAATCTGATCAAGCCGCTACCAAAGCCGCGCTGAAAGTGGGAGCACCCACCTGGTTCGGTGTTGGTGCATGGGGGCTGGTGGTCGGCGTTGCCATGATTAAGGCGGGGCTGAGTGTGCCACAAGCCTTGGGAATGACGCTGATCGTCTTCGCCGGATCGGCGCAATTATCGTCGCTGCCACTGATTGCGGCGTATGCGCCGTTATGGGTGATTTTTGTGACTGCCTTGGTGGTGAATTTGCGGTTTGTGATTTTTTCAGCGCTCTTGTCGCCGCATTTTTCCCACCTGCCGTGGCGCACCCGCGCGTGGCTCGGGTATTTATCCGGCGATTTTTCTGTCACTTTGTTTATTCAACGTTTTCCTGAGTTCGCAGATGCAAAAGGGAAGCTTGCCTATCTGAAAGGCCTGATCTTCCCTAACTGGGCATCCTGGCAACTCGGTTCCGTGATTGGTGTTCTGTTAGGTAGTCAGGTGCCGGCGAGTTGGGGGCTGGGATTCGCAGGCACGCTGGCAATTCTCTGCATCATGTTGCCGTTGATGATGAACCATGCCGCGATAGTCGGGGTAACGGTTGCCAGTGTTGTGGCACTACTTGCATTTGCGATGCCATATAAGCTGGGGTTGTTAATTGCTGTTATTGCTGGCATGGGGGCGGCGATGTTGGTCGATGAATGGCGCGAATCACGTCGCGACCGACACGATAGAGAGGGTAAACGATGAGCGCCGTTGATATTTGGATGGTTATTTTTTTACTGTTTCTGGCAACATTTATCGCCAGAAGCAGTTTTTGGCTGGCGGGGAATCGGATTCAATTACCCAAGCGCGTACAGGAAGCCCTGCGCTATGCGCCTGCCTGCGCGCTGGCTGCCATCATCGTTCCGGATTTATTGCTGACTAACGCGCAACTGGATGTCAGTTGGCATAATCCCCGGCTGATTGCCGGAGTGCTCGCTACCGTCTTTTTTCTGATTCGCAAAGATATGCTGCAAACCATCATTTTTGGCATGCTGGTATTCACGCTGGCACGGCTTTATCTGTGAATTTGAACATGCGTCACTGGTATGCATGCAATTAGACCGGAAAACGCTGTGGCAGGCGCTGGGGCTTTGGTAAAATAGCGGTTTAATCCGCGTCGGCATCGATTCAAACCTGCAACAGTGAAGAAATACCTGGTTGCTGTTGGCTGCGCTGGCCGGAAGACTGCTTTTTAACCTTGCCCCCATAGACTACGATGCAATTCAACCGACTCAGCGATCTGATCGCAGCTAATCAGCTTCAAGGCAAACGTGTTTTTATCCGTGCCGATCTCAATGTGCCACAAGATGACAACGGTAATATCACCGAAGATACTCGTATCCGCGCTTCTGTGCCTGCGATCGCACAAGCATTGCAAGCGGGGGCGGCAGTGATGGTGACGTCTCATCTCGGACGTCCGACCGAAGGCGAATTCAAGCCTGAAGATACGCTGGCGCCAGTCGCTGTGCGCTTGTCCGAATTGCTGGGTGTGCCTGTGACGCTGAAGCAAAACTGGGTAGATGGCGTTGATGTCGCTCCTGGCCAGGTGGTATTACTGGAAAACTGCCGCGTCAACAAAGGCGAAAAGAAAAATGACGATGCGCTGGCGCAGAAAATGGCAGCGTTGTGCGATGTGTATGTGAACGATGCGTTTGGTACCGCACATCGTGCCGAAGCAACAACGCACGGCATTGCAAAATTTGCGCCGATTGCCTGTGCTGGTCCTTTGTTGTCCGCAGAGTTAGATGCATTGGGCAAGGCGTTGGGCCATCCGGCGCGCCCGCTGGTCGCAATCGTCGCCGGCTCTAAAGTCTCCAGTAAGCTGACTATCCTCAAATCGCTTGCAGATAAAGTTGATAACCTGATTGTCGGCGGCGGTATTGCGAATACCTTTATGCTGGCTTCTGGTCTGAAAATCGGTAAATCGCTGGCAGAAGCTGATCTGGTCGATGAAGCAAAAGCCATCATCGACATGATGGCAAAACGTGGTGCTTCCGTGCCTATTCCTACCGATGTCGTGTGTGCAAAAGAGTTTTCCCCGACAGCTGCGGCAACGGTAAAAGCCGTTGCCGATGTCGCTGATGACGACATGATTCTGGATATCGGTCCGGTGACCGCAGCGCTGCTGGCAGAGCAAATCAAAAAAGCCGGCACTATCGTCTGGAACGGTCCGGTCGGCGTGTTTGAATTCGATCAGTTTGGTAACGGTACTAAGGTATTGGCGCAGGCCATTGCAGATTCTGCGGGATTCTCGATTGCTGGTGGTGGCGATACACTGGCGGCGATTGCGAAGTACCACATTGCTGATCGCGTTGGTTATATCTCCACCGGTGGTGGTGCTTTCCTCGAGTTTTTGGAAGGTAAGACTTTGCCTGCGGTTGAGATACTGTTGCAACGCGCGGCAAAATAAGGGTTCTTTGCTGCAAAGCTTGATCATCGTTTAGCTTCATCTTATAAAAAATAATTCAGGAGACCAGATGCTGCGTGCAACCAAGATCGTCGCCACCATAGGCCCCGCGTCTAACGATGTGGCAACCCTCAAACGCATGATTAAGGCGGGCGTGAATGTTGTGCGCCTGAATTTTTCTCATGGTAAGGCGCAGGATCATATAGACCGTGCCGCGATGGTGCGTCAGGCCGCGGCTGAATGTGGTTGTGAAGTAGCCATCATGGCAGACTTGCAGGGACCTAAAATCCGTATCGGCAAGTTTGAAAATACGCGCATTGTGGTTGCTGACGGCGATAAATTCATTCTGGATGCCGATTGCAGTGTCGGTAACCAGGAGCGTGTCGGCCTGGACTATAAAGCCTTGCCACGCGATGTACGTGCTGGTGATATTTTGCTGCTCAACGACGGCTTGATCGTGTTGCAGGTTGAACGGATTATCGGCAACGAGATTCATACCGTTGTGAAGATTGGCGGTGAGCTGTCGAACAACAAGGGAATCAATCGTCAGGGCGGTGGTCTGACGGCACCTGCGCTGACGGTCAAAGACATGGAAGACATCAAGACAGCGATGTCTTTTCAGGCTGATTACGTCGCCGTTTCCTTTCCGAAAAATGCGACGGACATGGAAATGGCACGGCATTTATCGAATATTGCTGGCGAAGCCTATAATCACAAGCCGATGATGATTGCCAAGATTGAGCGTTCAGAGGCGATCCCGGCGCTGCAGGAAATTCTCGATGCATCTGATGGCATCATGGTGGCGCGTGGTGATTTGGCCGTCGAAGTCGGCAACGCCGCTGTGCCTGCGTTGCAAAAACGTATGATCAAGATGGCGCGCGCGTCAAATAAATTGGCGATTACCGCGACCCAGATGATGGAATCCATGATCGTGAATGCGGTGCCGACGCGTGCAGAAGTATCCGACGTCGCCAATGCTGTACTGGATGGCACTGATGCTGTGATGGCATCGGCTGAAACGGCTTCAGGTAAATATCCGGTCGAGACAGTGGAAGCCATGTCGGCCATTTGTCTTGATGCCGAGAAATTTCAGGAATCCAAGCTCGATTCCGATTTTATGAATCTGGCGTTCACCCGTATTGATCAGTCGATTGCGTATGGTGCTTTGTTTACCGCGCATCATCTGGGCGTTAAAGCCATCGTCGCTTTAACAGAGTCTGGCTCGACGGCTTTATGGATGAGCCGCCACAGTATTAATGTGCCTTTGTTTGCGCTGACACCGAGTATTGTCACCCAGCGTAAAGTCGCGCTGTACCGTAATGTCAGTACCTTCAATTCGCCGTATTCGACCGATCGCGATGCCTTGTTGAAAGCGGCAGAAGCTGTATTGTTGAAGAAAGGATTTGTCAGTCAGGGCGATAAGATCGTCGTGACCTGGGGCGAACCTATGGGGCAGGTCGGCGGCACGAACGCAATGAAAATAGTGAAAGTCGGCGACAACTGAGTTTGCCAGGTTAAATTTTTTAATAGTACTTCTGGAGTTTATTATGCCTCTCGTATCCATGCGTCAATTGCTGGACCACGCCGCCGAAAACGGCTACGGTCTGCCAGCGTTCAACGTCAATAATCTGGAACAAGTTACTGCGATTATGGAAGCCGCCAATGAAGTTGGCGCTCCTGTGATCATGCAAGCTTCTGCCGGTGCCCGCAAGTATGCCGGTGAAGCATTTCTGCGCCATCTGATTGAAGCTGCGGTTGAAGCGTATCCGCATATTCCTGTGGTCATGCATCAGGATCACGGACAATCGCCTGCCGTCTGTATGGCTGCGATTAAATCTGGCTTCACTTCCGTGATGATGGATGGCTCGCTGATGGAAGACGGTAAATCGGTTGCCAGCTACGAATACAACGTCGAAGTGTCGCGCGAAGTGGTTAAATTTTCTCATTCCATCGGTGTGACAGTCGAAGCCGAACTCGGCGTGCTCGGTTCACTCGAAACCATGATGGGCGACAAGGAAGATGGCCACGGTGCCGACGGCAAAATGACGCGCGAACAATTGCTGACTGACGTGCAGCAAGCCGCTGATTTCGTCAAGCAAACGCAATGTGATGCGCTCGCGATTGCGATTGGTACTTCCCACGGTGCGTATAAGTTCTCCCGTAAGCCAACCGGCGACATCCTGGCGATCGATCGCATCAAAGAAATCCACGCACGCATTCCTAACACCCATCTGGTGATGCATGGTTCTTCTTCCGTACCACAAGAATTACTCGAAGAAATTCGTCAGTTTGGTGGCGACATGAAAGAAACTTACGGCGTGCCGGTGGAAGAAATCGTCATCGGTATTCAGAACGGCGTGCGTAAAATTAATATCGATACCGACATCCGTCTGGCGATGACAGGGGCGATTCGCCGCTACATGTTTGAAAATCCGGGCAAATTTGATCCACGTGATTACCTGAAACCTGCACGCGAAGCTGCAAAACTGGTGTGCAAGGCGCGTTATCTGTCTTTCGGTTGCGAAGGTCAGGCCGCGAAAATCAAACCTATGGCGCTCGAAAAAGTGGCCGAGCAATACAAAAAAGGCGCGTTGTCGCAGATCGTCAACTAAGCTGATGTCGTATCTCAGGGCGCAGAGTATGCGCCCTGCGCATTTTTGCTGAATCAAAATTGTTGCGCCGTGAGGTGCTGAAAAAATCATGACTACCCAAATTAATTCCACTCTTCATTCGCTGCCATTGTTAGGTCGTGGCAAAGTTCGTGATAACTACGCTGTTGGTGACGATAAATTACTGATCGTAACCAGCGATCGCTTATCTGCATTCGACGTCATCATGAACGAACCGATTCCGGATAAAGGCCGCGTCTTGAATCAGATGGCGAATTTCTGGTTTGAAAAGCTCGGTCACATCGTGCCGAATCATCTGACCGGCATCGCACCTGAGAGTGTGGTGGCTGCCGATGAAGTAGAACAGGTTCGCGGTCGCTCGGTCGTCGCTAAACGCCTGAAACCAATCATGGTGGAAGCCGTGGTACGTGGTTATATCATTGGTTCCGGCTGGAAGGATTATCAGGAAACCGGCGCAATTTGCGGCATTAGCCTGCCTGCCGGTTTACCACAGGCGGCAAAACTGCCAGCACCGATTTTCACGCCAGCCGCGAAAGCGGAAATGGGCGAGCATGATGAGAACATCAGTTTTGCCAAAACCGAAGAACTGATCGGTAAAGAACTGGCGGCAAAAATCCGCGATATCAGTATTCAGCTTTACACTGAAGCGGCAGACTATGCAGCAACGCGTGGCATTATTATTGCCGATACCAAGTTTGAATTCGGTCTGGATGACAATGGTGTTCTGCACCTGATGGACGAAGTGCTGACAGCGGATTCCTCCCGTTTCTGGCCTGCAGATTCGTATGCGACTGGTATTTCGCCACCATCGTTTGATAAGCAATTTGTACGCGATTATCTGGAAACAATCACCAGCTGGAATAAAACTGCGCCGGCACCGGCATTACCGGAAGAAGTGATCCAGAAGACCGCGGCAAAATACCGTGAAGCGCTGGAGCGTCTGACTGGCGAGACTTTGAAGGCATAACATGACGCAAGCGAATAAAGTAGTGGTTGGCGTTGTGATGGGATCTTCTTCCGATTGGGACGTGATGCAAAACGCCGTCGCGATTCTGAAGGAATTCGGTATTCCATTTGAAGCGCAGGTGGTGTCGGCACACCGCATGCCGGATGAAATGTTCAGCTATGCCGAGACAGCGCGCGAACGCGGCATTCGTGCCATTATCGCTGGCGCTGGCGGCGCGGCGCATTTGCCTGGCATGATCGCAGCAAAAACCATCGTGCCGGTGTTTGGCGTGCCTGTGCCATCCAAGTACCTGCGTGGCGAAGATTCATTGCTGTCGATCGTGCAGATGCCTAAGGGTATTCCGGTGGCGACCTTTGCGATCGGTGAAGCCGGGGCGGCGAATGCGGCGCTGGCAGCAGTCGCAATGCTGGCGACAACCGACGAGGCATTAGCGCAAAAGCTGATCGATTTTCGTGTCAGACAGACGCAAGTCGCACGCGATATGGTGTTGCCCGTCTGAAAATAGCGGCAAGCATAGCCATTGCTCATCATCAGAGCTGCGGCGAAGGAAAGTTTGTCAGAGATAATTTCTCTCGCGCAGCGTTTTGACCCAGTTATTTTTTTTGCTTAATTTGTGGATAGCTGATGGAAGTAAGTCGCTTCGCTCAGGTTATTCAGTCTAATCGGGCCATTTAATCAGACTGACCTTAGTCAGCAGTATTAGTCGCTTTATATACTCCGGGGGAGTATTTTTAAACCCCCTTTGTTTTTGCCGACATTAGCTGGTTTTTTGCATTTTCAGGGGGGAGTATATGATTTCTCCTGCCTTATTCTCGTAATCGTTGGCGATGCTCAGTCATCGCTTCACTTTCAGACAGACATCATGAATATCGACAAACAAGTACGTCCTCGACAAGCCCTGTTACCCAATACAGAAAAAAGCTGTCTCGGCATTATGGGCGGCGGTCAGCTGGGTCGCATGTTCGCGCATGCCGCGCAGGCGATGGGTTACAAGGTTGCCGTGCTGGAGCCTGAGGCTGGCTGCCCTGCTGCGCAAGTTGCTGAACATCATGTGCAGGCAGACTACGATAGCCCCGAAGGTCTGAAGGCCTTGCTGGCGTTGA
Source organism: Undibacterium sp. 14-3-2 (assembly GCF_016595265.1). Classification (NCBI taxonomy): domain Bacteria; kingdom Pseudomonadati; phylum Pseudomonadota; class Betaproteobacteria; order Burkholderiales; family Oxalobacteraceae; genus Undibacterium; species Undibacterium sp. 14-3-2. The sequence goes on from NZ_JAENGS010000001.1 coordinate 980,298, forward strand.
CGAAACATATTTCGACTGAATTTGAAAACGTCCCGGCTGACAGTATGAAGGAACTGGCTTACGACGGTTTCGTTTCTCCTTCCGGCGATTGCGTGTCGATTGCGCAAGACCGGCTGATAGAAAAACGCTTTTTCACCCGTTGCAGTCTGCGTACCGGTATTTTTCCGACGCCGCACTGGGGTATTTCGCGTAAGGAAGACGTGACCAGCGCGAAAGATGATTTGTTGCCTGGTATTTTAAAAACCGTGCGTCTTGGTTATGACGGCAAAGGTCAGGCGCGCGTCCGTAACCGCGAAGAACTGGCGGCAGCTTTTATCAGCATGCGCGGTCAGGCCTGCGTGCTTGAAAAAATGCTGCCACTTGCCTATGAAATTTCTGTTCTGGTCGCACGAGGTGTCGATGGTCAGGCAGTGGTATACCCTATCGCCGAAAACGTGCATCGCGATGGCATCCTGTTCACGACGCTGGCACCGAGCCCGAGCGTGTCTGCCGATGTCGCCGATGCTGCGCAAAAAGCCGCGTTGACGATCATAGAAGAGCTGGGTTACGTCGGCGTGCTGTGCATAGAATTTTTTGTGCTGACCGATGGCACTCTGGTCGTGAATGAAATGGCACCGCGTCCGCATAACAGCGGCCATTACACTATTGATGCCTGCGTCAGCAGCCAGTTTGAACAGCAGGTTCGTGCGCTCGCACAGTTGCCGTTGGGCGATGTGCGCCAGCATTCACCTGCAGCGATGCTGAATATTCTTGGCGATGTCTGGTTCAGCGGCAGCAGCGACACGCCACGTGAACCCGCCTGGGATCAGATACTCGCAATACCGGGCGCTCACTTGCACTTGTATGGTAAGGCGGAAGCACGGCGCGGGCGCAAGATGGGACACATCACTTTCGTTGCGCCAACGATGGAACAAGCGCGGGCAGCATTGCATCAAGCTTGCGGCATTTTAGGTCTGGCAGCACCGGAGCAGGCATGAATGTAGTGGTATCAACACCCGACGCAATTGTCACGGCAGCGCAGGCGCTGGAGGCTGGTCGTCTGGTCGCATTTCCGACTGAAACCGTCTACGGGCTTGGGGCCGATGCTGAAAACCCGGCTGCAGTCGCTGATATTTATAAAGCCAAGGGACGTCCATCAGATCATCCTGTGATCGTGCATGTTGCTCCCGGTGCCGATATCCGTTATTGGGCAAAAGATATTCCGCACGAAGCAGATCAATTGATTGCAGCATTCTGGCCGGGACCGTTGACGCTGATTTTAAAACGCGCTGATCATATTCCGGATGCGGTTTCCGGCGGCCAGGATACAGTTGGTATACGCTGTCCTTCGCATCCTGTGGCGCAACAATTATTGCTTGCTTTTAAAAACGGTAAAGGCGGTGTGGCCGCCCCTTCGGCAAACAAATTTGGTCATGTCAGTCCGACCCTGGCGCAGCATGTGACCGAGGAATTTGCCCAGGAAATTTTGCCTGGCGGCCTGATTGCCGCGGTGCTTGACGGTGGTCAGAGCGAGGTGGGAATTGAATCAACGATCGTTGATTTGAGCCGCTTGGCGACACATGGCCCGGTATTGCTGCGCCCGGGGCAGATCAGTACTGCCCAGTTAGCCGAAGTGCTGGGCGTGACACCTGCCAGCCCGGATGCCGCTGCACCGCGTGCTTCCGGCACCCTCGATGCCCATTACGCGCCGCAAACACCGGTGGTGCAGGTGGCGCTTGCTGAGTTGGATAATGTTGCTGCGCAATTGCAGGCAAAAGGGAAAACGATCGCCTTGCTTAGTTACCAGTCACATCCCGGAATCGTGGCGCTGGCAGTGCGGCAGTTACCGGCAGATGCGGCTGGTTATGCACATGATTTGTATGCCGGTTTGCGTGAACTGGATCATGCCCATGCTGATCTGATTCTGGTCGAAGCGATACCTCAGGATAAAGAATGGCTGGGCGTGAATGACCGCTTGCGACGCGCCGCGTTTGATTCACGTGATGTTTTACAGAAAATACTGCGAGCCTGAGTTGACGCCATGCTTGACGGCATCCGTGGGAGTTTTTGGTATTTGCGCGATTTATTTATAGATGATTTTCATCACCAGAATAAACATCGCCAGTGCCAGCGTCACTGCGTTCGCAATGATGATGGGCCAGGCATGCAACAGTATTCCGTAGACCATCCACATCAGCACGCCGCAAACCATGATCAGATACATGCCGGTGGAAACGCCTTCGGCACGCTTGTGTTGCCAGGTTAACCAAGCTTGTGGCACAAACGCACTGGTAGTCAGGCAGGCGGCGATATAGCCGATCATGTCGGATGTCAGTGTGAACATGGCAGGTTATTTGGATGATGCGTGGATAAACTGGCCACCGTGAAAAATCAGCGGTGCCTGTTGGGTGAATTCGCAATGTTCAACTTCACCAACAAAAATGACGTGATCGCCTTCTGGATAGCGGCTGCGGTTATGGCATTCAAACCAGGCCGAGGCGCCTTTCAGGATAGGATGACCAGTGCGCGACAGGGTGTATTCGACGCCCTCGAACCTGTCGGTTTTACGACTGGCAAACTGTTCTGCCAGCCAGGCTTGTTGGTCGGACAGTACGTTAACCACGTAATGTGAGTTGCCGGTGAACACAGGCATGCTATTGGCAGCGTTACCGAGGCTCCATAAAACCAGTGGTGGTTCGAGTGAAACAGAATTGAATGAGCTGGCAGTGAGGCCGAGATACTGTCCGTTTGCCAGCTTGGTGGTAATGACTGTCACGCCGGTCGCAAACTGAGACAGGGCGTGGCGGAAGTGGCGGGTATCAAAATCACGTTTTTCGGCGCGGGGAGAGCGGGTATGCATCAGTCATCCATCAATTTTTGCGACATTATCCCAGATTTTGCTGTGGCCGTTGATCTGCGGCAGGTATTCCCTCTTGGGGCGGGCGACTGTGGTAAACTTGCGCCCTTGTCAGAATCTGGATTTATACTTTAAGTAATTGATTCTTTTGGTTTTTTTATTTTATCTTAAGACTTGTGCAAAATGGCCCTGGCGGCTTGATCGTTCCGGATTGCACTCAGTGTATGGCCTTCGTCGTTATGTCCAGTCTGGATAATTTTTTACCGGTCTTATCTTTAAATGAAGTGATAACTATGTTCCTGACTACAATTTGCCGTCGCCTCAGTTTACTGCTGGTCTTGTTTGGTCTGACATGTTCAGTTTTTGCACAAGGCGTGACGCAACGTCAGTTTCCGCCGAACACCATGCGTGGTGAACTCGATATGTCCTCGTATCCGGATATCCGTTTGAATGGAAAACCGCGCTACCTGGCGCCATCCAGCCGCATATACAACGCGGATAATCTGATCGTGCTGGCGGCCTCGCTGGATGCGCCGAAAATTGTGGTGAATTACACGGAGAATTCTTTCGGTGATATTGATAAGGTATGGATACTGACATCGGATGAGATGCCGAAACAATTACCCAAGCCAGAAGTCTGGGCACCGATACCATTTAAAAATCCGGAAATTAAGTAAGTTTCCGTCGGCTGTCTTCTCGCTGTCAGCAGATGTCGCTTTGTTTGAGAATGTGAATCGGTTTTCCTGCGTGATGAGTTTGTGTATGTTCGAATACAGCCGGAATCCGGTTATTGCCTGCGGCCTTGTTCATGTTGAGAAAGCGGGCTGTTTTACAGAAAAAAATGATGCAAAAAAAAGTATTTATTAAAACCTTCGGTTGTCAGATGAATGAGTACGACTCAGACAAAATGGCAGACGTGTTGAATGCCGCTGATGGCATGGTAAAAACCGACTCTCCGGATGATGCTGACGTGATTCTGTTGAATACCTGCAGCGTGCGCGAGAAAGCATCCGAGAAAGTGTTTTCGGATCTGGGACGTCTGCGTGAATTGAAGCGCAAAAGGCCTGATCTGCTGATCGGTGTCGGTGGCTGTGTCGCCTCGCAGGAAGGCGATGCCATCATCAAACGCGCGCCCTATGTTGATGTCGTATTTGGCCCGCAGACTCTGCACCGCTTGCCGCAACTGATTGATGCACGCCGCTTGTCCGGCCGCTCGCAGGTTGATATCAGTTTTCCGGAAATTGAAAAATTTGATCACATGCCACCCGCGAAGGTGGAAGGTGCCACGGCCTATGTTTCTATCATGGAAGGCTGCAGCAAATATTGCAGTTACTGCGTGGTTCCTTATACCCGCGGTGAAGAAGTGTCACGTCCCTTTGATGATGTGCTGGCTGAAGTCGCCGGTCTCGCTGCGCAGGGGGTAAAAGAAATTTCCCTGCTGGGGCAGAACGTCAATGCCTACCGTGGCGTGATGGAAGATGGCGAGATCGCTGACTTTGCTTTGCTGATTGAATATGTTGCTGAATTTCCGCAGATAGAACGGATTCGTTTCGTGACCAGCCACCCGAAAGAATTTACTCAGCGACTGATCGATTGCTACGCAAAAGTGCCGAAATTGGTGAACCACTTATACCTTCCTGCACAACACGGATCAGACCGTATTTTGTCAGCGATGAAACGTGGCTATACCGCAATCGAATATAAATCCGTACTGCGCCGACTGAAGCAGGTGCGACCTGAGATGTCGGTATCTTCCGATTTTATCGTCGGTTTCCCCGGCGAGACGGACGAAGATTTCAATGCTCTGATGAAGCTGATTGATGATGTCGGTTTCGATAACAGCTTCAGCTTTATTTTCAGCCCGCGCCCCGGTACGCCAGCCGCCAATCTTGCCGATGACACGCCAGCAGAACTGAAGTTACGTCGCTTGCAAACCTTGCAGGCAGTCATTGATGCAAATACCAAAAAATACAGTAACGCGATGATAGGTACCGTGCAGCGCATTCTGGTTGACGGGCCTTCGGTCAAAGACCCGAATGAGTTACAAGGCCGTACGGAAAATAATCGGGTAGTGAATTTTGCCGGCGGCAAAGAACTAATCGGCACGCTGGTAAATACGCGCATTACTGAATCTTATAATTATTCCTTGCGTGGTGAGTTGATTGACGAGACTGTGACTGCATGATGGCAAAGACTCCGGTGCCCGTTTCTCATTTCATTCCACAACCGCTGGATAACACCCGCCTCGCCCACTTATGCGGCCCGCTGGACGAAAATTTGCGTCAGATTTCTGCAGCGCTGGATGTGACGATTTTCCGTCGCGGTGAAAAATTCATTATCAGCGGACATAACGCTGAACGGGCGCTGGCATTACTCGAGCAGTTTTATCTGCTGGCGAAAAAGCCGGTATCGGTGGATGAAGTGCAGTTAGCCTTAGTCGAACAAACGGCGCATCAGAACCAGAAAATGCCGACGCTCGCAGCGCTGGAAGAATCCGCTGAAGAAATAAACGCTGGTGAACTTGAAAGCCCGGTGTTGAAAACCCGCCGTAGTGATTTGCGCGGTAGAACGCCGCACCAGACCCAATATCTGCGGGCGGTGGTCGAACACGATATTACGTTTGGGATTGGCCCTGCCGGTACCGGTAAAACGTATCTCGCCGTTGCCTGTGCCGTGGATGCGCTGGAGCGGGATGCGGTCAAACGGATTATTCTGACGCGTCCGGCGGTTGAGGCTGGCGAGCGTCTTGGGTTTTTGCCGGGTGATCTGGCGCAAAAGGTTGATCCGTATCTGCGTCCTTTGTACGATGCCTTATACGACTTGTTAGGTTTCGACCGCACTCAAAAAATGTTTGAGAAACAGGCGATAGAAATCGCACCGCTGGCTTATATGCGCGGCCGTACCTTGAATCACGCCTTCATCATTCTCGATGAGGCACAAAACACCACACCGGAACAAATGAAAATGTTCCTGACCCGTATCGGCTTTGGCAGCAAGGCTGTCGTTACCGGTGATGTGACGCAGGTGGATTTGCAGCGTGGTCAGAAAAGTGGTCTGATCGATGCTTGCCAGGTACTGAAAGATGTACGCGGTATCGCTTTCACGCAATTCACCAGTGCTGATGTTGTGCGCCATCCTCTGGTCGGACGCATCGTCGATGCTTACGAAACGGCGAATGCAGGTAGCACTGCGCAGAGCGCGGCACTCGGTTTATTAAAAAATACAACGCAATTCAGTTCTGTACATCATGGCCGAAAAAAGTAATTCCAAACATAAACTGAGCTTATCAGTTCAATACGCAGACCCGCGCTTGCAAGAAATATTACCGCGCCCTTTGTTGCGTAAAACGGTACAGGCTGCCTTATATTTTCCGGCGGAACTGACGTTAAGATTTGTCGATGCAGAGGAAGGACAGGTATTGAATCGCGATTATCGCGGTAAAGATTATGCGACCAATGTGCTGACGTTTGCGTATACCGAAGATGAGGATGCAGAAGTCACTCAGGCCGATATTATTCTGTGTACCGACGTGTTGCAGCGCGAAGCCAGTGAACAGAAAAAATCCGTCGTCGAGCATGCGCAGCACTTGATTGTTCACGGTGTGCTTCATGCACAAGGTTATGATCATGAGACGGATGAAGAAGCCGAAGAGATGGAGGCGCTGGAAATCGCCATCCTCGCCGGTTTAGGCCTTGCAAATCCTTATCAAGACTAAGCTTCAGTATGAAAATGCCGCGCTCTCACCAGCATCATGGCCGCCGTATCAGCATGGGCGGACGTGATGTTGTCGCTTTTGGCCTAGACCGCCATTATCTGCAGGACATTTATTTTTATGCGATGACATCAAGCTGGACGATGTTTTTTTTCGCTGCAGCCGTGGTGTATCTGATTTTTAATATGGTGTTTGCCGGTTTGTATGCGCTCGGGGATCATCCTATTGCGAATCTGACGCCGGATAATTTTCTCGGATATTTTTTCTTCAGCGTAGAGACACTGGCAACTGTCGGCTACGGCAATATGCATCCACAAACGGTCTATGCACATGTGATTTCGTCTGTGGAAATATTTATCGGAATGTCCAGTGTGGCATTGACGACAGGTGTGATGTTTGCGCGCTTTTCGCGTCCGCGCTCGAACATTATTTTTGCCGATCATCCGGTTTGCCACTTGGTTGACGGGCGACGATTACTGATGATACGTCTGGCGAATGCCCGCATGAATATCATCAGTGAAGCATCGGCAAAACTGCGTCTGGTTAAAAATCATGCTTCTCCCGAGACAGGCAGCTTCCGTAAAATTCTTGATCTGGAACTGGAGCGTGACCACCATCCCATTTTTAGTCTGGGTTGGACTGTGATACATGTGATCGACGAGTCCAGTCCTTTATACGGTTACACCAAAGAACAACTGAATGAACTCAATGCGGCATTAGTGCTGAGTATCGAAGGGCTGGATGAAATGACGAATCAGAGCCAGAGGGCGCGTCATTATTATCCGTGTTCATCGATACGCTGGAATCATCGCTATGTTGATATATTGAAGTTTCAAGGAGATACACCGCATTTGCATTATGCAAAATTCCATGAATCCGAGAATCTGGATGACATAAGCTGATGCGTTGGCGTGTTTTGCCGGCATGTGCAATACATGCGACCGGCTTTACTTTAAATCTCGTTAATTGCCATTTAATAACAACCTAACAGCCATCGAATAACCGTCTTTTTGTGAAATAACAAGGTAAACGCCTTAACAAAATTTTGGAATCAGGCGTATTTGTTGTATTCTGTAGGATTGAAACAACGGCGTCACGCCTCCTATGCAAGAGCACTCTAGTAAGGTCAGATCAACTGACCTTAAACCCCACAGGTCATTGTTTGAACGATTGACCGCATTCATATCCCCCGAACCTGAAAATCGCGCCGAACTGTTAGAAGTTCTGACCGATGCACAAGAACGCAATCTGATCGATGCCGATGCACTGGCAATGATAGAAGGCGTATTCCAGGTATCTGATCTTTCTGCCCGCGATATCATGGTGCCACGCGCACAAATGGATGTTGTCGATATTTCCCGCCCGCTGGAAGAATGGATGCCGGAAGTACTGCGTACGGCGCATTCGCGTTTTCCGGCGATTGATGGTGATCCCGAAAAAGTGGTCGGGATTCTGCTGGCGAAGGATTTGCTCCGCTATTACGCAGAAGAAGTGTTCGATGTCCGGGATATGCTGCGTCCCGTTATTTACATACCTGAATCAAAGCGTCTGAATGTTCTGTTGCGCGATTTCCGTGCCAATCATAATCACATGGCGATGGTGGTCGATGAATATGGTGGCATTGCAGGTGTCATTACAATCGAAGATGTGCTGGAACAAATCGTCGGCGACATTGATGATGAATACGATTTCGATGAAGAAGAAGACAATATTCTGGCGCTGGAAAATAAAGGTAATGGCAAGCGCTGGCGCATCAAAGGTCTGACTGAGCTTGAGCAGTTCAACAGTGTTCTTGGTGCGCATATGCCAGGTAATGAGTTGGAAAGCATCAGCGATTTTCTGATACGCCATCTTGGTCAGGTACCGCATAAAGGCGATGAGTTTGAAATCGGTAATTTACATTTTGAGGTATTACGCGCCGATGCTGTTGAGGTGCAGATCTTGCAGGTTGAGCAGCGACCAGCAAACTTGTTGAAAGAATGAGGCTAGTTTGCTGAAACGATTGTCTCCAGCGGTTTTGCTTTCCACTCTGTCTTTCCGTTCTGCGCTGCTGGTGATGGCGCTGGCGGGTGTGGTGACCGTTGCGGGCTTTGCCCCATTCGGTTTCTGGCCGGGTCAATTGCTGAGCATGGCTTTATTCGCCTCTTTGCTGCTCCGGCCAGGACAGCAGGCGTTTTCTATCCACCAGTCTGCTGCTCTGGCGTGGGTATTCAGCTTCGTCAATCTGTTTACTGCAACCAGTTGGTTGTTAGTTGCCATGACGCGTTATGGCGGCATGCCCATCTTTCTTGCTGTTATAGCGCTTGCTTTACTCACATCTTATCTGGCGTTGTTTGCCGCTTTATGTGCGGCAACGCTCGCCTGGCTGCGGCAACGTTGGCAAGTCAATCCCACAATCTGTGCCGTATTGTTATTCCCTGCTTTATGGCTGCTGAATGAATGGCTGCGCGGTTATTTATTCACTGGCTTTCCGTGGGCAATTATCGGCTATGCGCATACTGCCAGTCCGCTCGCGGGCTATGCGCCTGTGCTTGGCGTTCTTGGGTTAGGCTGGCTCGTCGCCCTCTGCGCAGGCGGATTCGGTTTGATGATCTTTACAGACAGCAGGCGTGTACGCTTGTTGGTTCTTGTCGCTGTCATTGCGCTGTTTGGTGGCGGTCAGTATCTGACCACGATCACATGGACTCAGCCCCTGGGCCAGCCTTTAACTATCAATCTGATACAGGGCAATGTTGAGCAGGATAAAAAATTCGATCAGGATCACCTGAATGATTCTCTGCATTTGTACCATGATCTGATACTGCAATCGAAAGCCGATCTGGTCGTCACGCCGGAAACGGCATTGCCGATGTTGTCATCGCAATTGCCGCCGGATTATTTGCCTGCCATTAACGCGTTTGCACAAAAAAACCAGAGTGCAGTTGTGCTCGGTGTTGCCGTGCACGACGGTGGCAGTCGCTATGCAAACAGCGTTTTAGGTTTCTCTCCGTCTTATGAGCTGCAAGCCTATCGCTATGATAAGCATCATCTGGTGCCTTTCGGTGAATTTATTCCTTTCGGTTTTCGTTGGTTTGTCGATCTCATGCATATTCCTTTGGGTGACTTTACCAAGGGGAATGTGATTCAGGCGCCGATGCAGGTAAGGGATCAGTTTGTATTGCCGAATATCTGTTATGAAGATCTGTTTGGTGACGAAATCGCTGCACAACTGGCGTCACAAAACGGTTCTGGTAAAGCGGTTGCCAGCCTGTTGCTGAATGTCTCGAATATGGCATGGTACGGTGATTCCATTGCGATCCCTCAGCATTTACAGTTTTCCATGATGCGCGTTCTGGAAACGGGGCGTCCTATGCTGCGGGCGACAAATACTGGTGCGACTGCGGTAATTGACGTTGGTGCGCGACTGGTGACGCAACTGCCCTACCTGCAACAGGGGATATTGCGAGCGACAGTGCAGGGGCGGCAAGGCGTGACGCCGTATATACGTTGGGGCAATGAGCTCGTGATGTTGCTGGCACTATGCAGTCTGATACTTGCAGCTTATTTGACTCACAGGTCTGCACGTTCATATCAGCGCGAGTCCTGAAGCGTCGTCTGTAAGCTGTTGTTTTTAAAATAGAAAATGCCGCCCGTTTTAACAAATAGGCGGCATTTTTTTCAGGAACTCCATCCTGCTGATGCGTTACTGCGTCATTGTGATTTCGCAGCGAATCAGGCTTTCTTGCTGTTGATTTCTATATCGGCCAGGCATTCTTTACCGCGCTGACTCATTTCATGCAGTCCTGATTCGGGATTGATTTGTATGTGTCCCTTTTTTTCCAGAAATATAGCGACAGGCCCGGACAGCTTGGTCTCGGCGTCATTTGCAATTGCGCGCAGACCATCGATACATTGTTTGATGAATAAAACCTGACGACCGTTCTCAGTCAGTTCCAGGCTGCCGTCCTTACGGTACGCGACCAGTTTGATACCGGTCAGACGTTTCGTATTTCTGCCTATGCAGGCATTAGGTTTAACGTTTTTAGGCAGTTTGCTGATCTGTTCCAGAGCATCGTATTCATCAATACTTAATTTGTGATTCATTGTGGCTTTCTTTTTCGGGATGTCGCTGAACTGAAGCTGCCAGCGACGATATTTACTGCAATTGTTGCCAATATCCACAGATCAGCGGACATATGCCGCACCGGTCTGGCAGAGATATTTTCGAATGGGAATATATCATAGCACCGCCAACTTTCCCGGTTTTGCGCCGTGATCATGGAATTCAAATTTTTCGGTAGCAAGCGAGAAAGGGCTTGTGAAACGCCATTTGCTAAATGACGTCACTAAGTGAGGCAATAAATCGCCGAAAGTAGTTGAACTACATTTGCTGATTTGTTCTTTGTGGAAGAAACGCAACGAGGCTGCACCTTACCTACTCTCAGTTTTCGCATGGGTTTGATAGTTAAAGTAGTTTTTTGTAGTCTCCGTTTGACAAATAATCTAGTTTTAGTACAAAATTGTTTTCGGAACGTTGGGTTCTGAGTGCACTTTGAAACAAAGTATCACTCCTGAGGTGTAGGTCAAATATAAGAGTGAGGGGACATTAAATGAAGCACGCTATGCAGAAGCGCGAGCATGGGCAGGATTTTGCGCGCCCGGGTTTTAAGTTGAGTCCTGTTGCGGCAGGTTGTGCAGTGTTGGTCTTGAGTCTGACCGGTATTGCACATGCACAGCAGACTGCAGAAAACACTGTCGTCGTTACCGGTATCCGCAAAGGTATCGAAGATGCGATCAGTGTGAAAAAAAATTCCAATTCCATCGTCGAAGCGATTTCTGCTGAAGATATCGGCAAATTGCCCGATACCAGCATTGCTGAATCGATTGCCCGCTTGCCAGGTTTATCCGCGCAACGTGTGAATGGTCAGGCACAACAAATCAGTATTCGTGGCACCTCCGGCGATTTATCGACGGTCACACTGAATGGCCGTGAACAAGCCAGCACCAGTGCCAGCCGCGTGGTTGAATATGACCAGTATCCTTCCGAACTGATCAATGGTGTGACTGTCTATAAAACTGCAGACTCATCTCTGGTCGGACAAGGTCTGTCAGGCACGGTTGATTTGCAGACTGTTAAGCCGCTGGCATTTGGCGGACGCACTATTTCCCTCAATGCGCGTGGCGAGAAAAATTCTCTCGGCAGTGAAAGCCCGGGCGCACCAAGTACCGGCAATCGTTTCAGCGCGTCCTACATTGATCAGTTTGCGAACCGCACCATCGGTCTGGCTGTCGGCGTTGCGCACAGCGACAAACCGAACGTCAATAATTTTTTCGAAACCTGGAACTGGGTTGAAGGAAATAACGGCGTTCCTGCAGGCGTTAAAGCTCCACAAGGTGTGAAAGGTCTGGCAATCACAGGTAATTCCAAACGTGATGGCGTGATCGGCGTACTCGAGTGGCGGCCATCGAAAAATTTTATCTCGACGCTGGATACTTACTATTCAAAGTTGTCACAAAATGAAATTCGCCGTGGCGTGGAAGTGCCTTTGGAAAGCTGGTCCGGTGCGAATTTCTCGAATCTGAATATTGTCAACGGACTCGCCGTTGGCGGTACGATCAATGCCAGCCCTGTGATACGGAATAACTGGTTCACCAAAGAGAGTGATATCAAAGCATTTGGCTGGAATAATAAATTCACTGTTGATCAATGGACTGCCGTTGCCGATTTTAGCCATTCATCGGCAAACATTCATGAAAAACTCATAGAGATCAACTCTGGTCGCAGCGCAGGTAATATCTCCTACAATTATCTGAATGGACGTGACATTCCCACCTTTACTTTTGCCGATAGTCTTTCCGATCCTTCAGCGATCAGCATAGGCGGCAAATACGGCGACGGTTATGTGAATGCTCCATCGTTGAGTGACAAGCTCAATTCCATCCGCTTCAGTCTGAAGCGCGATTTCACCGATGGCATGATTTCCAGCGCGGAAGTTGGCGTGAATTATTCCAAACGTGAAAAGACGAAAGAGCACCTGGAAACCGGCTTCGATAAAATCGGCGCAGGGACGTTTTCTCCTGGCGTTTTGTATAGCCCTCAGGACCTCAGTTTCATTGGCTTACCAAGCACGCTGAGCTGGGATATTCCAGGCGTTCTGTCCTCTAATTTCGGCCCCTACAAAGCCGCAGTCCTGAATCCATGGGGGGCGACAAAAAACTGGTCTCTGACAGAAAAAGTTACAACCGGTTATGCGAAGCTGAATCTGGAAACCATGGTGTCCAATATTCCTGTGTCGGGTAACGTTGGTGCACAGGTCGTGCGTACGGATCAGTCATCGACATCGAATGCTTTGTTGTCTTGGCCTATCGCTGCTTTGGTGCCAATTACCGACGGAAAAACTTATACCGACGTTTTACCTAGTGTGAATCTGGCAGCTAATTTGCCTGGTGATCAGGTAATCCGTTTTGGTATTGGTAAATCGATTGCCCGGGCTAAGCTGGATGAGCTGAATGCAGCGCGTGAAGTCGGTTTGTCTAACGGCAAAACCGGAACACCAAGCGGTAACGGTGGTAATGCGCAGCTTGATCCATGGAAGGCAGATTACATTGATCTCTCTTACGAAAAATATTTCGGCAAGAAAGCCTACGTTTCTGCAGCGATATTCCATAAAAACCTGAAATCATATATCTACAAGCAAACGACACCGTATGATTTTTCGGCCATGAATATTGCAGGTGCGACGACCAACATCGGTACATTTACTCAACCGGTTAATGGTCAGGGCGGCAAACTCGAAGGTCTGGAACTGGCGGTATCACTGCCACTGGATTTGCTGACGTCGGCATTGGATGGCTTTGGACTGACAGCCAATCTGTCGTTGACCAATAGCGCTATTTCTATCAAAGACAGCCGCTTCGGCAGTCAGAGCATTCCTTTGCCAGGTCTTTCCAAGAGCGTTGCGAATATCACTGCTTACTATGAAAAGAACGGCTATTCCGCACGTATCAGTCAGCGTCGCCGCAGCGATTTTGTTGGCGAAATCGGTGGCCCTGGCGGACAGAACGAGTTGACATTTGTGAAGGCGGATAATGTCGTCGATCTGCAACTTGGTTATGATTTTTCCAGCGGATTTGCGAAAGGTGCATCGCTGCTGTTCCAGGTGAATAATCTGACCGATACCGCGTTCCAGACGTATTCCGGTTCTCCTGATCGTCCACGCGGCTACCAGAAGTATGGTCGCCAGATGTTTGTCGGTATCAATTACAAAATGTAATTGCCCCGGTAATTCAGCACTGTTGTGAATCTGACCCTTCTCTGACGCATGCCGGAGAAGGGTTTTTCAGCATGGTTGTTATCGTCGCCATCTGAAAAACATTCAAGCATAAAATGTGAAGACTTTGCGGTCGCAATGCCAGATTTGATCCGGCCTCACACATAATACGGGGACACCAAGATGCCTAGTTTGACCAATAAACCCCTGCTGTCTTTCTGGCAGTTGTGGAATATGAGTTTCGGATTTTTTGGAATTCAATTCGGGTTTGCATTACAGAACGCCAATACCAGCCGCATATTTTCAACCCTGGGTGCAAGCCCGGATGATCTTCCCTTATTCTGGCTGGCGGCGCCGGTCACCGGTCTGCTGGTGCAGCCCGTGATAGGCTATCTCAGCGATCACACCTGGCATCCGACATGGGGCCGTCGCCGGCCATTCTTTTTTATCGGCGCAATTCTGGCCTCGCTGGCCCTGTTTCTGATGCCGAATTCTTCTGCGTTATGGATGGCCGTCCTGGTGCTGTGGCTGATGGATGCGGCGATCAATGTGTCGATGGAGCCGTTCCGCGCCTTCGTTGGCGACAAGCTGAATCCGGAGCAGCAGACAGCAGGATTTGCGATGCAGACTTTTTTCATCGGTTGCGGTGCGGTCATTGCATCATTGCTGCCGACCCTGTTTTCAGACGTGTTTGGTTTCAGTAATGAGTCATTGAACGGTACGATTCCTGACACTGTCCGCTATTCATTCTATGCCGGTGGTGCTATCTATTTTCTGGCCGTGATGTGGACGGTATTTTTCAGCCACGAATTGCCACCGGCCGATCTGCAGGCGTTTCAGGCGGCTCGTCAGAAAAAGGTCGGAATGGCTCACGTAGTCAAAGAGATCATGGTCGGTTTTCGTCAGATGCCGCAGACCATGGTGCAACTGGCGATCGTACAGTTTTTTACGTGGATTGCTTTGTTTTCGATGTGGATTTACACCACGTCAGCGGTGGCCGATAAGGTATTCGGCACGACGGATTCTCATTCCGGTATTTTTCAGGATGCCGGAAACTGGGTTGGAACCATGTTTGCCGTCTACAACGGTGTGTCGGCGCTGGCAGCATTTTTGCTACCGGTTTTCGCTCGCCTGAGCAGCAAAAAAACGGTTCATCTGACCTGTCTTGTGCTCGGTGGCCTGGGCTTGATGAGCATGTTCCTGATCACCCAAAAAGAATGGCTGCTGCTGCCTATGATCGGTGTCGGTGTCGCATGGGCCAGTATTCTGACTATGCCGTATTCGATACTCGCGTCTGCACTGCCGGCTGAAAAGATGGGCTACTACATGGGCGTGTTTAACTTCTTTATCGTGATCCCACAAATTGTCAGCGGCTTGTTGTTAGGCTTTGTGACGAAGACTTTCTTTCACGGACACACCATGCAAACGCTGGTGCTCGGTGGTGCCTGCATGATACTGGCGGGCTTGCTGACTCTGATCGTGAAAGATGAGTCGCATAGATAAACCACGATGCCGTTTGGTTTAAAAAATCATCTTTATTTTTGTCTGAGTTTTGATTCTATTACGCTGATTTGAATTCAGGTTGCGGTGTCTCCAATCTCCTCTGGCGCAACCTGATACTTTTCTTTCGTCTGCGCCCCAATTCCGCATTGACCGGTAAGAGCTCCGCCATGAAAAAAAACCTCCTGTTCTGTATTTCATTTTTGTTCCTTTGTTTTAGCAGTTTATGTGTATCGCCTTCAGCCCGCGCAGAGAGTACGGGCAATGAAGTTCGTCTGAAAGCCGAAAGCCAAGGCAGCGATAGCAGCGAAAAAAATAAAATTGCATTGTCTGAGAAACCCTTCTTTACCTGGGACAATGCGACCATCTATTTTTTGCTGACCGACCGTTTTTACAATGCAAATCCTGCGAATGATCTTGCTTACAGCAGGAAAAAAGATGCTGCACCATTGCGTGGTTATATGGGCGGTGATCTGGCGGGAATTACTGCGAAAATAAAAGAAGGCTATTTCAATCAGCTGGGTGTGGATGCGATCTGGCTGACACCGCCAGTCGAACAGATACATGGTGCAACCGATGAAGGCAGCGGCAAATCATACGGTTTTCATGGTTATTGGGCGCGCGATTTCACCAGCGTTGATGCCAATCTTGGCACGGAAGCCGATATGCACGAACTGGTCGATACCGCGCACGCACATGGCATACGTGTCTTGCTGGATATCGTCATGAATCACGTCGGCCCACTGGCTGAGCAAGATACTGCCTGGCCAGACAGCTGGGTGCGCCATGCGCCTGTCTGTACCTACAAGGATGTGGCCAGTACCGTCAGTTGCACGTTGGTGCAAGGTTTGCCGGATATCCGTACCGATAGTAACGAGGCGACGCCGTTACCACCATTTCTGATCGATAAATGGAAAGCCGAAGGCCGTTATGCCAAAGAAATAAGCGAGCTTGATCAATTTTTTCAACGTACCGGCTATCCGCGTGCGCCAAAGTATTACATGATGAAATGGCATACCGACTGGATACGGAAATACGGTGTTGACGGCTTTCGCGCCGATACCGTCAAGCATGTTGAGCCAGGTGTCTGGAAAGAACTGAAACAACTCGCCAGCAGTGCTTATGAAGAGTGGAAAGCCGCGAATCCGCAGAAGAAGATCGGAGACACGCCTTTTTTTATGACAGCAGAAGTGTATGGATATTCGATCACTGAAGGCCAGAAGTTCACGATGGATGGTGGCAGCCAGATTAATTTTTACCAAAACGGTTTTGATAACCTGATTAATTTTGGCTTCAAGTCTGATGCGAAGAAAGATCGTGAGCAGCTCTTCAGCACGTATTCAGCACGACTGCACGGTGATTTGCAAGGTTATTCGGTTCTCAATTACATCAGCTCTCATGACGACAGCGCACCTTTTGATCTGCAACGACACCAGCCTTTTGAGGCTGCGACGCGACTCTTGCTGAGCCCGGGCGCAGCGCAGATTTATTATGGCGATGAAACCGCACGTGATATTGATGTGAAAGAAGCGCAGGGCGATGCCAGACTGCGTTCCTTCATGAACTGGGACGCGCTGAAAGCCAATGCTATGCAACAGGATTACCGGATTGCCGATGTACTCGCACACTGGCAAAAGCTCGCGTCATTCAGAAGGCTGCATCCTGCCATTGGCGCGGGAATACATCAGAAAATCAATGATCGTCCTTATACATTCAAGCGCACATACGACGACCACGGGCGGCGCGACAAGGTAGTCGTGGCACTGGATTTACCCACACATCAGGATAATCCGATTTCAGTTGCCGGCGTATTTTCTGATGGTCAGCGATTACGTGACCATTATTCAGGAAAGACTGCAATCGTCATTAACGGCTGCGTGACTTTTGCGAGCCAGTTTCCGATTGCTCTGATTGCACAGGATGCACCATGAAACAGAAAACCCATTTCAAACGCATCTCATGCCTGGCAACGCTGGCGCTGTTGATGCAGTTCTGTGTGACTGATCTTGCCGCGCAAAATCTCAGCCGCAGCATACAGCGTGTTTCTATTCAGCCTGCCTATCTCGAAGTTGAGACGAATGATGGCCGCTATCTATTCAAGCCGTACACAAAAAATATTATCGAGACGAGTTTTATCCCGGCGGGTGAACAATTTCAGCAAGCCTCACATGCGGTGGTGTTGGAGCCGGAAAAAATCAAGGCACAGCTTCGCAGCGATACGCAGCATCTCAGCTACATTGCCGGCAACATGGCAGTTAATATCAATCGTGCGCCATTCCAGATCAGTTATACCTACAAAAATAAAGCCCTGATTGCAGAACATCAGGGTTATCAGCAATTGACACAGGGGCGAAGCCTGGACTTCCGCCTAGATCAGGATGAGGCTTTATATGGCGCAGGTGCCCGCGCCCTTGGCATGAACCGGCGTGGCTATCGCCTGCCCTTATATAACAAGGCGCATTACGGTTACGAAGAACATTCCGAGCAAATGAATTTTGCTATGCCCCTGGTTTTTTCTTCCAAAATGTACGGCATACATTTTGATAATCCGACGACAGGATTTCTTGATCTCGACAGTAAAAAGAAAAATCTGCTTGCCTATGAAAGCCTGAGCGGACGCCAGACTTATCAGGTGATTGCGGGCGATAGCTGGGAGGACATCGTTTCTGCGTACACGAAACTGACAGGCAGGCAGCCATTACCACCACGTTGGGCCTTTGGTAATTTCGCCAGCCGCTTTGGTTATCATTCCGAATCCGAGGCACGTTCAGTACTGGCGAAATATAAGGAAGAGCAGATTCCTGTTGATGCGATTATTTTTGACCTGTACTGGTTCGGAAAAGAGATTAAAGGAACCATGGGTAATCTCGCTTTTGATCGCGATAATTTCCCGCAACCCAAAAAAATGATTGTCGACTTTGCGCAACAAGGCATCAAAACCATACTGATTACCGAACCGTTTATTCTGACCAGTTCGGCCAGATGGAAAGAAGCCGTTACAGAAAATATTCTGGCGAAAGATCAGCAAGGTCAGCCTTATACCTATGACTTTTATTTCGGTCACACTGGCCTGATTGATCTGTTCGATAAGCATGCGCAACAATGGTTCTGGAATATCTACAAGAATCTGAAAGCCGAAGGTGTTGCCGGATGGTGGGGCGATCTGGGCGAGCCGGAAGTGCATCCTGCTGGTCTGCAGCATAAAACCGGATCGGCAGATCAGGTCCATAATATTTACGGGCATCAATGGGCGAAACTCATTGCGGAAGGCTACCGCAAAGAATATCCGCAAGAACGGCCTTTCATTCTGATGCGCGCGGGTTATTCCGGCTCGCAGCGTTTCGGCATGATTCCGTGGTCGGGCGACGTGAACCGGACTTGGGGTGGTTTGCGTTCGCAACCCGAAATTGCGCTGCAAATGGGAATGCAGGGAATGGCGTATATGCATTCTGATCTTGGCGGTTTTGCCGGTGCCAATCTGGACGACGAGTTATATACACGCTGGTTGCAATATGGTGTATTTCAACCGGTATTCCGCCCGCATTCACAGGAGGAAGTTGCCTCAGAACCGGTGTTTCGTGAGCCTGCGACGCGGGCGCTTGCTAAGGCGGCGATAGAGTTGCGCTACCGCCTGTTGCCGTATAACTATACGTTGGCGTTTGAGAATAACCAGCATGGCTGGCCACTGATGCGCCCGCTGTTTTTTGCCGAACCAATGAATCCGCTATTGACCTCTGCATCCGACAGTTATCTGTGGGGACGTGATTTATTGGTACATCCTGTATTGAGTGCAGGCCAGAAAAAAACCGATATTTACTTTCCCGCCAGCAGTAACTGGTTTGATTTTTATACGGGGCAGGCTTATGCCGCAGGTAGTCGCCACAGCATTGATATCGTCAACGAACATATCCCGGTTTTTGTTCGTGGCGGTGCGTTCATTCCCATGGCAAAGCCGATGCAGAATACCCAGCAATATTCAGCTAAGACGTTTGATTTACACTACTACTATGACCCCGCAGTTGTCTCTTCTCAGTCGCAGTTATACGATGATGACGGTATGACGGCCAAGGCATTTGAACACGGCGCATATACACTGATGAAGTTTCGCAGCGCATACCAGCAACGACAACTGGTGCTGACACTGGATGCCGTGAATGGTGCAAAACGTGTTGCCAGCGACAGGCGTGTACAGATGGTCATTCACAATATCGCCGCTGCACCGGAAAAAATTCTGCTGCAACATCAGTCGGTCGCGTTTGCCTGGGATGCGTCCAGCCGGCAAGTGACGCTGGATGTACTCTGGAAGGCGGGCAGCACGGCGAAATTAGTTGTTCAAATGTCGGAATGAGCGCGACAGAATATGCGGAAACCGGCAGCGGCTGTGGTAAATTGCTTAACCTTTGTCAGCGCGGACAGCGAGACAAATGTCAGATCATGGTGTGATGAAATTCCGGAAATTAATTAAATAAAAAAACATGGCAGAACACACGTTGGCAGGACCTGCATACGCAGAACACGCAGAACATCATAGCGCCGGGTTTTCCGGTGGCCCACGTTTACTGGCAGACATCGGCGCGACCCATGCCCGTTTTACGCTGGAAACGGCACCCGGAAATTTTTCTGCAGTACGTGTATTGAAATGTGATGATTACACCGGCATCGTGCCGTTGATCCGTGCTTACCTGCATGATCATCAGGGGAGCCGTATTCAACATGCAGCGTTTGCGATTGCCAATCCGGTTGATGGCGACGATGTCCGCATGACGAATCGTGACTGGGCTTTTTCTATCGAAGCAGTCAGGCGTGAATTTGGCCTGTACACCTTGCTGATTGTGAACGATTTTACGGCGCTGGCGATGTCCTTGCCCGGCTTGCAGGCAAGCGATGTGATGCAGATCGGCGGTGGCACTGCCGTCGCAAAATCAGTGATAGGCGTGCTCGGCCCGGGTACCGGTCTGGGTGTCTCCGGGCTGATACCTACCTCGGATGGTTTCGTCACTTTGGGTTCCGAAGGTGGCCATGTCAATTTTGCGCCATGTGATGAACGTGAATATGCGATCTTGCAGTTCGCATGGAAAGAATGGCCGCACGTCTCGACTGAGCGTCTGATTTCCGGCCCCGGCTTAGAGCTGATCTATCGTGCTCTGGCAGCGCGGCATCAGCAGCAGGTGCGCGCCTTATCGGCGCAGGAAATTATGCATGCCGCCTTGCATGAAGCCGAGCCGCTCAGTCTGGAAACCCTGGAATGTTTTTGCGCGATGCTGGGAAGTTTCGCTGCGAATCTGGCGGTAACGCTGGGTGCTTTTGGCGGCATTTATATTGGCGGTGGCATCGTGCCACTGATGGGCGAAAAGTTTGCAGCGTCGCTGTTCCGCAGCCGTTTCGAGGCGAAAGGGCGCTTCAGCAGCTATCTGGCGCAAATTCCAACGTATGTGATTACGACACCGAATCCGGCGTTTTACGGTGTGTCGGCTATCTTGTCTGAGCATTTGCGCGGGCGCAGCGGCGACAGTTCTTTGCTGGATCGCATACAACAGATACAGCTGGAACTGAGCCCGGCAGAGCGTCGCGTTGCGGCGCTGATACTGGAGAATCCGCGTACCGTATTGAATGAAGCGATTGCAGAAATATCGCGTCTGGCCGATGTCAGCCAGCCAACGGTGATTCGTTTTTGCCGCTCGCTGGGTTTTACCGGACTCGCCGATTTCAAGCTGAAATTTGCCAGCAGTCTGACGGGAACGATTCCCGTACGTCACAGCCAGGTCAGGCGCAATGACAGCACCCACGATCTGAGTGCTAAAGTGATCGATAACACCGTGTCGGCGATTTTGAATTTCCGCGATCAGTTGGAAGTGCACGCGATAGATCAGGCGATTGCTTTATTGCGCAAGGCAAACAAGGTCGAATTTTATGCGATGGGTAATTCCCGCGCGGTCGCGCTGGATGGGCAGCACAAATTTTTCCGTTTCCGCATTCCGACCGCCAATTACGGCGATGCGCATTTGTTCACGATGGCAGCCGAATTACTCAATCCCGGTGATGTCGTGATTGTGGTGTCCAATTCCGGTAAGTTGCCGGAACTGCTGAATGCAGTGGACGTTGCATTGAATGCAGGTGCCGATGTGATTGCGATTGCCCCACATCAGTCGCCATTAGCGAAAAAAGCCAGCGTCTGTCTGGCGGTGAATCACACCGAAGATAACGCTACATTTTTATCGATGATTTCGCGCATATTGCAGTTGCTGCTGATCGATATTCTGGCCGTCGGTTTATCAGTCGATGCACCGCACAGCGCAGACTCCCGCGAGAAAGAAGCGACACGTCTGAGCCATCTGCTGATTTCACATCTGGATAGCTGATCTGAGGCGAGCTGCCGCGTTTCTTTCAAACAGCGAGGCAGCCAGGCTCAGCCGGTTCTGGTGTGATGCAGTGTAAGAATTTATTGCACTGCTGCTCAGCAGCGGCGTAAAAAAGTACAATGCTGGTTTAGCGTGACCTGCAATCGCGCTTCATCTGCCTTCTGATCGTACTTTATGTCGCTGCTTCAATCTCTCAAAACCCTCAAAAATAAGTTCAGCTCTGGCTCGCCTGCGGTGGCCTCTGTCACGTCGCCAGTGCAGACACCGCAGATGCAGAGCGACCCGCTGTTGACGGAAGTGCTGGCTGCTGCACTCAGCGATGCCGGATTCGCATTTGAACGTTTAGCATCGTGCATACAACTGCCGGAAGGGCTGGTACTGGCCGTGCAGCCGGTGACAACGAATGTGATTGGTGAAGGGCGGGTTCGTAGCTGCACCCGCATACACGCCTGGCATCCACAGTATTTTCCGCAAGGGATATCAGAATATCAGCATGCGCTTGGCGCGGATGAGGCGGCTGCCATCGCTGAAGGCTTTGCGCAATGGATCAAAATGGATCTGGTCGTTTTGCTGGATGCAACGCGTGATGTACCGCGTGATTGCACCGTGATAGAAATGAATGTGGCCAATGAAGCGAAAATTGCTGAAGCGGCTGAACCGGTCGGACTGACGCGGTTCCGACAGGTGATTTTAGGGCCGGTCGCGCATCTGGCGACCAATCCGCCACCAAAGCAAAAAGAAGCGCATCCATTTTGCCCTTGCTGTTTGTTTACCGAGAGCATGGAGGCATTTCACGCTGTCTTGCAGACGGATCAGTTTCTTGGAGTGCGTTTGTTTGCATCACGTGATCAGCGCGGTGCGCAGGCAGCGGATTGCCGCGTCAACGGTGAGGATTTTGCGGCGGCATTGCCAGCGCTGACGGCTTATGTAGAAAAATGGCCGCAACGCGGATTGGAATTTCGCAAGCAATATGTGGTGATCCGCACCGTGAGCCGGATAGTGGATGCCAGCGCTGTTCCTTTAAGTAGCACGGATGTGAGTAACTGAGTTCGCGCAAGAATAACGGCACTGATTGCGAAGGAAGATGAGAATGAACGTATTGCTTAAACTGTTAGCCTTGCTGATTGCTCTGGTGATGACGGCGGTGCTGGTGCTGGCGCCATCGGTGTTTGTCAGTTATGTGCTGCCATTGGTGGATGTCTGGTTCTTTGCGCAATCAGAAGAGCATCAACGGCTGATCCTGCTGGGGGTAAAATGGGTTGCGCCAGCGATTGCTTTACTGTGTCTGTTATTTTTATTGATTGCACTGGCGCTCAAAACGATACGGCAGAAAAACCGCAATCAGCCGGAGTCTGCCGGGTTCACTCCGCTTGCTGCTGATGCTGCTCATGCTGGTATTGCGGATGTTGTTGCGGATGACATTGCGACCGAAGTTGTAACCGAAGCTGTCACTAATACGACGGCTGATGCTATAACGCATACTGCGGCTGAAAAAGAGTCGCAGTAAGATGCACAACGGCAGCTGTTTTATCCTGAATTTCATATACTCCCCCCTGTTTTTATGAAATTACCCCTGATGTCCTTATGAAATAAAGACGTTTTAAGATACTGGGGGGAGTATATTTATTGCTCAGCGGGTGCCTTACGGACAGACTGGACAGAAAGCAAAAAAGGCAGGGAATCCCTGCCTTTTTTTATGTACCGCGTTGTGACGGTATTTTGCGACTACGTTTGCGGCTGAATTACTTCAAGAACTGCTCATTGCCGACCATACCGATCTTGGTCACCCCAAGACGCTGGGCCGAGGCCATCACCGCCGCCACCGATTTGTACGGCACCACCGCATTCGGACGCAGATGCACTTCCGGTTGATTCGGCTGTGCCGCCACTTCACCCAGTTTCGCTTCGAGTTCGTTACGGCTGGCCACGGCCACTCCGTTCCACAATACCGTGCCATCAAAGTCAACGTCGATGTTGATCACGACCGGTGGTTCTGTCGGCTTACTCGGGGTGTTCGTCGGCATGTTCAGATTCACGGAGTGATTCTGAATCGGGATCGTGATGATGAGCATGATGATCAGCACCAACATGACGTCGATCAACGGCGTCATGTTCATTTCTATCATCACTTCAGGATCGGCGGAGGAGCTGCCTGAGCCTATTTGCATTCCCATATCTGGTCCTTTTCCTTAATTCCGTGGTGGTGGTTCGATCACGAACCCGACCTTGGTGATCCCGGCACGCTGGGCGGTCAGGATGGTTTTGCCAACGAATTCGTAACGCACATTCTGGTCGCCACGAATATGGACTTCCGGTTGCGGTACTTTGACGGCTTCGACTTTGAGTTTGTCAAACAAACCTTCG
>NZ_JAENGS010000010.1:0-41633 GCF_016595265.1 Undibacterium sp. 14-3-2
AGCGCTCGGAACTAATTTAGATACATATCACAATATGAAACATTAATAAAATCAATTGATTACGCCGACCTATTAATCCAAAAATTTAGATCAAATATCTAAATTAGTTCTTCAAATTTAAGCGGTATAAAATCAAAAGCAAGAATAGGAACTAATTTAGATACAAGTATGCGGGGTTTGGATAACTCGGTAAATCTGAAAGCATCCTTTCCTGACAATCACACCGGCATACATATTTGGAGGAAGAAATGACCTCTGAATCATCCACGCCAAGTTCGCGGCAACGACAAACGATTCTTAACGCTTACCGAAGCAGAGGTAGGAGGAACAATGACCTCTTCCTCGTGTACAGCGTGAAGACGGATCAAGACTGGATACTTCCGAGTTGCCGCCAGTTCGTTCATTGGATCCATTTCCTAGAAACCAATCCTGACGTTGCAACGTTTGATCTCATGCCGGATTTAAAACTATCGATGGACGATAAAGAAAGTCGTGCGACCGAATTAGACGCGGTTGTCATTAACTACGATAAGACTATCGAGTGGCACGAAGTAAAGAGCCATGAAAGTGAAAAGGAAGTTCATCGATCTCAGTTGCTTGCTCAGGCTGCCGCCAGTTCAAAAGAAGGCATTAAATATCGAATTTTCACTGATCGCGAGATTCAACCGCATGTACAAACTAGCGTGCGATGGTTGAAAGTGATTTCATTCGCAGCTGTTCTCAGAGGAAAATTATTTGAGCTTGAAACGTATCATTTATCAATGGATCTGCAGCAACTTGGCGGCGGTAATTTGAGAGATGCGATTAAGCATTCGGTAGAAAACAATCAGGATATTGCGATCAGTCTTGGCATATTTGCGCGTCTAGCAATTCACGGTGTCATTCGTATTGATCTGTTTAACCAAGGATTGAGTTATGGAAGCCATTGGGAGTGGAGCGGTCGCCAATGAGCGATGGTCTCGCTTAAAGACATTTGAAGCGGTTTCACGGTTGGATATTTGGCCTACCGTATGTGAAGCTGCATTGAGACCATCTGAAGTAGAAAAATTTAGAGCCAAGAAGGAAGCAATTAGACTCTATTTTAAAGGTGTTTCAGTAAGGGAAATTGAGAATAAGACGAACGTTTGCAGAACTTTTCTACCGCGACTCGCAAAAAAATGTCTGCAGTTGGCAAGCGACGGAAAAATTCTCGGCTATCGTGCGCTTATTCCGTTTGCGAGAACTTCTCCAAATGAAAGAAGGTCAGCATTTCAAAAGAAACGTAGCCACCAGCAAGGCGGCTATTCCGGCGCACTAAATGCTACTTTTAAGCGATTCCCGGACTTAAAAGATGAAATGATTAGTTTGATCCGTAATGAAGCCAAAGAACAACGGGTTTCCGAATTTCGAATTACTACGAAAACATTGCACAAAATTTTCATCGACCATTTGCGTTCATTAGGGGTTAGTCGAGACGAGTGGCCATTCAATACCAGATATCTTGGAAAACGTACGATACAAGAATATATGCGAAATTGTCTGCATGAGAATTTTGTCAGATCTGTCAATAATCGAGGTGAGAGTCCTGCAAAAGCACATATCAGAACAGGTACTGCAGAGACACCATTTTTAGTCTTTGAAGAACCATTTGATGCGCTAGAAGTCGATGCCTACAAGATTGATGCATTATTGACGGTTGCCTTTGAGACGCCTGAGGGCACCGAGACCGACTTATTGCTTGAGCGGCTTTGGATCATTGCTGCAGTTGATCGCGAATCTACTTGCGTGCATGCCTATAAAGTAGTCTATCGCAGTGAAGTCACTTCCGATGATGTGATGAGTGTTATCAGAGATGCTGTCTCGAAAAAATGGCAACCCAAAGAACTGACGTTTCAAGCAAATTATCCAAAATCAGGCGGTTTTCCAAGCGGAGTGATTCCGGAGACGTTAGGCGCCTGTTGGAGCATAATTTTGTTTGATGGAGCCCTTGCACATCTGTCAGCAATGATTCATCAAGAGGTCAGGTCAAAGCTTGGTGTTGTAATTTCCTGGGGCGCACCAGGGCATTTCGAACGTCGGCCAAACGTTGAACGAACCTTTGGCGAAATTTCAAAGGACGTCTTCAAGAGATATCCATCAACGACAGGTTCAAACCCGCAGTCGGGGAGAGCCGATCATGCCGATGAGAAGGCGATCCGTTACAAACTGCGAGCCAAGTTGGCCGAGGAGTTGATTGATCTTCATTTCGCTAAGCACAACGCCACGCCTTGCGAAGGAATATCGTTTCTATCTCCACTGGAATTCGTTCGATATTTCCTGGATGAACGTCCTCAGCAATTCATGCTTAGAAAACTTCCTGATGCAATGTTAAATGGGACAAGTATGTTTACCAGAGTACTGCAAGTAACTGTTAGAGGCGGAATTAAATCAGGCCGTCGGCCTTACATCCAATTTGAACGCGCACATTACTCGAGTTCAGTACTCCACAATTTGGCAATTTTGATTGGTAAAAAGATCCTGATTGAAATATTTGATGAAGAAGACATTAGGCAGGTCAAAGCATTTCGGTTAGATGGAGCAGAACTTGGATTTCTGAAAGCTCAGGGACGTTGGGAGAGAACTCGCCATAGCTTACGTACTAGAAAGGCAATTAACAGTTTAATGGCTAAGCGGGAATTGGTCGTTTCTGAAATGGATGACCCGATCTTGAAATATCTTGAGTTGTTGTCGACACCAAAACCTGACAGAAAAAAAGGAAAACCCCAACTGACCCGACAACAAGCCACTGACGCAACACGAGTTGCACAAGAAATTGGTATCCCGACAACAATCAACTCCCCGCGCAATAAAGGGGGAAAAAGACCTTTCGGTAACGACTCCAGAAATCTTGTAAGCATGCTTTCAATGACTTCGGAAGTGTCTGACACCAAGAAAAAGGTTCGGAATAAATCTTAGGTGAATGTCGTGAAAAATGAATCGACGAGTGCGCAAGCAGCCAACAATCCACGGCGCCATAAATGGACAGCTGAGCTACGGGAGAAATATCTGGCAGATCATCCCGTAAAAAATGCCGCATTCGTAATGCATACCCCGATGTTTGAGCGCGCATATTCAATAGTGAAAGACCGCGTTGATACTGCTCGCACAGGTACCTATTTTTTTGGTTTTCCGCGCTTGGGGAAGACATCGTGTGCAGAGGAAATTAAAGAGTTGCTCAAAGACGATTTTCCTACAGTTTACACATCCATCGTTCCTATTTGGAGTGTATCTCATGTTTCCGACTCGCATCTATTCAAGCTGATTTTAGAGGCAGAAAAGCATGTTTTAGTAAGGCGCCCAGATCCTCATTTATTGTTTATGAATTTAATCACAGATATCAAAATGAAGGTTGCGACGCGCAAAGGGAAACAATTCGTATTTATGCCGGACGAATTTCATCTTCTGAATCATCACGACTTCCAACAGCTTTTAGCACTTCATAATGCATTGGAGAAAGATGGCATCAAGATGACGACAATAGCATTCGCGCAACCAGAAATTTTGAGCGTCGTTACGTCATTGCAAGCAGCCCATCAAGCACAAATCATTGCTCGTTTTCTCAGCGAGCCCGTGAAATTCGAGGGCTGTGCAAATCTCGAAGAACTCATAATTTTGCTCAAACTTTACGATGAAGATTCGGAGTTTCCAAATCATACTGGCATCAGTTATACCCATTTCTTCTTCCCATTAGCTTATGCGCAAGGCTTTCGCATGACGGATTGCGCGGATTTGCTTTGGAAAATATTGGCTAAAAATTTTCCCGCGCACACTGAATATGGGATTCCGATGGAACATTTGTGCCTGACTGTCCAACATTTACTTGTTGCGAATCGTAAATCTGACGTATCGAATTTCTGTTTTGACGAGGAAGATATCGATCGCGCAGTTCTTGCTTCAAATCTGTTAAATTTTACTTCGCAAGTTTTACCTTCATTATCGTGAAACCTAAAGCGCAAGATCATTGGAGATTGACATGGAATCCGGTGGCGCCGGCAAAATATGAGTCGGCATGGTCAATATGCATCAAAGTTATGTATCATAACTATCTACACCCAATTGAGCTTGCCGACCTAATCAAAAAGGATGGCTTCGCGAAGCGAAGAATAAATATATTTTATGCGACCGATAGTCAATGGATTGACTTCGAGAAGTTTGGCTCGCTTTTAGGTGTCGCCCCTGCCAGACTTAAAACCGGATTTCTTGATCAACTTGGTATTCAAGGTCTGGAGGGTTCATCCTCGAATAGCGTTCGTCATTGCCCAGAATGTGCAAAACTTGGATACCACTGCACATTATTCGATTTAAACTTCGTTGGAGAATGTCCTTGGCACAAAGTAAAGTTGAAATCTGAATGCCACAATTGCCGTTCTTTATTTCTAGAAAACCGTGAATTTAAGGATATATTTATCCCCGATAAACTCTGTTTGAGCTGCGGTACGCCCATTGGGCCGTTTCTCGGATTACCCGAGCTAAATAGATTGACGGGGTCAATGGAATCCGTGCATACGCACTATTGCGTCGAATTAATTGATTGGTTCAACACATTTTTTAGTGCTTCAGATTTTTTTCATAGGCAATTGAAGTCACTTTTGTTTGACCAGTCATTTACTCCTGATTCTTCAAAAGCTCGTTTAGCGGAACGTGATCGTGAAATTTTTATTCACTACGCGAAAGAGGTCACGCCAGTTCAACTTAACTGGGATATATCGGGGGTTCTGTATTATTCTAAGTATAGTGAATGGGTGTTTCCTGATATAAACGCCAATTCGCAAAAACTCATCAACGATAACGAAATCCTTGGCATCTATCGTGCGATCCGGCGGCATGTTTACAAGTCATTTGTTCAGGAGCACAGGAAATATCTCAAACTCATTTTCTCGATGGACGAAGATGAATTAAAATGTTTGCGATACGACAAAGTTTGTATGCCAGCGTTGGCTTATTTGCTATGGAGGTTGATAGCAGAGGGAAAATGCAATGTTGAGGAACTTCATGTAACTCATACAAAGCCACAACATATTCAGTTGCACTTGCCCGATCCTTTGAGTAGGATTTTGCCAATCAACGAGCAATTGAGATGGATGTACCTGAGTTTTTTTGGGATATGGAGACTACTTGAAGAATACCTGCTCACGCACAAGCGAGTAGCGATCTTACTGACAGACAAACAACGTTCTTTCTTTGAAACGGGAATACTTTGGGATCGCATTTCAACAGACCCAATTGATCAATCAATAGAACCTTCCATTAAGCAGACTAGATTCAGGGTGATTTACCCTTATCCACCGCATGCAAAAAAATTTCAACACATGAATCCGAATGGATTAATTCAGGTAAAGGATGAATTAATTGATATCGAGTCAATAAATAATAGATTGATCTGGGCATGGACTAGTAGAAGTGTTTCAGAGGAGGGGCTAGTATTTAAATTTACTTATAATGAATTTAGATCGAAATCACATTTTATCTACCTGAACCTCTAAATGCGGATTGCGACCTCTATCTCCCCGCAAATACCATTGCCGGCTCCAGTTTAAGCACAGGACGTGCGCTGAAGATGGCAGCAATAATGCCGGTCAATATGACCATGCCACCGCCGGAGAGTGGGGCGAACCACATCATGCGGAAAGGGTAGTCGCTTTTGTGCAGAAACAAATCAGCTACGGCGCACAGGCCGGTACCAATTCCCGCACCTGACAGTCCGCATACCGCAGCCTGTAAGAACACCATTTTCAGCAGTTGCGAGGGAAGTGTACCCAGGGCGCTCAGTACTGCATATTGCTTCAGGCTTTCGCTAGTGAACATGTAGAGCATGACGCCGGTAACGCCGAATCCCACGGCAATGGCCAGGATCAGCATGGACATCACGTCGCCGACATCTTCGGAATTGAGCAGATACCAATGCACCGTATCCGCTTTGAAGTCGGATGCCGTTCGTGCTTTCAAGCCGGTTTGCTGTTCGATGTGGGCAGCGAGCGTCTGCGGGTTGATGTCCGGTGCAGCGCTGACCAGGATGAAGCTGATTTGCCTTCGCTCGGCAGGCAAAATACGGCGTGCGTTGGCGAGCGTCATATACATCAGCGGTTTGGCCGGATAACGAGGGTGCGTATTCGATACGCCGGCAATGTGTATGCGGTGATCATTGAGTTCCAGTTGATCGCCGTTTGCCAGCCGACGCATGGCGACCCCGGCGCGGGAGCGGCCATCGCGCGGCCAGGTATCGTCGGTGCGCAGCGGCGTCAGCAGTTTGTTTTCCGTTCCGCCGTCATCAACCATGACCTGGCCCGGTTGACGCAGTACCGGGTAGTTCAGCCCTTCAGTGCAGGGAAGGCCGGCGAGACTGCTATCGTCTGCGCCGATAATCTGAAATGACTGAAAGGAGCCGTTCGGGAAGCGGACTTCGGCCGAACCGATTAGCAGCGGCACGGCGCCGGAAACGCCGGGTACTGAACGGACACGTAATATTGCCGATTCAGATAAATTGGTCGTTTGCTCTACGGAGCTGACAGCCTGATCCATGACCCAGATATCGCCGGGCGTTTCACTGATGAGCGCAAACCCGCGCGTCATGAAGCCGCAGAAATAAGAAACGGCAAAGCTCACCAGAAAGGCGGTAAAGGTAACGCCGAGTATCAGCGTGGTGAATTTTGTCCGGTCACCGCCCAGCATTTTCAATGCGATGTGGTACATGATGAATTGTCCGATGGGTGTTTCTGACGGCAGGCGTCGGCATAGCTGTCGTGCGATTCTGCGGTCGTATGGTAAAAGTGGCCGGCAAATGCTTTGTTGATCGTTATCCAGCTTGCCGCCAGTGCGGCGGCACTGCGTATTTGTTCTTGCCGGGCGGCTGTCCATGCATGTCTCGCAGTCAGAACCGCCCGGTAATCGCTGAGGCCTGCGGTATAGTGCGCCTCAGCCAGACCGAGGCGGCTTTGAGCGAGCGCGATGTTCGTTAAGTGCAGAGCTTGCAGGTTTTGTTCCTGCGTATAGACGGTCAGGCTGTTCTCCACATCTTCCACTGCATGCAGGATAGTCTGACGATAAGCGATCAGCGCCTGCTGCTGTTCTGCGTCGCGGACCTGTATGGTTGCTGCAATTTGCCCGCCGCGCAGTATGGGCCATGATAGGGATGGGCCGATACGCCAGACGCGGCTTGCGCCTTCTGCCAAGGTGCCGAAAACTGAACTGGCCAGACCGATTTGTCCTATCAATGAGAAGCGCGGATACCAGTCGGCCTGCGCCGCACCCAGTCTGGCGGATGCGGC
This sequence comes from Undibacterium sp. 14-3-2, assembly GCF_016595265.1. NCBI lineage: Bacteria > Pseudomonadati > Pseudomonadota > Betaproteobacteria > Burkholderiales > Oxalobacteraceae > Undibacterium > Undibacterium sp. 14-3-2. The sequence goes on from NZ_JAENGS010000010.1 coordinate 7,284, forward strand.
CGCCAGATGCCTTTCTGCAGCCAGAATATCGGGACGGGACCGCAGAAGTTCCGATGGCAGTGCAGAAGGCAGGGTGTGGGGTGTTGCCGGCAGGCGGTTAAGGATTTTGATCTGTAGCTTGCCAGGGTAGCGGCCCAGCAAGACGCTCAAGCGGTTCAGCGCGGCATTGCGCATCTCGCTGAGTGGTGCCGACGCCATTTGCGCGGATATCAGCCCGGCTTCGGCGGCCATCAGATCGGTGTCGCTGGCAAACCCGGAGACGCTTCTGCTACGCATCAGTGTCAGCATATCCTGTGCCGTTTCTGTGTCTTCCTGCGCCAATGCCGTCAGTGCCTCCGCTTTTCTCAGTTCGATGTAATTACGGGCGACTTCTGCCAGCATCGTTACACGCATGGCATTGAGCCCGGCCTGTGTCGCATCCAGTTCAGCCGATGCGGCCTCTGAAGACTGGCGGCGGGCTCCAAAGAAATCCGCCTCCCAGCTTGCATCAAATCCGGCCTGAAACAGGCTGTTGGTTTCACCGGGCTGACTGAACGTACTGCTATCAACGTTGGCACTTTCGTGTTCGCGTTTGGATAGCGCGTTTCCCTGGACGACCGGATTGCGTATCGCGCTGATTCCCTGATATTCGGCACGGGATTTGCGCAGCAAAATGCGGGCGCGTTCTATGTCCGGATTAAGGCGCTCTGCTTCAGTCATCAACAGGCTCAGTTCCGGATCGGCGAAGGCTTGCCACCACGGTGAATTTTCCGGTAAGGCAGCAGTATGTTCAGGCATGGCTTGCCACCTTTCGGGCAGCGGAATGGCGGGTGGCTGATAGCCGGGAGGCGTGGCGCATGCCGACAGTATCAGGCAGATCGCCGCGCAGGCGGGGAGCATGGATTTCATGGTTGTACTGCCCCGGCAGCGGCGGGTCTGCGGCTGGAAGCGGTATGCGGTTTCGCCCCGGTATCAATGAATACATCCAGCATTTGCCCGATGTAGAGCGGCATATCTTTCGTATCGAAACTGTAGATGACCTGCAGCACGCGGGTATCAACCCGTTCCGCGCTTGCGCTGGTCAGTGTTGATTTCGGACGCAAATACGGTTCTATCCGTTCAAAATGTAAGGCGACCGAATGCTCTGCGTCGTTACGTGAATAGGCGAAAGCCGCTGCATCCGGCCGGACGTAGCGGGCATCGTTTTCATCAATATCTACCCGTACCTGGCGACGACCGGCGTCACCCATCAGTATCAGGGGCGCGCTGTTGTCGGCATATTCGCCGTTGTGCAGCCGAATCTGCAATATCTGGCCCGATACCGGCGCACGAACGATATGGCGCTGCATTTCCATTTTGATTTCTTCGACAGCAGCTTGCGCGGTGGCGACGAGCACCTCATCCGTTTTGACGGCGAAGCGCCGGTTGTCCACTTCTTCAGCACTGATGGCGCGTTTGTCCGATATCCGTTCTGCGCGTTCGCTGGCATTGCGCGACATTGCTAGCCTGGCCTGCACTTCCTGCACGCGAGCATTTGCAAGCGGTAGCCGGGCTTGCAAATCGCTGTCGTCCAGATAAACCAGCGGTGTGCCGGCGCTGACGGTACTGCCCCAGCGTACGGGAATGCTTTTGATAATGGCGGCAACTGGCGTACCGACCGCGATATTGCCGCCATAGGCTTCCGTTATTCCGGTGCCTGCGATCTGGCCGGTAAATGGTGAGCGTATTTCTGTGCCGGGTGCTTTATCCGGCATGGCGACCTGATCGTCGCGAACAACGGAAAACACAGTGAGCGCGAGACCGAATATGGAGAGCACGGCCAATAAATAATGACGATTCACGACAGGGAATTTTCGGAGGAATGCGTTTCGATGGAGATCACGCGGCCGTCGTCCATGCGAGCGATACGGTCGGCAAAACAAAAAATACGCGGATCGTGCGTCACGACGAGTAGCGCCCGTCCGGCAGTTCTTGCAACCTTGCGCAAGGTTTCCATGACAGTTTGCCCGGCATCGTGATCGAGGCTGGAGGTCGGTTCGTCGCAGATAATCAGCCGAGGTTCATGCACCAGCGCACGCGCAATGGCAACGCGTTGTTGCTGACCACCACTCATGCGTCCGGGTGAATGGTCGGCGCGACTGGCTAGTCCAAGTGACTCCAGCACAATTCTGGCCTGCGATTCTGCGGTTTTAAGCGGCACGCCCTGCAGCAAAAGCGGTACAGAGACATTTTCGACGGCCGTCAGCGCCGGCAATAAATTGAAGCTCTGAAAAACAAAACCGATGTGCTGCCCACGGAAACGCGCACGCTGCTGCGCAGACATGGTTCGTATGTCCTTGTCGAGCACCTTACAGTCACCGCTGTCGGCACCCAGCATGCCGCCGATGATGGATATCAGGCTGGTTTTGCCGCAACCGGAAGGCCCGGCCAGTATCAGTAATTCGCCGCCATGAATATCCAAGTCGGCACCGCGCAGGGCAGGGGTCTGCGCCTCACCCTGATTGTAGGTTTTGCGAATCGCTCTGCAGGAAACCAGCGGAGAAACGGAAGACATAGGGTGGACTTGGCACTCATTCGGAATCGGAGCGACAAGAATACCTGTCGCAACTGATGCCACGATGACGCTTATCTGACCGTTTCGTCAGATTGGCGGCTGTTTGAAATGAGCTGGGGGCAGCAGCGGTCAGTGGTACTCAGTGGAAGTGAGCGATGACAGGTGACCGGATAAGCGTTGTGTATCGCCGCGACAGACAGTCCGACGGGAATTTTCAGACGGCAGCATGGTGTCCGCTCGTATCGCATGCAGGGAAATGCAGAAGCACTTCGGTACCCTGATCGGGGATGCTGGCAATCGCAATCGTTCCACCGTGGAGGCGCATGATGGACTGTACGATGGCAAGACCCAGGCCGCTGCCTTGGCCGCGGCGCTGCCTGGAGCGATCCGCAGTGTAAAAGCGCTCGGTAATATGGGGCAGATCTTCCGGTGCGATACCACAACCGGAATCGCTGACCTGAACTTCCACGCTGCCCGATTGCTGGACGACGGCGCTCAGCGTCACCGAGCCGCCTTTACCGGTATTCCTCAGCGCATTGTCAACCAGATTAGCCAGGGCGCGCCGCAAGAGCCCCTGATCCGCCCATAGCCGGCCGCTTGCCTGCACATTCAGCGTCATATCCTGTTCGTCAGCCATGGCCTGAAAAAAATGGCAGACAGATTGCAATTCGGCGTGCAGATCCAGATGCTTGCAATCGAGCGCAGTATCGGCTTGCTCAGCTCGCGCGAGGAACAGCAGAGCATCTACCATGCGCGACAGCCTGGCGTATTCATCCAGCCCGGATTCCAGGCATTGTCGGTATTCAGCCGGGGAACGCTCGCGTGATAAGCTCATTTCCGCTTCGCTGCGTAAAATCTGCAAAGGCGTGCGCAGTTCATGCGCAATGTCCGCAGAAAAACGCGACATGCGGGAAAACGCATCGTCAAGGCGTATCAGCAACCGGTTGAAATTATCTGCGAGTACGCGCAACTCTTCCGGCCAGTCGGTCTCATCCACGCGCTGATCCAATTGCCGGACGCCCAGCCCTTCCACCAGAGCGGCAAGGCGATACAAGGGAGCCAGCCCGTAGCGTGCAATGGCGTAGCCGGCGGCTATGGCGATAAGCAATACGGTAATCACGCCAGTAAGCAGCATATCGCGATAGAACGCCAACAAGCTCTGTTCCTTGGCGAGGCGCATGGCGGCGTGTATAGTCAGTTTATCACTGTGCTGCTTCATCAGGCGATAGCGTATTTGCCGGTGATCGTACCAGTCTGCTTTTTCTGCCGCCCACGGCATGGCATCGAATGTTTCTGACGGAATACCCTGTGCTTCTTCATTATGGGTATCGGCAATGATTGCATTGCGTTCGTCGAGGACTCTGACGCGAATATCGGGAAAGGTTTCTCCCTCGTGCTGCAATTCTTCTTGCAGGGCGGCGTAATTCCCCGGATGCAAAACGATAACGGCGCGAGCTTCCGAAACTTTGCTCAATAAAAATGTATCGTCTTCTCGCAGCAGGCGATCAGCTAGCATCCAGTACATCGTATAACCCACCGATGCAATCAGCGCTGTACTCAGCAATGCATACCAGACTGTAAGCCGGAGGGAAACAGAATGTAATTTCATCGTCGTTCAGCTTCGTACTTCCAACACGTAGCCGACACCGCGCAAGGTGTGTATTAGCTTGCATTCGAAGGGGTCGTCAATTTTTTTACGCAGGCGACGAATGGCTGCGTCGATCACATTGCTATCACCGTCGAAGTTCATGTCCCATACCTGCTCTGCAAGATGGGTGCGGGTCAGCACTTCGCCGGAATGGCGCATCAGATAATCCAGCACCCGATATTCTTGCGGCGCCAGATCGAGTATCTGTCCGGCGCGGGAAACGCGGTGCCTGATTCTGTCCATTTCAAGGTCCGCCACGCGCATCAGCTCCGATTGCTGAACTGGTGCGCGTCGTAAAACATTGCGGATGCGGGCAAGCAATTCGGAGAAGGCAAACGGTTTGACAAGGTAATCATCCGCTCCCGCATTGAGTCCTTTAACGCGATCGGATACCGCATCCAGCGCCGTGAGCAGTATGACGGGTAGAGCGTTTCGTTGCGCTTTAAGCGTATGCAGCACGGACCAGCCGTCACATTTGGGCAACATCACATCCAGTATCACCAGTGCGTAATTTTCGGTCAATGCCAGATGCAGTCCATCAATGCCGTTTTCTGCCAAATCCGCTGAAAACCCTTCTTCCCGCAAGGCGCGTGCCAGGGCCGCAGCAGTTTTGGGTTCATCTTCGACTATGAGGATTTTCATACAGATGGGCGTGGGCGATCAAAAATTCGCGTCATTGTAACGCGAATGCTGATCGCCGCATTGTTCAAACAAAGACTGTTTAATGACGCTTCAGCCGAAGTGCATTCCCAATGACGGAAGCAGAACTGAAACTCATCGCCAGCGCGGCTATCATGGGCGATAACAACCAGCCGGTCAGTGGATATAACACACCGGCGGCAACCGGAATGCCTAATGCGTTGTAGAGAAAGGCAAACATTAGATTTTGCTTCATATTGAGTATGGTGTCTTCAGACAGCGCACGTGCAATTGCAATACCACGTAAATCACCCTTGACCAAAGTAACTTGAGCGCTATTCATCGCAACATCGGTGCCCGTTCCCATGGCGATGCCCACATCTGCCTTAGCCAGAGCCGGTGCATCATTGATACCATCACCCGCCATCGCAACAATTCTTCCTTGATTTTGTAACTGCTGTACCAGATTGAGTTTATCGGCTGGTTTGACTTCTCCATGAACTTCATCGATACCCAGACGGGCACCAACAGCGCGCGCTGTGGTCAGGCCATCACCGGTTGCCATGACAATGCGAAGGCGTGTCGCTTTGAGCGCAGCCAGAGCTTCAGCGGTGCTGGATTTGATTGGATCGGAGACCGCGAGAAGCCCAATAAGCTGCCCATCCAGTGCTAAATGCATGACGCTGGCTCCTTCGGAGCGTAAAGCCTCGGCTTCTGGCGCCAGTGACTGAACGGATATGCCGAACTGATTCATCAGTGAAGTATTGCCTAGTGCAAGCCGACGTCCGCCAACTAAGCCTTGCACCCCGATTCCCGAGCCAGATTCAAAATTTTCCGCTTTCTCCAGCAGCAAACCGCGTTCGCGGGCCGCACGTACTATGGCGTCCGCCAGCGGATGCTCGCTACCCTGATCCAGGCTGGCGGCCAGGCGCAGTATTTCGTCAGCCTCATATCCCTGCACCGGTACAGAAAGGTGGAAGGCGGGCTGTCCCTCCGTCAGCGTGCCGGTTTTATCGATGATCAGCGTGTCGATTTTGCGCAGATTTTCGATGGCAGCCGCATCGCGGAACAGAACGCCATGCGTGGCGCCGCGCCCGGTAGCGACCATAATCGACATGGGGGTTGCGAGGCCTAATGCGCAGGGACAGGCGATGATTAAAACGGCCACCGCATTGATCAGACCGTAAACCCAGCTGGGTTCGGGACCAAACCAACCCCATCCAAAGAACGTCAGCAGGGCAATGGAGACGACTGCCATTACAAAGTAGCCGGCGACCTGATCGGCCATGCGTTGCATGGGAGCTTTGGAGCGCTGAGCCTGAGCAACCATTTGCACGATTTGCGCGAGCATGGTGGTCGAACCAACGCGCTCGGAACGCATTACAAGAGATCCATTGGTATTGAGCGTTGCGCCGATTACGGTGTCACCTGTACGTTTGGTGACCGGTAACGGCTCACCCGTCAACATGGACTCATCCACGGCGCTGCTACCCTCAGTAACGATACCGTCTACGGGCACTTTTTCTCCGGGGCGGATGCGCAGCAGATCACCAATATGAACGTGTGTCAGTGGTACATCTTCCTCTCGACCGTCGTCGAGAATGCGTCGTGCTGTTTTAGGTGCCAGTCCGAGCAAGGATTTAATTGCTGCAGATGTTTGCGAGCGTGCCTTCAGTTCCATTATCTGACCGAGCAGGGTGAGTGAAATGATGACTGCTGTCGCTTCAAAATAGACGCCTATACGTCCCATCGATCTGAATGAGTCTGGGAACACTTGTGGGGAAATTGTTGCTACCACACTGTAAATAAAGGAAGCGCCAGTACCCAGTCCAATCAAAGTCCACATGTTGGGACTGCGATGAACTACCGATAGCCAGCCTCGTACAAAGAAGGGCCAGCCAGCCCACAACACAACTGGTAAAGATAAAAGCAATTCAATCCAGCTTTGCGTCGACATATCAAACCAGGCAAGTCGATGGCCAGCCATCGCCAACACCGTCACTACCACTGTCAGTGGCAATGTCCACCAGAATCGTCGACGAAAATCGGTCAGCTCGGGGGCATCGTCTTCATCCAGTTCCGGTATTACTGCTTCCAGTGTCATACCGCATTTAGGACATGAGCCGGGATGATCCTGCCGGATTTCGGGATGCATAGGGCAGGTATAGATGGTGCCATCCGCTCTTGCAGACTTAATTACAGCGTGACCATGCACATGCAGGTGAGCCGCATGTTCGTGTGCCATGGTTTTATTGACGAATGCATACTGCGCTGGATTGGCCACAAATTTTGACCGGCATTTGTCGCTGCAGAAGTAATAGACCGTGCCATTGAATTCTTCGCGATGATTTGAATTTTCTGTGACAGACATGCCGCAGACCGGATCTGTCAACGCCCCAGGCGTATTCGTATGGTGTTCCGCGTGTTGTCGATGTTCCATAGATCCTCTGTCTGTGTCTTCCTATACGGGGCTGTCAGTTTTAAAAATATGCGGAATGAATCTTGGAGTTCGCTGCGCGTAGTTGTCATAGACTGCACCAAATTGTTTGCGCATTTCGTTTTCCTCAGTAATAGCCAATCGTCCGTACATGAACAGCAAGACAGGGAACATCAACATGGTCAGCAATGTAGGCCATTGCAGAAGGAAACCTAGCAGTATCAGTACGAAGGCAACGTACTGTGGATGGCGAACACGTTCATAGAGGCCAGTTGTCGCCAACTTGTGCCGTCTCTGTGCGTAGTACAAGACATTCCAAGCAGCGGATAATATATAAAAACCGTACCCGATGAAGATGTAACTGGCAATATGCAGAGATGAGAAATGTGGATCTCCTTTTTCACCTAATAACGTTGACCATAGGTGGCCGGTATCGTGCGACATCAGATCGAGGCTAGGGTAGCGTGTCTGAAGCCAACCGGATAAAAGATAGATCGTCAGCGGAAAGCCATACATTTCGACAAACAAAGCCACTACAAACGCTGCAAATGCACCAAATGTCCGCCAATCCCTAGCGTTTGCCGGCTTAAAAAAACTGAAGGCAAACATGATGAAGATCGCCGAATTGATTATCACCAGCGACCAGAGACCATATGCCGTTTCTCCGTGATTCATGACGGGTCTCTTGGTCGATGGGAAGTCTTGTCGTCAACGTCATCGGGCTTGTTCTGATGATGTCCATGCCTGCCATGACCGCCATGCATGAAAACATGCATCAACGGGCAAGCGAGCAGCAACAGATAAGGGAGGGCGCCAACCACATGCGCTAAGTGCTCTGTCAGCAGAAAGTAGGCTGCTACTGCGCCGATGACGAGCAAACCGATGGCATAGCGCGAAGACCAGAAACTGGGCGGGCTGTCATGCTCCTCATGTTGATGATTCATGATAACGCTCCACAGCTAGTGACTATTTGGCTGGCATAGCAGGCATTTGATCCATCATCATCTGCATCATGGACTCCATCATTTCCATGCGCTTTTCCATCATTTTTTGGTGATCTGCCAAGTTCATGCCCATGCCTTTGGCTTTTTCAACTGGCATGGAGGCTGTTTCAGACATTCCGGACATGCCTTTTGTCCCCTTCATCATTGCCATTCCGTCCTGCATCACCTTTCTGTGCTCGACCATCAGTGCTTGTCGTTCTTCCGGAGTCTTTGCCGAAGCCATTTTTTCGTGCATGACCTGCATCGCTTTCACTTGCTGATCCATATCTCGCATTTTGTCAGATCCCGCCGTCGGAGATGATTTTTGGTTTGTTACTGCGGGTGGCGTGGTATTTGCCGGGTGATGTGTATCGTCGGCAAAGGCTGGCATTGCCAGTGCAAAAATAGCAGCAAATTCAACAAAACGTGTGGTTTTCATTTTAGACTCCCTAACGTTAAAAATAATGCAGTATTTGGTTTAGTGCATGTTTACTGGATTGCATATTTCCACTTCACTGTATGCTTTAGCACTTAACAGAAACATGACCCGAAAATGACAATTTTGTTATCTTCGCTTAATGTTCCGCATGACCTGCATGATCATCCAATTTGGCGGTTCCAGAATTTGACAGAGGCGTAAAGCGCGCTTGCTCTGCTGCCTTACCTGCCAGCGTGATAGAGACGACCGCTTTCATCTCCGGTACCGGGGTATAGTTTCCGCTAGCTTTGAGTGCATTCTCACTATCTGGCGTCAGGTTAAGCATTGTCTTGGTTTTACCGGCGAGTAGCGTGACAGTTCCTTTGGCGCCCGTAGTAGAGATTTTGGTACCGGCATGATCTGTAACATACACAACTACTGGGTTGTTCTTCGATTGCTTACTGTCTTTGGCGACGACCAGTTCAAAATGATATATCCCTGCCATACGCAGTTGTCCACCGTGGGGGGCTTTTTGGGTATCCAAGTATTCATCTGTATGGGCATATGCGCCACCCGCTATCAGCAGGCTGGTCAGTGCGAAGAGTTGGATCAAGGTTTTACGGAATTGCATCGTTTTCTCCAATGTTAAAAACGCGTGGTTGGTTAAAAGCTTTCATTACTGTGTTCTGCAAGTAGTTGCCGAAGTGGAGGCTCGCCCCAAAGCCAGAACATCAGCGGGGTTAGCAGGGTATCGAGCAAAGTCGAACTGATCAGACCGCCGAAAATCACAACAGCTACCGGATGCAGAACCTCTTTACCAGGTGCATCGGCTGATAGTAAAAGTGGCAGCAGTGCAAAAGCTGCAACCAACGCCGTCATTAGTACTGGTGTGAGGCGTTCTAGCGAGCCGCGCACGATCATGGGTTGACCAAAGGTTTCACCTTCAAGGGAGCACAAGTTGATGTAATGGCTGATCTTCAGGATGCCGTTGCGTGTTGCGATGCCAGTGAGGGTGATGAAACCCACCAGCGCAGCGACCGATAAGGGCTGGCCTGAAATCCAGAGCGCAAGTACGCTGCCAACCAGTGCAAGAGGGATATTGCCCATGATGATCAACACGAGTCTGGTGGAATGATAGCGGCTGTAAAGCACCATGAAGATCATCGTTAGAGATACGAGTGCCAGCACCGTAATGAGTCTGGCCGCTTGCTCCTGAGCCTGAAATTGCCCTTCTAGTGCGGTGAAGTAGCCTTGTGGCAGCGGTTTAGCAGATAACTCGGCACGAATATCAGAGATAACACCGGCCAGATCGCGGCCATCGGTGTTAGCGGATAGCACAATACGCCGCCGGGAGTTTTCCCGGGCAACCTGATTCGGTCCTTCGCTTTCTTCAATACGTGCGATATTCGAAAGAGGAATGAAACCAGTCGGCGTTTCGATCAATAAATCGGCTAGGGCTTGCGGTCCACGAGCGTTTTCGGGCAATCGTACTAAAAGATCAAAGCGCCGGTTTCCTTCAACGATCTGCGTAATTTTTTCACCGTCGATCATTTGTTCGAGGCTGCGTAAGAGGCTTCCGGGCGCTACGCCATAGCGCGCTGCTTCGGCATAATCCAGATGAATCTTGACCTGAGGGATGAGTACCTGTTTTTCGATCTGCAGATCGGTGATGCCGGGAATTTTGGCCAGACGTTCGCGAAGTTCAGCAGCCAGTCCGCGCAAGGTATCGAGGTCGTCACCGTAAACCTTCAACGCAATCTGCGCACGCACGCCGGAGAGTAAATGATCGAGACGATGCGAGATCGGCTGGCCGATGTTCGACACTGCCGGTAGCGTGGACAGACGTGCGCGAATATCGGTAATGATCGCTTCGCGACTGCGAGCGGATGGCTTTAAATCGACATCCATTTCGCTGGAGTGTACGCCTTCTGCATGTTCATCCAGTTCTGCACGTCCTGTACGACGGCCGGCTTGGGTAACTTCCGGTACCTGTCTGATGAGCTCCTCAGCCAAAGTGCCAATGCGGTTGGATTCGGTCAATGAGGTGCCTGGATTGAGCATTAATCCAATCGTCAGCGTGCCCTCGTTGAACGGCGGCAAAAAAGCGCGCGGAAAGAATGGCACGCTGGCGCCTACCAGGATCACGATCAGCATTGCGCCAGCCAGAAGCAGACGCGCATGTACGAATGACCAGTTGAGCAGTTTCGCATCCTGATGTTTGAGCCAGCTGACCAGCGGGCTGTCCTTCGCATGCAATTGCTTCATCCGGGGCAGCAGGTAATACGCCATCACGGGCGTCAGCGTGACCGAAACAATCATACTGGCGAGGATGGATACGATATAAGCTACCCCCAGCGGCGTGAATAATTTACCTTCGATCCCCGGCAATACAAATAGCGGTACAAATACCAATACGATAATGACAGTGGCATAAACGATGGCAGAGCGCACTTCTAGTGTGGCGGCGGCAATGACTTCAACGACCGGTTTCGGTGCGCTGTCGGACCGGTTGGTTTTGAGGCGACGTAGTACGTTTTCAACACCGACCACGGCATCGTCCACCAGTTCGCCGATAGCAATGGCTAATCCCCCCAAGGTCATAGTATTGATCGAAAAGCCGAAGTAACGAAACACCAGTGCCGTCACCAGCAGCGATACAGGAATCGCCATCAGTGAAATGACGGTGGTACGCACATTGAGCAAAAACAGGAAAAGAATTACCGCCACCATGATTGCGCCGTCACGCAGTGCTTCTTTAACGTTGCTGACCGAGTGTTCGATAAAATCCGCCTGCTTGAACAGGAAGGCTGGTTCAGCCACCCCGGCAGGGCGGTTTTTGGCAAGATCGGCGACCGCCTTTTCAACTTCGCGGGTCAGCGTGATACTGTCGGCCGTAGGTTGTTTTTGCACGGACAAAATCACCGCAGGCTTACCCTGATAACTGCCATCACCACGTTTGACAGCGGCTGCCAGCGTCACGTTGGCAACTTGTTTGAGTAATACCACCTGACCGTTCTTCATTGTGACAACCAGGTTCTGCAAATCCTCAATGCGACTGGTGCGCCCGATCGCGCGAATCAGGTATTCACGCCCCTGAGCTTCAAGAAAGCCGCCGCTGGTATTGCTGCCAAAGTCACGCAATGCGGCATCGAGTTTATCCCGCTCTACGCCCAATGCCTGCAATTGGGCGGGCAGCGGTTCTACGCGGTATTGGCGTACCTCGCCGCCGATGGGAATGACCTGCGCTACACCTGGGATGGTAAGCAGACGTGGCCGCATGACCCAGTCGGCATACTCGCGAACGGCCATGGGGCTGACGGCGCCTGATCCTGCTGACTTATTTGGCGATGCGTCGATAGGCAGGGCAATCAGCAGAATTTCTCCCATGATCGACGAGATTGGCCCCATTTGCGGTACTACACTAGGCGGCAGTTGTTCGCGCACCAGATTCAGGCGCTCGGCAATTTGCTGGCGATTGCGATAAATGTCCGAGCCCCATTCGAATTCGACGTAAACGACAGACAAACCAACCCCGGAAACCGAACGTACGCGACTGACGCCGGGCATCCCGTTCATGCTGGTTTCGATAGGCAAGGTAACGAGCTGCTCGACTTCTTCGGGAGCCATGCCGCCAGTCTCCGTCATCAGTGTGACAGTGGGCTTGTTCAGATCGGGAAACACGTCGACAGGCATATCGCGCAGAGTGAATATGCCGTAGATCATTAATAGGAGAGACGCTCCCAATACTAAAAGACGCTGTTTCAGGCTGGTGTGAATAATGAAATCGAACATGATCAGCGCACCTGTGAAAGCAGGCTTGCGCCATCGCTAACCACTCGCTCGCCATCATGCAAACCATCGACGACAGCGATGTTGACGGCATCGAGTGCTTGCGTGCGAATTTTGCGCACAGCAAAGCGCTCGGGGGCGGTGTGCACCCATACGGCAGTTTCTCCGGAATTCAGTTTGGTGACCGCTTGCAGCGACACCGCTGCTCCCTGGATTCCGCGTGAGGTGCGCACCATCACCTTCACCGGTTGACCGATAACCAGCGTTGCATCCGGCCTGGTGACGCGAAACAGTAAGGGAAGCGCCTGTTCCCGCAATTGACGGCCGCCGCCGACGAACGTCAATTCAACGGCGATGCCGCCCACCCGGGCACTGGCAGATTGCAGCGTACCGACAATGCCGGGGTCATAGGCCAGCGCTTCCACTGCCAGACGGTTAGGATCGACGATTTCAAACAATACTTCGCGGGCATCGACAATTTGACCGGCTTGCAAACGATTCGATGCGCTCAGTATGCCGCTGACTGGCGCACGCAGAGGCTGGGCACTGTTGACACTCCCGGCGACGAAGCTACTTCGCTGGCGTAAAGCATCGCGTTCTATGCGGGCACTATCGATTTCCTTTTGCGGGACTGCCCCTTCGAGTTGTTCGTAGCGTTTGAGCTTGCGTTCAGCAATAGCGAGTTGCGCATCCAGTTCCGCCAACTGTGCCTTTTGGTTACCTTGCTCAATTGCGCTGGCAACGGGTTGCAAATAAGCCAGCACTTCACCTTTAACGACTTTTCGACCATCGACAGGCATCCCCTTGGGGCCAGGCTGAACACTGCCAGAGAACGGCGCTTGAATACGGCCGCTGGTTTCAGGATCAGCGATAAGCTTACCGTTGAGTTCAATTCCAGCTGTCAAGTTGCTGACCTGAGTTTGGACGGTGCGAATGCCAAGGCGGCGTTGGACAGATTTCGGCACAAACAGGCTCGCATCGGCCAGACGTTGCGGCGCTTCCTGCGCGATATGTGTCGCAGCAGTCGTGGCATTTTTTGATTTGGTTGGCGTTGCCTGTTCGTCGTGGTTCTCATCTCCATGAGCGAAAACACCGGGGCTACAAACGCTAATCAGGGAAAACAGGATGAGCGCCATGGGCTTCATATTGAACTTCAACATCATTGCGTTCCTTTTTTCTGATGGCGACGACGAGCGATTAATACGATGATTGCTACCAGGATGAACGCGGCACCCACACCCCATGCGGCATATCCCGTGTTGCGATGACTGTGCTCAGTTTCATTGAATGAGTCGGCAGGAATTTCAAGGTCTGCGGTCAGCAGGTCGGAGGTGTCGGTTGTTTCGAGCGAGATCGTCAGAGGCAGTTTGCTTCCCGCTGTCAGCTTGTTCAATGCTGCGAAACTCGCTACATACACACCGGGACTGTCTTCTGTGGCGGAAGTATTCTGCCCCTCGGCGTCAATCTCCAGTTTGGCGCCGGACACCGGTTCGTTGGTTTTGAAGCGGTCTACGATAATGAGCAAGCGACGATTCTTCGACTGACTTTCATCCAGCACGGCCACTAACTCGAAATCTTCACTTTGTGCCGTTGCTCTGGGAGCGATAGCGATGGCTGGCGGTGGAGTCTTTCCTGCATCGCCGTGGTCCTCGCCGCCGTGAGCGTAGACCGGAGCGCCAGAAAGCAAACCGATACCCAGTATGCTGAACATAATGAAAGAACGATGTATCTGGATGTTCACGGCAAAATTCCCTTTGCTTGATTGAGTTGAGCACGCGCCGCACCTAAAGCGACTTTTGCCCGCAGTAATTCCAGGCGTACCTCGTTGACGCTGGCACGTACGCGCATGAATTCAGTCAGGCTCAGTTCGCCAAGCGAGAAAGCTTTTTCTTGCAACGCCAATCGTTCATTGGCCAAGGCGGCACGTGTTTGTGCGGTCTGACTGACCGATTCGGCGTTATCTAGCGCTGCCTGCGTCTCACTTTGTTCTGCTGCGATTTCAGCCATCGTTTGCCTGAGTTCCGCTTCGGCTTTTACCCATGCAGAATTTGCTGCCGCCAGTTTTGGCGCATTCCTGGCTTCGCTACCAAACGGGACGCGGATACCGACACGCAGGGTGTTGTGAGCGGGAGTCGTGTAGGCGTCGCGTGTTTGCACCACGCCGACAGATAGTTCGGGCGGATTGCGTTTGTCTTCGCGTACCATTTGCATGTCGGCGCGCACACGTTCCATCGATGCCTCGGCGAGTGTTAAACGCGGATGGTGAGAGGGTGCTGAAAGAAATGTGGACTCGTTGATATCGTCGGGTATGTTGTCGAGTCCAGTCAACAGGTGTAGGCGTGCCAGTGCTTGCCGTTCGCGCGTTTGTGTTTCAGATAAGGCGTTTTTTGCCGCGAAAGTTTCCTCCTTGGAAAGCAGCAGATCGGTGCGAGCGAGTTCTCCTGCTTGCTGCCGACGAAGAACATCGGCTTCGAGTTTTCGGGCGGTGTTCAGACGTTCCGTGGCGATACGAGTGTCCGCCCGTGTCGCAGCTACATTCCAGACGGTGGTACGCAGTTCCCCAGCCAGCGCGAGGCGGGCCGCTGGCAGCGCGGCGTTCGCATCCGCTGCATCTCGTAGCGCGAATGCTTCGCGCACGGCACGCTGACCGGGCAGTAAAAGCGGCAGTGCCAAGTCGAATTCGCGTTCTCTGACGCCAACTCTGTCGTTGAGACGATCATTCTTTTCGGATACGCCTATACTCGGCGGTTCGGCCAGCCAGCTATTTGCCACGGCGCGACTGGCCTGAGCCTCGCTCTGCCGCGATTCCGCTACCCGCGCTTGTACAGCACGTGCCCACGCCTTATCGAGGGCTTCGTGCAGGCTGGTATCTGCCCGTGCTAGTGTACTCAACAAGCTCAGCATCAGCACACAAAGGCTATATTGCAAAGGACGGATCATATTCACGTCCTTAGCGATAGGACTGAAAAACGATCGCCTGATTGTCCTTTTTAACCAGGAACACATCGAACGGATCTTTCCGGCTCTGATACTCCGGACCGTCCATACCGGGCGATCCCAGTGGCATCGCGGGAACCGCGAGTCCGATGGCATCAGGGCGTTCTTTCAACAGACGCTGAATATCCCGAGCCGGTACGTGACCTTCAATAGCGTAATTACCGACTTTGGCCGTATGACAGGAACCGAAGCGTATCGGCATGCCCAACTTTGTCCGGATATCAGAATTTCCGGTATCAAATGTCTTAACAGTAAAGCCGCTAGCCTCCAGGTGCCGTATCCAGTCTTTGCAACAACCACAATTAGGACCTTTCCATACTTCGATTGCAGTAGAAGTATTTGCAGCAACGACATATGGAACGGCGGTGACCAGAAGTAGCAATCCCAGTAGCAGGGGGCGGCGGGGAATGGCAGTCATGTCGGGCTCTCATTTCGGGTTGAATGGAATGAGACGATTGTGCGGTACGCTGCCTGACGACAATCTGTCTGCCAGATTACATTCTTGTTATCTGCGTGCCAGACTCGCTGAAAACCGTCACACTATCGGCAAACATCAATCTAACGGAATTGCATTCATGAAAATTCTCATCGTCGAAGATGAACCCAAGACCGGCGAATACCTTCGTCAGGGGCTTAGCGAGGGCGGTTTTGTCGTTGACTTGGCACAAGATGGCAACGATGGATTGCATCTTGCATTGCAAGGCGGATATGACCTGTTGGTGCTGGACGTGATGTTGCCCGGCCTGAATGGCTGGCAGGTACTGCAAACTTTGCGTCGGCGAGGTTTGGAAATACCGGTGCTGTTTCTGACTGCGCGAGATCAGATTGAGGATAGGGTGAAAGGGCTGGAACTGGGGGCGGATGACTATCTGGTCAAGCCTTTTTCATTTGCCGAATTGCTGGCCCGTGTGCGCACTATCCTGCGCAGAGGCCGTAACGGACCGGAAATCACCACACTCAGTGTCGCCGATCTGGAAATGGATTTATTGCGAAGACGCGTGTCACGTGCCGGCAAGCGCATTGATCTGACGGCGAAAGAATTCGGTCTGCTGGAATTGCTGATGAGGCGCCAGGGAGAGGTGCTGCCCAGATCCCTGATTGCTTCTCAGGTATGGGATATGAATTTCGATAGCGATACGAATGTGATTGAGGTGGCCGTGCGCCGGTTGCGTACCAAGATCGATGAAGGACAAGACATTAAACTGATACAGACGGTACGGGGTATGGGTTACGTACTGGAAAATCCGGAGGAAGCCTGAGATGGTACGAGGCTTTTCATTGACGAGTCGTCTGACTTTTTTCTTCACTGGCTTGGCCGCGGCAGTGGTATTCGGATTTGGCTGGCTTTTTATGGCAACGGCGGATCAGCACTTCATCGAGCTGGATCAGGCTGCGTTATCGGATAAGATGCATCTGATTGAAGATGTACTGGTGAATGCGAATTCTGCGGCTGAAACTCGCTGTCGCCTCGACGAAGCATTGAGTCATCATCACGGGCTCTTTGCGGCTGTAACGAATACGAAGGGCATTCCATTGTTTCAGTCTGCAGGGTTTTCCATGCCGGTCAGCAGCGTGCCGACAGCCGTCAATAATCAGGCACCGGTCTGGCAGGTCTGGTCGGTGGAGGGAAGAGAGCAGCGCGTGCTCCGCTTTCAAGCCAGACCCGGATATGCCCCGACGGAGGAGCTTACCGTCACGATCGCCATGGATACAGCCCATCATGCGCAGTTTCTGGCGAATCTGCGTCACAGTCTGATCATCTATGCGATTGCCGCTACGCTGGTCAGTGGTTTGTTAGGATGGCTGGCAGCGCATCAGGGGCTGGCTCCGCTGCGCGCTATGAAAACGCGCGCGGCCGGCGTCTCTGGGCAGCAACTTGATGAACGCATGCCGGTCGACGCCGTGCCGGTAGAAATGGCTGAATTAGCGAAAGAATTGAATCGCATGCTCGACAGGTTGCAAAGCGATTTCAGCCGCTTGCAGGAGTTTTCCTCGGATCTGGCACATGAATTACGGACGCCGATTAGTAACTTGCTGACGCAAACCCAGGTAACGCTCTCCGCTACACGGGATGAGGCAACTTATCGTGACGTCCTCGCTTCCAATGCCGAAGAGTTGCAGCGTCTGGCCAAGATGGTGTCCGATATGCTGTTTCTGGCGAAGACCGAACGCGGCGTCGATTTACCCGGTAAGGAACGCTTTCCGGCCTTACCGGAAGTACAGGCGCTATTAGAGTTCTACGAGGTCGTTGCTGATGAAAAGCACATCAAATTACGTGTCGACGGGGGGGGTAATATACATGGTGATCGCCTGATGTTTCGTCGTGCGGTGAGTAACTTACTCTCCAATGCATTACGACACGCGCCAGAGGGGGGAGATGTTCATGTCGCGATCTCAGACTCACCTCAGTTCACTGAGGTCACGGTAGAAAATACCGGCGAAGACATCAATCCACAAGTTTTACCACGCTTGTTTGATCGTTTCTTCCGAGCGGATCCTGCCAGATTGCATGCCATGTCCAATGGGGCAGGTTTAGGACTCTCGATTACTAAAGCTATTGCGGAAGCTCATGGTGGTACAGCCCGGGTTCGGTCTGAACACGGTAAAACGAGTTTTATCCTGATGTTTCCCCATTAAAAACCGCATTGATTTACATGCTACCAGCAGGGTGCTGGAACAGACCATCCAATATGCGATGTTGCAGGATAGGGCAGCGGGTGAAGTCACGAGCAAAATAGTAACGGCGGGAACCATGGACCGCTCGGCCGTTGATTTCTGCGACCTGGTGGAAGCCGATCTGCTGATCCGAGTGTCCTTCTACGAGAGCGGTCGTCGGCGATAGCGGAAGAATGGAGTATGCCGAAAAATTGTCTGGAACCAGAAACTCAGCATCTACCGCCTTCAATATACCCCATCTCTTGCCCGCCATTCGTTGCCGCTCCCTGTCCATCTCGAAGGGAAAGCGCAATCCAGTCGTGAAACGGCTAGCGATGGTATTGTCCGGAGAAGCGAATACATAGCCGTTGGCCTCCAGAATCTCTTGCGCGTCTATCGACATCTCTCTCTCTGGTGCCACCATATTCATTCTGATATCAGGAAGCGGATTATGGTAACGCTCATGCCGTAGAGTCCATAGCAGATACATGTCGGTGATAGCCGCATTCTTCTCGTGATCAAGCGTAGTAACGGCACCGGCAACTATGTTCTTTGCGACATCTTGGTACCGATCCTCGATCACCTTCATGAAGACAGATTCGGTCTTCTGATCCCAAAGGCGACGAGCACAAAAGTATGAGTTGCCAGGTGTTAGCCACAGATCTGGCTTGTTGCATTTACGGCGGACCTGTACTGTACCCTTCTCAAGGGCGAAACGGGCTATGCAGTCCTTGGGGAAAATATGTTGATCAATTGTCAGTTTGTGCGGATTGCCTTTTTGTGGCTTTGGAGAGCGCATCACACCCTCGATGCAACTGGCAAGTTAGAACACCGCGGTGACATGTTGGCTCATCCGTTCGGCTCGGAATAATTTGTGTGGAAATTTGCACACGCCAGATGACTCATATAAAAACACTTGTAGGAACATTAAATCGCTCTGAAAGCGCTTTTATTTGACGTACGTTTAAATCACGGATTTCGCGCAAAATTTCAGACACGACTCCCTGACTGCCCAATTCAGGCAAATCCGACTGCGTGAGCTGATGTTGCACCATCAGAAATTTCAGTGTCGCCACAGGCGAAACTGGCAGAGCAACTGGCTGCAAGTCCTCATAGTCTGCGATTAACGAACCCAGACTATTCACCAATTCGGCTAGCGGCGATTTCTCATCTGCACCGCCCGCGTCCATCAACTGATTCAATACAGCGATCGCATTCTCATATTCTGCTTCGTTGTGTATGGATTTGAGCGGCACCAGCTCTATCAACGCCTGATAGCGTGTCGAAATTTCTTGAACAGTGGAGCGATCAATTACGGCTTCCATTTGTCGTACTCCTTGTGTGTAAAAACATGACGGATAAAAAGTTTCTGAGCATTAAAATGAATCCCACTGACAATACGGTATTTGTTGCCACCAATATCAAAAACGTAATATGCCTCGACTTTATCGACCGTGTTAAACGTAGCTTTGAGCTCGGCAAAATTGGCAAATGGCCGGGATTCAACGATTTTTCGCCATGCCTGCAGAGGCTCATGCGACAGCGGATGCTCGGTAGAAAAATTTGATAGCGGTTTATTGGATATGACTCTCATTGATTAAGTATATCTCAATATGAGATATATGTATTCTATTACGGTATTTTTAATACGATATTGGCGATTTGGAATGGCTCATGAATAAAACAATAGCTTTAGCAATGACTATTTAAGTAGTGATAGCTGGTCGAATGACATTCATCTGATGACAAGCGAAATAGCGAGGGAGCTTCATCTCAAGCACGTCATCGAGCTCAATACCAACATATCAAGTAGGGGATTTATGCGCATTGCCTTCGATGAACCGATGGATCTTGATGAGCCGCTATGGCGGTATTTCAAAACCGAACGGTTTCTGGATTTACTGAGAACTGGGGAGTTTTACTTCGCTGCAGCGCGTCAATTTCAAGACCCTTTCGAAGGAGCCGTTGCTGTCTTGCCGCCTGGATTTCCTGTCGATCCACGCTATGCAAATTTAGAGAACGGTGAAAAAGCCTTCGAAGAACTACGCCGCCTGACAAAAATCAGCTGCTGGCACCGAGCATCGTACGAAAGCGACGCGATGTGGCAGCTGTATGCAGGCGCATGGAAGGGAGTCGCAATTTGCACTACCCCTAATCGAATTGCGGCGGCAACACCCTTCCGCTTGAAACCGGAATTTGGACACGAGGATCTTTTGGCTGGAAATGTGAGATATGTCGATCTGCTAAAGGTACGGCTTCGTGAAGGCATGCTTCACCGCTTTTGGTACAAACACATGGCATTTTCTTGGGAGCGGGAGTTTCGGCTTGTAGTGTCATTGCGCGGCGCTGAAGAAAATGGAGTTCAGGTGCCAGCCGAAGGCATCAAGGTTGGTTTCGATGTCCCAACATTGATTAGCAATATCTTCATAGGGCCATCACTAGAAGAAGCTGATGTCGATGCAGTCAGGCAAGCCGCGAAGTCGGTAGGAATAGCGGATCGTGTTCGCGTTTCAAGTATGCTCGGCACGCCAAAGTACACTTAACTTAACACAAGTAGTGTCGATGTTTAGTTAAGTCTGAACTGCATTTTTATGAAAATCAATAACTTATATTTGGGCCGAATAATGAATTCTGAAAAGGAATGCGGATCAGAAGATAGTTTATGTTAAGCTTTTTTGTATGAAAAAAGTGTTACTCATCATGCTGCTAGTGCTCGTGCCATTCCAGATATCTTGGGCAGTTGCTGGCGAATATTGTCAGCATGAGAATGGTTCTATTATGGTGCACTTTGGACACCATGCTCATCACCACCAAAGCAATTCCGACCAACCAGACTCTAAGCACGCAGGAAATTTGAGTAAACTGCATTCGGACTGTGGCTCATGCCACACGACCATATTGGCATTACTCCTTGTGCCTAGTGCTGCTCTCGCAATTTCACTCCCAGCTACAAAACTACCGCTACGTCCTCCTGATTCCTACAAATCGCATATACCCGATGGCCCTCGCGAGCCAGACCGTATTCATTTTGCCTGACCAACGTATTTCAGCAATCCGCCCTTTTTGGGCGCATGGTTTAACTCAATGAATAGGAGTAGGTATGGCAACGTCTGAAAAGTACGAACACAGCTCAACAAAAGCAGAAGATGGTCATGATGGGCATGATCACGCAGGTAGCTTATTTGGAGAAAAAACGGAATTGTTTTTTGCACTGCTCGCCGGTGCATTGGTACTGGCAGGATGGCTTTTCAAGAAAGCCGAGATAGGTTCCGATTGGCTGAGCACTACACTGTATTGTGCTGCGTATGTATTTGGTGGTTACTTCACGTTGAAGGAAGCCATTGATAATTTACGAGCGAAGCGATTTGAGATTGACACACTGATGTTGGTCGCCGCCGCCGGTGCCGCCGCGCTGGGCAAGTGGGGTGAAGGAGCATTGCTTCTGTTTCTCTTCAGTCTGGGCCATTCGCTTGAGCACTTTGCCATGGCGCGCGCGCGCCGGGCTATCGAAGCACTTGCCAAGCTCGCCCCTGAAACAGCGATCGTGCGGCGGGGTGATATAACCGAAGAAGTTCCTGTCGAGTCGCTTCAGCCTGGCGAGATTGTTCTGGTTAAACCGAATGAGCGACTGCCGGCTGATGGCGTCATAACGAAAGGCACGACCAGCGTTAACCAGGCGCCGGTAACCGGTGAAAGCGTACCGGTGGATAAGGAGCCCGTGACAGACGCGAAGGCAGCAATCGCAGCCTTCGACAAGACGCCAGCGAACAATCGTGTATTCGCTGGCACCATTAATGGCGCGGGAAGCATCGAGGTAATGGTGGCGCGATTAGCCACTCAGTCAACCATGGCCCGCGTTGTCCAGATGGTCGCTGATGCTGAGGCACAGCGTTCGCCAACTCAGCAATTTACTGATAAGTTTGAGAGGAAGTTTGTCCCGGCAGTTCTGGGGCTGGTGGTCTTGCTAATGCTCGCCTTCTTGGTGATCGATGAGCCATTCGCCGACAGCTTCTATCGCGCTATGGCTGTGCTTGTTGCTTCAAGCCCTTGTGCACTCGCGATCTCCGTACCAAGTGCTGTACTATCTGGTGTGGCACGGGCTGGACGCAGCGGTGTTCTGGTTAAGGGCGGTGGACCACTCGAAAATCTGGGTACTCTTACGTCGATCGCCTTTGACAAAACCGGCACGCTTACTGAAGGCAAGCCAAAGATGACGGACGTAGTTGTCGCGTCAGGTACCGAAGAGGCAGAACTACTGAATGTGGTGCTGGCTGTTGAAGCTCATAGCGACCACCCGCTGGCATCGGCTTTGGTAATTGGGGCCCGTGACCGGCTGGGTGGCAAGCGTCAGCAAGTTACCGCCAACAATGTGAAGAGCATCACCGGCCGAGGCATTGAAGCGGACGTTGATGGCGAGAAGGTCTATGTCGCCAAGCCGATCCACTTCACGGAATTGACTGCGGGTGCTGTACCTGAGGCTTTAGCCAGCGCCAATGAAAAATTGGTGGCAAATGGCTGCACGACGATGATCGTGCTCAAAGGAGAGCGTTATCTTGGTGTGATTGGCGTCATGGACACGCCTCGTGAAGTTGCCGGTGAGGTAATGGGTAAGCTGCGGACACTTGGTATAGAGCGGCTTATCATGATTTCCGGTGACAACCAGAAAGTGGCCGATTCAGTTGCGCGGACGGTTGGTCTGACGGAGGCACGTGGAGACTTGATGCCAGACCAAAAGGTGGAAGAGATCAAGCGTTTGCGGGAGACACACGGCAAGGTGGCAATGGTCGGCGACGGTGTGAACGATGCACCCGCGATGGCCAACTCGACCGTCGGCATTGCGATGGGAGCGGCTGGCTCCGACGTTGCTTTGGAAGCGGCCGATGTCGCGCTGATGGGCGACGACCTCTCTCAGCTTCCTTTTGTTGTCGGCCTGTCGCGTCAAACCAGCAGCGTCATCAAGCAAAATCTGTGGATTAGTTTGGGGGTGGTTGCCGCGCTGATCCCAGCCACGATCTTCGGGTTGAACATTGGGACTGCAGTGCTATTCCATGAAGGATCCACGATCATCGTGGTGATCAACGCGCTTAGGTTACTCGCATTCAAAGACAAAACGAGCGCATAATTTGTAGGTGGTGAGACTGGAAAGTTACATGTTTTTCCATCGCTAATCATCAGATTGCCTTTAGATGCAGGATGTCTGCGGGCCTACTCGCAAAAGAAGACTGTTGGATTTGGTAAAAATTTTTGGTGCATGAGAAATCTAAATGTATTCATCGTGATATACTCTACGATATGGTCCGTCGAACTTTGATTATGCTCATTACTCTACTCGCGCTGCAGTTTAGCTGGAGCGTGGCAGCGGCCTATTGTACGCATGAGACGGGTAAGGCAGCAAATCACTGGGGACATCACCCCGACACCAATTCTTCGGATAATGTCGCTTCGATTCTCAAAGAAAAGCCGACTGACGCGAAAAAATCCCCTATTCATTCGCACTGCACATCGTGCGCTCATGGTACGTTGTCGCTTGATAGTTTCGAAGGGATCTCGCATCCTCAGGTCGTTGAGGCCGCTCCTGTATCCATCGAAATCATTCTTTCTTCCTACTACACCGCTCCTCCAGAACGCCCTCAATGGGTAATCGCTGCTTAAATCCGGCGGTTGTATTCATTCGTTTCTAAAAGTGTGACTTACGCCTGAATGTAGGCGAAGGTCACCACACGCCGCTGGATATCTTCATCTTTAATTTTTGGAGTTATTCATGCAATCCCGACATTTATTTTTGGGAGCGGCTGTCCTATTGGCGCAGTTGATCCCCTTTAGTACCCAGGCTGCTGGGCAAGAAAGTGCTGCCTTCACCATTGGTGAAGCGGCGCCCGCAGCAAACACAATTTCCGCTGCGCTGACGCTGGAACAGGCCATCGCAACAACTCTGTCGGCCAGCCCAGAGTTGCGCTCTGCTGCACAGAGTGTTGCGATTGCCGAAGGTGCACGCGTCCAGGCTGGTGTGCGCCCCAATCCTGAATTGGTGCTACTGCGTGAAGGGACTTCCTCGCGTAGTAATCGTACCGATACCTATCAGTTAAGTCAGCCCATTGAGCTTGGTGGCAAACGCGGCGCCCGTATCAAGCTGGCGGAACAAGATCAGGCGTTGGCCCGCAGTGATATGAATGTAACTGCTGCCGAACTGCGCGCGAACGTTACTGCGGCCTATTTAGAGGCTCTCACGGCACAAGAACACGTTGCTCTGGCCAAAGAATCTCTCAGCTTGGCAGGTAAAGCGACCAACGCTGCTGGTCGCCGGGTTGCCGCTGGTAAGATCTCGCCCTTAGAGCAAACCCGTTCGAGCGTGGCAGAAGCAAGCGCACGTCTAGAATTGGCGCAATCAGTTGCCGATGCGGCCTTGGCACGGCGTCGTCTTGCCGCTTTCTGGGGCAGCACGCAGCCCGAGGAGCGCCCCTTGGTGACGCCCGACATCAACCTTGCTGTTATTCCAGCGCTATCCGAACTGCAATTGCGCCTTGACACATCGCCGCAGGTGCAACGTGCACGCTTGCAGATCGCTCGAGAAGAGGCTGGCGTCAATTTGGCAAAGGCAGATCGTGTTCCTGATCTAACCCTCACGCTGGGCAAAAAGAAAGACTTTCAGACTAACGTGTCTCAAACCATCGTCGGAGTGGCGATACCGCTGCCATTTTTTAATCGCAACCAGGGTAACATCCTGTCTGCGCTGCGCCGGGTTGATAAGGCAAAGACCGATGCCGAGATAGAGTACTTGAGCGTGACGCAGGCCTTGGCCGATGCACACCAACGTGCGTCCGTTGCTCAGGAACAGATTGACAGCATGCGAAATGAGATTCTGCCAGCCGCGCAAAGTGCTTTCAACGCGGCCGTCACTGGCTTTGAGCTGGGCAAATTTGGATTCATTGATGTACTTGATGCTCAGCGTACCTTATTCCAAAGCCGCGCTCAATACCTGAGCGCGCTCTCCGCCCGCTATCGCGCTCTCGCCGATCTGGAGCGCTACATTACCGTAGAACCCAACGTTGGCAACTACACGACTGACAGGAATGTAAAATGATGTTCAATATCGATAAAAAATCCCAAAAGGCCGCACTGATCATTTTGCTCATTGGAGCCGTATTGGGCGCAGCAATCCTACTTTGGAAAAAGGACAGTGGCCCAGGCGCTGCCGAAGGATCTCAGACAGAAGAAGCCGCGAAAAAGGAAGGTGGTGATCACGCTGGTGAAGAGGGTATAGTCCTGATGAACGTCAAGCAGATTCAGATGGCCGGCGTCACAGTCGCCAAAGCTGAATCAGCCACGATGGGCAATGTCATCCAGTTGCCAGGTGAGGTACGTTTCAACGAAGACCTCACGGCGCACATCGTACCGCGTACGCCTGGTGTCGCGGAGTCGGTTTCCGGCGACTTGGGTCAGAGCGTCAAGAAAGGTCAGGTTCTGGCCGTGATCTCCAGCCCAGCTTTGGCAGACCTGCGTAGTGCATTGCTGGCCGCCCAAAAGCGACTGAGCCTAGCACAGACCACGTACCAGCGTGAGAAAAAGCTGTGGGAAGATAAGATCTCTGCGGAGCAGGATTATCTCCAGGCACAGACTGCACTGCATGAAGCTGAGATCCAAGCTCAAACTGCTCGTTCCAAACTGGCGGCGCTGGGTGCTGGCGAAGCCGAAGGCGCGTTGAATCGGTATGTCCTGCGTGCACCGTTCGATGGCGTGATTCTGGAAAAGCATATCGCTCAGGGCGAAGCTGTCAAAGAAGATGCCAACGTTTTCCTACTTTCGGATCTGTCGAGCGTGTGGGTTGAAGTCGTCGTAACGCCGAAGGATCTGGAACTGGTTCGCGTGGGCGAAACCGTCAAGATCATATCTGCAGCCAATGAGACGTCTGCCACTGGCAAAGTTAGCTACGTTGGCAATCTGCTCGGCGAGCAAACGCGTACCGCAAAAGCGCGCGTCGTCATCGCTAATCCGAATATGGCCTGGCGCCCGGGTCTGTTCGTGAACGCTGCCATTACTCGCGGCGAGAAAAACGTTCCTGTCGCTGTTCTTGCTGATGCAGTACAGACCATCAACGATAAACCCGTGGTCTTCGTAAAAGTCGAAAAAGGTTTCAAAGTCCAGCCCGTCAAAATTGGTAATAGCGACGGCAAGTTTATTGAGATTGTTGAGGGCCTTCCCGCGGGTAGCCAGTATGCCGCGAGCAATAGCTTCGTGGTTAAAGCTGAGCAAGGCAAAGGCAGTGCAGGACACGAAGACTAACTAAGGAACCGACCATGTTTGAACGAATAATTCAATCAGCCATCGGTCACCGATGGCTTGTCATGCTGGCCGTGCTTGCAATGGCCGCCATTGGCGTCTATAGCTATCAGAAGCTGCCGATTGACGCTGTGCCTGACATTACCAATGTGCAGGTACAGATAAACACCAGTGCCAACGGTTACTCGCCGCTGGAAGTCGAACAACGTGTGACATTTCCGATAGAGACGGTGATGGCCGGCCTTCCTAACCTGGAACAGACCCGCTCACTGTCGCGTTATGGGCTGTCGCAGGTGACGGTCATCTTCAAAGATGGTACCGATATTTACTTTGCGCGCCAACTCGTTAATCAACGTATCCAGGAGGCAAAGGAAAACCTGCCTCAGGGCGTTGTACCAATGATGGGACCGATCTCCACCGGCCTGGGCGAAATCTATTTGTGGACTGTCGAAAGTGAACCGAACGCGAAGAAGCCTGACGGCAACCCGTACACGCCGACTGATCTGCGCGAGATCCAGGACTGGATCATCAAGCCGCAGTTGCGCCAGGTGGAAGGCGTCACTGAGATCAATTCGATTGGAGGATATGCCAAGGAATATCACATCACGCCAGATCCGGTGAAGCTCAGCTCCTATGGACTGACACTCAAGGACATCGTCGGCGCGATTGACCGCAATAACAACAACGTCGGTGCCGGCTACATTGAGCGCAAGGGCGAACAGTTTCTGATCCGCGCACCTGGCCAAGTGCGGACACTAGATGACATCCGTAACACTATTTTGAACAATGTTCAGGGTGTACCGATCCGTGTCCGCGATGTGGCTGAAGTTGCCATTGGTCGCGAACTGCGTACCGGTGCAGCCACGGAAAATGGCCGTGAGGTTGTGCTTGGCACTGTCTTTATGCTGATCGGCGAAAACAGCCGTGTAGTCTCCCAGGCCGTCGCAAAACGGATGGAGGCCGTGAATCGTTCCCTGCCGGTTGGCGTCAAGGCTGTGCCAGTCTACGACCGTACCGTGCTAGTCGACAAAGCGATCGCTACGGTCAAGAAGAACCTGCTCGAAGGCGCAATCCTGGTCATCGTGATTCTGTTCCTCTTCCTGGGAAATATTCGCGCGGCAATCATCACTGCGATGGTCATCCCGTTGGCCATGCTCTTCACCTTTACCGGAATGGTGACCTACAAGGTAAGTGCCAATCTGATGAGTCTGGGGGCACTGGACTTCGGCATCATTATCGATGGTGCCGTTGTGATCGTCGAAAACTGTGTACGTCGCCTGTCGCATGCACAAGAGTATTTCAAGCGTGAGCTCACTTTGCGCGAACGATTCCATGAAGTGTTTGCCGCCGCCAAGGAAGCCCGCCGTCCGCTGCTGTTCGGGCAGTTGATCATCATGGTCGTGTACCTGCCGATCTTTGCTCTTGCCGGAGTTGAGGGAAAAATGTTCCATCCGATGGCCTTTGCCGTGGTCGCAGCACTGCTGGGTGCCATGATTTTGTCCATGACCTTTATTCCAGCCGCCGTCGCGCTGTTCATCGGCAAACGCGTGGCTGAAAAGGAAAATCGCCTGATGGTGATGGCGAAGAATGGCTACGAGCCGTTGCTGGCAAAGGTTATGAATAATGCCACAGCGGTGATCACTGGCTCTATTGTGTTGATCGCACTGTGCGGCTTGTTGGCAACGCGCTTGGGGAGTGAGTTTGTGCCTAATTTAAACGAAGGTGATATCTCAATCCAGGCGTTGCGCATCCCGGGCACTAGCCTTAGTCAGTCGCTGGAAATGCAGAAAAAGCTGGAAACTGGCCTGAAAGCCAAATTTCCTGAAATCGATCGCGTATTTGCTCGTACTGGCACTGCAGAAATTGCATCGGATCCGATGCCTCCGAATATTTCGGACGGCTACATCATGTTCAAACCAGAAGCAGAATGGCCTAAGCCGAAGAAATCCCGTGACGAACTCGTCGCTGAAATCAAGGAGGAGTCCGAAAAATATGCAGGCAATGCTTATGAGTTCTCGCAACCGATCCAGCTGCGCTTCAACGAGCTGATCTCTGGTGTTCGTAGTGACGTCGCCGTAAAAGTCTTTGGCGACGACATGGATGTATTGGCTGACACAGGCAAGAAAATTGCCGATGTGCTGCAGCGTATCCCGGGCTCCACTGAAGTGAAGGTGGAACAAACAGGAGGTCTGCCGATGCTGACCGTAAAGATAGATCGAGAGAAGACAGCTCGCTACGGCCTGAACATTGGTGATGTACAGGAAGCATTGGCAATTGCCACCGGCGGCCGTGGGGCCGGTATCATGTTCGAAGGCGACCGCCGCTTCGACATCCTGGTACGCCTGCCTGAAACACTGCGTAGCGACTTGGACGCATTGCGCCGTCTGCCTATCTCGCTGCCGGCACAGGCGGGCTCCGTCACCTCGTTCATTCCGCTGAGCGAAGTGGCTACGCTGGACTTTGCTCCTGGTCCGAACCAGATAAGCCGTGAGAATGGTAAGCGTCGCATTGTCGTCAGCGCGAACGTCACTGGTCGCGATATCGGTAGTTTTGTTCCAGAGGCAGAGCAGGCGATCGCCAAAAACGTAAAAATTCCGTCTGGATATTGGACGACCTGGGGTGGCACGTTTGAGCAACTTCAGTCCGCAACCAATCGCCTAAAGATCGTCGTACCTCTGGCACTATTTCTGGTGTTCACACTGTTGTTCGTGATGTTTAACAACGTAAAGGATGGCTTGCTGGTCTTTACCGGCATTCCGTTTGCACTGACCGGTGGCATCATCGCATTGTCGTTGCGGGACATTCCAATGTCGATCTCCGCAGCAGTGGGCTTCATCGCTCTGTCAGGAGTAGCGGTCCTCAATGGTCTGGTGATGATCTCCTACATCCGATCTTTACGTGAGGAAGGCATGAGTCTGGACACTGCGGTAGTCACTGGTGCCTTAACCCGCCTACGTCCCGTGCTGATGACCGCATTGGTTGCTTCGCTGGGCTTCGTGCCGATGGCGCTAGCTACCGGGACAGGCGCGGAGGTGCAACGCCCTCTGGCAACCGTTGTCATAGGTGGCATCCTGTCTTCGACGGCGTTGACCTTGCTGGTGCTGCCTTTACTGTACCGCTTGATGCATCGTAACGATCCAGCGGAAAAGGACGTTGTTTACGATGATGCGCAACCAGTGCACTAACTCGAAATAACTCCGTGTAGATTGCGGCCGCGTCGCCGACCGCGGCTTTCCGACTCATCGAAAGGTGAGTCGGTGGGCCTATTTACACTAAATACTGGCAATCAAGCAGGTGATGAATATGAATCCCAATGAAATTATTTCGCACGCTGACCAGACATTTGTCTTGATCATCGGCACTATTGTGGTGCTGTTAATCCTTGGTGGAGTTATTTGGTGGCTGGAGTACAGCTACGAGAAAGATAACAAGAAAAATCTCAACCCCTATCTGGATATCGTCAGTCATCCAGTCAAACCGCATGAACATCATCGCCATAAACGGCACCAAAAATCAGGAGAAACGATGCGAACGAATCACCCTCATTCAGTAAATGAAGGAATGAGTGAGAAGCCGCTATGGACAGCATTAGTATTAACAACGACGTTCTTGATTGCAGAAGTCATTGGCGGAATTTTGACTAATAGCTTGGCACTGATTTCCGACGCAGCCCATATGTTTACCGATGCCGCGGCATTGGCGGTTTCTTTGATAGCCATCCGGATCGGCAGGCGTGCGGCAGACAGTTTGCGCACATTTGGATACTATCGATTTGAGATACTTGCCGCTGCCTTTAACGCGGTACTGCTGTTCCTGGTGGCCATGTACATATTGTATGAGGCATATCAGCGAATCAATAATCCTCCAGAAATTCAATCTGGCACCATGCTCATCGTGGCAACACTAGGCCTGATCATCAATCTAGTCAGTATGCGCCTGTTGGTAGGCGGTAAAGACAATAGCCTCAATGTCAAAGGTGCCTATCTGGAAGTGTGGAGTGACATGCTCGGATCGGTGGGTGTGATAGCTGGCGCAGTGATTATTCGATATACCAGTTGGGCATGGGTAGATTCTGCTATTGCTGTCCTCATAGGTTTGTGGGTTCTCCCCCGTACATGGACGTTGTTAAAGGAAAGTCTAAATGTATTGCTTGAGGGCGTACCGGAACAACTCAATTTCCTTGAAGTCAAGAAAGCGATAGAGGAAATCGATTGCGTCGTGAGCATTCATGATCTGCATGTTTGGGCAATTACCAGCGGCAAAGCTAGTCTGACAGCACATGTAGTCACTGAACTGGCGATCCCTAACCAGCAGGCTCTTCTGAGAAAGATTCGTGACGCCATCGCAGACCAATTCGATATTCATCATTGCACCATCCAAATGGAAACTGAACCATGCGAGGACGCTGGTGAACATGGCTATGGGGAGAAATGAATAACCCGCAGGCCGCGACCACACTGCTAACGGGATTCAAGCGACTGCAACACCCTACGTTGTACGGCGGGGGAGTATCGGCCCGTGTTTTGATATTGACGCTGTGGTGGGCGTATCTCTGGTTGCTTCGTTGCCGATATAAGAATGGAAATCTTACACGACTACCATCAGTGACCTGTTACAAGCCTGACTTGCCGCACGACTATCTCAATCTGAGTAGGAGACTGAAATGGACAATGTAAAAGGTGGTTCACCGAGCGTATTTAATGGCTGGGCCAAAGAAGATTTTTGGGAAAGCGCGCTCCGAATTTCAGAGAAACGGTTGACAGTGCTGGCGTCTAATATCGCCAACGCTGATACGCCAAACTATAATGCGCGCGACATCGACTTTCGCGCTTCGCTGCAGCAGGCTATCACGGCCAATGCACTGATGACCGCCGAAGTCGAATTATCCGGGATACCTACGAAGAAAATGCCGTTCGCTGCTACGCTGATGTACCGTATACCGATGCAAGTCTCAGTCGATGGTAATACCGTCGAGATGAATACTGAGCGTACAGCATTCGCAGACCAGGCAATCCGGCATGAATTTCTCATACAGAAGGTTTTGGATGAGTACAAGGAAATCGAATCGCTCTTTAAGAATATGATCGAGTGATATCTGTATTGGATGCAAAAATGAAAACGAATCAATTGCTATGCCTGGCTCTCATCACTGTAACGCTGGTCGGGTACGGAACAAACTAACCAGATGAGTTGGGCTCGCGGACAGGACCATCACTATCTTTTGACGAAAATACTTTACGAAGTCTCTGAAAATGAAACTCCGGCATAGAATTCGCCGCCAACCTCAAGCTACTTAACTGAGGGCTAATAAAATTAGTAAGCTGGATCGAAGGCGAGCGGCTTCAATGTGACTGTGCTTTCAAAGGCGGGAATCGTGATCATAGTTGAGTGCTCCTTGTAAGTTCCGGCAACGGTGTTGCCCGCACCGACGGCAGTTACTGTGACGGCTGCCTGCAGCAGCGTACGGCGAGACAAATCAACGGACGGGTTCATGTAGATATTCTCAAACGTGGTGCATTAAAGGGAAAATCGCCAAGCCGATCAGTGCTGCGCTGGCGACGATGACGGGTTCCTGCAATTTCTTGAATTTCCACAGCAGCACGCCTGTCACCAGTGCCAGCGTCGCCGTGGGAATATCGGTAATGGAACGCTCGGCCAGCACCACCACCGAACCAGCGATCGCACCGACTGCAGCAGCCGTGATGCCGTCGACGAAGGAGATCAAAGCCGGGCGTTTTCCATATTTGCGAACGTGCTGGCTGGCGACTACCGTCGAGGGCGATCTTGGCAAAATACGACCAATCGGGTACTAAATCGGTCAACCAGCAGCGCCTGAGGTCATTCGTCGGAATTCGTAGCATGGATGCTAAAGCGGATCGATGGATTGAGGAGCAGGCACTGCAGGCGACACAAACCAAGCAGGAGCTACCTGACATCATTAATGTCCTAATCGAAGAGTTGGTTCAGCGCCGCTTCGAGCTTCCCGGATTCACGAACCTATTTCGACTGGCGCGCGAAGCACGCACCAGCGTCAATGACGCCATCTAAAAAAACGTAATCCCGGCCGCCCCTCAATAATCAAGAGAAACTAAAGTAATTACCAATTGATTTTGTGTTTCCCCTCAGTCTCAGCATGCCTAATATCATCTGTGGAGTGTAAATACGTATTCGTTGTGCTAATAGATTCATGCCCTAAATTATCGCGAACATGTCGCAGATCGACGTCATTATTCGCCATATGAGATCCCGCCGTGTGACGTAGCCAATGAGCAGAGGCCAGCTCAACCTGGGCGGCAATATGGTCGAATTCTCCACCTTGATTGCGAAGACGAAGGGCCGTATCGTCAAATACGCTTTTTACAACCAGGTGCAGCGCCCCCCGCGTCATGGTGCGCTGTTTGCTGCCAATAGCAATCAGCAGCGGCATTGTTTCCGTATTGGAGGGCAGGGGAGAGAAACCTTTCTCACGGCGGTATCGAGCCAATTCCACCATCAATTCATTCGTTGCCGGAATAATCCTTGTTTTATCTCCTTTGCCGGTGACCTCCAACCACCAGCGCTCTTCGCCGGATTTATCTCGCCGTGCAAAAAATCCTCCCATCGTATTGTTGACGACTTCGGATATGCGCAAACCGCATAAATACAGCAATGAAAAAAGCCAGCGTAGCCGGAAATAATGTTCGCGCTGCCGATCCGTTTCCTTGGGCATTAAATCGATGGTCAGTTTGACCTCGGCCCACAGTTCATCATCCAGATAACGGGTAACGCGCGGACTGCTTTTTCGATTACGTTGTCGGGAGAGAGAAAGGGGATTTCCTGCCAAATACCCTGCGTTGACCAACCATGAAAACATCGTGTTGAGGATGATAATGGCTTGTCGTTGACTGGACGCTGCGAGCGGGCCGGCAAAAGGGCGCCAATCCGGATGACTCCGGGCGACTTTACGACCCGGCATGATCCATTGAGATACCGGCTCTGGAGCGGCAATAAATTTTTGATAAGTTAGCATATCCTCATGCGTGAGCGACGAGATTGGCTTTTGCAACGTTATCCTTGACCACAGAACCAGACGCTCGGCTTCCTTACGATAATTATCGAAAGTAGTTTTAGTCTGCAAGAAACGCGCGAGCCAGGCTTTGATTGCATCGACATCAGTATTCGCGGCAATTTGTGGGCGATTTCCCACGGCTCGGTTGGAACCATTGCTGCCATCTAAAAAAATTGGAAGATTGGTCGACTCAATGGCCTCTGCCAGTTCGACGATTGCATATTGAGAGGGATTTGGAATATCCATTGACGCAGTTGAGTGAAAATTTGCATGCTTAAATATTACTCGACATTATAATAGTAATGTCATATTTATGAAGCGATTAGCTAGATTTTGTATGTGATACGTTGCTTCTTTATTTCGTATTTAAAAGCGAAAACCATCGTCACCACGATTTCGCCACGCAAATTTGTCATCTGGCGCTCACAGATATTATCTTCAGAATACAGTTGGAACAAAGAATTGTTCTACGGACGATGTGTCGTCTGCACTGACGGAGTAATCAAATCGCTACCCTAGCCAACCAGGTTGGCCTCGAAGACGAAGAAAATAAGTCTCCGCTATGCTTGCTACATACAGAATAAGATCCTACCAGGGTGACTAAGGTTGCGACGAACGCAACCACGACACTAAGCCCTTATCAGTTAGCCCTTCCGTCTGTGTCTGTTGTGCGAATTCTTATCCGCCTCATTTCAAAAAATGCCGCATAAACAGGTGTTTCGGCAAGGATGGGGATCGGACACTGTGTTGATTTCAAATCGTTCTCTAGACATGCGGAATTGAATTATGTGTGCAGAGCTAAGTGTGCGTGATCGATTTGATATGTTTTCCCGATTCTACTGTGGAAGTAAATGTGATACATGTGTGCGAAATGCCGATGTATCTAATTTACTTCCCAAAATGTATCTAAATTAGTTCCGAGCGCT
>NZ_JAENGS010000011.1:0-5801 GCF_016595265.1 Undibacterium sp. 14-3-2
AAAAGCAAAACCCCCCGTTACGCTGGGTAACGGGGGGTTCGCAGAATACAAGCCTGACGATAACCTACTTTCACACTGGTTGCAGCACTATCATTGGCGCAGAGTCGTTTCACGGTCCTGTTCGGGATGGGAAGGGGTGGTACCAACTCGCTATGGTCATCAGGCATAACTTGTCGATCTGTTGTGGCCACGTTGCTCTGTGGGGCACAGCAAATCCAATTCAGAAGAGTTCAGTAGAATGTGCGTCGCTTTTCAACTCGCACCAATCTCAATTTATTATTTATTCCTGGTTATGATTTGTACCAACATTCATTGGCTCACACTTCATATTGCTCACTTGCAGCCTATACCTGCTAAGGTTATAGGGACAAGCCTTACGGGCAATTAGTACTGGTTAGCTTAATGCATTACTGCACTTCCACACCCAGCCTATCAACGTCCTGGTCTCGAACGACCCTTTAAAGAGATCAAGTCTCTGGGAAGTCTCATCTTAAGGCGAGTTTCCCGCTTAGATGCTTTCAGCGGTTATCTCTTCCGAACATAGCTACTCGGCAATGCCACTGGCGTGACAACCGATACACCAGAGGTTCGTCCACTCCGGTCCTCTCGTACTAGGAGCAGCCCCCTTCAAACTTCCAACGCCCACGGCAGATAGGGACCAAACTGTCTCACGACGTTTTAAACCCAGCTCACGTACCACTTTAAATGGCGAACAGCCATACCCTTGGGACCGGCTACAGCCCCAGGATGTGATGAGCCGACATCGAGGTGCCAAACTCCCCCGTCGATATGAACTCTTGGGAGGAATCAGCCTGTTATCCCCAGAGTACCTTTTATCCGTTGAGCGATGGCCCTTCCATACAGAACCACCGGATCACTATGTCCTACTTTCGTACCTGCTCGACTTGTCAGTCTCGCAGTTAAGCACGCTTATGCCATTGCACTATCATCACGATGTCCGACCGTAATTAGCGTACCTTCGAACTCCTCCGTTACACTTTGGGAGGAGACCGCCCCAGTCAAACTGCCTACCATGCACTGTCCCCGACCCGGATAACGGGCCAAGGTTAGAACCTCAAACAAACCAGGGTGGTATTTCAAGGATGGCTCCACGCAAACTGGCGTCCACGCTTCAAAGCCTCCCACCTATCCTACACAGATTGGTTCAAAGTCCAATGCAAAGCTACAGTAAAGGTTCATGGGGTCTTTCCGTCTAGCCGCGGGTAGATTGCATCATCACAAACATTTCAACTTCGCTGAGTCTCGGGAGGAGACAGTGTGGCCATCATTACTCCATTCGTGCAGGTCGGAACTTACCCGACAAGGAATTTCGCTACCTTAGGACCGTTATAGTTACGGCCGCCGTTTACTGGGACTTCAATCAAGAGCTTGCACCCCATCATTTAATCTTCCAGCACCGGGCAGGAGTCACACCATATACGTCCACTTTCGTGTTTGCATAGTGCTGTGTTTTTATTAAACAGTTGCAGCCACCAGTTTATTGCAACCCCTTCATCCTTCCCCCGCAGGGGGGTCAAACTACAAGGGCGTACCTTATCCCGAAGTTACGGTACCAATTTGCCGAGTTCCTTCTCCCGAGTTCTCTCAAGCGCCTTAGAATACTCATCTCGCCCACCTGTGTCGGTTTGCGGTACGGTCTCGTATGACTGAAGCTTAGAGGCTTTTCTTGGAACCACTTCCGATCGCTTCGTGAACAAGTTCACTCGTCTCAACCCCTTGAATTACGCACCCGGATTTGCCTAAGTGCCTTCTACAAGTCAAGAACAGGCTCTTCCAACCGCCTGACGACCTTCTGTGATCCGTCCCCCCATCGCATCATACGACGGTGCAGGAATATTAACCTGCTTCCCATCAGCTACGCATCTCTGCCTCGCCTTAGGGGCCGACTCACCCTGCTCCGATGAACGTTGAACAGGAAACCTTGGGCTTACGGCGTGGAGGCTTTTCACCCCCATTATCGCTACTCATGTCAGCATTCGCACTTCTGATACCTCCAGCATCCTTTACAAGACACCTTCGCAGGCTTACAGAACGCTCTCCTACCATATCCTAAAAGGATATCCGCAGCTTCGGTGTATAGCTTAGCCCCGTTACATCTTCCGCGCAGGACGACTCGATCAGTGAGCTATTACGCTTTCTTTAAAGGGTGGCTGCTTCTAAGCCAACCTCCTGACTGTTTTAGCCTTCCCACTTCGTTTTCCACTTAGCTATACTTTGGGACCTTAGCTGGCGGTCTGGGTTGTTTCCCTCTTGACACCGGACGTTAGCACCCGATGTCTGTCTCCCAAGCTCGCACTCAACGGTATTCGGAGTTTGCAATGGTTTGGTAAGTCGCGATGACCCCCTAGCCATAACAGTGCTCTACCCCCGTCGGTGATACTTGAGGCACTACCTAAATAGTTTTCGGAGAGAACCAGCTATTTCCAAGTTTGTTTAGCCTTTCACCCCTACCCACAGCTCATCCCCTAATTTTTCAACATTAGTGGGTTCGGTCCTCCAGTGCGTGTTACCGCACCTTCAACCTGGCCATGAGTAGATCACTTGGTTTCGGGTCTACACCCAGCGACTGATTCGCCCTATTCGGACTCGATTTCTCTACGGCTTCCCTATGCGGTTAACCTTGCCACTGAATGTAAGTCGCTGACCCATTATACAAAAGGTACGCAGTCACGGAACAAGTCCGCTCCTACTGTTTGTATGCACACGGTTTCAGGTTCTATTTCACTCCCCTCCCGGGGTTCTTTTCGCCTTTCCCTCACGGTACTGGTTCACTATCGGTCGATATCGAGTATTTAGCCTTGGAGGATGGTCCCCCCATGTTCAGACAGGATTTCACGTGTCCCGCCCTACTTGTCGCATACTTAGTTCCACACCGATGATTTCATATAAGGGGCTATCACCCTCTATGGCCAGAGTTTCCAATCTGTTCTATTATCAAAGATGCTAAATCATGCAGGCTCTTCCCATTTCGCTCGCCACTACTTTGGGAATCTCGGTTGATTTCTTTTCCTGTAGCTACTTAGATGTTTCAGTTCGCCACGTTCGCTTTTAACACCTATGTATTCAGTGTTAAATGACCTTACGGCCGGGTTTCCCCATTCGGAAATCTGCGGATCAATGTGTGTTTGCTCACTCCCCGCAGCTTATCGCAAGCTACTACGTCCTTCATCGCCTGATATCGCCAAGGCATCCACCATGTGCACTTAGTCACTTGTCCCTATAACTTTAACTCCTGGTGTCTGCCGTTAAATCTCTTTAACTTCAGGTTCATCACCAAGAAACGGTTATAGTTCTTTACTACTTATGAGTATTACTTTAGCGTTTGCCGTATCTCAAGAATTTATTTTTTTCTAAAACTGCCTTTCGGCCGCTTTTGATCAAACTCTTTTAATACTTTGTTTGTTCGATACAATCATAACCCTTCCATAAATTATTCAGCATGACTGTCGTCACACCAAACGAAGCATCCTTCCGGATACTTCCTTTACAGAAATAAATTTTGATTATTTCTACTTTACTTCTTCTGAATTGTTAAAGAACGAGAACTTCTTGCTACTGAGTCTTCCGACTCTCTTTCGATTTGAAAGAACAAACCTAAACAGCGCACGCGCCATTTGCGTTTGTTTTCTCAACATACTTTTGGTAGGGCTGGTTGGGCTCGAACCAACGACCCCCGCGTTATCAACACGGTGCTCTAACCAGCTGAGCTACAGCCCCAGTATTGGTGGAGGTTGACGGGATCGAACCGACGACCCCCTGCTTGCAAAGCAGGTGCTCTCCCAGCTGAGCTAAACCCCCATTCAGGCACTACTTCCTACTTCAAAGCAGCTTTACTTCTCTTTACTACTCTTCTCGTCTTTTCTTTTAACAGTCAATAAAAGTGAACACTTAATTACGGCGCTACTCTAGAAAGGAGGTGATCCAGCCGCACCTTCCGATACGGCTACCTTGTTACGACTTCACCCCAGTCACGAACCCTGCCGTGGTAAGCGCCCTCCTTACGGTTAAGCTACCTACTTCTGGCAGAACCCGCTCCCATGGTGTGACGGGCGGTGTGTACAAGACCCGGGAACGTATTCACCGCGACATGCTGATCCGCGATTACTAGCGATTCCAACTTCATGTAGTCGAGTTGCAGACTACAATCCGGACTACGATACACTTTCTGGGATTAGCTCCCCCTCGCGGGTTGGCGGCCCTCTGTATGTACCATTGTATGACGTGTGAAGCCCTACCCATAAGGGCCATGAGGACTTGACGTCATCCCCACCTTCCTCCGGTTTGTCACCGGCAGTCTCATTAGAGTGCCCTTTCGTAGCAACTAATGACAAGGGTTGCGCTCGTTGCGGGACTTAACCCAACATCTCACGACACGAGCTGACGACAGCCATGCAGCACCTGTGTTACAGTTCTCTTGCGAGCACCGCCAAATCTCTTCGGCATTCTGTACATGTCAAGGGTAGGTAAGGTTTTTCGCGTTGCATCGAATTAATCCACATCATCCACCGCTTGTGCGGGTCCCCGTCAATTCCTTTGAGTTTTAATCTTGCGACCGTACTCCCCAGGCGGTCTACTTCACGCGTTAGCTGCGTTACTAAGTCAATTAAGACCCAACAACTAGTAGACATCGTTTAGGGCGTGGACTACCAGGGTATCTAATCCTGTTTGCTCCCCACGCTTTCGTGCATGAGCGTCAGTGTTATCCCAGGGGGCTGCCTTCGCCATCGGTATTCCTCCACATATCTACGCATTTCACTGCTACACGTGGAATTCTACCCCCCTCTGACACACTCTAGCCATACAGTCTCAAATGCAGTTCCCAGGTTGAGCCCGGGGATTTCACATCTGACTTATATAACCGCCTGCGCACGCTTTACGCCCAGTAATTCCGATTAACGCTTGCACCCTACGTATTACCGCGGCTGCTGGCACGTAGTTAGCCGGTGCTTATTCTTCAGGTACCGTCATTAGCAACCGATATTAGCGATCACCGTTTCTTCCCTGACAAAAGAGCTTTACAACCCGAAGGCCTTCTTCACTCACGCGGCATTGCTGGATCAGGGTTGCCCCCATTGTCCAAAATTCCCCACTGCTGCCTCCCGTAGGAGTCTGGACCGTGTCTCAGTTCCAGTGTGGCTGGTCGTCCTCTCAGACCAGCTACTGATCGTCGCCTTGGTGAGCCTTTACCTCACCAACTAGCTAATCAGATATCGGCCACTCCATGAGCATGAGGTCTTGCGATCCCCCACTTTCATCCTTAGATCGTATGCGGTATTAGCGTAACTTTCGCTACGTTATCCCCCACTCTAGGGTATGTTCCGATATATTACTCACCCGTTCGCCACTCGCCACCAGACCGAAGTCCGTGCTGCCGTTCGACTTGCATGTGTAAGGCATGCCGCCAGCGTTCAATCTGAGCCAGGATCAAACTCTTCAGTTTAATCTCTGTTACTTGTTTCCATTTCTGGAATTCGTTCTTTCGAACGAGTCGCTCACTCAAAATACTGACAGTTCAGATTCCATTGCTGAAATCCGTCTTGCTTTATTTCTTGTGAAGCATTTGATATTTTTTAAGCATGCCAACCAGTTAAACTGATTGGTGCGCTTTCATCAAGTGCTCACATTTATTGACTGTTAATTGTTAAAGAACTTTATTTTTTTCCGCTTCACTCTTCCGAGTTTCGCTTCGCATCGTTGTGTGCGTCAGCAGCAGAGAAACGAGATTATGAAGTACTTCTCACTCACTGTCAACTCCCTTCGCCCTTTCGCTTCGCTTTTTC
>NZ_JAENGS010000012.1:0-2220 GCF_016595265.1 Undibacterium sp. 14-3-2
CGCTGGGCGGTCAGGATGGTTTTGCCAACGAATTCGTAACGCACATTCTGGTCGCCACGAATATGGACTTCCGGTTGCGGTACTTTGACGGCTTCGACTTTGAGTTTGTCAAACAAACCTTCGGTGCCGCCTGGCAGGGGTTTCATGCCGCCATTCCAGTAGACGTCACCATCTTTGCTGATCGATACGGTGATGTTTTCTGGTTTGGTTTTGTAAATCTGGTTGCGTTCTGCCGGGAGCTTGAGTTTGACCGTGTCAGTAATCACCGGGGTGGTGATGAGGAAGATGATCAATAAGACCAGCATGACGTCGACCAGCGGGGTGGTGTTGATGGTGCTGTTGACTTCGTCTTCGCCATCACCATCGTTGCCGATTGCCATTGCCATAGTGTGTTCTCTTTCAGATTGCACGCCGGTGCGCTAGGCAACCGGCGTTGTGACTTGAGTCGTTCGTGCTTGTGACTGTGTGTCTGGTGTGCCGTCTTATTTCTTAGCGACTTTGTTCATGCTGCCAGACAGAACGACGGAGTGCAGATCACCTGCAAAGGAGCGGACTTCTTCCATCGCGCTCTTGTTGCGGCGTACCAGGAAGTTGTAGCCCAGAACCGCTGGAACCGCCACTGCCAGACCGATCGCGGTCATGATCAGCGCTTCACCCACAGGGCCTGCAACTTTGTCGATCGATGCCTGACCGGACATACCGATCGCTGTCAACGCATGGTAAATACCCCACACTGTACCGAACAGACCAACGAATGGTGCTGTAGAACCCACTGTCGCCAGGAAGGCCAGACCATCTTGCAGACGGCTTTGTACTTTGTCGACTGCGCGTTGGATGGACATGGACACCCAGGTGTTCAGATCGATTTGTTCCAGCAGCGCGCCTTCATGGTGTTCTGTGGCTTTGATACCAGAGTCAGCGATGAAGCGGAATGGGCTGCCTTCTTTGAGTGCAGCGGAACCGGCTTGGACGGAAGCGGCTTTCCAGAATTTGCCAGCTTCTTTGGCCTGGCCAGAGAGTTTGACCTGGTCGATGATTTTAGTGATCAGGATGTACCAGCTACCCATGGACATGATGACCATGATGATCAGTGTGCCTTTGGCAACGAAGTCACCTGTTTTCCAGAGTGCGTCTAAGCCGTATGGGTTTTCAATCACTTCTTTCGCAGGCGCAGCAGCGATGTCGCCGGCAGGTGCGGCAGCAGGTGCAGCAGCGTCAGCCGCTGGTGCGGAAGCAGCAGGTGCTGCAGTGGAGGCAGCTGCGGAAGCTTCTTGTGCGGAAGCTGGAGCGACGGCAACAGCGGCAGTCAATGCCAGGAGAGCTGCAGCCAGAAATGCGGAGAAACGGGTTTTCATTATGGTGCTTCCTTTAATAACAAATATAGAAGGTTGGTATTGCTTACGACTGTTTTTGTTGTCACTTCGTTCAGGTCTGTTTTGTCCTGCACGAGGGTGACGTTTTTAATTCATGCTGTTTTCTGGGTAAAGCAGGAAGTCAGAGGGGTGTTGCCGGGAACGCTGACTTCTTGCTTTTGCCTGGACTCAGGATCAGTTATCCAGTTTCCACACGTACTGCACTTTCGTCCAGGTCGGTTGTGGTTTGCCATCGACGGTACCTGGTTTGTTTTTGCAGGAACCAGACAGCAATTGGGTACGGACGGCATTATCGAGACCACGGTAGCCACTCGATTTGTCGATCTTGACGTCAGAAACGGAGCCATCAGCACCGACTAAGACGGAGAGAACAACTGTACCGGTTTCTTCATTACGCAAAGAAGCGCGTGGGTACTCGGGTTTGCAGCCAGCGACGTTGAAGTCGATGACGCCGGGAACCGTCACAGGGCCGGTTGCTTTCGGTGCTTCTGCCACAGGTGCCGGTGGTGCTTTACTGAACACCGGGTTTTCAGGTTTGACGTTGGATACGGCAGAAATCGTGTTCTGTGGCTGTACCTGTGGTTGTACCTGCACTTCCGGCGGCGGAATAAATGGTGGCGGTGGGGCCAGCAGTTTCGGCGGTGGTGGCGGTGGCGTATCTGGTGGTGGTGGCGGTGGCGGCACTTCTTCGACAATTTTTGTCTCTAAAGGCTTTTGCACGATTTCGATGAGCTTGGTACCCAAGCCATTGAGCAGTGCATACACCAGCACTACGTGAAACGCTATGACCAGCCCTATGCCCAGGAACTTCTTGCCCGGCTCTTGCTGGCGATCTGAAAAATCCATT